>NZ_BASE01000145.1 GCF_000813125.1 Mesobacillus selenatarsenatis SF-1
GGTTATTGTGACAGGTTTCAAGGGGCAGAGCCCAAAGCTGTCAAGAAACCGTGGTTATTGTGACAGGTTTCAAGATACATAGCCCAAAGCTGTCAAGAAACCGTGGTTATTGTGACAGCTTTCAAGGGGCAGAGCCCAAAGCTGTCAAGAAACCGTAGTTATTGTGACAGGTTTCAAGGTA
>NZ_BASE01000144.1 GCF_000813125.1 Mesobacillus selenatarsenatis SF-1
GGGCACATAAAGAAATGAAATGTTCCCGGTTAGGGGAGAAAGAGCAGAAACGGGGCACATGAAGAAGAGAAATGTTCCCGGTTAGGCGAGGAAGAGTAGAAACGGGGCACATAAAGGAGTGAAATGTTCCCGGTTAGGGGAGGAAGAGCAGAAACGGGGCACATGAAGAAGAGAAATGTTCCCGGTTAGGCGAGGAAAAGCAGAAAC
>NZ_BASE01000143.1 GCF_000813125.1 Mesobacillus selenatarsenatis SF-1
TTTTGTCCGAAGTCGCACCATGTTCGGACAAAACTCTGGTTCCATCCCAAGATCTTGTCCGAAGTCGCACCATGTTCGGACAAAACTCTGGTTCCATCCCAAGATCTTGTCCGAAGTCGCACC
>NZ_BASE01000142.1 GCF_000813125.1 Mesobacillus selenatarsenatis SF-1
TCACTAGCCAACGTTTTAAATTATGAGCTTAACTCATACTCTTTATTGGAGAGTTTGATCCTGGCTCAGGACGAACGCTGGCGGCGTGCCTAATACATGCAAGTCGAGCGGATCTTCATTAGCTTGCTTTTGAAGATCAGCGGCGGACGGGTGAGTAACACGTGGGCAACCTGCCTGTAAGACTGGGATAACTTCGGGAAACCGGAGCTAATACCGGATAATCCATTCCCTCACATGAGGGAAT
>NZ_BASE01000141.1 GCF_000813125.1 Mesobacillus selenatarsenatis SF-1
TGACAGGTTTCAAGATTAAGAGGTCAAAGCTGTCAAGAAACCAACGTTATTGTGACAGGTTTGAGGGCAAAGAGGGTAAAGTTGTCAAGAATCCGCTGTTATTG
>NZ_BASE01000140.1 GCF_000813125.1 Mesobacillus selenatarsenatis SF-1
TCTTGAATGTTGCCTAGCTCAAAGACAATTTTTCCATCGTTGAATGTATCTTCGGTCATTTCAAATGAATAGGTAAAGGTTTGCATTTCGTTTGTTAAATCAAATGTTTGCGTTGGTGCATATGGAATGAACCAAGGATCTTCGGTCAGTTCTTTTCCGATGTTCACATTGACTTTACGAGCGTCATTTGCTCGTGCATCAAACGTTACGTTATAGGTTTTTCCTTTTTCAAA
>NZ_BASE01000139.1 GCF_000813125.1 Mesobacillus selenatarsenatis SF-1
CGCGTTTTCTTGACAGCTTTGGGCCCTAAACCTTGAAACCTGTCATTATAACCGCTCTTTCTTGACAGCTTTATGCTCTACAACCTCAAACCTGTCATAATAAACCCGTTTTCTTGACAGCTTTGG
>NZ_BASE01000138.1 GCF_000813125.1 Mesobacillus selenatarsenatis SF-1
TCGGAACGAGGCTCATAAACCACGGATATGTTCCCGATTTTTGGTTAAAAGCGGATAACGGAGCACATAAAAGCCATATATGTTCCCCGTTATTGAAAAAGAGCGGAAACGAGGCTCATAAACCACGGATATGTTCCCGATTTCAATTTCTGCATACTGCCCTCCCGTTTTCAATTAGTCCTGAAAGCTGCTCTCTATCCTGCATTCTTTCTCTTGGCGGCGAATTTCTTGATTGTTTTTGATGTTTTCGATATATAATAGAGGTGACAAAATTAAAAGGATGAGCATTCATGAATATTACTGGACATACTGTCGAACTTCTTGAAGATCCATTCGGACTTCTTACAGGGAACAGATTTGAATATTTTTTAAATATCGAGGTAGATGAAGAGGACGAGCTCTTTACTGACAAAGGCTTGCTTTTAAAGGTACTATTCCTAGTAAACGGGGATGAAAGACGGATTCTGCAAAGCTACTTCATTGAACAGGAAACGGAAAAGGTTCTCGATTTTGAACTCGAAGATGATGAAGCGGTACAAGTAAAGAACTATTGTGAGGAAAACTTGCCTGCCGAGGATGAAACGGATGAGGATACAAATTAAAAAAGAGCAGAAATGCTCTTTTTTAATTTGATACTTCTATTGTCTTACCTTCCTCAACGATATGATAAAGGAGATGGGCAAGGTGTTGAACAGGACCAAGTTCACCTTCTTCTTCGTTAAGTTCTTCAGTAAATTCCAGATCATTCAAATATAAAGCAGAAAATTCATAGAAATCCTTCAGTCCGAATCCGTAGCAATTCGAAGGCTCTTCGCTCTGGTCCTCATATTGAAGCATCAAATAATATTCTTTGCCGTCCTTATCTTCTGCATCAAAAAAGACAAAAAAACCTATATTCGTATCTAAATCAAACAAATGACGTGTGCCGCCTTCAGTAACTTGGTCATAATCCTCACTGCTTAGTTTCTGGACCTTCATCGTTTCCACCTGGTCTTCTGCGTGAAATTTCACTTCAAAGGTTTTCATTATTGTATAACACTCCTGTCATTAATTTGCATATGTTGATTCAATTCTTATCTTTGAAAAAGATATGCTCTGCCCTGATTTCTTCTCCGACTGTCAGGATACCATAAGAGAATTCCTGCTGTCTTCTTTTATCAGTCGGTGAGCCGGGATTAAAAACTATTACGCCACTGATTTCCTTTAGGACAGGAATATGCGAATGACCAAAAACGATGCAATCAACCTCGTCAGCCTCGAAGGTTTCTATTGCCCTTTTTTCGGTAGTTTTTCCGGTGCCGTGTCCATGGACAATCCCTATATGAAAATCGCCCGCTCTGAATAATTCTTTCGTTTTGAGCAGACTTTTGAGTTCAGGACCATCTACATTTCCGCTAACTCCAATAACGGGTCCATACTGTTTAAGCTGATTATATAGCTCCTCGCTCTGCCAATCACCAGCATGAATTATGTAATCACAATCTTCCAAATCAAGGAGCAGCCTCTCAGGCAACTTCTTTGCCTTCTTCGGCATATGAGTGTCAGAAATGACCACGATTTTCATGGCTGACCCCACTCCCTTCGCCTGCTGTTCTCTGTTATGTTACCCTGGTGGGAATGGATTAACCATTCTCAGGGTCTTTATATTTTGTCACATTAAAATAATCACTCGTCCTATTATAACTGTTGAACTCAATATCAAGGTCATGAAAATATCGGTGAAGCTGAAGTAATATCTTCTTATCTTTTTTTCCATCTTCAATGGTCTTGGAGTAAGTTAAAATGGTATCAAAATCGGCTTGGAGCGCAGTATTGTCTGTTTCGACTGTTACCAGGACAGATAGGATTTCAGAAGCGATCTCCCTCTGCTCCTCCCAATCAACAGATTCTATTCCGCCCCAACCGAGAGTATCATTATATTTAGTATGAAATTCACGAATGAAGCTGCCAACTGTTGAGTAGTTTTCTTGTTCAGACTCTTCCTGGAATACAGCGACAGTCTGACCTCCGTTCTTAAGATTGCTTGAACTACTTTTACCCCTGACTTCTTGAAGATTACCTGTCTCCCACATTGAATAGCCAGCATATAGACCAAAAGCCAGCAAAAACAGACTTGCAGGTAAAATCATAAGTTTCCATTTGCTTTTCTTTTCCATCTGCCTGCCCCCTGTTAAAACTTATTGTTCTTTCACCGCGAGTGAATCTGTTCTTAATATTATTTGACAGCCATCACCAAAAACCTTTTATTATTTCCCTTCCACATCAGGTTCTTCCATAAATGTCCCAAAAATAAATTAACATTGAGGAGGAATGAGTATGTATTACCAGTTCGGAAAGGTACGTCCACACTTAACAACCAGAAGTCTTAACCCAGAAAACCAGGAAACCCCTATACATTTTATTTCATTTATCGAACCGGTTGCTGACTCAATATTTTACCGCAGGAATCATTTTCCTTACCCGATTTTAACACCAGAGTCATTCACACTGAAAATTTCCGGCTCGGTTCATTATGCTTTACTCATCAATTACTCTGATCTCCTAAAACTGCCTTCCAAATCCAAAAGGGTGTTAATTGAGTGTTCAGGTAATAAAAGAGCATATTTCGAGGAAAAAGTCTTTGGAGAGCAGTGGGAAAACGGAGCGATGAGTGAGGGAGTTTGGAAGGGGGTACCTCTTAAGAATTTGCTTGAGTACACCGGAATCAAAGCAGGCGTGAATGAAGTCGTTTTTAGAGGAAGAGACGTGGGTGTTAAGAGCAGTCAGCTTATCCACTATGAAAGAAGTTTGCCAATTGCCAAGGCACTTCATACTGATGTGCTGATTGCTTATGAGTATAATGGAAAACCACTCTCCCAAAAACATGGTTTCCCTTTCCGGCTGATAGTTCCAGGATGGTACGGGATGGCTTCTGTAAAATGGCTTAATGAGATCATTCTTATTAAAGACAAATTCACAGGTCCTTTCCAGACTAATGATTATGTTTATTATTATAAAAATGGTACATCTGAGCAAGTGACTACAAATCATGTGAATTCGACTATCCAGCAGCCACAAGATAAACAGCTTGTTAAAAGTGGTACTCACGAAATTAAAGGAATCGCATGGACAGGTTCTGGTGTCGTCTCGAAGGTAGAAATAAGCTTTGATAAAGGAGATAGCTGGGAGCAAGCCAAATTGAAGAAAATTCCTAAAGAACATCAAACTGTGTCATGGAGTTACCCTATGGAGTTTAAATCTGGTAATGAATATCATATTTCCGTCAGAGCAACAGACAACGAAGGTAAAACGCAGCCTGCAGAGGCTATCTGGAACAAGAAAGGCTATGGCTACAATGCGATTATGCAAATTACTGTAAAAGCAGAATGAAGAAAAACCAGGTGCAGAGATATCAGCACCTGGTTTTTCTTTTAGTCATGTTATTGCATATAATACTTAATCAATTGATCCAGCATATGATTCAAATCGGTGAATTTATAGCCAAGCCCTTCTGCAAGGGAAGTGTCGATCGACCAGGAACCGGGTAATGCATAAGGTGAGACAGTACCGCTTGTGTTGCTGTTCTCCACAACAGCTTCTTTATTGGCCAGCAAAGCGATTTTATCGACCAATTCACGCAAACTAATATCTCCTGCCGATCCAGGATTGATTGGACCTTCAAAGGTTGAATTTCCAATTCCCAGAAGAAAGTGTGCCGCTTCATCAGCATGTATGAAGCTGTACCGCAATTCAGGGTTTGGTATGCCTATTGGCTGGTCGGCAAGTATTTTATCAACATGAAATTTTAAGCGCTCTGTGTAATCATCTTCAGAGACAACAATCGGGAATCGGACGGAAACCACATCAAAATAACCAAGCTGGTGAAATACCGCTTCAGAGGCTCTTTTGGCCTCTTTGTATCCTTCATACCCTGGATACTCTTTTCTGCTTTTGTATGTTACTTGGTATGTATAAGGGTCAAAATTTGCTTCTTCATGCAGCGTACCAAACTCATACACTGCCTGAGTAGAAGTAAATATATAGCGACGCACTTTCCCTTTCAATGCCTCTGCTGTATCCTTGGCCTCAATTGGCGAAAAACAGGATTGGTCGTACACCAGGTCCCATTCTTTATCTTCGAAGGCTGCTGCCATCGTCTCTTTCTTTTCGCGATCAATCACCAGCCGCTTTACATTTGCACCAAAGTGATCACTTTTACTTCCTCTTGTGGCTATCGTTACTTCATCGCCAATTTCTATCAGCTTTTGGACCAGCTTTTTCCCAAAATACTGGGTCCCTCCAAGCACAAGAACTCTCCTCATTAAAAAATCCCCCTTTTCTATACTGACTAATTCTTCTTTGATTTGTGAATTTCCTTTAAAGTCTAATGCGGAAATTAAAAAACCGGCCACAATATTGGGGCCGGTTGGGTCATATAGGTGTTTTCTTTATGCTTGTTTCTTTTCCTTTGCCTTTGGTTTCGCAGCTGTTTTTTTCTTCTTTGCTGCTGTTGCAGTCTCTTTCTTCTTTTCTGGTTTGGTACGGTCAATGGAGGCCTGAAGTGCGGCCATAAGATCTGTAACATTGGAAACAGGCTCTTTTTCTGTAGGAGTGACAAGCTCCTTACCTGTACGCTTTGCTTCAATCAGCTCCAATAAAGCGGTACGATAATCATCCTTGTATTTTTCTGGTTCAAACTCCGTTGTCAACTGATCGATGAGCATGATGGCAGTGTCCAGTTCCTTTTCCGTTACTTTATCTTCTTCCGGTACATTCGGCACATCTACAGCATTTCTTACCTCATCGGGGAAATGAATGGTTTCCATTACGAGTGTATTATTATAGACTCTAACTACTGCGAGTTGCTCTTTTGCCCTTATGATTATTTTGGCAATACCAACCTTCTGCGATTCCTCCAGAGCCTTCCTGAGAAGAGAATATGCTTTGCCGCCACCCTCGTTCGGGGACATAAAATAGCTCCGCTGAAAGTAAATTGGATCGATTTCATTAATTTTTACAAAATCGATAATTTCCACGGCTTTATCTTCGTTTTCCTTCCTCAATGCTTCAAGGTCTTCATCTTCAAGGACGACAAACTTTCCTTTCGTATACTCATAAGCCTTAACGATGTCTTCGTTTTTCACTTCAACATCACACACAGGACATGTTTTCTCATATTTAATTGGTGAATGGCACTCTTTATGAAGGGTACGCAGTTTGATGTCTCTATCCTCAGTCGCGGCATGAAGTTTGATTGGGATATTGACGAGCCCAAAGCTGATGCTCCCTTTCCAAATTGTATGCATTACGTTCTCCACCTTATCGTTTTATTACTAATGTGCTTAAGAATGGATTTATCATGCATTAAAACATTTGCCAGCGTACTAGTTTGAGCTTAAACAGGAACAATATTAAATACGACTGGTGAAAGGATGGGGAAAATGCTGAAACCAATGCTCCCTACACTTGCGTTCGAAACGCCACAAGGGGATGAATGGCGTTATGAGATTAAATTTGATGGCTTTCGAGCACTGTTGACTTGGGATCAGGAAATTGAACTGACAAGCCGGAATGGGAAACCGCTGCTTCCGCTGTTTCCGGAATTATCGGAGTTCCTGGCTGCCAATATGGAAAAGTTCCAGCCATATCTTCCTCTTACATTTGACGCTGAGCTCGTTTACTTAGAGAATCCATATAAGTCAAATTTTGGAACTATTCAAATCAGGGGAAGAATGAGGTCTCAGGGAAAAATAAAAGCAGAAGCAAATAGGAATCCCTGCAGGCTGATGGTGTTCGATCTTTTGAGGATAGAAGGAAAAAGTATAGCATCTGAAAGTTACAAAGACAGGCGTACAAAACTTCAATCCCTGTTTTCCGAGATTGGTCTTCCACTCTCTCCCAACCACCAAAACCCGGACTTGGTACAACTTGTCCCAAGTGAAACGGATTTGAAAGGCTTATGGGAAAACGTCGTCATCTACGATGGTGAGGGTATAATCGCCAAACAATACAATAGCAAATGGGAGGAAGGCAAACGGACGGAAGCATGGATCAAGACAAAAAACTGGAAGTATGTCTCCTGCTTTGTGACGGCATATGAGAAATCCAATGGATACTTTTATATCTCCGTTTATAAAGACTCAAAAATTCACCAAATTGGCCTTGTCATCTTCGGCTTTAAGCCAGAAGAAAAAAATGCTCTGCATCAGATTATCAAGCAAAATAAAAGTGACGAAAACGATCAATTCATTTATGTGGAACCCGGAATATGCCTTGATGTGAAATACCTGGAAATTTATGAAGACCAGCTTCGTGAGCCTCATTTCCATCAATTCCGGTTCGATTTAAGTCCAGATTCATGTACGTATGAGAAATTCGTTTTCCAGCAGAAGAATCTGCCGCCGGATATTGGTATTACTCATCCGGACAAGCCGATTTGGGAAGAGCCGCCTATCCAAAAGGTTGATTACATTCATTACTTAAGGGAGATTTCTCCCTATATGCTTCCATTTCTGGAAGACCGCTTATTAACAGTGATCCGGTATCCTCACGGCATGCTTGGCGAAGCCTTTTACCAAAAAAACGTTCCTGATTATGCACCAGACTTCGTCGAAACTTCGAAATCTGAAGGCATTGAGTATATTGTCTGCAATAACATGAAAACCTTGCTTTGGCTCGGGAATCAAATCGCCATTGAGTTTCATATTCCCTTCCAAACGATCAACAGCAAAGGGCCTGATGAAATCGTCTTTGACCTTGATCCCCCTTCAAGGGATCATTTCCATTTGGCGATTAAAGCTGCTCTTTATATTAAAGAGGTTTTGGATGAATTGAAACTGATCAGCTTTATAAAAACGTCCGGAAACAAAGGACTGCAGGTGTACATCCCGCTCCCGGATAATACTTATAGCTATGATGATACCAAGTTGTTCACCTCATTTATCGCGAACTATCTTGTTTCAAAAGACCCAAAATCGTTCACGATTGAGCGGTTGAAGAAAAACAGGGGCGACCGACTATATGTAGATTACATCCAGCATGCTGAAGGCAAGACGATTGTCAGTCCATATTCCGCTCGCGGCAAATCACATGCAGGTGTAGCCACTCCGCTATTCTGGGAGGAAGTGAACGATAAGTTAAATATTGAGGATTTTCATCTAGGATCAATCATCCAGCGCGTGAAGAAGTTAGGATGTCCGTTCAGGACATACTTTACAGCAAAAGAAGATCAGAATTTCAAACCGGTGTTGAAAGTCTTGAAGGCAAAAAAATCCTGAGGAAGTTCCTCAGGATTTTTTTCGTTTAAAATTGGTTTAGATACTTTTTAGCATGCTCTTGCAGCCTGCTGTAGAGGGTATCTTCGTTGAAATCTTCCTGTTCAAGTATTTCCGCAAGTATCCCCTCTTTTGTAAAATCAACCTCAATTTGTGCTGAATAGACAAAAGTAGCATTACCGATCAAATCGATTGTATATGTCTCATCTTCTTTATGGACAGCGCATTGAACCATCCCGCCATTATTGTACACATTTATTGGCTGGTCAAATTCATTCTCCCCCATCAGGCATGTGACGAGTGTGGATGCTGACATAGCTGTTCCACAAGCATTCGTATAGCCTACTCCTCGCTCATAGGTTCTCACATAGATACTCCCTTTTTCAAGGAGCCTGATAAAGCTGACATTGACTCCGTCAGGAAATAAATCATTAGGATTATTTACCTTCTCACTCAACCTGGTCTGCAAATCGGATTCCAATTGCTCTTTGCTGACTACAGCCGTCAAATGAGGATTAGGTACCGAGAGTGCTGTAAACGTCAATTCCTCAGCCAACTGCGGGATCTCCTCCTGAATCAGTGTCTCCTGGTCAAGATTTAACGGCAAATCCTTCAAATCAAATGTTACTGGCGAGATTTCCACCTGGTAGGTTGGAATATCAATGAAAATCTCTTCATGCTTCTTCACCCTGAGGTTGGCTTTCATCGTTTCAATCACGGCTTCCACGACGCCAAGCTTCTCGCATACATAGCGGCCTGCACAGCGAAGTCCATTGCCGCACATGGATGCTTCTGTACCATCAGAGTTAAAAATCCGATATTGGGCATCTGCAACCCTGCTTGGACGGATGAACAAGATTCCATCTGCACCCAGTGATGATTCCCTGTCACAGAGCGCCAATGCGAGATCACGCCTTTTAAAATCATCAAATTTATAATTCCGGTCAGTTTCATCTATCAATAGAAAGTCATTATTTGAACCATGACATTTAATCAAATCAATTTTCATTGTAACGCCCCCAAAACACTTCGTTATATTACAAGATGCCATAAATAATGGAATTGTTCAATATTGAAGGTAATAAGGGGTAAAATTTGTGTTATTTTTTACGATTTCTGCTTTTACCCTTTTTCCTTGTTCAGGCGATTTTCGGGTAATGCACGGCTTCTGCTTTTACCCATTTCACATAAAAAAGAACCAGCTTTTGGTTTGCTGGTTCTCCTGTTATTAAGATGCCATCTTTCTGCATTCTTCTGCGCATTTAAAGCATGCTTCAGCACATTTTTTGCAATGTTCATGGTCATGCTTTTTGCATTCATTGCCGCAGGCTTCACAAATTTCCGCACACAAACCACAAATCTGGTTCACAAAGTGGCTGTTTGTCTGCATCGCCGTTACTGCCATGCCGCAGATTTCAGCACATTCCCTGTCCATTCTGATGCATTCTGCCATCATTTTCACATTCTCTTCTTTTAAACAGGAATCAAAACAAACATTACAAGCTTCAATACATTCTATGCACGCCTGGATGCAATCCTGATATTGTTGGTTTACCATGTCCCAACCTCCTTCTAGTTTCTATTATTTGTTAACCTCTTCGAATCGAAGATAAACGAAACTTTCGAAAATGGAACAATTTTCAAATTAATGATCGTAATACATATAGAGGCTGGCAAGAGCAGCAAATACAGCCATCCGTTCTGCCTTTCCCATTGTATAGTCGAATGTTAGCACAGGAGTATTGGCTTCTTTAAAAAACCTTGTCCACTCCAATGGCATCCAGCCTTTTCGCAGCGTCGCGGTCGTATAGCCGTCTTCTCGGACAAGTTTAAAATCACGAATGGAGCCTGGGATCTTATCTATTTTTAACTTTCTTCCACCACCTAAGACAGCTGAGCCAATTGTATCTTTTTCTTTCTTTTTCTCTAAAAATATACCAATTATATCATTTTGCTCATTCAGTATTTTAAATCTATATCGCTCCTGTTTCAATCTTCCTTGCAGATTTCCTTTTGAGTCATATATTCCAATTTGTTTTTTTATTCTTTTATCTAAAAAATAAGGGATAAACCAGCGGTAGTTTCTAGTCCTTTGTTCTCTTAATTCGCCAGCCAGCATTCCGTCAGGAGTAAAAAAGAGTAGTCTTACTGCAGGCGCTGGAGCAAAAGCAATAAGCAGGTGGTTTTGCTTTAAGAATTGTTTATCATCATATCGATGAAATGCCTCCGCGCTCTCTTCTGATTTGTTTTTATATAAAATAAATTGATTGTAGTGGAGGAATACTAAAAACAAGAATGGCACTGCCACCAGGAACAAAGGTATATTCCAGGAAAACAGCAGGCTTGCCGCCATAATCATCGTAAGAAGGCCTGCTGATATAATAGAAGCGTTTAAACTAATATAGGCTGTCTGCTGGTAATATTGCCGAATACTCATATCTATTATCTCCTTGAGGAAAATCTACTTCGTCACTCTAAGTCTATTAATCAAACAGCCCAATCATTCTATCTTTTTCAACATAAAAAACCGGACAGGAGCACCCGTCCGGTTTTACAATAGATTATTTTAATTTCAATGCATTTACTGCATTGATCAGACCGTAGCCGGTTTGATCATCATAACCAGGTTTGAATAGATCTTCTGCAGAGTTTTGGATGATTGCTTTGACTTGTGCTGGAGTCAATTTGTCCTTGCCGTGCTTGGCGATTACTACACCTGCAAGAGCTGCAGTTTTTGGTGCTGCCATTGAGGTACCGCCTTTACCGCCGTAACCATGACCAATAACTTCCTTTGTATCTGGATCTAGTACAGGTACAGTGCTATAAGCAAGGTAACTGTTATCTCTTCCTGTACGAGTAACAGGATCATAGTTCGGTCCAAGGTCGCCGCCAGGAGCCATTACATCGATTTTACCAACGCCATAGTTGGAGTAGAATGCAAGATTCTTTAAAGCTCCGCCAGCGGAAACTCTGATCATCGTCTGGCTGCTAGGACTTCTGTGTGTAGCACCTGTGTCATCGCCTGACAATTTCCCAGGACTGCTAAGGTCCACTGCGTTGTTCCCTGCTGATCCGACAACCGTTACACCCTTCTTGATTGCGTACTGGATCGCACGATTGAATAATTGAACATCTGCTACAATGTCTTTCGTGGCATATGCAGGATCCTGGAACCAGTCATAACCACCTAGTGACATGTTTACTACATCAACATTATCATCTGCGGCTGTCATTAAAGCTTCGGCAATATGCGAAGTGGCTGCACCTCCAGTTGGTCCAAATACCCGGTATGATGCTACCTTAAGGTCTGGTCCCACTCCAAGAGCTTCACCTTTTGCCGCAATTGATCCCGCAACGTGTGTACCATGGCTATTTTGATCAATTGGGTCACTATAGCCAGGAACAAATGATTTTCCACCAGCGTAATTATTTTTTATATCTGGGTGATTATAGTCGATTCCAGTATCTATGACACCGACAACGATATCTTCACCATCTACTGACAATCCCGTTCCCCCTGGCAGGTTCCATGATTCACCGTTATTTGTCACTTGTTTAATATCCCACATGTACTGGTTATAAAAGTCTGCACCTTCAGTAAGGTCTTCCACTTCTACTGTCTCTCCATCAATCGTTTGTTCAGGATAAACAGTATTTTCGATACCAGCTTCTAAAACAATAGATGACTTCTTCACTTCATTCAAGAAGTTGGAATTTTTAGAAGTAACCTCTACCGCACCTAGCTTGTCCAATTTATCTTCCACTTGACCGCCAGCTTTTTTGATTGCTTCCGCATAACCTGCTGGTAGTCCCTGCTGGTCTTTAAAAATGACCAGGTATGTATTTTCAGTATTTGATTCTGCTTCCCCTTTTGTTACGCCTGCATTAAAGATGGTAGCCGCTCCCAAAAGGACAGCGAGTGTTCCTGCATAAAGTTTTTTTCTTGTCGACATATTACCCCTCCTTTTTTCTTAATTTTCATTATATTTAAAAATCAAACTTTAGCAATATAATGATTTCGACATCTAAATCCAGTATTTATCCATAAAATTAGGTAAATTTTATTATTCGTAAGTATGCCTTTAAAATAATATCCTGTTGAAATATGTTAAAAGAACCATTTTGACACTTTATTTATCTAAATATTTCGACAAATTTATAGTAAAAACAGTTCTTCCTTCCTAGCAAAAAAATAAGACCCGGTCTATGACCAGATCTTAATCTGCAAGCTCTTTTCTTTTAAATATATATATTGCCAATAATACAAACAAAACGGTCATTGTTAAAGTTATACCTGTCGCTGGCCAAACATGCTCTGGCCACTTTTCGGTAATCAACCTTTCAGAAACATAGGGAAGGAGCTGTGTAGGACTCCATTCGAGGAGGTGCTGGAAGGAACCTCCTATTATCGTAGAAATAAAGACCGTAACAAGCGCTACCATACCGGCTGCGACTGGCTGCATGAACATTGCACTGCAAAGGATTACGAAGGACAATACCAATATGAGCCATAATGAATATAGACCGAACGATTCCATGAAAGTGCCAAATGGAATAAACTCAAACAGAACGCCTGTATAATACCAGCTTGCTAACATTCCAAGGAACAATGAAACGACGATTAATATAAGTGCAGCTGCCCATTTAGAAGTGATATAAGAGAAATAGGAAACTGGTTTTACGAGGATCAGCTGTGCGACACCGCTCTTTCTCTCCCCCGCAACTGTTGCCATCATGGAGAGGGCGATGATCAATATTCCAATCATCTGGTATTGTCCCAAACTCATGATAAAAACTTCCTGGGCTGATGGTTCGGGCATTTCAAATATGGCCCCTTCTGGAAGGCCGCCTACAGAATTAAGGATTTCCGGCAAATAGTAGGTGGTCAGAGGATCCATCACTCCGAGCAAAATAAAGGTGATCGGCATCCAAATCCATTTATAGTTCCTTGCCATCTCCAGAAATTCTTTGTTTAGTAGCGTGAACCATTGCTTCATTTTTGCACCACCTTCATGAAAACATCTTCAAGACTGATTGAACCAATTTCATATTTATTGAGCGGCCAGTTCTCCTTGGCTGCCAGGGTCAGTATAACCTCTTTAACTGCTTTAAGATTTTCAGTATAAATACTTGCTTTATTGCCTTCCATTTGGATGGAATCGATTTGTTGATGTTTTGAAAGAGTTTTTAAAAAGCTGGAGGCTTCTTGGCTAAAAACAAGATCGATTTTTGACTGGTGATATTTCTCCCTGAATTCATCCATTGTTCCAGACTCAATAATTTCTCCATTGTGCAGAAACAAAATGCTTTCACAAACTTCTTCGGCATCATTTAGGATATGAGTAGAGAATAATACAGTCGCTTCCTTCTTTAGCTTTTCCAGCAGTTCAAGAACTTCACGTCTGCCGAAAGGGTCCAAAGCAGAAACTGGCTCATCCAGCATGATTAGTTTAGGTCTGTGGATAATCGCCTGGGCAATCCCGAGGCGCTGCTTCATTCCGCCGGAAAACTTGCCGATTCTCCTGTTTTTTGCATCCGCTATCCCCACAAGTTCCAGCAGCTCAGCTGACCGTTCCTTCGCTTTCTTTGTAGGCAATCCTGATAGCTTTCCAACATACTCGAGAAATTCCCTTGCCGTCATCCAATCATGAAATACTGGATGTTGCGGGAGATAACCAATCAACCGACGATGGTCACCCCCCTGCTTTTCCCCTGCGAAAGATATTTTTCCTTTTGTTGGTCTAAGCAGCCCCGAGAGCATTTTGAGTGTAGTCGTTTTACCTGCACCATTGGCTCCAATCAAAGCAACACATTTACCATTTTCCAACTGGAAATTTAACCCTTTAATCACTCGCAAGTCCTTAAAACTTTTTTCCAAATTTTCTACTGTGACTAAGGGCATTATTGATTTCTCCTTCCAATCACGAAATACAGGATAGGCCCAATAATGTTAACCATCAATATAACGATTGCCCAAACCCATTTCGGACCGTTTGTTTTTTCGATTTTTATTAAATCAATCACCGCAATAACTAATAAAATAACTTGAATGAACAATATAGGTGCAATTAAAGCCCAATTAATGTCAGCGAATAATTCCATTTTGATAACCTCCTTATTTGTTTTACATCCATAAGACGGCTTAAGTAAAAATTCGTTCAAAGAATTTTAATTTCAGGAGCGGATTTTTATAAAACATTTCTACAAAGTCAATTCTAATTACAAGCAAGAAGCAACCGAGTGAAAAAAGCATAAAAAATATCCGACATACAAGATGCCGGATATTGTATTTAAAATCTTATTTGTTACAAGAGCCTGAAAATGAATGGTATTCGATATTCCTGACCTTCATATGCTTTTATCGCACCTACAATGGTGAATATCATGGCCAATATCCCGATGACCCACAACATAAAGATCCCAATCAACAAGATGACAAGAATACCGCTGACAATTCCATATACAGTATAAGAAATAAAAAAGTTCATATATTCCCTTCCGTGGTAATCGATATAGCTGGAATCGTCCTTTTTAACGAGCCAGATAATCAACGGTCCAAGAAAAGCAGTAAAAAAGCTAATAATATAAATGCCTGCTGCAATAAGTCTTTCATCATTTTTTGGCATTGTTTCCCCTCCAATACTCTTATAGTTAACTTTACGGAAAAACAGTAAAAAAGTTTCATTAAAGATGAACTTTTTCATTATAATGAAAATTAAGGATTTTCCTTTTAGTAGGAACACAGTGTAGCTAAGGTGCAACAAAATAAAGACAGGATAGGATGGAAAATGAATAGGATACTACTTAAGAATGCAAATGTAATGCCAATCACCTCTGAGCCAAAGGCAAATTGTGATGTTCTCATAAAAGAAGGAAAAATAATGAAAATACAATCTGAAATTACGATTGAACCTGGGTGCGAGGTTATTGATTGTAAAAACAACTTTTTGCTTCCAGGCTTCATTGATGTCCATACTCACCTCGGCCTTTATGATGAAGGTACAGGATGGGCCGGAAATGATGCCAACGAAACCATTGAGCCAATGAGTCCCCACGTTCGGGCGATTGACGGAGTCTACCCGCTCGACCCTGCATTCGGCGATGCACTTAAATATGGAATTACCACGGCACATGTTATGCCTGGGAGTGCAAATGTAATTGGCGGAACGACTTCTGTCATTAAAACTGCTGGAAAAAACGTTCAGAATATGATTATCCAAGAAACAGCAGGACTTAAAATTGCACTGGGTGAAAACCCGAAACGAATTCACAGTATGGGGAATAAAGATTCCATCACTCGTATGGGGATAATGGGAATGCTAAGGGAAGCTTTTTACGAGGCGATGAATGCTGAAAATCCGGAATCCCTGAGAGTTAAACCGATCATTAAAGCTTTGCACAGGGAAATTCCTGTAAGGATCCATGCCCATAGAGCAGATGATATCATGTCTGCGATCAGATTTGCTGAGGAATTCAATCTGGATTTACGGATTGAGCATTGTACTGAAGGCCATTTGATTGCAGAAGAACTGGCCGGCCTGAATTTAAAAGTTTCAGTAGGTCCAACACTCACCCGCCGTTCGAAAGTGGAACTTAAGAATAAGAGCTGGAAAACTTATCAGGAACTGACCGACCACGGTGTTGAGGTATCTGTTACTACTGATCACCCATACACCCCAATCCAGTACTTAAACCTTTGTGCGGCCATCGCCGTGAGGGAAGGATTATCTGAACAAAAAGCACTCGAAGGAATCACGATTTTGCCAGCAAGGAACCTGCGGGTTGATGACCGTGTCGGCAGTATCGAGCCTGGAAAAGATGCTGATTTGGTCCTTTGGAATCAACATCCATTCCACTTCAGCGCAAAGCCAATGTGGACAATGATCAATGGCAAAGTGGTTTATCAGATTTAGTCGAAAATTGTTGTAGATTTTTGGCAAAAAAACACAGAAAAAAAGGGTGAAAAACCTATTTTCTTTTTTGAAATAATCCTGTATTATACTCTTTGGAAATATAATTTCATAAAGCAAAGTGATTAGGGAAGGCAAATGGTGCGCCACCAGTATCCTGGTTCTAGTGGGTTCGATTCCCACCCCGAAATTTTTTAGCAACTTACAAAAAATTTCGAGGGTGGCCGTGTAGTTACATTCGCACGAGATAGGACTGCCCTGCGTGGAGGGATACAATATGCTCAAGAAACGCGATCTACATGATTGCCACGAATTATTTGAGCTGATGGCGCATCCGGAGGTCTTCCCTTTTGTGCGCCAAAAGGCACATTCATATGAAGAATTCGTATTTATTACAAAGCACACGATTGAAGCAGAAGAACAAGGAGAATTAATCTCCCGTACCATACTTGACGAGTGGGGAGCTCCAATCGGCACGATAAATTTATTTGATATTCAGGAAGGAGCCGGTTTTTTAGGCACCTGGCTGGGGAAACCTTTCCATGGCAAAGGATATAATACCTTGGCTAAAGATGCTTTCTTCCAGGAATTATTTTATGATATTGGGATTGAGACCATTTTCATGCGAATCAGGAAAGTTAATATCCGCTCTATCAAAGCAGCAGAAAAGCTGCCTTATGTTGTAAAGGCAAACGAAACCCGCAAGCACATTTATGAGCAGTTAAATGCTAATGGAGAGATTTACGATCTGTATGAAATTCCTAAGGATCAATATACACTGTACCTAAAAAGGTCTGGTGTCAAGGAAGAAGAAGCAGCCCATTTGTTGGAGGCATAATTTACAAATATTCAAAACGCCCTGAAAAATACAGGGCGTTTTCTAATTAAGCAGATCCTGCCCCGTTGTTTCTTCCCGCTCCGATAAGGAAGCCTCTGACAGGAATGCTTCGAGTTCGGCATCTGTCAATGTTTCATACCGTCCATCCTCAAAGAAAACCTGCGTCTGATTTGGATTGATCCTATTCATGTTAAACCCTATTCCCATTTTCATCACCCCGCAGAATTAAACTAAATACTATTAATTATTAGATAATTCAATTCGATTTGACTGCTAATTGTTATTAGCTTTCCCAACCTGCTTTACGTTATTCAATAAGGTTTTTTTCAAAAAGGTCATCCATAACCCAATAATCTATCAAAATAAAAACGCCATGATTGGCGTTTTTAATAGTTCGTTCTAAAGGTTTTCACGCAGAGCTTTCCCCAGCACATCTTTGCCGCCTGTAATAGGGATGATACTTCCAGTTATAAAACCGGAATCATCATGCGCAAGAAAGCTGATAACCCTTGAGATATCTTCCCCGGTACCAGGTCTGCCTACTGGTACAGAAGAGTCCCTGGCATTCAAGGATTCGCTGATTGCTCTTTCTTTCCACTCGCCAGTGATGTCACCAGGACAGACCATATTGGCTGTGATCCCGTTATCCGCCTCTTCCAACGCAAGTGTCTTTGTCAATGAAGCCAGTCCTGACTTAGCTGCGGCAAAAGCAGATCTGTAAATCCACCCCGGAGCCGACTCCACCCTGTCGAAACCAACTGTAATGATCCTCCCCCACTTCCTTTTCCTCATAGAAGGTATCAGCAAATTTGATAAATAGAAAACGGCGTTTAAATTGCCATTAATTAAGTAAGTCCATTCATGTATCTGATAATCGGCCAATTTCTTTCTTTCCGAAATATATGGTCCTGCATTATGAACGACTATATCAATCGCAGTGAATTCCTTCAAAGCCTGCGAAACAATTTTTTCACAATCTTCATAATTTGTTATATCTCCCTGAACACAGATATTCTTTGTGTTGAACACTTCCGATAGTTCCGCCGCTAGCTGTTCAGCCTCTATTTTGCTGTTCCGATAATTGATAATTACGTTTATACCTTCGGCAGCAAGCTGCAGTGCTGTTCGTCTTCCTAAACCGGTGGCACCTCCGGTAATCAAAGCCGTTTTATTTTCCACAACCTGTACCCCTCATCCTCATTAGATTACTTATCACTATACTAAAAAGAAGCAAACTGTTTTGCAACTTTTAGCTTCATATATTGGGAACAATTTGACTTTAACCGCTGGGCCGATGCCTGCATATAATATCCATATCGAAGATGGTCTGCTTGAAAGGCGGGATATAATTGTTTCCATGGAATCTATTGCCGTTCGACCGTAATACACAGAAGAAGTTTTTAGAAATGAAACCAGATGAAATCGAAAATTATGTCCAGCAAATGATGGGCAAAATGCTCCAGCCAAATATGCAGGGGGTGTTAAAACCTGAAGAATGGCTTAAAGGGATGCAACAGCATAACTCACCTGATCCAGTCAAACCGACTAATGGATTAGGTGCGGAAATGTTTGAAACTCATGATTTTGTTTTTGTCAGAGTACCGCTAAAAGAAGAAGAAGCCTGGCTTAAACAAATGAAACTTTTTTATACTTCAAATCAGGTAATCATTGAACACATTCCTGATATGTCAGATAAACACACATTAGTATTGCCAGCAACCGTTAAGCGGAAGGGTGCGGCAGCAAACTACAGGGATGGAGTACTGGAATTAAAGCTTCATAAAATCGTGGATATGCAATACGCTGAAATCGACATATCAAATTAATTGAAACGAATTCTACGAAAAGAATCTAAAAAAAGAACAGCCTGGCGGCTGCTCTTTTTGAGTTTATTATTTACCAATGAACATTTGTGTCCAATAGTTGCCTGTTGCTACATGGCCTACACCAATGTGTGTATAGCTTGAGTTTAAGATATTTGCACGGTGGCCAGAACTATTCATCCATGCTTTTACTACTTCCTCCGGTGTACGCTGTCCCATAGCAATGTTTTCACCTGCTGAACGGTATGAGATTCCAAACTTTTTCATCATATCAAAAGGTGAACCGTAAGTGGGGCTAGTGTGGCTGAAATAGCCTTTGCTTTGCATATCGCGGGATTTTTCCCTCGCTACTTTGCTTAGTTCAGTATCAAGTCCAAGTGGTTTTAAACCATTCTTTGCTCTCTCCTGATTTGTCAACTCTACTACTTTTTGCTCATAGGCACTAACTGCTGAAGAAACTGGTGCTGCAGCAGGTTCTTGAGCAGGTGCTTTAGCTGGCTCCTGAACTGGAGCTGGAGCTGGAGCAGGTTCTTGTACAGGTGCTGGTGCTGTTTTTTCAACAGGCTCCTGTACATTATTTTTAGTAGGCTGAGCTTGTTTCCATGAAAATTGGTAGTTCTTAAAATACTTTTGTAAGATAGAATTGATTTGTTCATTGCTTACATTTCCACTTTGATAGTAGTAAACCTTTGATTGTATAGTAGATGCATCTGCTTTATCCATGGCTGGATTTGCTGCGAATAAGGCAGCTGCAGCAAAAGCTGTAAGAATCATTTTCTTGTTCATTCCCGAATTCCTCCCGAAAATTTAGTTTGTCTCTCTCTTGCAAACTAATCATATCACGGGTTTTTTGTAATAAACCTGGGATAAACAGGTAAAACTATTATTCTACTGAAAGTAATTCTGTTAAGCATTTCCTTTTTATGCAAGATATCAATGATTTAAAGGTTTTAACAGATAATTTGCTTGTTCTGTATGAATTGAAGTTTTTTCCTGTTCAATTTCAAATAACCCAGCTAGACCATAAAAAGGAAAGATTAATATATTGACAACTTTTTTCTCGGATTCGTTTCATGACATTTTTTTCTGCAATATGACAATCATTAAAGTATATTACAGGCCAAGGAGCAATCACGTGGTTTTGGTCAATTGCCAGATTGGACAGTAGAATAAAAAAAAGCGGCAATCGCCGCTTTTCCCTTAATGTCCATTCTCTTCCTCAGCCTCTGTATCATGGTCCTCCATATCCATTTCATTGGATTTTCCATTTTCCTCCGGCTCACTTGGATTGCCGATTACAAATTCAATCTTTGGCATGTTATGCATGCTGCGTGCTGTAACGTGAGCAATGAAATAGTAGGTTCCTTCCTCTTCAAATGCCTTATTCCAGCGATAAATACCGTTTTCGTCATGTTCGACCACTATCTTTTCATGTTCTTCTGCTTGAGAGCGCCAGATTTCAAATTTCACTTCGTCGGCATCCTTTACTTCTTCAGTACCGTAAGTAACCTTAGCCTCGAAAGTAACTTCTTCATTTAATTGAGCTTTTTCAGGATTTGCTGTAAGCTCAACTTCCAAAAAATGTGGTTCTTCTTCTACTTCCTGCTGTGCACAAGCTGTCGCTAACAAACCTAGCAATACTGCCATTAATGTAACCAACAATCGTTTCATTCAATTTACCCCTTAAATAATTTTGTGTTATCGTGGTTCCGAAATTCGGAAAGATGATTAACTTTATTAACAATCTCTATAATTCCACGGCCGGAAAATAGAGACTGATGGTCGTTCCTTTTCCTAGCTCGCTTGCTATTTCCATTTTACCATCATGTAGCTTAATTAATTTATCAACAATCGCCAGACCAAGTCCAGTACCACCATCTGCCCTTGATCTCGCCTTATTCACTCTATAAAAACGTTCAGTCAGTTTGTTGATATCCTCCTCTGCTATTCCCGCTCCAGTGTCTGCAATTTCAACTTTACAGCCATAGACGTGCTTGGAAAGCATTATTGAAATGCTTCCGCCACATTCTGTATAGCGTATCGAATTGTCGATTATGTTCTGGAAGATCTGTTCGAGTCTCCCCTCATCTCCGTAAATGATGATATCCGGATCAAGATCAAGTGTTAGGCTGATATTTTTTTCTTTCAAGGCTGGACCATACTTGATTATAAAGTCCTCCATAAGCTGTGCTAATGGAAAAGGATTTTTTATTAACCGGTATTCATCCGCGTCCAGTCTTGATAAATCGAGTAAATCCTCAACGAGCTTAACCATCCTGCCAGATTCCCTGTTGATAAGCTTTAAATATTTATTCTTTTCATCCGTTTCTTTTATCATTCCAGTTTCCAGTGCTTCGCTATAACCTTTAATATAGCTGATCGGAGTCCTGAGCTCATGAGAAACATCGGCGAGGAATTCCCTCTTTTTCTCATCCTCTTTCTGAACAGACTCTGACATATGGTTGAAGGCTTTTGCAAGCTGGCCAATTTCGTCGTCTGATTTAATATTGACCCGTGCTGAATAATCTCCTCCAGATACTCTTTCAGCTGCCTCCTTCATGGCAGCAAGTGGCCTCGTTAGCCTGCGAAGCATTTTAAAACCCAGGAAGGCAGCAATAACTATGAATAATACATCGCCAATCAGCCATAAAAAAGAAAAATCAACGGTTAACTCAGAGATTTTAGCGAGGGGAACATATAAATAAATAATTCCTTCAAGCCGGTTATTGTCAAGGAGTGGAATTGCCACAGCAAGAATCTTCCTGCCAAACCTCTCCTCAAAACCAGCTTTCATGACCGGTTC
This sequence comes from Mesobacillus selenatarsenatis SF-1, assembly GCF_000813125.1. GTDB lineage: Bacteria > Bacillota > Bacilli > Bacillales > Cytobacillaceae > Mesobacillus > Mesobacillus selenatarsenatis. Next base: position 20,628 of record NZ_BASE01000138.1, read on the forward strand.
ACCTTTCAAAAGCAGTTCACGCTCTTCCTTCCCTATTAATGTTTCATAATCAATTGAATAAGGGAGGCAGGCGCTTAATTCTTTGGGGTTACTGACAAGAAAAACCTCGGATTCGGATTTTTCATTATACCATTCAACCCGCTGTTTCATTTCATCAGTCAATGGGCCGCCTATATAGTCGCTAGCAAGGCGGTTCCCTTCTTCTAACAAAGATTCTTCAACAATATCGACATATAACTTTTCATAAAAAAGATAAGATAAAAAGAAGGAATACAATACGGTCACCAAAATTGTGGCAGTAACCGTCAGCCAAAGTTTTTTAAACAGGCTGTCAGAAAAAGAAATCATGTTGCTGGCACCTCAAATTTATACCCTACACCCCAGATTGTTTGAATATAGTCTCCAGTCCCCAGCTTCATCCTCAGCGTCTTGATGTGGGTGTCAACTGTCCTCAGGCTGCCATGATAGTCCATGCCCCACACAAATTCAAGAAGCTGCTCCCTGCTAAGGGCCTGCCCCTGGTGTTGAACGAGAAAAACGAGCAACTCAAACTCCTTAAGGGTAAGCGGGATAATTTCTCCTTCAACACTAACCCTTCTGCCCTTCTTATCAATATTGATCTTTCCTAGAGTCACTGTATCTTCATCATTTTTGACAAAAGATGTCCTTCTTAACAAAGCATTGATTCTGGCTACAAGTTCACCCGGACTGAAAGGCTTGACTATATAATCGTCCCCTCCAAGCTGTAGCCCTCTTACCTTATCCCATTCTTCACCTTTAGCAGACAAAAAGATGATCGGCACTTGTGAAAAGGTCCGTATCTTTCCGCAAACAGCAAATCCATCTTCAAAAGGCATCATAATATCAAGGATAACAAGATCAAATTCTTGTTCATGGAGTTTTATCAACCCTTCAACCCCGTCAGAAGCATGGGCACATTTAAACCCGGAATTCTCCAAATACATTTGAACAAGATTACGCATATCCTCTTCGTCATCTATGATTAAAACATTTATGGGATTCATACTATTATCTCTCCCTCGTTACTATTTGAAATGGCCCGTTGCCTACTTCCAGCGTTTTTTCGATGGTTAGGCTTTCCGGGTCAATTATATACACTTCGTTGCTGTCGTACCCAGCAACAATAAGCTTATCTGCAAAGAAATCAATTTCGAACGGATTCGCTCCCACCTTTAAAGAACTCTTCTTTGTTCCGTCCTCTGCCAATTTATACAGCATATTCGATCCATGGCTCAGGACGAATATATCATCTTCATCCTTTGTGAAATCCACAGGCATTACAGGCGCTGAAATTTCTTTTATTAAACGTCCATTATTAAGGTCATATATGTGAATCAGCTCTTCAACTTCAGTTCCTTTGCCGTGCCCGCCAATCCATAGCTCATCTTTCTCCCTGCACATTAGTGCTCCGGCTGCTGCAGGATGGATCTCAAACCCTGGAAGCCGCTGTTTATTTTCCAAGTCGATTATGCTCAGCATTTCTTGATTATAACTGATCGCATAGAGTTTTTTCTCAGCCTCAAGAAGTGTCAACGGCTCTTTTTCTACCCTAACCTCATCCACTTCAGTTCCACCGATATCGAAAAATCGGACACTGTCCCTTTCCTGATCTGCGAACGCAATTTGAGTTCCATCCTCAACTAGTAATGCGTTTACGATTCCTTCTCCGGTTTTCCAGGACTCAATCTTCTTCCCTTTGCTTAATGAGTATAAGTCAGCAGTTTTCAATGCCTTTCCATAAAGCAATATCGTATCCTTATCAGGAAGGATCAGTCCTCCGATGTAAGGGCGGTCTACATTCCAATCAGGTAATTTCTCACCCTTTTCCATGTCATAGAATGAAATTGTCATTTCCTTGATATTTATCGTAGATATAATAGAAGAATCTTTTCGTATAGGCTCAAAAGATTCAAAAGAACAGGCAGATAACAAGACAGTGAAAGTCGTTGCGGCAATTATATAAATCCACTTCATAATTTACTCCTTTTCTCTCACAAGTATCTCATAATATTATATCTCTAATTTGTGATAATTCTATGAAATCGAACTAGCGGGGGTATTTTTTATCAACTGATTTAAATAAAAAAGAAAAAACTTGCCCCGGTTTCTGGAGACAAGTTCTAAAGTATGTAAATGTTATTTAATATTATTGCCTTTTTAACCGCTATTTCTTTCAGTTCTTCAGCAAGTACTTCTAGTTCCCATGGACTGTCTGATTCAATAATAAGTTCGTTAGGTTTCAGGTTGATTTTAAAATAAGAATCATGGAACCCCCCACTGAACTCAATTTGCCCCTGAGATACTATACAACGATGGTCATGATCCTCAATCCAGCATCCCTTAACCAACAATTCATGGATAACTTCGACATGAACATTTTCTCTAACAAGTTCCAACTCCACGCGGCTTAAACCAGACATCAGAATTCCTCCTTGTTACTAATTGTCGAAATATTCTTTTCATTAATAGTGTACGAATTTATTTATATACAAGCAAGCATATTTCGACATTTCCCGAAAAAAACCTGCAGGGTATAACGGGACCTCGTATAACACAACCAAAATACATCTTCATTTTTTTACAAAAAAAGAGACGGCGAATGCCATCTCTAATTGAGTTTTATTCAGTTGGGCCTTGCCAAGCCATCATGCCGCCTTGCATGTTGATAACATTATAGCCATAGTACTCAAGGAATTGAGTGGCTCTAGAGCTGCGACCGCCTGAGCGGCAGACCATTACGTAAGTTTTGTTCTTGTCTAATTCATTCATCCTGAACTCCAGAAGTCCTAATGGAATATGGATTGCTCCCGGAATTTTTCCTTGTGCTACTTCACTTACTTCACGAACATCTACAACTTCGAATTCATTTGAGCCCAATCCGTTTTGTACTTCTGTTGGTGTCATCTGATCCATTTTCAATTTCCTCCTTTATAATTACCAGGCGCTCATGCCGCCCTTTACATTAGTAACATTATTAAATCCTGCTTTTTTCAATAACTTGCTTGCCTGGCTGCTGCGCATGCCGCTTTGGCAAATGACGACTACATCTTTGTCCTGTGAAAGTTCTCCTGTCCGGTTAGCAAGCTGTTGAAGCGGGATATTCTTGAATCCTTTGATGTGATTCCCTTTATATTCTCCTGGAGTCCTTACATCAACGTATTGCACTCCAGCTTTCTTTGTTTTCATCAATTCCCCTAGTTGTGCTGTCGTGATTTGATTTACTCCCTTAGTTGGAGCGAAACGGCTCCATAAGAAAGCCACAGCAAGAACGACAATTAATACATTAATTACTACATCCATCCGTATGCACCTCTTCATCATTTTTGTTATTCATGATCTTGCAGGGATGGAATATGATCATCCCGCATACCCATAAGGGTATTTTAAGTGACAAAAAACACCTTGTCAAGAATAGAAATCATATTATTTTCTGCTCTTGACAAGTAATTCTACAGCATCATTTACAGCCTGTGACGTTTCTCTGCCTTCTTGTATATCGTTAATCAGGCATTGTTCAAGATTTTTGCTGACAACCAACGCAATCGTACGGTCAACTGCAGAACGGATTGCAGATAATTGGGTCACGACCGACTTGCATTCTTCCTGTTCTTCAAGCAGCCGGATGCTGCCCCTAACCTGTCCTTCGATTCTTTTCAAACGATTGACAATTTCCTTATTATACTCCACGTTGCCACCTCCTATTGTGATGGACCAGTAATGGTATATCCTTTAACATTGTAACCGTATTTTTTAAGCAATCTTGCACCAAAGTTCTTTTCCAATTCATTGGAGGCAATGATGACAATATGCCTGTTCGGAATTTCTTTAATATATCGTTTCAAATATCCGCAAGGAATATTTATTGCTCCATTTACTGGATTTTTTTGCAGAATCCTGATAATCTCTGAGATCGACAAAGACTGCATCCTTTTCATAATCCTTTACCGCTGGTAGATTTCTTACTGGAACATAGCGGTTGAAAACTAAAGTGACCAAAAGGAGACTGATGATTAAACTTGTGAGCAACTACTCTTCACCTCTTGTTATATCTTGTTCATTACTGAACTTACAATATAAATAATATACCATAAGGGGTATAAAATCAATAGTTAAAGTCGATATTTTTGACACTTTTATTAAGACATAAAAAAAGAAGCAAGGATCCCTTCCTTCTTTAATAATTTTATATCATTTTGTCATCACAAACACCAATATATAAATGCCAATTAAGCGGTGGTCAGATAATTACTTCCCTGTTTCATCCTGGATTGCTTCAACCAGTTCCATATGCAACTGTAACAATATGATTTTACTCTCAGTAGTCAAAGATGCTTCTAAAATTCTTTTTGTGGCAAGATAATATTTTTCCATTAATGTCCTTCTTGCTCTTGGATGGGAATTTTCATCCTTCAAATCTCTTTGTATTGCTTCTTTAAGAATGTCCTCTGTTGACTGGTCAGATTGAAGTCGTCGATTGTTCCATATAGTCCTGTACTCATCTAGTATCTTTTCATAATCCATTGCTAGCATCCTTATGCCTCCTGCAGATAATTAACTAGGTCAAACCCTCACTAGTATATTTACATATTTTAAACAGATAATGCAAAAAATAAGTTAAATTACTTTAAAGGAGAATAACTATGAGCAAACCATATCGATGCCCTAACTGTAAGACTAACAGGACAAGATTCAATATGATCTCCCAAGTACCTCAGCCTGTGAAATTAAATCCTCAATCAGGTGAAATAGTGGAGCAGTATTCAAACGACCAGCTTGAGCCTTTTCATCTCCCATACAAGGGTCCTGAACTGAAAATCCAGTGCGCAGCCTGCGGATTGGTTGAGGATGAAAAAACCTTCGCCAAATTTGGTGAAAGTTAAAATAGGAGCGGTATTTACAACATACAAAAAGCTTGAGGTTTCTCAAGCTTTTTTATTTGCTTAACTGAATCCCATTTTCCTCAAAGAAATTTATTGAATCCACTCTCCATTGTTCATTAGGCATGAATCTAACCAGGATGACTTCACCGTTAAAAGTCTTGCCGCCGACTCCCTTTAGCTGAAAATCAAGCTCAACAGGAACGGTTAGGCTCAACTGATCTCCCACATCCTCAGCTGGCAAAACCTCCATCCGGGAAATCCTGATATTCTCAATTTTGGGCAGCAGCTTTTCCCACTCAAGGTCTTGCAGTGAGATCAAGTAAACAATGTTACGGTCTTGCTGCTTTAACCCTGCGATATACGCGTTGACCAAATCGTATGGGTCCGTTTGTTCCAGGTATTTTTCGAGCTTTCCTGCTGACTTCAGGATCATCAGTTTATGCGATAGATCCATGAAGTTCGTCCTGTGGGTCGTGCTCCCATAAAAATGTATGCAAAAATGACCAGGAAAGTTATTTTTCAAGGCTCCGCCGCCATGTGGCATTCCATGCATTGAGGCTGCAATTTTCCCATCTTCTGAGATGACGATAATCGCTCTGCGCTTCCAGCTCCACTTCCCACTATAAATCTTCTTCATGATTGCGGTATCTTTTGGGGTTAACGGCTGGACATCCGCATGGTTGCTTCCCGCCCTCCTTTGGACCCGGAATTTCAAGCCCGTTTCCAAATCGACCACTGTGAACTTGCTGTACCTGGGCAAAATTTCATTAACCTCTTCCCACTGTGTCATTTTAATCTGGTCCGCTTTTGGAGTCTTCCCGGCTTCTATGTTATTTCCAGTTATGGCAAGGAGAACAATTGTCATTAAAATAATTTTTATTGTTTGCATTTAGATCATCTCTTTTTCACTCGGCTTTAATCTTGCTTTTCATTTTAATTCCAACTGAGCAGAATTATGCTTCATGAAAGTTTTTGCTTTTTTGCTTTTTACTATTCAGACGTGTTGTGCTAAGTTTTAACCAAAAAAAACCCAGCAGAGCTGGGCAAAAGTTAATCATTTTTATGGCTTTCTACATATTCCCTTGCTTTATCAATCGCGATAGGGATTGCCTTTCCATCGTCATAATGCTCTTCCTGAACAAGAGCGTTTGCTATTTCAATAGCTTTTTGACGGACATTAGGATCAAGGTTTTTCATCGAAGCAGGATAATCATTCTTTGTCCAAGGCATGTTCTTCATCCTTTCCATCGAAGATATACCTTTTATACCCCATGTCCAGCAACCTTAAAACAGACTTACTTTTCCAGTTCCTTCAGCTGCTGTTCAAGCTGGCTCCAGTCAGTTACCTGGCCGATGAAAACAAGATTAAGCGGCATTTTCATATATTCCTTCATATATAATGGCATTCCATACGAATACTGGAATAGGTCCGGATATTGAGAATGGTCAAATAATACATATCCTTTTATCCGGTATATGGAATCCGGCAGCGACCTTAAAAAATCTTCAAAATCTTTCTGGCTGATAGCACTCTGGAATTGATGCACAAACGTGCTTAGTCTAAGATCTGCCTGAACATGCGCACCTGCACTTTTAGCTTTTTCGGTATACGCCAATCCCTCCAGCAGTTTAAGTGGCACTTTCGAATAGGTGCTCAAAATACATTTAGCTTGAGGATTTAGGCCTTGAATGTCCATGCTGATTTTTGCTTGCTCTGATTCATTGAGCAAATCTGATTTATTGACGATGTTAAGGTCAGCATGCTTTACTTGCTCAAGCAAAAGCTGATGGACTTGGGGGTCTAATGACTGCCTGTTGAGCCACTGTTTGCCATCTACAGTCGTAATGATTCCTTTTATCGCAAGCTTGTCTGCAAACAATGGAGAAAGGACAGCATCCAAAACTTCTACAGGATGAGCAGCACCAGTGGTCTCTATGTAAATGGCATCTAAATCGTGATCAAATAACAATCCTTGAAGCTGGGATTCGAGCTTGTCCTGGATTGTACAGCAAATACACCCTCCCAACAGCTCCTTTAAAGGAACATCTGTGTCAACGGCATCTGAATCGATCGAAACACTTCCTAGCTCGTTCATCATAACTGCAATGTTCCGTCCGCTATTTTTTTCATTCTGTAAAATTTGCTTAAGTAACGTCGTTTTGCCTGTACCCAGGAACCCGGACAAAATATAAACCTCTGCTTTTTTCATGTTCTCATCACCTTTTTTTCCTATGTAATATGGAAAATCTCCAGCAAAAGCTGGAGATTCTTCTTATTTATTCATTTCCTGCTTTAACACTTCTATTGCTTTCTGAACTTGTGGATCGTCATTCTTAATCTGTTCGCGCAGAGCATTCATTAATTCGATAGTTGAGCTTCCTTTAAGAATACCTGTTTCTTCAAGCTCTTTTGATTTTTGGAATTCAATGACAGTTTCTTTTGTCTTTTCATCATAGAAACCATCCTCACGGCCTGGTTCAAACCCTAGAGCTTTCAGCATCTTTTGTGCAGCCCTAACTTGTTCAGAAGCTGTTGATACCTTTAATTCAGTTTCCGGATCGATGAAAGGTAATGAGGCATATTCAGGCATTGGTACTTCATGGTCCGGCTTGATGCCTTTCTTATGAATCCAATTGCCTTTAGGAGTCAACCATTTTTCTGTCGTGAACTTCATATTCGATCCGTCTGAAAAATCCTCCGCTCTCTGGACTGTGCCTTTTCCGAATGAATTTTCGCCAATAAGAGGAACTCCGGCTGATTCACTGACTGCTCCTGCAAGGATTTCGGATGCACTCGCACTCCCCTTATCAATGATGACAACTAAAGGAAGGTTGTTATTATTTTCGTTCTCTGATGCATATTTCTCCACATTGCCTTCACGGTCTTCAACCTGGAAGAGTATTTCCCCCTCAGGCACAAAAAGACTGGATATTTTGATTGCCTGATCAAGGAGCCCACCTGGATTTTGACGAAGATCCAGTACGAGGCCTTTCATTCCTTGTTTCTGGAGGTCATTCAAAATATTTACTAGCTCATTTGCAGTGTTTTGCGAGAAATTAGTTATCTGGACTTTTGCAATTCCTCCGTCCATCATCTCACCATATACCGTTTCAATCGGTATCGTGTCTCGGGTTATTGTGACATCAACCGGTTTTTCTCCACCCTGGCGAAGAATTGACAGCTTTACGTCCGTACCCTTTTCTCCTCTAATAAGAGCAACTGCTTCAGTCGTACTCATGCCTTGAAGACTTTTTCCATCCACTGACATGATTTTATCCTCTGGTTGAAGGCCTGCTTTTTCCGCCGGAGAACCCTTCAGTGGAGTAACAATAAAAATGAAACCATCTCTCTCCTGAATTTCTGCTCCAATTCCCTCAAATGAAGACGACAGACTCTGATGGAAATTCTTTGCGTCTTCCTGGCTCATATAATCCGAATATGGATCGTCCAAAGATTCAAGCATTCCATCAATCGCACCATTTATTAGCTTTTCCTGATCAACTTCCTGGAAATAGTCATTTTTCAAAGTATCATATGCGTCGTACAGCTTTGCAAATTCTTCTCTTTCTCTAATTACCTGCACTGCTGGCTTGTCTTCTCCGAAGGCAAGGGCAAAGGTAGTGATTCCCGCTGTTAAAAAGACTAGAAAAAACAACAGCATTGCAAAGTGGAACTTCTTTATCCGAAGAAAACTATTTTTAGCCTCAGCTTCTGCTGTTTTTTCTTGACCCTTTAGCTCTTCTTTGTTTTCTTCATTCATATTTTGCTGATCCAACCCTTTTCACCACTTTCCAATCAAGCTTAAAATCCTTAATGATTAGGATAACATTTTTACTGTAAAATTAACAGAAAAATAGGTATTGCACCAGAATAGCCATAGCGCCCTGGTCAGCTTCACAAATCCATGGTGGACGATTTTGTAATTTCAAGCCAAAAAAAGCAGCGGTTCATCACCGCTGCTTTTAGATCCTATTCTACATCATATCCTTGATCTTCTACTGCTGTCTTCATTTTGCTGACTTCTGCTTTTGAAGCATCATATTCTACTTCAGCTTTTCCTTCTGAAAGGGAAACCACGACACTAGCCACTCCGTCTACTCCCATCAAAGCGTTCTTAACTGCCTTTTCGCAGTGTCCGCAAGTCATACCTGATACATTTAAAGTTGTTTTATCCATTTAAAATCTCCCTCTCTTTTATAAAATTTATAACTTAATCCGCTTCAAACGAAGGGAATTAGTCACTACTGAAACTGAACTGAAAGCCATTGCTGCACCTGCCACCCATGGAGCCAGGAGACCCATGGCAGCAATAGGGATGCCCGCTGAGTTGTATGCAAGAGCCCAGAACAAGTTTTGGCGGATATTTTGCATTGTTTTTTTACTTAATGAGATTGCTTTAGGAATCAAGGTCAATTCCCCGCCTAGAATGGTGACGTCAGCAGCCTCAATGGCAACATCCGTTCCAGTTCCGATGGCAATACCAATATCAGCAAGCGCAAGTGCAGGTGCGTCATTGATGCCGTCGCCGACCATCGCGACTTTTTTGCCTTTTAACTGAAGTTCTTTGACGTGGTTCGCCTTTTCTTCAGGGAGTACTTCTGCTATTACATTTTCTACTCCAACCTGGGCCGCAATTGCTTTAGCAGTTCGCGTATTGTCACCAGTAAGCATATACACTTCAATACCCATGGATTTAAGCTCTTCAATCGCCGTTTTCGCTGTTTCCTTGACTGTATCGGCAACTGCAACAATCCCGCTCACTTTATTGTTGATTGCGATCATCATCGCAGTTTTGCCTTCAGTCTCAAGACGCTCAAGTCTTTCTTCATATCGAGCGAATTCGATACCCTCTTTACCCATCAGCTTTCTGGTTCCAACAAATACTTTCTCACCACTGATGGTTGCTTCAATTCCGTGGCCCGGTATTGCAGCGAACTCATCCATAGGTAACACCTCTATATTTTTTGCGTTGCCGTATTCCACAATGGCTTCAGCAAGAGGATGCTCAGATGCTTTTTCAGCAGATACTAAATATTTCAGTACCTTATCCCCGTCCCCGAAAATCTCCAGGTCGGTTACGCTTGGTTTCCCTTTAGTAATTGTTCCCGTTTTATCAAGAACAATAGCATTAATTTTGTGCGTTGCTTCTAAGTGCTCTCCGCCCTTAAAAAGGATCCCATTTTCCGCACCTTTTCCCGTTCCTACCATGATGGAGGTCGGAGTTGCAAGACCAAGAGCACAAGGGCAGGCAATAACGAGTACGGCAATGGCAGTTTCAAGGGCTGACGCAAAGTCGCCAGGTGTGATGACAAAGTACCAGACAAGGAATGTAACGATTGCGATTGCGACAACAATCGGAACGAAAATCCCGGAAATCTGATCTGCCACACGCTGGATTGGAGCTTTGCTTCCCTGCGCATCCTCAACCACCTTAATAATTCCTGCAAGGGCCGTATCTTTACCGACCTTTGTTGCAGTCATCGTCAAAGTACCATTTTTATTGATGGTAGCACCGATCAAAGTATCACCAACTGCTTTTTCAACCGGAATTGATTCCCCGGTGATCATCGCTTCATCAACAGCTGATTGGCCAGATACGACCTTGCCATCGACCGGAATCTTCTCTCCTGGTTTAACGATGATGGTATCATTTACTTTTACTTCTTCAATCGGGATTTTAATCTCCTCACCATCCCGAATGACAGTCGCTTCTTTTGCCTGAAGGCTTAGAAGCTTGGAGATTGCTTCAGTTGTGCGTCCTTTTGCAAGAGCCTCAAACAATTTTCCAACAAGGATCAAAGTAATCAGGACAGCACTTGTTTCAAAATATAAATGCGGCATATAATTCGGATTTCCAATTGTTTTAATAGCTTCTGCCAGACTATAGAAATACGCGGCCGATGTACCAAGAGCTACAAGGACATCCATATTCGCACTCTTGTTCTTGAGCGACTTATAGGCACCCACATAAAATTGCCCGCCAATCCAGAATTGTACCGGTGTTGCCAATAAAAGCTGGAACCACGGATTCATCAAAAGATGTGGCATAGGCAATCCCGTATCCCATGGAGCGTGACCTATCATTGTATATAGAAGCGGAAGGGATAAAAGTATTGATATAAATAACTTCCGTTTCTTTGCATTGATTTCTTCTTCTTTTTGCTGAGCCTTTGCTTCCCGCTGGACTTTTTCCTTGGCATCATAGCCCAGATCCTGAATTTTCGAGATGATTTTATCAGCTGAAAGGACAGCACTATTAAACTCGACTGAAGCAGACTCGGTGGCAAGGTTCACGGTTGCTGAAACCATTCCGTCCATTTTGTTAAGGACCTTTTCAATCCTTGTTGAACAAGCTGCACACGTCATACCGAAAACATCCAAATCCATCTTTTCGTTTCTGACACCGTACCCCAGGTCGTTGATTTTATTGAATATATCGTCAGGATTAATTTTTTCTGATTCATATGTGACTGAGGCATTTTCCATCGCAAGGTTCACGGTTGCTTCGACGCCTTCCATCTTATTAAGGACTTTCTCAATCCTTGTGGAGCAGGAGGCACAGGTCATACCCGTTATGTCGACAGTCATTTGCTCTTTCATCATTTACACCCCGTTTCAATCGAAAAATTTCATTTCCTTTACACCAATTACTATACCCCTGTATAGTATATTTGGCAACCATAAAGTTTGTGTTTATTTTTTATTTTACCCCTAATTGTGAATACAACAGTTAAAAATGTCACATTTATTGCTAACTGAAATTTGTGCAGTAAGATTGTTTGATTTACATATTTTTTAAAAAAGCCCGGCATCAGCCAGGCTTTTTTTATATTTTCTTCACATTTTCAAAGTACTCTTCCAGGGTCCAGTCATTTTCATAAATTTCAGTTGCTGCCCTGATTCCCACATACCTGAAATGCCATGGTTCATACATATAGCCGGTTATACCTTCTTTACCCCTGGGGTATCTGAGGATAAACCCGTATTTATGGGCATTGTGGGCAAGCCACACCCCTTCTTTCGTTGAACCGAACTGTTCATTGAGATTAAAATTGTTTGTCTTGCTGGAGATGTCCATTGTCAATCCTGTTTGATGTTCACTGCTTCCAGGTCTGGCAACTGCCTGAAGTGCTTTTTCCTCGCCAACCTTACTGACCTCTGCATTAAAAAGCGTCTCCTGACGTCCATATGATCGGTAACCGGAAACAGCAGCAAGTTCAATTCCATCGTTCCTGGCACCGACAAACATTTTTTCCAGAGCTTCTGCAGCTTCTACCCTCATCAAGCTCTTTTCAAGCTTTGTATCTCCAAAAGAGAATGGAACATTGGGGCGAACTAGATCTGCCGGAATATAGTTTTCCGGCAGCCCGAAAATTTTGTTAACGAGTGACATCGTGTTTTGCGGATTCTGAATGACATTCTTCCCGTCTGAATCCTGGATGACATTGAAATAGGCGGCTTCAAGTGTCAGTTCATCTTCCGCTGGCTTGTCCTCTTCGGAAACATCATTAACCTCTTTATCCTCCGGGCCTTCATCTATCCCTTCAACTGGTTGATCAGCCTGTTCATCTTGTCCAACCAGCTTTTCTCCCAAGTACGGAATCTTTTCCAAGTAAGGTTCTATACGGTTACAACCTGTCAATAAAATAGGCAATGCAAGCAATAATAATATTTTTTTCATTAGGTCCACCAATCTTCAAACATTTTAAGGCAATAACACCATTCTAACATTTTTCCACAATTTTTCGAATGGCCTTTTTTCCCATTAACACCTTTATTCATTATGCCTGCTTCAGGGATTGTGCAAACTTCTGCATGTGGCGAAAACGTATAGATTCCCTTAATTATATTGATTTTGGCTTCAATCGACACTAGTTATATATACAAACAGAGGTTAATAGACATTTTGTAGTCAATTGGCATTCGAAATGTCGATTAAATAAGGTTTTTTAGACATTTTGTAGTCAATTGGCATTCGAAATGTCCATTAAACATGGTTTTTTAGACATTTTGTGGTCAAGCGGCATTCGAAATGTACATTAAATAAGGTTTATTAGACATTTTGTAGTCAACTGGCATTCGAAATGTACATTAAACAAGGTTTTTTAGACATTTTTGCCTTCAACAGATTCCAGCAATGTTTAATTATGTCAGTTATTAAGAAAATTGCCCATAAGAAGACCCTTTCATAAAAGAAAGGGTCTTCTTGAGTAGTTATTCTTTTATAGCAGCTTCGAGTGCAACTTCAATCATTTCGTTGAATGTAGTTTGGCGCTCTTCTGCAGTAGTTTCTTCTCCAGTCAGGATATGGTCGCTGACTGTAAGGATTGAAAGGGCTTTGCGATCATATTTAGCAGCCAGTGTGTAAAGTGCTGTGGTTTCCATTTCAATAGCAAGAATCTGGTACTGTGCCCACTTTTCCAATTCGGCGTTATCATTGTAGAATTGATCTGCAGTAAAGACATTTCCGACTTTAAGGTTCAACCCTTTTTCAACGCCTGTGTTGTAGGCTTTGTACAACAAATCGAAGTTTGCTGTTGGTGCAAAGTCTACTCCGCCGAAAGTAAGGCGGTTCATTTGTGAATCAGTCGAAGAGCTCATAGCCAAGATAACGTCTCGTACTTTAACGTCCTTTTGGATTGCTCCGCAAGTACCAACACGAATCAAGTTTTGTACATTATAGCTATTCATCAATTCATTGATATAAATTGAAATTGACGGAACTCCCATGCCTGTACCTTGTACAGAAACTCTTTTACCTTTATATGTCCCAGTGTAGCCAAACATATTTCTGACTTCATTATATAACTTTGCATCCTCAAGGAATGTTTCTGCAATGTATTTTGCCCTTAATGGATCCCCGGGAAGCAATACCGTTTCTGCGATTTCATTTTCTTTAGCACCAATATGTACACTCATTCAATAATCCTCCATCCTATAGGTTGCTACCTCAAAACTATACCACAATATAGTTAAGCAGGAAAATCTTCAGTTTCATGACAATTTTGTTAACGGGCAAGCTAAAAATAGCTTTACCAAGCTGGAACAAAAAATTCCATCGTACCAATTGTACAAAAAACTGGAAATAAAGGAGAATGGGTAATGGGTAAAAAACATCGCAACCGAATTAATTCACCTAAGAAAAACAATCATATTCCTCCAGAAGCAATCGTTGCTGAACAGGAAGCTCACGGCAAAGAATTTTCTGCTACTGGAAGAAAGAAAAGAGGATAAAGAACAAAAAGCGGAAGCGCCTCGTTCAGCCCCGACCAGCGATGCCCGCCTAAAACGCCACGTCCTGTGGCTGTCGGGGCTGCACTTCCTGTGCCTCAGAGGGGCTAGGCGCTGAAGCTAGTTTAAGAATACTACATGATGTTATCCACAACTAAATAATTTAGCATTCCTGAAAAACAATAAAAGACGATGAAGCAGTTTGTTTTGCTTCATCGTCCTTAAAATTTTAGCAGTAGCTTCCAATAGTGTTTTGAAGTTTCTGCTTTAAGGAAGACAAGTCAGAAGCATGGATATTCATCCTTACATAAGTTTCATCCATCCCCATCGCTTCGGACAAGAAACCTCCAAGTCCCCTGGCCCTGCGGTCAACTTGCATCAAGACCTCAATTTCGTTCTCACTGTTTGGATAGAAAATTACCTCTAGTTCATCCAGTCGACCTCTAAATGAACCTGATGCCGGCACGAATTCAAACTCCTGGACGAACGGCATATTTCTCCGGAGATGTCTTGGCGCTTGCTCACACTCTGCTTCCCTCAGCCGGAAGCCAAGGTCACTAATTGCGTTAAATACTCCATGCATCAACTGGTTGGGCACTACTGTCAAATAATCCTTATCGCTTGGATCAACTGCGTTTTTGATATCAAGCCCTGTTGATACCCAAACCTTCGTCCTGCCCATCGATAAAGGCATATCTAACGGAAGCCTGAAAGTGAAAGGAATTTCCTTCGTTTCATTCTCTTTGATTAAGAATGACTGTGTAAGTTTAAAACGATCAATTTGGGCAGTGGCAGTATACTTTTTATCATCTGCTTCTCTTATATAAGTTGTATGTAAACTCAAATAGATGTCATCGATATTTTGCTCTGTGCTTCCCCCGCTAATTTCTACAATCCCCCGTACTTCTTCTCCTGGCATCACCCGGTCTTTTTCCAGCTTTGTATCAACCTTAGCTGCACCTATGCCGACACTGGCAAAAACCTTATTAAAAAATGACATACCATTTGCCTCCCTGATTTTAAATTTTTTCTTTCATATAAATGTATACGATTATAAGTTGAGAGAGTTTCACTGAACAGAAGGTTTTTTTCAAAATGTTCTTTCTAGCTCCAAAAAAATATAAAAAGGCAGATTCATCAGAACCTGCCATTACAAAGTGTAACTTACCTAGTCTATATCTTCTTCCTCATCGATAATACATTTTTCGATCAGATATTCAAATGTGATATCTGCCATCTCTTCAAGTTCTTCCTCTGTGGGAACGTATCCCCTTTTTACAAGTTCATGAAAGAAAAATTCAGCAATCTCTTCTGTATCGATAACAACCTCAATCTCTTTCACAGATTCGCCCCCCTTTATTCCAAATGTATGTGAAGCACCGATGTTTAATGCCAAGCTAAACCAATTTTCTGAAAATTGTTCTATTGTTTTTGGACAAGCATAGAATGGAATAAATCAAATTAGGAGTGATCTGATATGGAGAGACTTGGTATTCTTGCCGAAATGTTTGTTGAGGATGTGAACAAAGAAGATAGTATGGTTGTTGAATTGTTTGGCACCATAGTGAATTTCCTATTTAAAGTTCTCCAATTGGCGGGAATTCCTTTTCTTGTTTATGTGCTGCTTGAATTTGCAGGATTATTCTAAACGTGGCTTTTTCCATCATTATTAACAAGCATTGAAAGTTTGCGAAGAATGACTCTCATGACATGCGCGTACTCTTCATCTTTGAACCATTTATATAAAATTCGGTAATCATTATATAAATCGAGAAGATTATCGATCGTCATTCTCTTCTGATGAATTTTCCGCAACTCTTCTTTTTCACCTGCTCTTGGCTGATGAGACTTTTTCTCAAGGTTGACGGATGGCTTTACTTCCTTATTCGCCGAAAACAAAAGGCCCAGCTTCTGGATAAATGTATCTGCACTGTCCGAGTCAGCAACAAGTGTCAGTTCTTCTTCCCCGGCTTCAAGCCATTCTCCATCTTTAATCCTGGACAGTTCATAAATGACATCCTCCCAGGCATCTTCTTTATATCTCCAGATTTCTGTGCGAAAACCGACAACCTTAAATAGGTCTGAACCATATCCCTTTACCTGCACTAAGTCTCCGAAAAAATATTTATATTCGATGTCGATTTGCTCCTTTTCAAGCAGCTTCCCATCGTATTCAGAGAGCATCTGCAAACTGGTTTCCAAATACAAGCCCTCGCTCTTATTTATCTCGTATACATGAAGGCCGTCAAGCCATTTTATATTTGTCACTTTCCCCACAGTCCCATAAATAGTGATCACGACTGTATCACCGATGTTAAACTTAGGTTTTTTCCGTTTTTCCATTTCCTCCATCCTCTCAACGATGAGTCGTGAATTGTGATTACAACAGTATATGCACTTTTCTGAAAATCGCTACGCCTAGATGGAGGAGGGAAGAAGCTTTTATTTCTTGCCGCGAGTGAATAAAAAAAACTGTCCTGTAAAAAAAAAGCATAAAAAAGACTCCCGCGGGTAAGCCGCAAGAGCTTATTAGCTTTCTGCTATCAAATATTCCTCCCAGGCTTCGTCAAAAACAGCCATACTTTCTGGATAATGTCCGTTCAATTCAAGGTAAGAACTTATTTCATCATAATCCTCAGAATTTTTAGGGAACGAGAGGTCATCATATGCTGAATTGGCAAACCTGCTGATTGCATCCTTCGGTTTGGTGGTCCGGTATTTCATGAGAAAATGGTAAAAGCTTTTATACATATATGAACGCCTGCCTATTGTTAAAATTAGTTTGTCCATACTATAACGGATTTGTTCGGTGTAAGTCTACCTTAATGCAAAAAAGAGAGCACCTTCCAATTTAGGTAAGGTGCCTGTTTTTCATTGCCATCTGGCTGATTTCGCCATCTCCAGCAATGCCCATATAATGTTGAACATCAAGATTGCGACAGTGATTGGCACGGCATGGAGCCAGTTCATCCCGAATTTCTCAATGATCAGCCTTACATAATATCCGCAAAAGAATAAGACAACCATTGCCGCTACTAGCATGATAGATAAAGCGATAGACATTTACTCTCCCCATTTCCAAAATAAATACTCCCCACTCTATTATAAAGAGGAGGGAGTAACTGGATAAAAAGGAAGTGTGAAACTTTTGTGAACAGCATTCTAATTCAGGTTATTTATATCACACCAACTTTCAAGATGAAAAATCAAAGTAATTTCGCTTCAACAATCTTGGCTGTGCCATCAGTTCCTCAAAGGTGACTACTTTGCCTAGTTTTTTCGTATCAATTAAGAATAATTGGTCCTCGATTTCCTTTGTAATCACTTCAGTCTGGTATGTCATTTGGCAGTCCAGGCAATGGACGGCCGGAGTTTCATCAATCTGGATTGCTTTTGTTCCGTCCGGAAGTTCCCAATAGACTTTGTCTGTTACAGCTTTGGTTTTTTCACTGCTGCACCACTCGCACTTTGCCATCAGTCAACCCCCTTAGTCGAAGGAATAGCTCCCTGGCCATCAACCGCTTCAGCTGTCGTTTTATTCTGTTGTGCCATGAATTTCTTTTCCTTCAGCTCATCTCGTTTTTCACGCTTATCCTTCAGGGATGCATGTGCAGGGTCTTCCTCATACTTATCCCTGCGGTCGATCCTGCCAAGTCCTTCAGGAATCAGGTTGAATTCACTGTCATTCATGATAGCCGCGATTCCTGTGTTGGATTTTTTCTTTTCATAGTCCGGATACACTTGTTTAAAGTAACCCTCCGCTCTGCCTGGAATATAATTTTCAGGCTCTGGGTAAGAGGTGATTACACCCTCAAAGTTGCGGAGGACGACTTTTTCCGGACTTTGGGATATCAAGTAATTTGGCTGCAAGGAGATTTT
Source organism: Mesobacillus selenatarsenatis SF-1 (assembly GCF_000813125.1). Lineage (GTDB taxonomy): Bacteria > Bacillota > Bacilli > Bacillales > Cytobacillaceae > Mesobacillus > Mesobacillus selenatarsenatis. The sequence goes on from NZ_BASE01000138.1 coordinate 38,640, forward strand.
CCCGCCTCCGCCAGGCGCATCAACTACGAATGTCGGCACAGCGTAGCCAGAAGTATGCCCTCTTAAGCCTTCAATAATTTCTAGCCCTTTTGTGACCGGTGCACGGAAATGCCCGATGCCTTCAGAAAGGTCACATTGGTAAATATAATACGGTCTGACACGGATTTTCACTAGGTCGTGCATGAGCTTTTTCATAATCGGGACACTGTCATTGATTCCTGCAAGTATGACGGATTGGTTTCCGACAGGAACTCCTGCGTTGGCAAGCATTTCACAAGCCCGCTTCGAGTCTTCAGTAATTTCGATTGATGTATTGAAATGTGTATTAAGCCAGATTGGATGATATTTTTTGAGGATTGAACAAAGATTCTCAGTAATTCGCTGCGGGAAAACAACGGGTGCCCGGGTTCCAATCCTGATGATTTCAACATGGTCGATCTCTCTCAGGTTCTTTAATATATATTCGAGAATATTATCATTGATCAGCAGGCCATCACCGCCAGATATCAATACATCGCGGACCTCAGGAGTATTACTTATATAGTTGATTGCGGCATCAAGCTGTTTCTTCGCAACCCCCATGCCGATTTGTCCGGAAAATCTCCTGCGTGTGCAGTAACGGCAATACATCGAGCATTGGTTGGTCACAAGGAAAAGCACCCTGTCAGGATATCTATGTGTTAAACCAGGTACTGGTGAATCCTCGTCTTCATGAAGTGGATCTTCAAGATCATATTTTGTTTTGTGGATTTCCTTGGATATTGGTACTGACTGCATCCTGATCGGACAGCGAGGATCATCCGGATTCATTAATGAAGCGTAATAAGGTGTGATATTCAACGGGATTGTTTTCGTTGAGATCCTTACACCCTCTTCTTCTTCGGGGGTAAGATTAATGACCTTCTTTAAATCATCCAGGGTCCTGATGGTATTTGTAAGCTGCCATAGCCAGTCATTCCATTGTTCCTCCGTAACGTCCTTCCAAAGCTCAATATCCTTCCAATGTCTCGAAGGCTTATATAATGTCTGTTTCATCCCAATTCCCCCTAGCTATTTTTATAGCTATTTATAATGCAAGTTCCATGCCAAAAATGACGGATTATTCTGAATTCAATTTATTCAGCTACCTGCAAGGGTTTAAGAAGGATGCTTTATACAGAATTCTGTTAAAAGAAAATAACCTGCTGAAAATTCGGCAGATTAGATAGTTTATATATTTAACTTTTTCATTTTATATTGAAGTGTTTGTCTTGGGATATCAAGAAGGACGGCTGCTTTCTGGACATTGCCTCCAGAAGCATTGAGAGCATCATTGATCAATTGAATTTCTAGTTCCTTTAAATTCTCTCTCAAAACAAAGGAAGTACGTGTTTCTTCACCGGGCTCTGGCTGGATGTTTTTCATCATCATTGGAAGGTCTTGGCCAGTCAGGATACTGCCTTCACAAACATTCATCATGTACTCAATTGTGTGCTTCAGTTCCCTGACATTACCTGGCCATTGATGTTTAAGAAAAATGGCTTTTACTTGATCATCCAGGCCAGAAACATGCTTTCTCAGCTGCTTGTTATATTGACTGATGAAGATATCGGACAAATAAAGGATGTCTTGTTTCCTTTGTCTTAAGGGCATCAGTTCAAATGTCAATACATTCAGACGGTAAAACAGATCCGTCCGCAGCTGGTTTGCTTCCATTGCCACAGTAGGATAAACATTCATCGCAGAAATCACCCTGACGTTAACAGAAATGACATTCGAACCGCCGATTCTTCTGACAGCACCATCCTCAATGACACGAAGAAGCTTGGCCTGAAGGTCGAACGGCATCGAATTCAGCTCATCAAGAAAAAGTGTGCCACCGTTTGCGAGCTCGAACAGTCCAGGCCTGTCCACTGCTCCCGTATAGCTTCCCTTTGATGTACCAAACAGGATGCTTTCAAGCAGGTTTTCCGGAATAGCCGCACAGTTTTGTGCAATGAAAGGTCCCGCTGCCCGACTGGATGCGTTATGGATGGATTGGACGAAAAGCTCCTTGCCGGTCCCGCTTTCCCCATACACAAGAATCGGAGAATCAGATTTTGCCAGTTTCTCTGCCTTCTTTTTTACCGTCATGAAATGCTTATTGTCTGTAAGCAAGTCGCTGAACGTATAGCCTGCTTGCTGTTTACTGGCTTTCCCGCCACGATGCTTAAGACTTTTTTGTATTTCGACCAGACGTTCTGAAAGTTGCTTAATCTGGGAATAATCCTTTGCAATTTCAACTGCTCCAATCAATTCTCCTTGTACGAAGATTGGCAGTGTTGTATTGACAGTGTCGATTTTCCGTCCATGCAAATTGACGAAGGACTGTGTTTCATTATAGATTGGCTTCTTCGTTTCGATTACTTTCAATAGAGTGCTGGACTGATTATTCAGTGAAGGGAATACATTAAGGAGCGGTTTCCCAACCACTTCGCCGATGCCGAGTCCATCGTGCTTGGCAGCAACTTCATTATAAAAAATGGTAATGCCTTCTGTATTCACGACATGGATCGCCTCGTCGATGCACTTCAATATTGCGCTCAGGATTTCTTCCGTTACATTTGATACTGAATTCAATCTCATCACACTCCCATATTGAGTATATGACAGAGTGCCGAAAAACTGTCTTATCACTGCCCAAAATTTGGCGATTTTGCCAAATCTTTTACCCATACATTCATGTTTTCAATTTTATCATAGATATAAACATTGTTCACCAGCCTGCCTCGGTATGCATAACCCAATTGGTGCAGAGCTGCGTTCATCCCGAATGATAAAGCCCTGGCAATGGAGTATGAGCAATAGATGCCATTTTCAATTAGTTCATCCTCAAGGCGGGCCAGCAGCACCTTCATCAAGCCGTGCTTCCTGTGCTCTTTTAATGTCGCGCAATCAGTCATCTCTGCATTTTTATAAAAAGAGTTCACTTCGGCTGAAGCTGCGCTTACGATCTGACCATCATGGACAAATCCGAAATACATACTTCCTTCTTGCATTGTTTTAACGATATACTGTGGATCATTCAAGGGTGTGGGGTAGATTTGGAAAACCGCTTTGTATAAATCAGATAGGCCTGCTGCATCTGTTTCCGTCATTTTTTTAAAAACATAATCCTTTGGTGGACTGATTTTCTGTGCCGGTTCTGCCAAATGGTAAACACTTTTGATGATTCCGTCCTCTTGGACCCAGTGAGGGGAAGTCCGCCTCTCGTCACTGAAAAACTTCGAAAAGAACACACAGTCAGAGCCCAGGAAAAATCCGTCAATACTTGCCTCAAAACTGAAACCTCGTTCAAGCAGTTGCTTAAAATGTTCTCTTCTTCCCTTGATGATCAGTTTGTCGGCCTTTTCACTCTCTATAAGCTCTTCAGCTCGATCCAATACGTTTGTTAAACTCCCTAAATAGTCTTCTACTCTGACCCGCTTATTCTGTTTATCAAGATAAACGGTCATGTTATACTCCTTTTCCGATAAAACCATTGTTTTCCCTAAATGCATCTTCATGCCCCCTTTAAAATTCCCATCGTGTGAAAAGCCTGGCTTTAGGCCAGGCTGACAGTTCAATCTAGTTTGATTGAAACAAGCTTCAGTTCGGTCATTTCTTCTAAAGCGTATTTAATCCCTTCTCTGCCGGTTCCACTCATTTTGACGCCGCCATATGGCATATGGTCTACTCGGAACGTCGGTATTTCATTGATCATCACACCGCCAACATGAAGGTTTTTTGCCGCTTTCATCGCTTTTTGAAGATCATTTGTATAGACTCCTGCCTGCAGCCCGAACTTTGAGTCATTGACCTGATCAATTGCATCATCGAATTCCTTGAAGGTGTTGATATGGACAACAGGTGCGAATACTTCCTCACAGGAAATTTTATCAGTAAGCTGCGCATTTAGCAGCACAGTTGGCTTCAGAATTTGTCTTTCACTCTCTCCGCCATATACCAACTCCGCTCCATTCTCCACTGCGTCCTGGATCCAGGCCTTTGCTCTTGTCACATCATTTCCGCTGATCATTGCAGCTAAATCTGTTTGCTCATCCAGTGGATCTCCCACTTTCAGTTTTCCAGCTTCTTCAATAAACAATGATACAAATTCATCAGATATCTTTTCGTGTACGAAAATTCTCTGGATAGAAATGCAAACCTGCCCCTGATTTGAAAAGGCTCCAGTAACGACTCTTGGCATCACCTTTTTTAGATCGGTTCCTTCATCGACAATCAATGCTGAGTTAGATCCTAGTTCAAGTGTTACACGTTTTAATCCTGCATGTTCGCGGATCTGCTTCCCGACCTCAGGGCTGCCTGTAAAGGTGACCATTCTTACCCGCTCATCGTCAATCAGCACATCACCAACATTTTTTCCGCTGCCAGTCACTACATTTAGAGCACCCGCAGGGAGTCCTGCCTGATGGAAATAGGAAGCAATTTTGTAAGCCGATAACGGCGTCTGGCTGGCCGGCTTAAGGACTACCGTATTTCCGGCAGCTATTGCCGGCCCGACCTTATGGGCCACAAGGTTCATCGGAAAGTTGAAAGGTGTGATTGCAGCAATTACTCCCAGCGGCTCCCTTACAGTATAGGCCACTCTTCCCTCGCCTCCAGGAGCTGCATCCATCGGGATTGTTTCACCATGGAGCCTCCTAGCCTCTTCTGATGCAAATGTATAGGTCATGATGGTACGGTCTACTTCACCACGGGCAGCCTTTAATGGTTTAGAGGATTCCTCCGCGATCAGACGGGCACACTCTTCCCTGTCCTCCTGGATTAATTCAGCCACTCTCCGAAGAATATCTGAACGCTTATGGGCATCCATCTCTGCCATTTTCCTTGCTGCTTCAGCAGCTGAGTCGACCGCTCTTATCACATCTTCCTTACTTGCCTCTGCTACTTCGGCAATATTCTGTCCATTAAAAGGATTTAAAAGCGGACGATATTTATCTGCTTCCACATTCTCTCCGTTAATCCATAAACTTTGTTTCATGTTCTTCCCCTCCTACCTCTGGCAGCATTCAGTAATAACTGATTCAAGTACATTGAAGCCTTCCTCAATTTGATCATCTATTATAACAAGAGGAGCTAAAAGCCTGATTACATTCCCATAAAGGCCAGCGCTCATTAAAATTAATCCTCGCTGATGTGCTTTTGCAAGTATTTCCCGAACGATTTGTCCGTTAGGTTGATCATTATCATCGAAAAATTCGATCGCACACATGGCTCCCAAGGAACGGATATCACCAATCTCCGGGAAACGGTCTGTCAGTTTGCCGAACCTTTCCTGAAACTTCTCGCCGAACAGGTTCGCCCTATCAAGAAGCTTCTGCTCTTCTATCATTTTAACGACTTCTATTGCCGCTACACAACCGAGAGGACTTCCGCCAAATGTTCCGCCAATTTCCCCAATACCTGCAGAGTCCATAATCTCAGCCCTTCCAGTTACCGCACTGATAGGCAGCCCGGCGGCAATCGATTTAGACATTGTCATCAAATCAGGAACGACATCGTAATGCTCCATCGCAAACATCTTCCCTGTCCTGCCAAAACCGGTTTGGATTTCATCTGCAATAAAGAGAATTCCATACTGTTCACAGATTTTCTTCACTCCTTGAACAAAGCTTTTGGATGGAATATTAAAACCGCCTTCACCCTGAATCGGTTCCATAATGACCGCGGCAATTTCCGTCCCTGGCACCTCGCTAAGGAAAAAGGTCTCAAACTTTTTCAGCATAAATGCATCCAGTTCCTCAGGTGCCATGCCTCTTTCTTGAGAATACACCGGGTATGGCCATTTATATGTTTCTGGTGCGAATGGCCCGAACTGGTACTTGTAGGGTTTCACTTTGCTGGTCAGGGACATTGCCATATAGGTCCTTCCATGAAAGCCTCGTTCAAATGAAATGATTCCTTTCCGTCCTGAATACTTCCTGGCTATTTTAATCGCATTTTCTACCGCTTCAGCTCCGCTGCTAAGGAAAAAAGTTTTTTTATCATGAGTTCCTGGTGTGATATTATTGAGCAACTCCGACAGTTCTATATAAGGTTCATACATCATCACATGGAAGCAAGGGTGAAGATAGCGGTCGATCTGCTCATGAAGTGCGTTCACAACCTCAGGTGGACAGTGACCTACATTCAGTGTGCCAATTGCACCCGCAAAATCGATGAATGTGTTTCCATCGACATCCGTCAATAATGCACCTTCTCCTCTTTCCGCAAACGACTTGATTGTGTTGAAAGGTCCAACAGGAACATTCTTTTCTTTTCTTTCCAGCAATTTCATTGCATTTGGACCAGGAATGGCCGTCCTAATCTTGATATCTCCCACTTTTTAACTCCCCCTCATCCTGATTCGCATGTTCAGGTCCACATTTGGGTATTTTGTGCTCTTTGAAGAATAGACTTTTTAACTCTTAAAAACCCGGAATCTGTTTTTTTATATCTGCAAAAATAGCTTATTCGCTGATTTCACACCACCTAAGCAGTGCCAATGCAATGATTTCCGCAGCTTCAAAGATATCTTCAAGCTTGATATATTCATTCGCCTGATGCGCCGTTTCCGTTACCCCTGGTCCAAAAACCACTACTGGCACTCCGCCGACCTTGGAAAGGATACCACCGTCTGTAGCCCATGGAGATGCTTCGATTAATGGAGACTGTTCCTTAATTTCCTTAAAGCTTTCGGAGAGGACATGAATCAGTTCGTGTTCAGGATCTAGGTCGCCTGGGAGCCAGCTTGCACCAAACCATTCAAGTTCAGGATTATTTTCTTTTAACCATGGGTCATCGTTACAGACACCGACAATGGCTTCATACATTTCACGTTTTGCCTCTTCCTGTGTTTCATTTGGGGCGACCCCCATCCTGCCCTCAATTACCGCTAAATCAGGTACAGATGATGGCCAGTCTCCGGCATGGATTTTTCCGATATTGATAGGAATAGGAATGGGAATACTTTCAAAAAACGGATCTGTGATTCTTTCATTTCTCTGAGACTCCAGGCTTCTCAGTCTATCAATTACCAGCATCGCCTTTTCAATCGCATTGACACCTTCATACCTCGTTCCGCCATGCGCCCCTTTTCCTTTTACAGAAATCCTGAACCACATCGACCCTTGCTGCTTTGGAAAAAGCTTCATATTAGTAGGTTCAGGGATGATTGCAGCATCCGCTTTATAACCTCTTAGTACAGTGGCAAGTGTGCCCGCTCCACCACTTTCTTCTTCGATCACACTTTGAAAAATGACATCGCCCTTTAACTTTATTCCTGAATTTTTTATTGCCTCAATTGCCATAAGCAGTGAAGTTGTACCACCCTTCATATCTGTCGAACCTCTGCCAAACAACTTGCCGCATTCAATATGTCCGCTAAACACATCCTTATCCCAATCTTTTGGGTCGCCTGCGGGAACAACATCGATATGTCCATTAAGGATCATCGACTTGCCTCCGCCTGTTCCCCTCATGATTCCTACAGCATTTGGGTTCCCATTGAAGTCTTTCCGATCAGAACAAAACGCCGGGTGAACAGTCAGTCCGCTATTCCCGATTTCCCAAATATCCATTTCCAGTCCCAGCTCACGGCATTTTTCAATAATGACCGCCTGTGCACCACTTTCATTACCTCTTGTACTTGGTTCCTGGACTAATTTTTGCAAAAGCCGTGTCCCTCTTATTCTGCTTTCCTTAATGTAATTCCTCACCTTTTGCTCAGGAGATTGCACGATATCAGCCCCTTTAATATTCAATAATCCGGATATCCTCGACGATTGAAAAATCGCACGCGGTCTTAGCAGTAACTTCAGTGACAGTATGTGGCGCAAAAAGTTCAGACAGAATCAACGAACCTTCATGTATATTAAAAACTGCAAGATCAGTGATAATAATATCGACACAGTTTTCGGCGGTCAGAGGCAATGTGCACGATTCCACAATTTTAGGTACACCATTTTTGTCTGTATGGTTCATCAATACTGCTACTTTCCCTGCTTTTTGTGCCAGTTCCATCGCTCCGCCCATGCCCGGAACCTTTTTGCCGGGAACAATCCAGTTCGCCAGGTCTCCTTTTTGGCTAACCTGCAAGGAACCGAGAATGGTAAGGTCTACCCTGCCTCTCCGAATCATTCCGAACGCCACTGCACTATCACAATAAGAGGAACCTTCCATGACCGTAACCGGGAAACCACCTGCGTTACACAGGTTTTCATCCTCCAGCCCTTTTTCAGGCGACTTCCCCATCCCAACAATTCCATTTTCGGCATGGAACATCAATCGTGTTTCTTTCGGAAGGTGGTTTGGTACTAGCGAAGGAATCCCAATGCCCAGGTTGACAACCATACCTGGGGCGATTTCTTCGGCTGCTCGTCTGGCCATTCTATTTCTAACATCTATTCCCATGCCCATTGCCAATTCACCCCTCCGGAAGGTATTACCATATCTACGAATACACCGGGCGTTACGATTTCTTCTGGATCCAGGCTGCCAAGAGGAACTATTTCCTGAGCCTCCGCTATCGTGAAATTTCCAGCCATCGCCACGAGTGGATTTGTATTCCGCGCACTTTTATCGAAGACAAGGTTTCCATAGGGGTCTGCCTTTTTGGCATAAACAATTGATACCTCTGCAGTCAAAGCTGTCTCAATCAAATAATCTTTGCCGTTCAAGTTCATTCTTTTTTTGCCTTTTGCAACGAATTCGTGATCCACGCCTACGTCTGTCAAAATTGCTCCAAGTCCCATTCCTCCAGCCCTGATGCGTTCCGTCAAAGTTCCCTGGGGAGAGAACTCGACCTCCATTTCGCCTCTGGTCATCAGTTCGCCGGCTACCGGGTTCGACCCAATATGGGAGGCGATGACTTTTCTTGCCTTTCCCCGGCTGACAATTTTCCCGATGCCGATTTCAGGGAAACCTGTATCATTTCCAATCAGAACTAGATTTTTTATTTCTTTTTCAAGAATGCCATCAATCAGGTCAGGAGGAGATCCTACTCCACCAAAACCACCAAACATCAAGGTCATACCGTCATAAAAATGCTCCATTGCCTGCTCAAGCGTCGCTATTTTTCCAAATGGATTTTCCATCTATTTTTCAACTCCATTTTCATAAGGAAATCCCAGTATTCTATACACTTCAATGAATGTTGCCTTTAGCAAGTTTATTAGCTCGTCAATCTCACGCTTGGTGATGGTCAGCGGCGGGGAAATAATCACTGCGTCCCCTGACATTCCATCCAGACCGGCACCTGCAGGATACAGCAAGATTCCTTGATCCCTTCCCGCTTTTACGACTAGCTCAGTTAACTTCATACTTCGTTCAAACGGGATTTTCGCACCTGGCATTCTGACAAATTCAAGACCAAGCAGCAAACCTTTCCCCCGTACATCTCCTATAAACTCAAACTGTTTTTTTAACTGATCAAGTTTATTTTTAAGGTAAACTGACTTTGATTCCACATCACTTAAAATGTCATTGTTCTCGAGGTATTCCAATACCGCCAGTGCAGCGGCACATGATTGTGGATTCGCGCTAAGTGTATGACCGCTCATAATCGATTTAGAGCCGTGCAGGATTGGCTCCATGACGTGATCACTGACGACTGTCGCGGCAATCGGTGCGTACCCCGCGCCCATTCCCTTACCGAGCGCGACAATATCGGGAATGATATTCCAGTTTTCAGATGCCAGCATCGGCCCTGTTCGACCAAAGCCCGTCATCACCTCATCCGCAATGAATAATATATTGTTTTCATCACAAATCTTTTTAATAGTTTCGTAGTAACCTTCTGGGGGAGTGATCGCTCCTCCAGCAGCACCAATCACCGGTTCTGCAATAAACCCGGCAATATGATCAGAACCAATCCGCTTTATCGCTCCATCAAGCTCCATCGCGCATAAAAATCCGCACTCAGGTGCCGTGCTTTGATATGGGCAGCGATAGCAATATGGAGGTGAAATTGATGGGAATTCTTCAAGCAATGGAACAAACCTTGCTCTTCTCCCTGGATGTCCCGACATTGAAAGAGCACCAAGAGTGATTCCATGGTAGCTGATCCATCTTGATAAAATTTTTGTTTTTGACTTGATCCCTTTCTCTTGCCAGTACTGAATCGCAATTTTCAGCGCTGTTTCGGTTGCCTCGGAACCACTATTCACAAAGAAACTCCAATTTAAGTCACCCGGTAAAGCGTCAGCAAGTTTTTCTGCCAGCTTTTCTGCTGCCTCACTGGTGAATTGCGAGCGATAGACAAAAGACACCCGTTTGGACTGTTCATGCATTGCCAGGATAATTTCAGGAACTCCGTGTCCAATATTTGCCGTGACAGCCCCGGATGCAGCATCAAGATATTTCTTGCCTTCTTTGTCAAAAAGAAAGACACCTTTTCCATAGTCAATCTCTGGATACCTTTCATCCAGGGCAGGTTTAATCAAGTAGGACGGCTTCATAAATTCACTCCATTCACCGCAATTAAAATCAAATGGACATTCTGTAAATTGTATGAATTGAAAAGACGAATCTTTCGTGAAGTTGTAAAAAATAAGTGGTACTGGTATGGGATTTTTGGGAAGCATGGATGTTGATCATATTCTTGAGTGAGGACTGCCTGCCTACATTGGACAAGTTCTGCTCTTTCACCAGCTGTTTTGTCCGAACCTGGGGGGACTTTGGACAAATTTTGCTCTACCATCGGCTGTTTTGTCTGAACCTGGGGGACTTCAGACAAATTCTGCTCTTCCGCCAGCTGTTTTGTCCGAACCCGGGGGGACTTCGGACAAATTCTGTTCTTCCATCAGCTGTTTTGTCTGAACCCGGGGGGACTTCGGACAAATTCTGCTCTTCCATCGGCTGTTTTGTCTGAACCTAGGGGGACTTCAGACAATACCTGCTCTTCCGCCGGTCGTTTTTGTCCGAACCTAGGGGGACTTCGGACAAATTCTGTTCTTCCATCGGCTATTTTGTCCGAACCTGGGGGGACTTCGGACAAATTCTGTTCTTTCACCAGCTGTTTTGGCTGAACCTGGGGGGACTTCGGACAAATTCTGCTCTTCCATCGGCTGTTTTGTCCGAACCTGGGGGGACTTCAGAT
>NZ_BASE01000137.1 GCF_000813125.1 Mesobacillus selenatarsenatis SF-1
ACCCCCGACTTCGGACAATTCCTGCGCCACAGCCAGTGATTATGTCCGAACCACCCTCAACTTCAGACAAAACCAACGCTAACTCCAGTGATTTTGTCTGAACTACCCTCGACTTCGGACAATTCCGGCGCCACAGCCAGTGATTATGTCCGAACCACCCCCA
>NZ_BASE01000136.1 GCF_000813125.1 Mesobacillus selenatarsenatis SF-1
TTCTGACTTCCATTTGTCCGATAGAGCGCTTCTAACGGCCACATATTCGGGTTTCTGACTTCCGATTGTCCGATAGAGCGATTCTAACGGCCGCATTTTCAGTATTCTGTCTTCTGTTTGTCCGATATAACTGTCAAACCTAATAGCGGATCTGCATGCCATTGAAAACTTTTTGTCCAAGAAAAAGGAGTGAACGATTGGTTAAGCGAATAAATTATACAACAATTAAAAGGGATTTGGAGAGTGCTGACAGTGCAAAAAATAGATAAACCATGGATCAAACTTAAGGAAAACATCAATGATGAGGATTATAAAATAATCAATGAACTTCATGAACGGTGCCTTCAAAGTGATCAAACCGCACTGAAGCTAGAGCTTGATTACAAGCTCGGGGTCAGCGATGGCAGCGGCAATGGTGTTCAGGATATAAATGAGTTCATGTACTTCGATGGGGAGCTGTTGATTGGATATATGGGGATTTGCAGCTTTGGCGGTCCGTGGGAAGTGAATGGGATGGTGCATCCTGAGTACCGGCGTCTGGGTGTGTTCACCAGGTTGTTTGAGTTGGTGATGGCTGAATGGAAGCGCAGGGATTCAGGCAGCATGCTGTTGCTCAGTGACCGCAACTCAGAATCCGGCCAGCAATTCATTGCCGGAGTTGGTGCGCAATACAAGCATTCTGAATATGAGATGTTTTTGAAAAAAGATGCTCCGTTCACGACTCCAGACCAGCTGGCAGACATTGTCTTCAGGAAAGCTACGAACGAGGACGCGAAGGAAATCGCGCGGCAGAATGCGATTTATTTTAACGACGAAGAAGAGATTACCCCCGATGACATGCCTCTCCCTGAGGTAGAGGAAAAGCGCGGGATGACTTCTTATCTTGTTGAAAAAGAAGGGCAAATCATCGGGAAAGTGAATCTGCAGCTTACCTCGAAACTTGGTGCCATCTTTGGGCTCGGTGTGTTGCCAGAGCACCGTCGCAAGGGGCATGGGAGAGCGCTTCTTTTGCTTGCTATTGAAAAACTGAAGGAAGCAAACGCACAGGAAATCATGCTGCAGGTAGCAGCGGAAAACTCGAATGCCCTCAACCTTTATAAGTCCTGCGGATTTGAAGAGACATCTACTATGGATTATTTTGAATTGAGGTAAAAAGATGTTTTGACAGGAGGTATAATTGATGAAAAAGGACTTTAAAACCTCTGCCCTCGTCATCTTAATAGTGATTACGGCAATCGCACTGCTGGATAACGCAAGGACCTCGAAAACTACAGCTGAGCTCAAGGAAAACAGAGATGAATTAATACAGAAAGTCGCAACACTTGAAAAAGAAATTGAGCAACGCTCGTCAGAAACTGATGAGTTAAAAAGAGATAATGATCGTTTAGCAGTTAATCTGTCTGATATGGAAGAAGAAGTAACTGCATCACAATCCTCCGTTCGATATCAAGACTTCTTGGATGCGGTCGGTGTTGTTGAAGCCTATAAAGCTGCGGGAGACTTTAAAGAGGTAACAGACTTAATTGCCCTTCAAAATTTATCAGGTTATAGCACCAGTGATAAAGAGGGCAATTGCCCATGCAGTTTTACCTTCAAAAATAGTACCCTTGAATGGAATCCCGGTGTGGTCCTAAACCTAAGTGAATTTAACATTGAAAAAGGAAAAATCATCCTAACTTATCTTACAGTAGAGGATCTGGAAGATGATTATCAATTTGTCATAGTCAGGGGTGAGGGCTTTTTCGATTTAACTGAAAAGTGGAGGATAGAAGACATTAGACTTATAGAAAAGGAGGGCTCCGAATTATAAAATTTGATCAACGATTTCTCCCGGTAGTGTCTTATTTTTTGCTGGTGACCTTGCTTCTGCTTTTTACGAAGCAAACGAACTTTAATTTGTCAGGTGTACAATATCAGTTCAATCAGGAAACGATGACGATGACCATTGAAAAAGGGGTATTGGATAAGCAGGTGGTTGAAAAACAGGTTACCTCGCAGGATGCGCTTGATGTAATGTTGCAGATTAATGAGGCGGATCAACTGTGGAAAATGAACATATACCTAATCTCGCTGTTTGCGGCCGTTTTTATCGCTCTATTTTTTACTCCTTTACGACCGAAGAAATATTATAAATGGTATGTATTCATGTATTTTATTTTCCTTGTAACCTTCGTAATTTGGGATGTTACAGTACACAAGGAACTTGCTGGGAAACTTGCTGTAACCTTGAAGGGTTTATAGTGAAAGTCCGATCCTATCCTCCTGGCCCTGAAATCTTATTTTCAGTTTAGCGCCCCGCCCTTTATCAGGTTTCTCTAAGATGATGTCGCCTTTGGGTGTGTCCATGCAGTCGTACATAGCATCACAGCAAGATGGCATTCTATGATTTTGTCCTGGATAATCCCCCATACTTCTATGCAAATCCCCTGCGAGAATCTCTATGTATACACTTCCGTTAATTCTTGATTCGTACTTAAGTTGCTGGATCTCGTTAATAAAATCAATTTTAGTAAGGTTCGGCATTTTTACCCCCCATTTGAAAGTCTTTTATTCGAAGAATTATTAAAAACACCTAAACTTTATTCTATACGAACATGTTTAGGTGCTCTTATTAACAATAATTTTTAAATTATCTAACTTGGAAATAGTAATAGTGTGCGTTATTTGCGGCTCCACTCATTTTCAAAGCATAAGTGTACGCAGCTCCTGTTACACCAGCTGTAAACAATAAAGCAGCAATACCTGCACCTCCGCTCATAGCCGCAACTATAAGGGTAACGACCGTCATGATTGCAACTCCGCCAGAAGAGCCTAAATACATCCATTCATAGTAATTCAGATTGTCAACAGCCTTTTTAAATGCAGCTAGATTATCCTTATTAGTGGAAGTTTTCTTTACATTTTTATAATAATACTTAAACACATTATCGGGATTAGGTCTTCTAAGTTGCCATGATTCAGGGGAAGTGAACGTGATTGTATATTCATAGTTTGAGAAGGTATCTTCCTTAAGAGTAGAGGCTGCGATGCTAAATAAATCATCTGATGAATCTAGGGAGGCTTCCAACTCAGCTAGTTCGTTTAAATCAATTTCTTGCTTCGTTGATTTATCGCCTTTAACTTGAAAAGTGAGGGTGTTCTTCTTCTTATTCAGTACTGCAATAGTAGTTTTACCATTTTCAGTTGATTCTACAATTCTTACATTTTTGTTGTCTTGAATTACTCGCATATCAACATTTTCAAGATATTCTAATGTTTCCTTATCACTAACAGGATCTAAATTCAAAGCGGTGGCAACATCGTTTGGTTCTAAAGTGTTAGCGCTGATAGCCGATGGACCAATTAACGCTATGAGTAGAGCAGTTACAATAGCTGCAACTAAACCTTTAAAGTACTGTGTCTTTTTCATTTTTTATCTCCGTTTCTATTATATTTGGGAACTCTTAATAATTTCCCCCTCATCCCCTTTCTATCTCCTAATTATTCCCATGTTAACTTTAACACAGCCAAAATGGAAATAACAACCTTTTTTCTATTAATCAAGTATAAAAATTATGTCTATAATTAATAAAAATATACCCATACCAACAAAAAATGTTCCTATTGCTGTGTTATATTTAACTTCTTTTTTTCTAAATATAAAAATACCAGCACTAGTTAAAATTAGAAACATGATAAAAAAACCAACAGTCACTAATAGCATTTTTAATCCCCTCCCTTAACATCTTATTACTATCCATTTTAATGGAAAAAAATATATATACAATAAGTTTTTCTTGAAGGGAAAAAAATAAAAAAAAAAGCTCCCTGTTAAGAGAGCAAAAGTTCCAATTGTCCGCTATTTGCAACCGAATAGCTATTCTTAATTTTATCTACTTTTTTAACTGCATTAATTTTCACCTTCATAAATGCATAGGCAATTCGATTGGCGATTGCTTTAATCACTCGCCCATCAATACTTTGCCCCAACATTTCATATTTCCGGATTTTCTGAATGTTATCAGTGAATGAAAACCATTCAGGAATACCCATAATCCTTTTGATTTCATCTAGGGAGAAAAACCTCCATTGTGTTTTATCGTCGCTTAGAACGTGGCTATTAGAGGCACATTGAGCGGTATATCTCGATGGAATGCATTGGGCTTTCTCCGCATCCTTCGCTAAAAATGTGAGCTCCAGTGACCTGTCACGCCATGCTGAGCGACTATTAAATGATTCCATCCATGTATCTACACTTTTCCATTCATGCTGCAAATCACTTCGATCTAGAAAATCCTTAAGTTTCTTTCTTCTTAATTTAGGTGGTTTCGGAAATTCGAATTCTAAGAACCTTTCCTCTGAATCGAAAGCGACAGCATAAACACGCCTTCTTAAAGCCAGAGAGCCAAAATCCCAGGCTTCCAATTCCTTTTGAGCCCAATAGGGATAATCATCTTTCAACTACCCTTTTAAGTCTAACCACGCTTGGCTTTGATAGAATCCAGGTACATTTTCGGAAAAGAGGACTGAAGCTCTAGATGACTTGATGATCTTTGAAGTTGCAATCACTAAATCATTCATGATATTCCCCTCTTGATACCCTAAATTACTATGTTCTGTACATGGAAGCGTTACAAAGGCCATGTCTACCTCAGATACCTCATTACAATCACGCAGGTCTCCATTGAATATGGTGGAGTTTGGGAAGTTGTGTAGCAATACCTCTGCGGAATCTTCCTCTAATTCAATCTCCTGTACGGCCGAAAAATAATTTGTATCCACCAGGGCTGCTGTCCCTACGCCACTTCCCGCACAAACACTTAGTACACAGATCCTCGAATCCTTAGGAGAGGGGGTAGTATTGTTTTTAAACAGCTGGTACTCCAAAGGACGAATAACAACCTGTCCTTTATTTCCTTTTCTATATACATTGACCTCTATTTTTTGATTAATATCTAAAAAAGCATATTTATCGCCGGCTGTGTCAACCAACGGTCTTTCTTTTCCACTAAGTCTGCTTTTTCTTGAAGCCACATGAACAGAAAATACTTTATTGCTGTCATTGAAAGGGAAGTTTTGGAGCACGATCTCTTCCTCACTTTCATCTATACTAATGAAGAGTTCCTCTTTATAAGTAAATCCAGCAGCTTCACAAACCAGGTGTTGAAGGAAAAGTCTTGGCTTTTCAGGCTTTCCTTTTTTAGATACAGAATACACTTTCTTTAGCTTTAAGTTCATTTCAGTTTCCCCAATTCTTAATTTAATAAAAAACAAGGTCTCCTATGGAAACCTTGTTTATGCAGGTATGCCGTTAGTTCTCAGAACGGAAGCCACCTGTCTTCTCCAAAATCTTCTTTGTAAAACAGACTCCTCATTTTCCTGAAGTATTCCGGTTCTAATCGTTCCAAAGCCCATTCATATGGATGCAAGATCTTGAATGGGTGATAAAACGAATGTTCCATGTTCAGGTATACTTTCATATCTTCATATATCCTTTTCAAACCTTCTGGAAGTTCATCCGTTTTTTTCATAAAACTGAAGGACTGATAAATCACTTGTTCATTATCTTTGTGTTGTTCAGACCACAGAATATCAATCAAACTATGAACCAGAGACTTATTAATTTGTTCACTAACCATGTTTTATCCCTCCATTTGAAGATGAGGCAGGCTTTCATAAGAAAGAAAGCCTGTGCCTTTTATAATTTCAAATACTCCAGTTCCATTGCAGAGTCATCAAGCACATAAGAATTAAACAGGATCTGAAGAACATCTTCTTTTGGCATTTTTTTATTAAGGTTCTTAAAAGTGAAATTTAGTAAAGTATCGATTTCTACCAATCGCATCATTTTATCAGCGTCGAAGTCTAGTTCAATAGCTTCTTCAGCAGATTCGATATCGAATAGGAAGAAATGAGGCTTTTCTAAGTCAATGTGATTGCCTTTGTTTTCGCTATAGGGGATTTTGCGGAAAAATAATGTTGACAGCCAAGTCGATTTCATGATAAATTTATCTCGAATTAAAAATAATTGATTTTGAGATTTATTTTTTTAGAATAATATCTCGAATTCGAGATAATAACATAACAGGGGGATTTTAGAATGGCTAAATTTGTAGTAGACCAGGCACACTCAGCATTAGGATTTGAAGTGAAACACATGATGGTTTCAAAGGTAAAGGGACAATTTGGTTCTTATTCAGCGGATGTTGAAGCAGCAGACCTAACAGATTTAACAACAGCTTCAATTGCATTTAAAATTGATGTAGCAAGCATCGATACACGTAACGAAGATCGCGAAAATCACTTGAAATCAGCAGACTTCTTTGATGTTGAAAATTATCCAACAATCGATTTCAAATCTACAAGCATCACTCGTGATGGGGATGATTACAAAGTAACTGGTGACCTGACAATTAAGGATGTAACGAAGCCAGTCACATTCGATGTGGAATTCGGTGGCAAAGGCACAAACCCATGGGGCGTGGAAGTTTACGGTTTCGAAGCAGAAGCAAAAGTCAACCGCGAAGAATTTGGCCTTACATGGAATGCTCCACTTGAAACAGGCGGCGTACTAGTAGGCAAAGACATCAAGATCAAAGTGGAACTAGAAGTAAATCCAGCAGCGTAAATTTAATGAGAAAAGGGCGGCTACCTATCGGTTAGCCGCCTTTTCCTTTAAAGTTCCATCGTCATAAATACACTGTTCTGATCTTCTATATAATCACCGAATGGAGGGCAATAGACAAAGCCGTATTTTTCATAGAGCTTCCTCGCAGGGAAGAACGCCTCCATTGAACCTGTTTCGAGGCTTAGTCTTGTATAGCCGCGCTTTCTAGCTTCCTTGATGATGTGCTCTAGCATGGCCTGTGCGACGCCTTTTCGAAGGTGGGCGGTGGCGGTTCTCATCGATTTGAGCTCACCATGCTGTGGATCAATTTCTTTCAATGCACCGCAGCCCATCAAATGCTCTTCATTCCAGACCGTCCAGAACGTAATCTCAGGTTTTCTCAATTCCTCGAGACCCAACGCATGAATGCTCTCAGGCGGGGAGTGAAGCGTCATCCCATGCAAATGCTCCCCGATCAATGAAACCACTTCAGAACCTGTTAGGTCATCAACTTTAATTTCCATATACAAACCCCCGGCGATTATTAAACACTATTTCTTTTTCTGACGAAATAAATCCATGGATTTATACCCTTGGGATAAAACTTCGACCATTTGTTCCTGGCGTTTTTCGCGCGTTTTTTGTTGCTTAGCTGAAAAAATGAATCGAGCCCAATCTTTTTGGTAGCCAGGGGTGAGTGCTTTATAAAATTGTTGCTCATTTGGATAATCTGTTAGTAGTTTTTCAACATCAGGGACGTTGTTCTCGTAATCAGCCACACACTGGCTAGCAGCTGTTGACTTTGGGGCTGGCTTCTTTTCCCGCTTTAATCCGACGACCGTAAAAACGTCATCCATGCTGACCATTCTTGAAAATTTGATATCGCTATTTTCCACATATCCATCTTCGCCAACCTTCAACGCAGGGAAGATCTCATCTCTATGAATATATGTATTATATCGCTTGTTCCCTTTTTTCGGGTAGGCAAAAAATAAGTAACCTTTTTCTTGCAAGTGCTGCCCATTTATGATGCCTTTTGTGTGTCCCACCATATCCTCAATCGTTTCGACAAAAATGAAAATCGCATCATGGTTACTGGAAATTCCCGTTTCATAACCATCGAACAGATGATAATCGCTTGGATGGTTAAGTACAGCCAGATTGCTATACTTAGTCAGATTTAATTTATCTATGATTGTCATAATTTACTCCTTTGGCTATAAAGTATTATGTACTAGCAACGAGTTAAACTTGATTCTACTTTTTTTGTATCTTTATTATAGAGTATATAAAGTGGGATGATGCATATCAACATAGCTAAACAAATATAGGAAAAATAGAAGAATGGTTGATATTGTGACAGATTTGAGGGGAAGAAAGGGAAAGCTGTCCAAAGAGAGGTCAACTTCAGACAGGTTTGGCTTCATCCGGAGAAAAGCTGTCCAAAGAGAGGTCAACTTCGGACAGGTTAGGCTTCATCCGGAGAAAAGCTGTCCAAAGAAAGATCAACTTCGGACAGGTTTGCGATCAAACGATGAAAAGGTGTCCGAACTACTCACTAAATCCAAAGGGTTCGCAATAGAAATAAACAGTCCTGTTGTTTCCACATAAACATTATCTTTTAATCCGAAATTTTGGTATAATTTTACCAAAATAACCTAAAGCAAGAGGTACATACTTTGACTAAATCTAAACTGCAATTTTGGCTGATTCAAATTTTGCTTATAACGGCGATCATTTATGTTTCTACGAAGATTTCATTTATGTTTGAGCCGATTGGGATTTTCATCTCAACGGTGTTCTTTCCGATCCTGATTACTGGATTCCTCTATTTCCTGCTGAACCCAGTGGTGGATTTTTTGGCTCGCAAGAAAGTTCCTCGCGTGGTCGCAATATTGATCATTTATGTGGTATTTGGTGCCCTTCTTGTTCTGGCGATCGGGAATTTAGTTCCGGCGGTTTCCAAGCAGGCGACAGAGCTTGCGAATGACCTTCCTGTTTTTGCTGACAAGACGACGGAGTATTTTTACGATGTTGTTCAGTCCTCAGAGTTTAAAAGCTTCAGGGATGAGCAGCGTGAAATGATTGATACTGTGCAGGAACGCGTAATTGAGTATGCAAATACGATTCCGACTAAACTGACGAATGGACTCAAAGGCTTTTTGGGCATCGTCACCAATATCGCGATCATCCTTGTTACCGTCCCATTTTTATTGTTTTACATGTTCAAGGACGGTCACAGGTTTCCGCTTGCTGTTTCCAAGTTCATTCCGAAAGATTACCGTGATGAGGGGCTTAAAATACTGAAGGAAACAGGTGAAACGCTGGCTGCATACATCCAGGGGCAGGTAACGGTTGCCCTGGCGGTGGGGACGCTGGCTTTCATTGGATATTTAATCATTGATTTACGCTATGCCTTGATTCTCGCGTTAATAGTCGCCTTCACAAACATTATCCCGTATGTCGGGCCGATTATTGGCGGAGCGCCTGCAGTGCTGGTTGGTCTCTTTGATTCCCCGACAAAGGCTTTACTGGTCGTAGTGGTTATCCTGGTGGCACAGCAAATTGAAGGAAATTTGCTGTCACCTCTGATCCTAGGCAAAACGCTGGATACTCACCCGGCAACAATCATCATTATTTTATTGGCTGCCGGAAATCTGGCTGGCGTACTAGGAATGGTGCTAGCTGTTCCAACCTATGCCGTAACAAAAACAATCGTATTGAACCTAGTCCGATTTTTAAGAGCAAGGAAACGAGCAACGATTACCACAGAGGTAACATGAGTCTTAAACTAACTTGAGAATCCTGGATTAGACTTTGGGCGATAGAGCTGTCTGTATTGAAGCTGCTATCGCTTTTTTTATACGAAGGGTATTTAATGTGCCATTTATGGTGCAGAAAAATCTCTTTATCGTCACATAAAAGAGGATAATGTGCGGATAACAATGGAACTTCCTGTTTTACGGGCACATGATTGGGCCAGCTGTAATTTTGTAAAAAGGGTCAAGGGAGGTTAACATGTCCGAGGAAAAAAGAGAACGGTTGAAATCCGAGGAACAGCGGAAAAATCCTGGAGCAGCCTTGAACAATGGCTGGGTACAGGCGATGACAGGGTCACCAAGCAGTGGTTGTTTGGTAAATGTGATATCAATTCTAATAGTAGTGGGGGTTATTTTGGTAATTAGAGCATGCTCAAAGTAGTAAAAGGGGGGATAGCATGAGGGCTATATTTAGTTTTATTCTGTTGCTGGCTGGTGCTCTTTTAATTGGGATTACGGTTGAGAATTCCATTGTCGAGAACACCGTAGTAAAAGCAATCGGGGCTTTATGTATCATTGGATTCGTGAGGACGTTCCCTAAAAGGGAAGATAAATTATATTAAGCTCTATTTTGGATTCCGAGTAAGGTGGGGAATGGGATGAGGAAAAAGAAGTGGCTGCTGTTATTGGTGGGTGTTTTGATTGTCGCTGTAATCACTATAACTCAAAAGCCGAATGAAGATGATTTTGCAAGCTGGATGGAAGACACTTATGAGGTGAAGTGCCTTGATGAGGTTTGTGACGTGTTTCAACTAGAAACAGGTAAAGAAGAAATCGTCATGCATACGGTGCAAGGCGGTTTTTCACCCGGGATTTTGGTGGCAAGATTGCATAAAACCTATCGAAATCATGACGACCCTTCCTATCATTTAGAGCTTAAAGCATCTGGTTTCCTGAAAAACATAACGATTGAAAAGGAAACGATGCGAGGAATGCATAAAAGGTAAAGTGATGCTATTCGAATAAGGAATAGCATTTTTTTTGGAAAATCAATGTAAGGTTTACTTGACTTGTAAAGGGAATAATTGTAATTTATATGTAAGGTTAACCTTACACAGGGAGAGATATCCATCATGAAAAACAAAGTGAAACAATTAAGGGAGCAATACGGCCTTACGCAAGCGCAGCTGGGCGAGAAGGTAAATGTGTCACGCCAGGCAATCAATGCGATTGAAAAAAGTAAATTCGATCCTTCTATTTGGCTGGCCTATGATTTAGCTGAATTTTTCAATATGACGATTGAGGAATTATTTGAGTTTGAGGAGAGTGAGCGAAAGTGAGTTTACTGAAACATCCGGCTGTTAATATTCTTTTCAGAAGTTTTATGTCCGCAATCTATTCATTCGTTTTTATTTTCACAGCTGGTCATATGGAATTCATAAGTATCCTTTCACATGGCAAGACACTGAACTCGGATTTTTGGAATGGTTGGTCTGACTTTTTAAAAACAGGCAATATGAAATTCATTGGCTACTTGATCATCGGATTAACTGTTGTGATTATAGTTTTTATTCTTTTAAAAAGAACGAAGCAATACGATGAATATCAAGTGAGTATCTTAGCGAAAAGCCTGTTGGTGGCCGGGGTTTTATCCATCATTATCGTTCCGTTTCTGATGGTCATGCTTTTAAGTGACCCAAACTACAGTACGGAAATCATCTTTTTATTTGCGACGATCCAATGGGTAGGTGTTTTGGTTTCGTATATACTTTTTGCTGTCCGGTCATGAGACTGAATTTTTTTCCATAAAAGTACAAGGTCATTTAGATACTCAGAACTCCATAACTGAACATAATAAGAGAGGGCTTTTATTAATCAATGGAGGATTAGAGTAGATGAGCGGAACAAAAGATGAACTTAAAGAACAGCTTAATGTATTAACAGCTCGCAGGGACCGGATGCAGAAGAATCTCTACGAGGTGGAGAAGGAAATAGCGGAAATCACCAATAAGCTAGCTAAACTGAAGTAAGAACGGCGCAATAGGCATCTTCAAAGACCAGGCAAAGGGAACGTTCCTTTGCCCATTTCGTAAAACACCTTTATGCTTCCAAGTATTTGTTGACAAGCTTTCCAGACGCCTTTAATATTTACTTATTAATTGAATACTCCTAAAGGGGAGTAGCTTTTACAGCAAGGTCGTCATTACGGAGTTCTTGACTCTCGGCTTTGTTGGCAACCATTGTTGTTAGCAAGACCTTTACCATATTAGTGGTAAGGGTCTTTTTTGTCTGAAAAACCTTTGCCTGTAAGACGGTAAAGGTTTTTTCTTTTTTTGAATGAATATTAAACTTAAGGAGAATGACATGGAAAAATGGTTAATTGGAATAATGGAGGAGTTCGGCTATACAGGTGTTATGTTCTTGATTGCACTGGAAAACATCTTTCCTCCCATACCATCCGAAGTTATTTTAACTTTTGCTGGATTTATGACTGCCTCAACGAATCTTACTATTACTGGCGTTATCTTAGCTTCCACCATGGGTTCACTGTTGGGGGCGGTACTGCTATATGGTATAGGACTGCAGTTGGGCGTGAAAAAGTTGGAGAGGATTGTTGATCAATGGGGCTATCTTCTTCGGGTTACCAAAAAAGATATTTACAAAGCGGATTCCTGGTTTGATCGCTATGGAGCATGGACCGTTTTATTTTGCCGGGTCATTCCTTTGCTTCGCAGTCTGATTTCCATTCCTGCTGGCATATCAGGGATGAGATTTAGGAAATTCCTGCTGTTCACAACAATTGGTACGTTGATTTGGAATACAATTCTCGTATACTTAGGTGCATCTGTCGGAGCCTCCTGGGAGGAGATTGTTGAGTATATAGATGTTTACTCTAAGTTTATTTATATATTTCTACTACTGATCTCAGTCATCCTGTTATTTGTGTTGGTTTTAAGGAAGAGGAAATGATAGGGAGTAGAAGCAAAGGGAATCTAATCAGCTCCCTTTTTGCTTCTTTTAAGAGGAATATATATCTTTTTGTAGAAATTCATTAGGATTACGGCGATGAAATGGTGGTTTTTATGAAGTTCAATCGTTTAATATTGATTATCTTTGTTCCCGCATTCCTATTTTTCCTTGGCTTGTTTTATATTGAAGTGTCCGTTTATTCAGTGCTGCCTCCAGAACAAGGCGGAATGAGTTTTCGGACAGAATTGAAGAATGTCTGGTATCGTTCTGTATCGTTTTATGCCATGGTCCTTATTGTTTCCTTTTTGTTTTATTATCGTTTTATACATAAACGAAAGTAGCTGTATAAAAAAAGTCCCTCCATGATTTGGAAGGACATTATAACTATTGGTTATCGTTTGCGAGTTCTTTTCGATTGGGAGCTAGTGGGGGTTGTTCTAACCAGTTATTTTTTTCCATAATATCAAACCATTTCTTTGTCACCATTAAATTTTTCAGGATTATTGTTTCATAAGTAGCTATAAGGTCTGTCCGCATGGCAGATGCCAAACCAGTACCGTGATAGACTTGAGCAGCCTGGAACAAAAAGCCGGTATGATACATCATCAGCTTGTCTGAAAAAGGAGGATCCGTTGATGTTGTGACTTCTGATTCCCACGAAGGTGGGACTGGCAGATTATCCTCGTGCATGATTTTGGCAAAAGTTTGTATTTGTTGATCAGCTGTTTTCTCAGATTCGGTTAAAAACTTCCGAACTTCCTTTGAGTGGGCAACTTGACTGAAAGCAATAGACAAAGTTTTAGCCATAATGTTCTTTTTTACATTGAAAGAAATACTTATAATTTCTGTGGCAGATAAACCCCTGGCTTTTCCGAAAATCCCATCTGTAAAATCTTTGCTAACAATAAATTCAGGGTGTTTGGCAGGGTAAAACAAAGGATCTCTTTGGAAACTGCCTTTCTCTAGCAATAGGTCAATGGTCTGGTGGTACATTCTTTTTCCATCGTTATCACATGAATCGTAAAAATCCCGTAAGTCTTTTCTGACAGAAACACCTAAAGCGGTGGTATGTCCAGTCAATCCATGGAGGGTCATGATATGTAGGTAATTAAGGCAAAAAGTGTCCGAGAACAATCTTTTTGCACCTTTATTTATATCCGCTTCACCAAATCCTACTGGGACCGGAAACCCCTCATTTCCTAAAAATGTAACCAATTGATTCTTTTGTTTTTCAAACGTCGAAAGAGCATCCGCAAATACGGCTCTTATCGATTCATCTTCAATAATGGTGAACATATATCTATTAACTGCATCGATCATTGTCCCGTTTACATATTCGCCCCACAAGGATCCTATTTCAGAAGAAGTTAGTTGAATTCTATCCTTATCCATCTTTTCACCTCCACGGTATTATTTCCCCATTTAAAAGACAATATGAATATTCATGTGTTCAAGATTGGTACTCAATATCAAGTCTTTTTGTTATCGAGTTCTTTTTGCCAATAGTGATTTTTTTCGAGGAGAATTGTGAACTGAAGTGAATGCTTACTTTTCATACTTATAAATAAGAAATTTAGTTAAAAATGAACTTTTCATGATGGTTATGACTCTTACATAGGAGCGAGGTGAGGGAATGAATGTTGTTGTTGTTCGGTTAGTTAAAAAGGCCAAAAGAGGCAGTAAAGATGCGTTGATGGAGTTGATCATGGCTGAGAAAGATACCATGTACCGGCTTGCTTTTACATATATGGGGAATGAGCATGATGCGATGGATGTGCTGGAGGAGATGATTGTCCGGCTGTATGAAAACATCGGCCAGCTAAAAAAGGAAGAGGCTTTTTATAGCTGGAGCAAAACCATCCTTGTGAACCTTTGTAAAACAACCCTTCGTAAACAAAAGAAGGTTGTGCTGCTCGATAACTGGGAGTCTTCCAAAGAGGAGGAGCAATTGCATTCCACGGACTCAAATGTGCAGCAATTAGAAATTGCCGAGATGTTATCGATTTTAAATGAACATCAAAAAGAAGCGATTCAGATGAAGTATTTTCTCGATTTGGATTATCAAACGATTGCGGAATTGACCAACATTCCATTAGGAACTGTGAAATCGAGGATTTTCCAGGGATTAAGGAAAATGAAAGATTTTGATGGAGGTGAAGGCGATGAAAGAGATAGAAGAACGATTGAATGAGGAGAAGCAGCGGATGGCCGTCATGACCGCCCCAGCTGATTTCGAAAATAGATTGCGAACCGCTCTTGACGCAACACCTGCAAGGAAGACCAAGCGCAGGAATCCTTTCATTATGATGGCTGCTGTTAGCGTTCTATGCTTTTTGCTGATTAGTTATAATTACAATGCCTTTGCCTACTATGGGAAAAAGATTTTTGGTTTTGAGGAGATAATGACGGGGACGATGAAGGATTTGAATGATAAAGGCATGGGCCAGATCATTGATAAAAAGACGACATTGTCTGATGGAACAGTGCTGACGATAGACGGAATCATGACGGATGCCAATCAATTGGTTATGTATTATACGCTTTCCAATCCTAAGGGTGTGGGTGAATTGTGGGGGGACGTCTTTAATCCTGATAAAATAACGGGTTTCTTTACTAATGCCCGGGCAGGAGGTGGCATGGCAAAAGTAAATGATTCCGGTACAGAAATAAAGGGGACGACTTATTTTGATCCAGTCAGTCCATTTTCAAAAAAATTGACATTGCACTTTTGGCAAGGTATTAAAAATGGGGAGGGGAGCATCACGTTTCCTTATGATCCAAACAAAGCCATGCAGACCCAGATAAAACAGTCGATCAAAGAAAAGGTAAAGGTTGATAAGGGGACGATCACTTTCAAGACAATTACAGCGACTCCTACTTCAACAGTAATAGAAGGAAAAATGGACGTGGACAATTTCGATAGAATTCATTTCGGCTTTGAAGGAGTCAAGTTAATAGCTAATGGTAAGTCCATTGACAACCTGGGTTCTGGTGTATCCGGTAGTAAGTT
Organism: Mesobacillus selenatarsenatis SF-1; assembly: GCF_000813125.1. Lineage (GTDB taxonomy): Bacteria > Bacillota > Bacilli > Bacillales > Cytobacillaceae > Mesobacillus > Mesobacillus selenatarsenatis. The sequence continues at coordinate 15,326 of NZ_BASE01000136.1, forward strand.
TGATTTGCGATTTGATGGCCTGCCCCAAGAACTGTATTCTCTTGAATTAGCTTTTAATGAGTTTGTGGGATATCAAAAACTAGCGGAACAGATTCCGCTTAATGATGATACGCACCATGACCTCGAAGGAAAGGATCTTTGGGTTAAAAAAGTTACTACTACTGAGCGAGGAGTCGAAATCACGATTGAGACAGACGAGAATCTATTGCTTGACGGTGTTTCTATTCAAAGTGATGACAAAGTGACTGCTTTAAAAACAACAATAGGCCAAAGATTGGACAAAAAGACAGATAGATTTACAAGCGAGCGGACGATGGTCTTTGATACCAATTCTATGCCGGAATATTTGTTGATCAAGGGTATTCATTATGTGAAAAAGTACAATCAAAAGATTGAGATTCCGGTTGATTAATTAGGAAATAAATCGGAGTAAAACCAAGGCATTGTTAATTCAACAATGCTTTTTTTATGCTGATTTTTCATTTTCAATACCCTCTTTGACGACATATTAGAAGCAAAGTGAAAGTGACGGTGTTTAAAAAATCATTGACACTCTCAAGCTATAGGAGTAATTTATATTTATCAATTTTAATAAAGACCTTTTTGCTGAATCTTTTGAGCGGGGGAACCAATTTTGATAAAGCTACTTTATCTTGGGGTGAATTTTAGCGAATGAAGCTAAAAAGGGATACTCTCATTCCCTAATCCGACAGCTAACTCCGTAAGCCGTGAAGAGAGAAGGGTTGATGATATTTACATTGACCATTCTTATTAGGGATGGTCTTTTTGTGTTTAATGAAACTAATCTGACAGAGTAAGAAGGGGTATATCTTGGCGAAAATTTTTAAAAGGAACTGGTTGAAACCTGCGCAAATCATTGTATTTTTTTATGTCATTGCTGTATTGATCTCGGCGTCGCTCCTCAGTCTCCCGATTGCGCTCAAACCTGGGGTGAGTTGGACATTTATAGATGTTTTGTTTACCGCAGTCAGTGCGGTCAGTGTGACAGGCCTAACGGTGGTATCGACTCCAGATACCTTTAGTACACCGGGCATTTTCATTTTAATGTTCATCCTCCAGTTTGGCGGAATCGGCATCATGACGCTTGGTACGTTTTTCTGGATGTTGATGCGAAGGAAAATCGGCCTTAAAGATCGACAGTTAATCATGACTGACCAAAATCAATCTCAAATGTCTGGCCTGGTCAAGCTAATGAGACAAATTTTAGCCATCATCCTTTTGATCGAGGTGGTTGGGGCTCTCATATTAGGAACGTATTTTCTTGGCTATTTCCCGACATGGCAAGAAGCTTATCTGCAAGGTTTATTTGCGGCGGTCAGTGCAACGACGAACGCTGGTTTTGATATTACGGGGAGTTCGTTGATTCCTTTTGCGCATGATTATTTCGTGCAATCCGTGAACATTATCCTATTAACCTTAGGAGCTATTGGTTTCCCTGTATTAGTGGAAGTGAAGGAATTCTTTTTGAACCGGAAAAAACACAATCGATCACATTTTTCCTTATATACAAAGCTGACTACCTTAACATTCTTTGCGCTTATGTTTTTCGGTACATTTGCCATCCTGCTGTTTGAATATAATCATTTTTTTAAAAGCTACAATTGGCATGAGTCGTTCTTTTATGCCTGGTTCCAATCTTCTTCCACTAGAAATGGCGGGCTTGCTACGATGAATGTGAGTGATTTCTCTAATCCAACCCTACTGCTTCTTTGCTTTTTAATGTTTATCGGAGCATCCCCAAGTTCCGTTGGCGGAGGGATAAGGACGACTACTTTTGCGGTGGTCATATTGCTGATCATCAATTTCGCAAAAGGGCATAATGCGATTAAAGTGTTTGGGCGTGAGCTGCATGAGGAAGATATCCGGAAATCTGTAGTGGTTAGTTTTTTAGCAATGTTGCTCTGTTTCGCGGCGGTGGTCATATTGAATGCAACAGAAAACTTCACGATGATGGAAATCATGTTCGAAGTAAGTTCAGCATTTGGGACGACTGGCTTGTCCATGGGGATAACTCCCGAACTTAGCACAGCAGGGAAGATTGTCATTATATCCTTGATGTTCATAGGTAGAATAGGAATTCTATCTTTTATCTTCTTGTTCAACCGCGGAAAATTAGAACCAAAATGCCATTACCCGAAAGAAAGATTGATTGTTGGATAGGATCTCTGGGAAGCAGAGGGGATGTTTTAGCCCCATGCTTCCTTTTTTCATATCTCTTTTAAAAAGAAGCACAAGGTACGTCCCTGTGATTCGCACCGTTACTACCATAGATGGCGGCTGGACTGCTGCGTTTTAGAAATAAAGATGGCTCCTCTTGATGAATGAGGAGACATCTTTTTATTGGTTAGACAGTTGCTGCTATTTAGAGCACGTTTTCAAGTGAACTCCAGTCTATCTTTTTCGTGAGATAAAAAGGGAAATTATGTTAAAGTTAAATCAAGGAGTGATGGATATGAAGAATATTATTACACTATCTACTATAGAAAAAAAGATGAAGGAAGAAGAATTTGATAGCGAGTTTATCAATGTTCTTATTGATGTTTTTCAAAAGCATAATCCGAAGATAAATGAAGAAGACTTCCACACACGTATGTACAAACTGCATTATAGCCTGCCTTCAGAGTTCCATGATGAAGAGACTTGCATCATGGTTTATCAACAGTCTCAAGCGTGGATTGAAAACGAGGTGATCAAGCTTGAAAACGAAACAAGGTTATCCTGGGATGCTCAGACGGAAGATTTGCAAGGATTAGATGAGAGGGTTCGAAAGACACAATTAGTGATAAGACACCGGCTCTCAGAAATCGTGTATGATTTAGTGGATTAACAGTTGATACGATGTATGAACCTTCCCAAAGCTCAGAGGAAAATTTGAGCTTTTTTGTTGTTAACATCATGTGAATTCTTGTTTTCCATGTTTCTGCCACGTTGTGATTACACCCAATAGTAAGCCGCCAAACGGAGTGACTTTAACAGATCAGGAAGCGGCGGATCTCGCAGCCTATATCTTGTCCCATGAGCGCTCAGTATGGGGAGGACATGAAACAGACTGGCCAAAAGGCGGCCGCCCAACTGATATCATTACAAAAGACCGTCGTGAAAAAATCCGCGAAGGAACATTTGATTGGTCGGAGATTGATAATGTTGTACAGCCTGATTAAGCAGTAAGTGTGGGACATGGGGAGTCTCATGTCCCTTAATTGATGGGTCAGAAGAACGGTCTCTCTCGAATCATTATAAATATTAGTTCATAGTCGCTAATTCATTACGTCTGGTCCTCAATCCTAGGCAATTTCGATTTTTTAACGTATTTTTTGATAAAAATTCGTCAGGCAACGTAATTTTACTTAAAATGAGCGGTTTTGATTATGGATTTTAACCGAAATCTACCCGCCTTCTTTATTTATTGGCGAAAATCTATTTATATTGGCGATTTTCAAGATTTATTGGCGATAATTTGATTTTATTGGCGATAATGAGCTGGTTATTGGCGAAAATCAATTTTTATTGGCGACTTGGAAATTTTCGCTGATTTTTTCCAGTTCAGATAGACATGGAACTTCCAGTGCTACTATCCGTATATTTAACAAGGGATAGGAGGATGGAGAATGAAAAAAGTATTTGAAACTACATACAGAGGCCATCATATTATTGTGGAGAATACCTGGTTTAATGGGGAAAAGCTATTTGTAGACGGCAAATTACAAGATCAGAATCTTGGGTTTGCCTTTGATCGAGCCACTTTGAGAGGCGTAATCACAAATAATGAAGGTGCACACCAGAATATCAAGGTGAGTCTCGGCGGTGCGATAACGGTAGAGTGCAGAATCTTTATAGACAATGAATTGATCTATCCTGATCACGAGGTTTGATAGTAAACAAAAGGAGTTCAAATAGTTGAGCTCCTTTTTTAGACTTTAAATCTTTTTTTGATCTTTCTTGCTCTGAAAAATAAAGATGGCGATTGCTACAGCTGATGCAAGCAAAAAGGCCAGGATGGTGATCGTGATGTACAGCGGGTCATTGTTTGCCTCTTCTGGTACGAATCTTGTTGCAATAGGGCCCATGGAGAGAAATAAAGGAATCAGTACGGTGAACCAGGTTTTGGTGTAGAGAGCAGCACCAATGAAAATGACGGCACATAGGACAATGATCAGGTTGTTTTGCGCTGGTGTTGCTACGAAAACGACTTCGAATTCCTGTGATTTGTACCAAAACATGAATGCTATCATTAATCCGGTTACAGCCAGAAAGGTTACGGTAAATAAAACATAATTCCATTTAGATTGAAAGAATTTCGGCATTACTTTGAATAAGAATAAGCCGTATACCAGGATGCTAATGGAGCTGATGACAAGCGCAAACCATATGGTCCCCTGGGATACAGAAAAAGTTCCTTCAATTGCAGGGCCGATGCTCAGGTAAGCTGTCAGCAGCAGAATCATCAGTGGAACCAAACCTGCCAGCTGGCGATAATCGGTCTTCATGGATTCCCCGATGCTTTTCATATAATTTTTCGGGCTGTCCCCGATGATATGGCTGACATCTTTGCCAGCCGCTTCCGCCTCTGTCAAATGGTCCTCAAGCTCTTCGGTAATTTCATTGATTTCCTGGTCGTTTTTCCCTTTTGAGATCAAGTACATACGCAGTTCCACTAAAAACTGTTCCGCTCGTTTTGATACCATCCTGTCAGTTCCCCCTTTTATTTAGGCTCTTTTCTCAAACTTTGTTGCTATTGACTACAATATAGAAGTGAATGAACTATGCTTCTTGGCTAAGTAGACTCCTGTTATGAGAAAAGAGCATGCCAACTTATACCGACCTACAAAATAGCTTTATTGAACTTTAAATTCGGCTTTAGATTTAACAACAATCATTACGAAAACAGCCTTTATTTAAAACATTGTTCACCGAGGAGCTCAGCTGCGTCCATCGGATGATGAATTGTTCCAATTCCTGCTCGCCTTTTTCCGTCAATGAATAATATTTCCGTTTCGGTCCGGCAGTGGATTTCCTTAAGGTTGTGCTTACCAGACCCTCTTTCTGCATCCGCAGCAGCAGAGGGTAAATTGTTCCTTCGCTAAAAGAGTGAAAGCCGTAAGACTCTAATTTAGCAGCCAACTCATACCCATAAATTTCGCCCTCTTTGATGATGGACAAAAGGCATCCATCAAGTATCCCTTTAAGCATTTGCGTCGTATCAGCCATGGAATGGGCTCCTTTCAGTAGCTTGTAATGCAAGGTATTTGATGTGATGAGCAGTACCTTGCATTACAAGATATATCTTCACTATACAATACGCTATCTTGTAATGCAAGGGTTAAGGAAGAAATCCGAAAGACGCCTCATACTGGAAAGGCGTCTTTCGGATTATTTTTTCGCAACTAGCGGCCTGTCGTTTAAATACAGCTCTAGGTCGGGACTGTTCCCGGTTCTGATTTCTTCAGCGATGATTTTCGAGAGCATCTGGCTGTAGACGGTGCCATTGTCGCCGAAGCCCATGAGGAAGTAGCTGTTTGGATATTCTTCATACTTCCCGATGATCGGGAGGCCGTCCGTCGTCCCGCCGTAAAATGCAGTTAAATAATATTCAGGTTCCACCTGGATGGAAGGGAACATCTTGTTGAATTCTTCAATCAGTTTGTCGCGTTTATGGACGAGCTTGCTGTCCCGGTCTTCAGGATAGGGAGTGTTGTCATCAAGGCCGCCTATGATGATCCGGTTATCAGCGGTCGTCCGCATATATAGATAGGGCCTTGCCGTTTCCCATAAAAGCGTCTGGTTGTACCAGAACGTCAGGTCAGCAACAGGCTTTGTCGTGACGGTATACGTACTTACGAAAGAAACCTGTTTTTCTTTTTTTAAGTCGATTCCCTCATAGCCACATGCAAATATGACTTTGCCTGCGGAAATGGATAGGCCGCCTTTGGCGGAAAGAATCACCCGCCCTGTTTGCGGATCAACATGGTGTCCATTCATCTCGGTGTTTTCGAAGATTTGTACGCCTTTTTTAGCGGCGTAGTCTATCAACGCATGGGTGAACTTGAATGGGTTCATCTCGCCATCACCATAGGAATAGATGGCGGCTTCGCGGCTGAACGGATACTTCTCCTCGATTTTTTCTTTGCTGAGAAAGTCTACCTTCAGGCCTTGCTCTTTTAAAAAGTCGTATTCTTTTCTCAGCGATTCAACATCTTCACTGCAGCTTGCAGAATATAGGGAGTCTCTTCGTTGGAATTCGCAGTTGAGGTCAACCGTTCTGCATGCTGCTTCTATTTCATTGATGGCTTCCTGCAAGAGTTCCAAATGCATTGAAATATACATTTTTCCAAAGGTGTTAACCAGGTTAGTGAACATCTTCTCCCCTGAATACTGTATGAGTGCCGTATTCGAACTTGTGCTGCCGCTGCCAATCTTCCCTTTTTCAATGACTGCCACTTTCAATCCAGAATCCGCAAGGTAGTAAGCACACTGCGCACCTGAACTACCTCCTCCAACGATTAGGACATCGCATTCCAAATTCACTTCCAGTTGTGGATAGGAGGGGGGAGAAGGGAAAGTGGCGGGCCAATAATATGTACCAGACATTATATTCATGTGTTTCCCCCTGCTCATAGAGATATCGATAGTATTTCCACGATAAGCTATGACATTCATTCAAGGTATCCACCAATGAACGGCCTGGTACTGCAGAATCACCTATACCATGGTGTAAAAGCAGACAGGATTATATGATAAGCCACTCCGCTTTAAGATGCCGATTCTTTTTATGACAATGAAAGTGGTGTGTTTTTTTAGGGAATAGCCGTATAGTTCCTATGTCTCTGTCTACCATTTTGTGGTATCGTTGAAGTTAGAGGTGGTTGTCTTGAATAAAAAATTAGCCTTAAGCTTTTTTATAGTGATCACACTAACAGCTTGTAATCAGACTGAATCGTATACCCACTGGACAGACAGTACGGATAACCAAACCCAGCGTCTGGATGAAGCGGGGATAAAATATGAAATCAGAGAAGGCGAAATCTGGGTCCGCGAGAAGGATTTGAAGAAAGCAGTGGCCTGCTGCTCTTAATGTGTTTGTCTGGTAAGAAATAACTGATTATTCTTATAGTTTAGATGACTCTGGTGTCGCAGAAATAGAGCGGTTGGAAGTCTGGGCGTTGGGTGAACGGCCCTTTGTCCAAGGGGGGAAGTCAATGATGATCCTGGAAAAAATGGAGCCAATTTCGATTACGGCAATTCAAGAGAATGGCATACAGTCTGTCGTGGATTGGTTTGATGGGTATGAGGAATATTTTTATCAACTTGGCTGGCATTTTGTGCAAAATCAGCAGCAGATGGAGGAGCTTTTTTACAGGTCGATTCAAAAGGTACATAAGGAATTGCCTCGATATAAAGGGAATCTATCATTCAAAATGTGGGTCACTTCGATTTTTATTCAAAACATCCGCGAGCTTTCAAGTTTGCAAGACTCAGAGGAAATGAATCCAGACCCGAAAGTGTTTGCAGGGATGAATCAACTGGAAAAGGAAGCACTGGTTCTTACATATGTAACAGGTTTTACTTTGGAGGAAACTGGGCAAATTCTCGATGTTTCGGTAGAAAAAGTGAAGGGATTGCTGTTCTCAGGGATTCAGTCCGTAAGAGGAAAATTGTATGGTTCTAACTATCATGGCTGTGAGCAATTCCAGAAGCATTATATCGATTACCTGGAAAAAGCGATGGAACGTTCGGCAAAGATTGAGTTTGAGATGCATCTTTACAATTGTAGGGATTGTCAGGAGGATTTGGCGAGCTTCCAGGAAGTCGCAATGACAAGATTGAATGAAATTGATGGGGAAAATGATCCGAGCTTGGATCCTCAATTAATGGAAAATGTCAAAAAGAGACTGGCAGATCAGAAGGAACATAGACAGCGTAAGGTTAAGGTATGCAAAAAATGGGCACTTGGTTTTGCGAGTGCTTTGGCCATCATCATGGCGATTGGCTTCATTACTGGTGCGTTTCCAAAGGTCTATTATGCATGGACGGAAGATGACGTGCATCTACGCGCCTTCCTCAAGGAGGGCTTTGGCCAGAGGCTGAACCTGGAAGCGGAAAGCGACGGATTGAAGGTGAAGATCAAGGGCGTGGTGGCAGATGATCTACAGACGCTTGTTTTCTATGAAATTCATGATATGAAGGAAGACAAGCAATATTTTATGAATTTTGACGATGGACTTACCGTCTTGAACGAATATAGCATTATGAAACTCGATACCTATCCGCGTTATTCGATTCCTGATGTTGAGGCGAAGATGAACAAAAAAGAGAAGAATGTTTTTTACGGAAAGGTCGCCCTAAAGCCGCTTGATGAGGAGCAGGCGGTCATCAAATTGAGGATCGATAGAATTCAGAGATTGGCAGACAATGCTTCCCTGTCATCTGGTTTTACTTCCGGTGACTATAAAACAGGAAAATGGAGCTTCGAGTTCCCGGTAACCAAACAGCCTTCCAATGAATACGAAATCAATGAACAAAGAGAACTCGAGGGGATCGCTATCAGGCTGGAAAAATTGATTGTTGCTCCGACCGCAACTCTTTTACAATTTGGCATCAACACAGAAAAGCTGGAGAAGCGAATCGATTTTCTCGAATTCAAATCACTTGAAGTGAATGATAAAAAAGTGAATGTGGACCGATATGGCGGCCACTTTACGGATTTACAGATGGACGGTGCCTGGACGGGTTTCCAGGCTCAATTTGACCCGCTTTATGGTGAAAAAGTCAAAGATTTCAGAGCACAATTAAACTCGATCTATCTATCCATTGTAGATCATAAAAGCATCGAACTTAGCGGAAATCAGACATTCCCGCAGACGATTGAGTATGCAGGCAGTACCCTTTGGATTGATATGATCGAAGCCGGTCAGGCTACCGAGGTGATTATACGCAATGATGATCTGGAAAGTCAGGGATATGAATCACTGCACATTGATTTTGTGGACGAAAACGGTCAACAGCCTAACATGACCCATTTTGATTCAAAAGGAGTGCTGGTAGATAAAAACGGTGTTGAATATGATCCCCAGAAAGGGCCGATCGACTATGAAAAATTGGAGCAGCCACGCCATTTCGTCACAGAGCAATCCATGAGATTAGAAGGCATTGACGGTAAATCCATGAAACTCCAGATCACCGGTTATAACACCCTGAAATACCTGGATGAAGCTTGGGATCTGGGGGCGGTTTTGGTATCTCAGGACGAGTGAGGACAGGAGAACCGCCATTTCTGTCTAGTTAAATAAGGAGGATTATCTTTGAATTTTATTGCCTGGATGATTGTTGCCTGTGAAATTGCGTTTTGGGTTGTTATTATTGTTGGACTGACAACCCGGTATATTTTTAAGAAAAACAAGCTCAGCATCTTTTTCTTTGCTTTGACACCGGTGATTGATCTGCTGTTGCTGGCTCTTACTAGTTATGATCTGTACCGCGGAGAAACGGCTACCATTGCACACGGGATCGCGGCCATTTATATAGGCGTTTCGGTTGCCTATGGAAAAAGTATGATCAGCTGGGCGGATTCACGTTTCCGTTATTATATTTTGAGGAAAGGAGAAAAGCCTGAACGTTTGAGGGGAAGGGAATTCTCACAGAATGAAAGGAAGAACCTTCTTCGCCATTACGCAGCATTCCTGATTGGCGGCAGCATGCTCGGGATGATCATTTTCCTGATCAAAGACCCTGCAAGGACAGAGAGCCTTTTCGCTGTCTTAAAAACGTGGGGATTTGTTCTCGCCATTGATACCGCGATAACAGCGAGCTACTTCATTTGGCCGAAAAAGGACAAAGCCACTAGAATTGGATGATATAAAAAGGGATATCAAACCGCAATGATTTGATATCCCTTATTTTATTGGTGTTGCGGGTTCTTCTAAAAATATAGAAAAAAGAAAAGTCACGAATAAAGTGCCTTTTCTTTTCGGAAGTACTCTATTTTGCATTTACATCGGGCTGATGAATGCCGAATATATTTCCTTCTGTATCTTTATAATATCCCTGCCACGCCATGCCAGGCAGAGCATATTTTGGCAATGCCACTACGCCGCCATTATCAAGAATTTTTGTTTCAGCCGCATCGTAATCTTCTACTCCCATTGTACATGCATAACCATTTAAAGCCTGGTTTGATTCCGGAGGAGGACCTTGTCTTTGCATTAAAGCACCGTTAATTCCAGGCTCATCTTCACCGCCAGTCACTGCTCCAAAATAAGGCATACCAGCAAATTCGCTATAATCCTCAAATGCCCATCCAAATACTTCACCATAAAAACTTTTAGCGCGGTCCATGTTATCTACATGTATTTCGAAATGTATTAATCTACCCATGATTACCTCCTGATTATAAAAACATAGTAAACACATCTTCTTGATGTATTTTCTACATAACTGTTGGGCACTCCTTCTCCATTATGGTATTAAATTGATGATTTATACATAAATGCTAAGTGCTGGAGATTACCCTTTGTTGGAGGACATGGGCATTTGCTGCGCCGTACAAATATACTGCGCCCAGCCCTTGTTTTTTCGGCAGGGAAGGTGTAGAAGGAAATCGTGAATAAAACTTGTAAATCTAAAATATATAAAGAATAAATGGATTTGGACAACAACTGCCATACGAATTTGGAACTATAAGGTGCTGATCTTTTGAATAGGAATAAGAATTTACAATTATTCATCTTTTTGCTCGTTTGTTTGCTTATAGTTCTAATTGTTCATGTTATCCTCCACACAAAAGTTTATGTAGTGTATAGTGCGAGTCTTGGGTCAGTCTTCATGATTGGACTAATTATCTTTCTGATTATATTTCTCTATTTAAATGGGTGAAAGAGAATTGAAGTGTTTCAATTTCGTATTCTAACGGACTATTTTTTAAAAGAATTTGTCAGGTAACGTATTTTTAATTCAAATGAACAGTTTTGATTCAGGGTTTTTAATTTCCACCCTTGAGTTGGTCGATATATTGCGAAAAGTGGTCGATAAAATTGAAAATCCGCCAATATATTGCAAAATGTGGCCGATATATTTAAATATAATTAAATCTGTAATTTGAAAGAAGTTAATTCCGGTGAGAAATCTACCTACATTCATTGTTTATTGGCGATTTCAAATTTTTATTGGCGATTTTCAAGATTTATTGGCGATAATCTAATTTTATTGGCGATAATGCGATGGATATTGGCGAAAATCAATTTTTATTGGCGACTTGGAAATTTTCGATGATTTTTTCCAGTTCCGATAAGAGGAAACTGGGTGTCCAAGCAATAGTAGGTTTTGGGACGGGAAAACCGTCCCTTTGTCTTTTATAAAGCTCCCAACTTAGTGGCTGATCTCGCCCCGGCCTTATTGGCAAACTCAGTATAATCCATCAATTCAGCTTCGTTTTTAGGAATCCCTCTGTCGTGAAAACAGGATAAGAGGGCAGCCATGAATGCGTCGCCGGCACCTGTTGTGTCCACTGCTACAACCGGAATTCCGGGGACGTGGCTCATCCTATTATTATGAACGGCGTATGCGCCTTCTTTTCCTTTTGTGATAAAAAGGAAAGGAATCTCCATTTTTGTTAGGTGTTCCAAACCTTTATTTTCCGTTAAAAACAGCAATTCATCTTCAGTCATTTTTACGATATCTGCCTGTTTAACAAAAGATAGGATTGTTTCTCGGCACTGATTCTCGCTTTCCCATCGTTTCAGCCTGATATTCGCATCAAAGGCTATTAGCATTTTTTCTTCTTTGGCATGTTGAAGTGCCTGCTCAGTTGTATTTCTTGCGATTGGATGAAAAAGAGTGCCGGACCCAAAGTAAAAGATTTTACTATTCTTAAACAGCTTTTTATCAAGTTCTTCCGAGGTAATCCACTCATCAGGAGTTTCGTTAACGTACGCATGAAAATAGCGTTCTCCATGCTGATTCAAGTGAATGTAAACCGAGCAGATTCTTTTATCTGAATGATAGGAACAAAAGGAAAGATCAATATTTTCCTTCGTTAACGCTTCCTCTACAAATTTACTTGTTTCATCCATTCCCAATTTGCATAAGTATGACGAGGGAATGCCATGTCTGCTAACCCCAACTGCTACATTAACAGTAGCTCCCCCTAATAATCGTTCATATGTTGAATTTGATGAATCTAATGCAATATAGTCAACTATTGCTTCACCTAGTGATATAATACCTAGCTTTTTCAATATGGAGCTCCTTTCGTCCATGTAAAGAACTGACATTTACGAATATTTTATCAGTTATTTCAGATGCTTGGGAAGCAGGGGGATACATCCTTGGGTAGAAACCCGAAACTGCAAAACAGGAATCTTCAATAAACATCAGGACATCCTACAACCAGGAGGGATGTTTTTTGAAGTTTCGATTGATTGTACTGCTAATTCTCATTAATTTTCTTTTATCAATGGCAGTAAGTGCAGAAGCCCCGCTCACGGCTGCGTTTATCCGTGATCATCAGCTATGGATCAAAACAGGGGAACAGGAAACTCAAATTACAAAGGGGCGGTATGTGTATTCTCCGAAATGGTCATATGATGGACGTTTCCTTGCCTATATCGATGGAGATGAACAAGGAGAAAAATCGGATTTATTCATTTATGATACGAAGGCAAAAGAAAGCTACCAGCCTTATGTAAGGGTTGAGACCTCTGACTTCAAATGGTCACCGGTAAAAAATCAATTAGCCTACAGTGATCATGGATTACTGAACGTGACAAAAGTGAAGGATGGCCGCCCGCAAGGTTTCGAGAATGTTGCACTGGGAGTAAGTGGATTCGAATGGTTTCCAAATGGCAAAGAATTCATCGTTTCCTCTCAATCCAGTTTGCGTCCTACCGGATGGGGACCAATCCCGCTTTATAAGGTTCCGGTCAATGCGAATCTTGCAAAGGAAAAAATGCAGAAATTCTATACGATCCAAACACATGAACCAGACTTGTTTGGTATTGATGCTGACTATTTTAAGTGGAGCCAGGATGGGAAATGGGTCAGTTTCATTCTGATTCCTACGGCTTCCTGGTCGATGGATAGCCAAACTTTATGTGTCCTGTCAAATCAAGGGGAACAATTCCAGGCAGTAGGCAAAATGCTCGGGTACGAAGACTGGTTCAAGTGGGCTCCTTCATCAAACCAGCTGGCCTATATCTCAGGTGAAGGAAGGTTTTTCGTTGAAAACAAGAAAACCAAAATTGCTGACATCCCAATTTTTAAGGAACAGAAGGAATACACACCAATGGGTTTCGTAGACCTTGATTTGGAATGGTACTCACAGGAACAAGTAATTGTTGCCCGTGCAAAAGAAAACAAGGAATGGACAGAAGGGCCAGTCCCCATGATGTACACGGCACTCTTTTCAGTCAATATTAAAACAGAGGAGCAAAAACAAATCACTTTTCCGAAGAAGAATGAACTTGATTTAGATCCACAAGTGGCTGGCCATCATCTTGGGTGGTTTCGGAAGGATCCAAATGATACCCAGGGCGATGTATGGGTGAAGGAAGGCTTGAGTGGGGATGAGTATAAATGGATTAAGAATGTTGATTCTGCTCCGGTGTTTTTTACTGTAAAAGAAAAGCAATGATAGGGACGAACTTGTCTTCAATTCCACTGCTAAAGGGAATCGGAGACAAGTCCTTATTGTTAGTGCGGAGTTCCCTCTACACAAAAAAGCAGCGAAGTACTTCGCCGCTTCAGTAATCAAGATGCTTGTTCTTTATCAGATACAGTATAAATCAAAGAATTTCCTACGCTTAGCAAGCTTTTTCGCAAATCCTTCTTGTCATTAAGAATAATGACACAAGTATCCTCAAACTCTCCGAGATTATTGATATATTTTTCATACAAAGCCTCTTCAGCTTCATCTAAATCTGTACTTTTCGGAAGTGACAGGTCGAGTCCCAATACATACTGTTTACGCTCTGGAATCGAAGTGAGTTGCTTTCGTACGAGATAAGCATTTGTAATTTCCCTGTACTGTGCAAGCTGGTTTATGCCTGCAAGTATCTCGCTGCTTTCTTTGTCATGAGTGATAAAGTGGTCTGCTGGCTGAATAAAATCGCACTCCTCATTGGAAGCTTCCACGTTTTCTTCCCACTTCTCCAGTTCATCTCTCGTATTTTCAAATAACTCGGTTTGTTCGGTTTCGTAATAGTATCCGCACAATAAGTCAAGCGCAGGCAGACGCAAGTCCCAGTCATAAGACATAGCAAGGTGGATCAATTGTACTCCTTTGTCCGCGGTGTCCCTAGATTCCAGATAGTGCTCTCCCAATGTTAACAGTGCCCCCGCGGTTCGTTGATCTTCAGAATGCTTTTCAGCAATCTCCTCATACAACGGTATAGCTGCTTCCAGACTATTGAATTCGACTGTCAAATAGGCTTTTTCCAACAGTTCTTCAAGGTTGGCAACTTGTTTGTTGGATAACTCCTCGAATCGCTGCTTTGATTCATTAAAGTTTTCAATTTCTTCTCTCCAGTTATCCTGATTGTAGTCGACCCACATTTTATTAAAGTCACTGATCACTCGACCTGGGAATGCAAAGAAATAATCTAGCGCAGTTTCCTGGGCTTTTTTAGGCAATTCGGCTTCTATACCCAGAGCAGAAAGTCTGTCCTTTAAACATGGATGAGTATCCGTCATATAACTTTCCTCAGCTAGCTGTTCATTGAAATATTCAGTTGCTTTTTGATCACTAATTGACTGGAACTTCTCAGTAAAATTCGAATATGGCTGAGGGACACTGTTGGTCTTTGCACATTCTTCAAACAGCTCGCTGTAGAAATCCCGGTAGTAATAGGGAGCTGCCACAGAGATCACAGTCAAGGCTTCGCCCATTGCTGGCGAGGATGTTGTTAAGGCTGCAGAACGGTCTGCATCGTATTCTTCCTGCCTGGCCATCGCAAATGTATAGGCATCAAACCTTGGATAAAACCACTGGAAGAACTTTTTGAAAATGAAAGTGCCGAATTGTTCGTTTTCCTCCAATGAATGCAATAGACGTCCCCAGCTCATTCTCAGACGGTATATTTTCGCGCCAAGAGCAGTGTCAGAATTAGAGATATGAGCAAGCTCATGGGCAAGGACTGCCGTAAATTGTTCCTGGGAAAGTGTTGATAGAAGCGGGATTCCGATTACCAGAACGTTCCGCTTTTTTCCGAACATCCCATATGCTGAAATTTGTGCGACTGATGCATTAAATTCACTATCCAGGACAATCGCATCGATTTGTGGTGTATTCAATCTAAGGCGCAAAGTATCAATCATTTCAAATAACTTAGGAGCTTCCTCCCTTTGCAGGTAATACCCATCAGGCATTTCCATCTTCACAATCAGGGCCTTGATAATGAAGAATGACAAGGTTCCTGTCAAAAGCAGAACTTTCACATTGCCAAAGGTAAAATTCCCATCAGCAATCATCACAATTGAAATGGCCATCAAAAATAAAAACAATGACAAAAATAATGCAACATAACCAAAACCAAGTCCAGTAAGCATAATGACCTTGAATCTGTAAAGCTTAGGGTTGGCAGATGCCTGCTTTTCAAGCTTGTTCACCAACGTTTCAAACTCTTGAACTGTCATTCTCATTCCCCTTTAATAAGTTGTCGATAGTATTATATCAGGGAGGAAGTAATTGCTAATAGATGTTTTTTATTGGAAAAAAGAAAGATTTTGCTATTAAAGAAATTAAACTGATTTTCGTGATTAATGAAGTTAATTTTCAATAGGAACTTGGGGATTATTCGAAGGTACAATAAGCGACCATTATACAGCTGTTTTTCATCGCATAAGGGTACGATTATCTAAGAAAGATACCCTTATGTAACTGTTTGGGCCCACATAAGGGTACGATTATCTAAGAAAGATACCCTTATGCAGCTGTATGAGCCCGCATAAGGGTACGATAACTGAAGAAAGATACCCTTATGCAGCCGTTTGTCATCACATAAGGGTACGAAAACCGAAGAAAGATACCCTTATGCAGCCGTTTTTCATCACATAAGGGTACGAAAACCGAAGAAAGATACCCTTATGCAGTTGTATGTCATCACATAAGGATACGAAAACCGAAGAAAGATACCCTTATGCAGCCGTTTTTCATCACATAAGGGTACGAAAAGCGAAGAAAGATACCCTTATGCAGTTGTATGTCATCACATAAGGATACTGGTATCTTTCGTTTATGTATTTCTAAGAACGGTAATGAATCCATCCAGAATTTGATGGCTTACTTTAAAGCCCTTACTTTTGTAAAAGTTCAGGGCGGCATCATTCCCGTTGGATACATAGATGAACTGGTCATGAATGCCGTCAAAGGAATCAAGCCATTTCTTTGATTCGTCATACAGTACCGACCCAATCCCCATGCTGCGGTATCCTTCTTTTATATAAAACTGCGAAAGGCAGCCGACATCATTTCCTTTTACGGAATCCATATCAAAGAAAGTAGCAAAAGCACTTGAATAAACTTCTTTTGGCGAAACATTGCTATACACGTATCCGACAATCTCATCGCTATCCATCGCGGCAATGATATGATTCGCTTTAGCGTTCTTAACAGAGGGGACCATTCTGGTTTCAAAACTCATGCCATCAAAGAGCTCCGGGCGAAAAGTGGCTAGTGATTTTTGATAGATCATCAACTCATTGCAAAGATCTTTTACCAGGCTAATCTGATCATCGGGAACAAGCTCATAACGGATTGGCATCATCCAACTTCCTTTCTAACAGGGTTCTTAATGGAATTATATCTCAATCCATCAATGCTTGATAACCAAAAAACAGCTTCCATTTGCTGATCCAATTTCATCTCCCAAGAGATCCAAGTGTCTCCCGAGCTGTTGGCCGGAGGGAACAAGCCGAGCTTGCTGGTCATAGAATGAACATGAAAAAATGGTGACCTGCCTGGAGGGAGAAGGAACAAGATGATGCGCAATGGAATGTATTCACAGGGAACACAAAGCGGACCAATGAATGTGGTGGTGGTTGAGCCGTATGTATATGCAGCTCTTCATAATCTTATCGGAAAAAGAGTGGTACTTGATACAACACGTGGTTCAGTCAGCGGAATAGTTATGGATGCAAAGCCAGACCATGTGGTGATAAAGGAGCATGACTCCGCATTTTTTGTAAGGATACGCGAAATCGTTTGGATCATGCCGGAGAATTAAAGTTATTTTGTAAAAAAGAAGCAAAGGGAGCACCCTTTGCTTCACTTTCTGGCAACTAAAAAATAGGCTGTGATCCAAGAAGTAATCGGGATCACAAGTGTTACGCCAATGCCGGCACAGAGGATGGTGATCATCTCTGCGCTGAAGATTTTCGAATTGATGATTTCTCCTGCTGAATAGGACAGGTCTTTGAACCAGATCAGCAGGGCGAGATAACTTCCGAAGAAGGCGAAAAATAACGTATTGGTGCTCGTTCCTAATATATCTCTGCCGATGCTTAGCCCTGATTTAAATAGATCCTGTCTGGTGATATCCCGGTTATGATAATGAATCTCGCGCATCGGGGAGGAAATCGCAATCGCCGCATCCGTGATCGCGCCAATCGTGCTCATGATGATGACCGATACGGCAATTTTAACGAAGTCGACGCCAATATGAAGGGAAAACATGCCAAGCTCCTGGATTTCTTCTTCACCAAAGCCCTGGATTCTTGCCCGATCCGCAATGATAAAAATAAACAAAAGCAGAACAATCGTTGAAATCAAAGTTGAAATGAAAGCAGTCTTTGTTGTACTGTTCACTTCGTTAATGTAGAACAGGTTGATGACGCTGATGAAAATACAGGCAACCAGCGTAATAATAATCGGATTTGCATTTGGGTCGTTCATGAAAATAATGGCGATGAAAATCACGATGAAATTGAAGAAGATTGCTAAAAAAGACCGAATGCCTTTGCCTCTTCCAATCAGGCCCATTAAGATGAATAAAATAGCAGCCAACACAACTAAAGCATTCATAATCTTGTCCTCTTTCTATTGATGAAAAAAATCGTAACATAGAGGCCGATTGGGATGGTCAAAACGATTCCAATCCCGCCTGCCAATGCCCGGGCCATTTCCAGCGAAAGGTTCATGGAAAGAGCAAAGCCCAATGGAGAGCCATTTTTAAAATAAAGGATCAGTATTGGGATCGAACCGCTGACATAGACGAAGAACAGAATATTCGTCATCGTTCCCATGATGTCTTTGCCGATTTCCATACCCGATTTGATAAGCGCCTTAACGGGTATGTTATTGTTCTTTTCGAACATATGGAACATAGAAGAAGACATCGTAATCGCGACATCCATGATAGCTCCAAGGGATCCAAGGAACAATCCTGCGAGAAACACCACATGATACGGCCGGGTTATAAATTGCAGTTCTTCGTAGCGCAGCCCTTTTTCCGAGGTAGCCCATAGGACCACCCAGACGATGAACAGGGAGGCGAAAGTCCCCAGGAGCGTTGCGATGATGGCAGCATAAGTTTTTTCATTAAAGCCATTCACGAGCAATAAAGAAATTACGGTAAAAAGAACTGCAGCGATACTGCAGATCATTAATAGGCTCCAGTTAGCGTTATTTAGATACACATCCAAAGCAAAGGAAAGCAAAAGGGCATTGATGACTAGGCTGACAATAGACAGCAGCCCTTGCTTCCTGCCGACAATCAATAACACAAGAACAAACACCCATGCCACATACATAAGGTATTTATCTCGTTTCACGTCTTTGATGGTACCCTGTAATTCTCCTGTATCCGCTCTGGTCGAATCAATATCGACGAATAGTTCGTCCCCAACTTCGAATTCATGGTCATACGCTTTGGAAGTAGAGAATTCATTCACCAGATGAATGAGCTTGCCCTTCTCTTCGCCATTTTTTATTTCGGCAGTTAACTGCTGAGTGTATAGATGGTCTATATTATCGAGTGGATGTATCACTTCTGTCTTTTCAACGACTTCTGTCTCCAGTACTTTCACAATCGTGCGATCGTACAGGAAATGATTGTTATGGACAAAGACAATGGTCGCCACAATGAATAGGACAAAAAGGGATAGGAAAAGCAATTGCTTCTTTATAAGTAGCTTGCTGAATGGATTCAAGATAGGCCTCCGCGGTTGGAAAAATAAAAAACACCTTCGTTGACTGAAGATGTGCATTGGTGAGATTACGGTTTATTGATCGATTGATTATGTCGCCAATAGTCATGGCATTATAATCACATGTGATCAGTCAAAGTTATCTTATCAGTAATGATTTTGGTAAGTCAAACAGAACAAGGGCTGCCAGATTTTACGAGCATATCCGGCTTCAACAATTAAACTTGATAAGGAAAGAAAAAAAGAAATCCTCAGCAATTTTCGATGTGCTGGTGCTATTGCCATAAGTATTGCTTTCGGATTCCCCAATTGGACATAAGAGCTGTCCGAAGTCAGTGCTTCCTAAACAGCCTGAAAAAAATCAGGACCAAAATGATTGCGGACAGGACATAGGCAGTCGTGCTGACTGTTGGGTGGGAGGCAGCGTTTTTCACGCCGATTCCGATAAAGGCCCAGACGAATACGAGCGGATATATACGATCCTCATTTTTTCGGTGAAAATAAACAGCCAGGAGTGTGGCGACCACGAGCATGATCAGTGTCCAGGCGACATCCGAAAGACCGAATCCATTCCAACTGATATCCTTCAAGTAATAGCTGATATTGGCAATGGTGGCGACGCTGATCCAGCCGAGGTAGACAGAGAATGGAAGAAGATCCCACAATGAAGGGTCTTCATTTTTGATGAGATGATAAAGCCTGATGAGGGTCAACAGCAAACCAATCATCACAATTACCGTAAGCAGGAAAAACTCGTAATGCCATAAAAGGATCCAGGCGATATTAAGGACAGAGCTTAGTACATATAGCGGAGTGGCCTTTTGATAAACCGGCAAATTCCTCCTTGAAGCGGGAAACTGCCTGATTGTCCAAATAAACAATAAGAAATAAATCAATCCCCATATCCCAAAAACATATCCAGCGGGAGTAAACAACACATCCAGTCTATTTGAAATTTCCCCCGTCGTCTGCCCGTTGATCGGAAGGATATTCGCAAGCGCATTAACCAGCACCACGAGCATCGTGGCAATCAGATTCAAGAAAAAACGTCCCATTCTTATCCCATCCTTCATATTAGTAGTTTATTCATATTATTCCTCTTCACAAAAGTGCATAACTACATTTAGCCACTTGGGCAGGAGATAAACATTTTGATGTGTTTGGTTAAGGAAGCCCTCATACCTTCTATTTAATATGATGCTGGGTTTGGAAGGGTTATTAAGAACCACCCCCTTGCCCCATTATATTCCATATATAAGTCTCAAGACTGATTATAAGTTAAAGCCACAGCCGGTTAAAGGAAGCGGGGAAGTGCCTTATGATTAATCTATAATCAATTGGAGGCGAAATAAAATGAAAAAAGTGCTCGGTTTTGGTTTGGCGGCATTATCGGCTGTTTTAATACTATCAGGATGTAATAACACGATTATGGCTAATAACGAAAGTGATGGTGAGATCGTTGTTGAAAAGGATGTAGCAAAAGAGCTTGAGGTTGTTTTGAATTTTGGTGCCGGGAAAATGGATGTTGCGGGCGGTGCAGAGGAATGGGTGAATGGTAAAGCGATCTATGAACCTGAAAAAATGAAACCTGAAGTCTCGTATGATCTGAACGGGAAAGTCGGCAAAGTGGAGATTGCTCAGCCAGACCATTTTAAATTCGGGAAGATGAAGAATGAATGGGACCTGAAAATCAACGAAGATATTCCGGTGGACCTTATCGTAAATGCAGGAGCATCAGACACCGATCTGGACTTGAATGGAATTCAACTTTCCAATCTTGAAGTGAACGCAGGTGTTGGTGATATAACCGTGGATCTCGGAGGAGATTGGCAAGAAAGCTTTGATGTCCGTATTTCATCGGGAGTAGGTAAGATGACCGTGATCCTTCCAAAAGATACAGGGGTAAGAGTACATGCACAAAAAGGCATAGGCTCCTCATCCTTTGAAAACTTAATTTCAAAAGGAGACGGCGTGTATGTAAATGAAGCCTACGAAGATGCAAAAGTGAAAATTGACTTAGATGCAGACTTAGGTGTGGGCGAAGTAACATTTAAAACGGAAAAATAAATTGCTTAAAAGGGACGGTCAGCGTTTCATAATTCGTAAAGAATTATGTGACTGCGGATCCGTCCCTTTGTCATTGTTTTGGATTTTTATGGTAAAATTTATGTGAGGAGGGATAATGTTGCGATTTAAGGTATTTAGAATCATACATATAGTTATGATGGGGATTATCACGATACCAATCAGTATTTTCATGGCAGCAGGGGCAATTGGGGAAAACTTTGTTGATGCCTATTTTGTTGACCCTGGATTCCTTGTGTTTATTTTAATATGGCTAGTTGGTGCTGTTCTTTCTTTCACCAAAAAGGGTGCGAAGTTTGGGTTGATCATCAGTGCATTGCCGCCAATACTTTTCCTGGGGATTATTACTTATACAGTTATTAGCGGCTTTTTTATTTGATTTGTTCTGGCGAGACAACGAATAAATATTAACGTTCAGGGCTTTCGGGCTCTGGGCGTTTTTTTTATAAAAGTCAGGATTGGTAAGGTCTCAATCCTTTTTAATCAAACGTTTGATTAAGAAAAATCTACTGGTTATATTTTTAAAAATAATAATGTATCATTTACAATACTGTACGTCATACACTATACTGAAGATAGGAGTTGATACAATGAGCAATGTGAATGAAATGGTCGATAAATTGCTACAGGAATTGCGCAGGGGTACGATTACGATTGCTGTATTGAGCCAACTTGAAAAACCTCAGTATGGATATTCACTCGTAACAATACTGGCGGAAAAAGGGGTTCAAGTGGAGGCAGGAACTTTATATCCATTGCTTAGAAGGCTGGAAAAGCAGGGATTGCTGATTAGTGAATGGGATACAAATGAAGCGCGTCCCCGGAAATTTTACTTGCTGAGTGCTCTTGGAAAAGACGTTTATATAAAGCTGCTGGATGAATGGAAGAAGATGGCCTCAAGTATGGAGGGGCTGATTAATGGGGGAGGAACTGAACATGGAGATGATTGAAAAGTATATTTATGCTGTAACCCACAGGCTTCCGCAGTCTCAAAGAGCCGATATCGCGTTGGAATTGAGGGGCTTGATTGAAGATATGCTTGGGGAAAGGACAAATGGCCGTCCTACTTCCCAAGAGGATGTGGAAAGTGTCCTGCTTGAGCTGGGAAACCCGAAGGACTTAGCTGAAAAGTACCGCGGGTCAAAAAGGTATTTGATCGGACCAGAACTCTTTCATCCCTATATAACTGTACTGAAGATTGTCTTCTTTGCTTTACTGGTCGCCATGAGTGTCGTGTTCATGATTGAATCCATGATTGAACCACGCTCAGTAGTTGAACATATTTTCGGATATGTTACGTCAGTCGTCAGCGCCAGCATGCAGGCGTTCGTTTGGATAACAGTCGGATTTGCGATTGCTCAATATAAAGGGGTCGCACCAAAAGCAGGAATCGCTGAAGAAAGTGAAAAATGGTCACTGTCAGATCTTCCACCGGTTCCTGATCAGAAAAAACAGATTAAACGTGGCGAAGCAATCACTGGAATTGTTTTTTCAATCCTATTCCTTGTCTTCCTCTACTCTTCCAACCACGTATTTGGAGTCATGATGTTTGATGATGGCGAACTAGTAAACGTTATTCCGTTTCTAAATAGAGAGCGCATAGAACAATTCATCAACATCATTTATGTCATCACGGTGATTGGGATTTTAAAAGAAGGACTAAAGCTGATCACCGGAAAATGGACGAAAAAACTAGCATTGTATAATTTGATTTTGAATGCAGTCACCTTGATACTTGTAGCATACTTATTTAAAGACCAGGCCATTTGGAACCCCAACTTTATGCAAGAGTTGAACCAGGTGAGCCAAGCCAATTTAAACCAGGATACGTACGAGTTGATAAAAACCATATGGATGCAATCCAAAGCATGGGTCGTCATTGTGTTTACGATTGTTTTGATCATCGATACAATATCCGGATTTTATAAAGCATATTTGAAATGAAGCGGGGACGTTGCTTCTTAAAATGAAACCTTTTCAGAGTAAAAGCGTAACATTAGATAGGGTCCAACGCTGAATTCTCTGGGAGGTGCATTGTGGCTGCAACGATTTTTTTTACCATGGTTATTATGGTTCCGATCTATGCCTTGTTGATTTGGACTTATTATGAACCTGAAGAAAGTATCTTGTTTGGGAGCCGCTGGATGTATAAAGAGGAACCGGAAATATCAAGCAAAGCTGTCCGTTATACAAGGTTCGTATCGATTGCTTCGATGATTGCCATCCCTTTTGCTGTCGTGAGTCTCATCTTGGAAATCTATGTCCTTCGATTAGTATTAGTGGTCATTCCAATCGTGTTTATCTTCGGGGGACTCAAAATATTCACTGATGATAGAGATCAGTAAACCGGCGTGATCCTGGGAGGATTTGCGCCTTTTTTGTTGTATCTAATCAAGTAAGGAATTGAACATACAGGAGGAGAGGACAATGCCATTACATGCTGGAGATATCATAACGTTTGAACGGACTTTTACAGTCAGGGATGTAGAAATATTTACAGAGATATCCGGTGACGAGGGAATCCATCATTTAACGCCGGATGAACAGGGCAGGCTTGTTGTCCAGGGGTTGTTGACAGCCACGCTGCCGACTAAAGTAGGCGGAGACCACAATGTGCTCGCCCGGAATATGACCTACGAGTTCCTGCGACCTGTTTTTACAGGTGATACCATCATTTGTGAGGTAAAAATTGAAAAATACGAAAAACAGGAAAAGAATCGAACGGCCATTAGGGCGACCTTTATTTGCACCAATCAGAATAAAAAAGAAGTGCTGACTGGGGAGTTTTCTGGAGTGATTCTATAAGTCTTACAATTTATTCTTACTTTTAACAAGAAAGACAAGGTGGACAAGATGGAAGGTTCTATTAAAATAGAGAAAATGCACTCAGATGATTGGGAAGCGGTACGAGCAATCTACCTCGAAGGGATCGCTACCGGACATGCAACTTTCCAAAAAGAAGCTCCCTCCTGGGAAGAATGGGATTCCGGTCATAATGCAGAATGTAGGATTGTCGCGCGTATAGAAGAGGAAGTTGTGGGCTGGGCTGCGTTAAGTCCTGTATCAACCAGGAGTGTATATGCGGGTGTTGGAGAAGTCAGTGTGTATGTCAGTCCAAAACATAATGGAAAAGGGATTGGCAGCTTGCTTTTAAAATCCTTGATTGAATTAAGTGAGCAGAATGGCTTTTGGACATTACAATCTAGCATTTTTCCAGAAAACACAGGCAGTATTAGATTACATAAAAAGCATGGCTTCAGAGAAATGGGACGGAGGGAGCGTATAGGAAAAATGGATGGGGTATGGCGTGATACGATTCTGTTGGAAAGAAGAAGTAGGTTAGTGGGCGACCAATAAATATTGATTTTTTACTTATTATATTTCAATCTGATAACAATTCCTTAAAAACTTCCCTTTTAATCCGAAGAATGTGATAATATGACGGACAAGTTAAGTGAAAGGGGATTATTTTTTTATGATAAAGCGCATTTTAACAGGAATTCTTTTATTGAGCGTGGCTGTCCTTGTGCTTGGCGCATGCAGCAATGATAGCTCAAAAGGGAATACTGAGAAAGAAAATAAAGAAGATATGGTTGCTACAGTAGATGGAAAAGGGATTTCAAAAAAGGATTATGAGAAAGAGCTGGACGTCCTGAAAGCAACTTACGAACAACAGGGCATGCCGGTGGATCAGATGGACGATAAGCAGAAGGAAGGACTGGAAAAGTCGGTTCTGGATCAAATGATCAATGCAGAGCTGCTTCTCCAGAAAGCTGAGAAGGACGGCATCTCGATTGAAGATAAAGAAGTCGATACAGAGTTGGAAAAGATCAAAACCAACTTTGAAGATGAAAAACAGTTCGAAGACACACTAAAGAAGAACGAAATGACTGAAAAAGAGCTTAAGGCCCAGCTTAAAAAGCAAATGACGGTCAATAAATATCTGGACGGCAAGATCGGAAAGCTAGAAGCAACCGACGAAGAAATCCAGGCCATGTATGATCAATATAAACAGATGGCCGAAATGCAAGAACAAAAGCCGGAAGATCTTGAGAAGGTAAAACCACAGCTCGAGCAACAAGTTCTCTCAGAAAAAGAAAATGAGAAAATCAGCAAGCTGGTAGAAGACCTCCGCAAAGATAATGAAGATAAAATTAAAATCATTGAGGCATAGGAAGAGTTCGCACGGCGGATAAATTAAAGTGCAAGAAAGAGGGGATAGACATTTGTCTATCCCCTTTTACATCTCGTTATCCACTATTGTTGACATGAATCTCTTACGATACTTCGCTTTGTTGAGCAGTTGTTCAATATCTTTCAGAATGGAATGGCGTTCGTTTTGGTTTTGGGCATTCATTAATTGTAACTTCAAATGTTTTAATTTCACTTGTTCTTCTGTAGAAAGATTGCTTTGCATTCGTGAATCCTCCTTTAGATTAAAAATATTAATACTAGAATAAATGGAGAATATTAAGAAGATGCAGGTGATATATTAAGGCTTTTTTAAGAAGAATTAACAGGTTGCGATTGATTTAAGATAATATTTCATTGTGTAAACTATTCCATACGCATAAAGAAAAGCCTGAACTCGATGAATCAGGCTTTTCCTTCTAGGCTGAACTGTTTGGTAATTCCGGATAATGACTCAGCGAGGCTATTCAGCTTCATACCGATTTCATCGGTGGCTCCCATTTGTTCGACTTGAACCTCGCTTGCTAAAAGCATTTCTTCTGCGCTTGCGAGGGTTTCCTGTGAAACGGACAGGAAGCTGTCGGCTCCCTCAGCTAATTGCGGGAGCGTGTTTTCAAGGTTTTCCAGTTCACCTTGCATAGAGTGGAGCTTGGTGCTCACGACGGAAATCCCGTTCATCAATTCGTCGAAGGAAGTTTGTGAGCTGCTGGCCATTGAAAGATTTGTTTTGATTTTCGAATGCATCTCATCAAATTCTGCTGTTGCACCAACTGTAATTTTCTCCATTTTACCAATGGCCTTGGTGATTTCCTCGGCCGTTTTCGCAGATTGTTCAGCGAGGCTGCCGACTTCATTAGCGACAACAGCAAAGCCTTTACCAGCTTCCCCGGCGCGTGCTGCTTCAATCGAGGCATTGAGCGCAAGCAGTTTTGTCTGGTCGGCAATCGCTTTTACCATGCCAACCAGCTTCGTGATCGAATGCGAATATTCTTTTACCTGATAGACTGTATTGGCTAATTGTTTGAAATCTCTTTCAAAAGAGTGAATCATTGTGATTAATTCGCGTAGGGTTTCTTCGCCATTCACGGCTGATGCATTCATTGTTGCCGAACTGCTGAACACACTGTCCATATTCTTTACCATGGCTTCAATCATATCTTTCATATCTGTAAAACTTCGAACACTTGTCTCTGAGCTGGCTGCGGTTTGTTGTGCTCCTGTTTTCACGAGATGGATTGCGGCTACGAGCTGCTGACTGCTTGCCAGTGAGCTTTGAGATGAATCCTTCAGTTCATTGCCTGTATTGCCTAACTCTTTTGTCGTTGCAGTCAGTTCCGTAACCATTTTCATCATCTGCTCAATCATGCTGTTGTAGCTTTTTTGCAAGGAGTTGATTTCCGGAATAGAGGTATCTATGTCAGGAGCACTTTGCAGATGACCATCACGTACCTTTTTCATTGTGTTTCTAAGCTCGTTCAAAGGTTTCGTCAGTTTTTTGACAAACAGGCTGATCATAATCGTTGAAGCTAATAGACTGATCAAGATGACAATGATTGTAAAATAGGCCATTTCATTAACAGGCCCCATATATGTACTGGTCGGTATCACGATAACATAAATTCCGTTGATTTCTTTCATTTCATTAAAAGCAATCGTATAGTCTTGTCCATTGAATCCAGAATGGATCACTCCGTTCTTGGACTGTTGGATGGATTTAATCTGGTTGGCAGAAAAATTATACTCTGATTTCTTGCTTACATTGAAGGGAACAGCTTTTTCATCACTAATATAAAAGAAGTCAGATGCAATTCCTTCATCCTTAAGCTTATTCTGCTGTGAGCGGACATTAGCTTCCAGCTGCTGCCTGAAGTATTCTTCGTCACTGACATAAACAAATTTCAAATTCTCGGCTATGTATCCTATTAATTGTGCTTCTCTTTCAAGGCGGTGCTCGACCGTTTCCACAGCCATATTCCTCGCTTTCATATACGAGCTGACACCCACGGTGACAACCGAAACCATCAAAAGAGAGATAAATAAGAGCAGCAGGCGAGTGCCCAGGGTGAAAGATGAAAGCCTGGTTGTAAACTTCAAAATCATTACCTCCAATTATGATACTATCGACCTATTAAATTCAGTATACAGAGACTATGTAAATTGAATGTTAAGGTATTGTAAGGTTTATTTTGGAAAATTTCTTGCTTGTCCCGACAATCCCGATATACCTCCATATTTCCCCCTGAGACATCCTCATCCATGATTAGCCTCATATAATGGGCCTTATCTTTAAAATGTTACCGCTTCCATTCACTATCTCGGCCATATGCTCACGAATGGCAGGATATCCCTTGAAACTGATTTTGAGGATGTTACCATTAATAACGTTGGCAAAAGACGAACGGTATACGAACACTTTTTGAATGAGGTGCTAGTTCCTTCTAATGCAGACGGATTTACAAGGAGGTATTGGATGTTAGAGCAAGACAAGAAGATAAAAAGAGTTGTAATTAAGATTGGCAGCAGTTCGCTGACAAGTATGCACGGGGAAATCAGCCGCCGGAAGCTTGAGAACCTGGCGAACCAGATTGTTGCCTTGAAGGATGCGGGCTATGAAACAGCGGTAGTTTCATCTGGCGCTGTGGCTGCTGGGTACCGCAAGCTTGGCTGCATTCAGCGGCCGACTTCATTGCCTGAAAAGCAGGCAGCCGCCTCAATCGGCCAGGGCCTGTTGATGGAATCTTATTCAGAACTGTTTTTATCTCACGGGTATGTGGCTTCTCAAATCTTGATCACGAGAAGCGATTTCGCAAATGAAAATCGCTACAACAACATGAAAAATACATTGAACGTCTTGTTGGAGAGAGGAATCATCCCGATCATCAATGAAAATGACACAGTGACGGTTGATCGCCTACGTTTTGGCGACAATGATACATTGTCAGCGAAAGTGGCCGCGTTGATTGAGGCAGACCAGCTGATCATTCTTTCCGATATCGACGGATTGTATGACGATAATCCGAACAACAACCCAGACGCTAAGTTGCTTGATAAGGTCCATGAAATCACTCCTGAAATCGAAGCAGCAGCAGGCGGCTCCGGAAGCGCAGTCGGTACCGGTGGGATGAAATCGAAAATCTCCGCTGTAAAAATTGCGATGGCATCCGGTATCGATTCGTTTTTAGGGAAGGCCGACAGCAAGGACATTCTGGTAAAAGCAGTGAGCGGATCAGCAAAAGGAACATATTTCAACCAGGATCCTGAAGGCTTCAACCTCGACAACAATCAGCAATGGATCGCCTTCCATTCCGGACCTGAGGGTGAAGTCATTATCAGTCCAGAATCAAAGAAGGCAGTTATCGAGGATCGGAAAAATATCCTTCCATCTGACATCCTTCATGTAAAAGGAAGGTTCAGCGAGGGAGCGGTTGTCCGAGTGATGGATGAAAACGGAGAAGAAATCGGACTCGGAAGAATCAACTATTCTAGCGGAAAATTGGAAGAGACACTTATTGAAGAAGAATGTGAAACAAAAGAAGCGATCGAACAGGACACATTTGTATGTTCACGTGATTTTGCAATGCCGGTATCAGTCTAAAAATATACAGGAGGCGTTTTGATGACATTGACAATGACTCAAACAACGACAGTAGAGGAACAAGCGATTGCAGCGAAAAAGGCAGCGAAAAAGCTAAGCATTCTATCAACTGAAGAAAAAAATGAGGCACTACTTATCCTGGCTGACGCATTGGATAACAATTATGAAGCAATTTTAGCAGAGAACGAAAAGGATTTGATGAACGGAAGGGAAAAGGGCTTCGAGGATGCATTCATGGATCGCCTGGCACTTAGCCGCGAGCGAATCGCAGACTTTGCACAAGGGTTGCGCCAAGTGGCAGAGCATGCAGATCCAGTCGGCGACGTCCTTTCAGATTGGACGCTGGAAAATGGACTCAATGTAAAAGAAATCCGCGTTCCGCTCGGCGTTATCGGGATGATTTACGAGGCACGCCCGAATGTAACTGTCGATGCAGCAGGATTGGCACTCAAATCAGGAAACGCTATTATTTTAAAAGGCGGGTCCTCCGCACTGTCCTCTAACAAAGCCATCGTCGACATCATGCATCAGGCACTTGAAAACACAAAGGTGCCGAAGGAGGCAATCCAGTTCATCGCCACAGCAGACCGCGAAGCAACACAGCAGCTGTTCACGATGAAAGAGCACATCGACGTCCTGATTCCACGCGGAGGCGGAGCTTTGATTAAGGCAGTCGTCGAAAACGCCACTGTACCAGTGTTAGAAACGGGAGTAGGCAACTGCCACCTGTATGTGGACGAGGAAGCTGACACCGAAAAAGCAGTCAACATCATGATCAACGCCAAAACAGACCGTCCGGCAGTCTGCAACGCAGCCGAAACACTTGTTGTCCATCAGGCATGGCTTGAGAAGAACAAAGAACAGCTTGCTGTAGCATTCCAGGAGAGTGGGATTACTGTACATGGTGATGAGTTGGCAGCCGCTTCACTGCCAAACGTAGTACCTGCAACGGAACCCGACTGGGCCGACGAATACCTGAGCCTAGACATCGCCGTAAAGGTAGTTAGTGATATCGATGAAGCCATCGAGCACATCGACCAGTATGGCACAAAACATTCAGAAGCTATTATTACGGAGAACGAAAACAACGCCAGGAAGTTCCTGCAGCTAGTAGATGCAGCAGCGGTCTACCATAACGCATCCACTAGATTCACAGATGGCGGAGCGTTAGGATTTGGGGCAGAGATTGGGATTTCTACGCAGAAGCTGCACGCCAGAGGGCCAATGGGACTGCCAGCATTGACTACTCGCAAGTATGTTATGGTTGGGGATGGATTGGTTAGATAATTCATTTGCTATTTATATAGAAGAGAAGAAGGCTTTCCTTATCGATAGTGATGGGGAGGGCCTTCTTTTGATGTAGGAAAGTGATGAAAAGGTAAGATTAGTACTCTTATGGTGAGGGAAGTGATCGCATAAGGATACGATAAGCGCGAAAAGGTACCCTTATGAGAAGGGAGAAGGTCACATAAGGGTACGATTAGCAAGTATCGAGAGATAGGGTGGTTCCGGCGTCTCGGCAACTGTAAAAAAGTCATATTTATTAGGGGGCAGAACCGCTCTGTGTCTTAAAAGGTTGAAACTTTTATAAGAATGTATCGTAAAACATTAGAGGTGACTTTTAATGATTGAACTATTAGTATTCTTCGTTTTGTTATTACTTACAGTACTTGCTCGATATATCGTGTTTGGTGCATTCGAGCCTTTGATGTTTGCGGTAATTATGTTGCTACCAGTAGGCTCACTTGCTATTTATCTGATCAGTAAAAGATTCGCAGAAAAAGAGCGTGCTTATCAGCCGAATAATATCGAGGGCTGGTCATTTTACAATATCCAAAAATCATTACCCATTCAGAAACCTCTTTTTAAAGGGAACGCTCAAAGAGGATACATAAAACGGTACTTTCAGCAGAAATGGAAATATATTTTTGGGGATCTTCTCGGTTTTAACTGGAACCTTTCATTAGAAATTAAAATAGACAATGATTTATACGATGTTCAATGGTATCGAGAAAAATGGTTCACCCAGCAGGATCAATGGAGAATCTATAAAAATGGAAAACTCATTGGTAAAGCTCAAACACAATTAAATCTGAAAAATACACTGAAATTAAATGAAGCGATTGAGTATAGTATCTTTGAAACTACTTTTGTATCTTCTGCCATAACGATCACATCAACCATTTCACTAATCCAAGACGAAGTGTTGCTCGGCACAATGAAACGGAATCATATCATCAGCAATGTACAAGTATTAGAAGTACAAGAAGAAAAACCAGAATACATTGTCGCACTGATCCTTCATTCCTATTTTTTCAAAAGTAAATAAAAGACATAGAGACAGAGACATATCTCACTAACTTTTACGACAAGGAATCACGCAGGCACGAGGCTTCTCGTTTGACTATTTCGGTTCCTGAATGAGACACTTCACGTCTCTGTGTCTCACAAGTTATCCAAAAATAATGAGGGTGCCAAGCTTGGGAAACCCTCTAATCTAACTTTAATCACTTTAGGATATCTCTATTTTTTTACCTCTTTGGGAACATCCACAAAAAAGCCATTTAGGAATGATTGAAAATTTGTTTTAGGAGTGTCATTGAAAGGAAGAAGGTCTGCATCCAAATCGTCTTTCACTTTCAAATCTGCCACTTCGTTATTAATCCTCTCCATTTTCAAATCCAACTCAGCAGCTGAAATGGCTGCGTCCTTCAAATCTTTTTTGATCCTTTCAGGTATTTCCTTATCATATTTATAGTATATTTTATGCTCTAGACTCGCCCAGAAATCCATGGCGATGGTTCGTATCTGCAGTTCGACAAACACCATTTCTACTCGGTCGGACATGAAAACCGGGATTTTGATAATAAGATGGAGACTCTGATAACCGTTGGGTTTTGGCTGTTTGATGTAATCCTTCCGTTCAACCAATTCTATATCTCTTTGCTTTTCAATCATCTGGCTTATTTTATAAACATCCGTGATGAATGGACAAATGATTCGGATGCCCGCAATGTCTTTTATATTGTCCCTGATGGATTCTATCGATAGGCCAAGGTTCTTCCTGATCATTTTTTTTACGATACTCTCGGGAGATTTTAGCCTTGAATTACAATGTTCTATTGGATTGTAATCGTGGATATGAATAAATTCTTCTTTTAAAATATTGATCTTAGTATTCATTTCATCCAGTGCAAATTTATAAATCAAAGAAAACCTTTTTAGGTCGTTTCTCATTTCTTTGGGATTGATTCTGTACTGCTGAGTCAATTCTTCCATTTGTGGGCTTCTCCTTGTGGTTGGTTGGGTCTCTCCGTATCACAGCCCATTCAATATTGGGTGGGAGTGTAACATAGGGGAGGCTGCCATTTCTGCTTAAAAACTTCTCTGTGCAAAATGGTGATTGAAAAAGTCAACTCTCCATCGGTCGTAAGTGTTGCATTTTCCATTGCAGCCACTGAAACTTACGAACTTTTCTCGGAAGGAATTGCCGGATTTCCTCGTCGTTATAACCAACTTGAAGCTTCTTGTTTTCCACGATTAAAGGACTTTTCAGTAACCGGGGGTGTTGATGGATCAATTCCAGTAATTCAAGCAAAGAAAGGTTATCAAAGTCTATATTCATGGTTCTATAAGGAAGGGATCTCTTAGAGAGAATGTCATCGGTACCATCAGTGGTCAATTGTAATAGTTCCTGAAGCTCATGAACCGTTAAAGGTTCCTCCATCATATCCCTTTCCACGAAAGGAATCTGGTTGTTTACCATCCATTTTCTAGCTTTCTTGGTTGACCTGCATCCTAATCCATATATCATTACAGTCATTAACCTACACCTCCGTACTGATCAGTTATTTTGCTTGTAGATACCTTGTTTTAGTAAGCTCATGCTAAGTTTAAAGGATTCCATTGCCTCATCATCAGATAAGCCCTTTACTGTTTTTTCAATCAGGTTGTTAAAGGCCAGTGCAGAGACCATTTTAAAGATATGTAACAGCTCTTTTTCGGCAGTTGAATTCAGGTAGTCTCTATTAATCAATTTCCCAACCTTCTTGAATTCCTGGTTATCCAAATAGGTATCCCAGATACTTGTAAAGGAGCTTTCTACTCTATGTGTTGTGTAGAGCAGGGCATTCTTTAAAAATTGCTTCTCTTCCTCGTCTGATAACGCAAGTAAAAAGTAATTTTGAAGCTCAATCACAGCTTCAATTAAGTCACCCTGATGTTTGGCCAGTAGGCCGCTGAAATAGATTTTGCCCTTTTTTAATTTATCTTCTAATAAATAGAAATATAAATCATCCTTGTCCTCGAAATATTGATAAAAGCTGCCTCGAGATATACCAGCTGTTTTAATGATATTTGCTATTGAAGCTTCAAATAAAGGAGCCCTTGTAAACTCCATTTCTGCTGATTCCAGCAGATTTTTCCGTTTTTGCTCTGACAAATTAAAAAACGTTTGCTTTGGCATAGTGATCACCTCAGTTTAGAGATATGACACCGTGTCATATTATAGTTTTATAATATATGACACACTGTCACATGTCAATGTCGAATGTGACAGTGTGTCATATTTGATGCTGTGATGAGACACTGAGAGAGTTCTGACGTCTTTATTCCACATATCCCAAAAGTCTTGTAAAATTGGAATGGAGAAGACAAGGACCAAGATCAACCGTAAAGTGGTGAGGATGATTCAACAGTTACTTTTATTTCAACGTATCATTGATTATATAGAGGATCATATAAAAGAGGAGCTTAGTGCTGATAAGCTGGCAAGAATGGTTGGGTATTCTCCTTATCATTTTTCGCGGATTTTTCAGAAGCAGACGGGTTATACATTAATGGATTACGTCGTGAAAAGGAAGCTCCAGTTTGCATTGTATGAGTTAGTGAATGGGAAAAAGATCATCGAAATTGCCATGGATTATGGGTTTGAAACACATGCTGGCTTCACGAAAGCGTTCAAGAAGTGTTTTGGAAGTCCTCCGAGTCTGTATAAGGAGCATTGTCCGACATCGCTGCCTCAAAAACTGGATCTGATGAGCCTTCATGAAAAGAACACGGGTGGCATTGTCCTGCAGCCGCAAATTGTCCGGCGAAGCGCTTTTAATGTGGCCGGGAAAATCTTCA
Source organism: Mesobacillus selenatarsenatis SF-1 (assembly GCF_000813125.1). Lineage (GTDB taxonomy): Bacteria > Bacillota > Bacilli > Bacillales > Cytobacillaceae > Mesobacillus > Mesobacillus selenatarsenatis. The sequence goes on from NZ_BASE01000136.1 coordinate 49,479, forward strand.
GTATTGAGAATTTCCCTTCTGACAGAAATGTGCCAGCCTTCTGGGAGCAGGAAGGTTTGACAGACGGTTCGATTGAAACTTACTTATACAAAGAGCTGTCGCCGAAAAAGCATGGTGAGTATTGTATCAATTTGAGCCGCAGTCTTGATGAAGACAGGTGTAGTTATATGTTTGCTGTAGACTATGATGATGAAAAAGGCTTACCGGATGGAGTGACCGCGACAGAAATCCCCGAGGCTGTCTATGCTATTTTCCGGACGCCTTTGGTAGAGGTTGGACAATTCGCTTCGGCAATCAAAGGGACGTGGAGGTACATACTGGAGGATTGGTTTCCGCACTCAGCCTATGAAGTGGATGAAGCGGGCTTTGATTTTGAGTTTTATGACGAGCATTGCCATTACTGGGATTTTAAAAAAGTCTATATGGAAATTCATATCCCAATCAAAGAAAAATCTCGAGAATGACATCATCCTCGAGATTTTTTTATGACCAATTGATATAGATAAATCACTGGTGTTAAAAGAAGGGCACTTGCAATCATGGCGATTTTTATCGAAAAATTGGCGGCAATTAATCCTATTGCTGGTCCTCCGCTAATTTGACCAATCGCATCAACCTGACCTTTTACCGAAAAGAATGTCGCGCGTGTCGAGGAATCTGGAATGATTTTATTCAACCATGTATCCTCAAGCGGTGCCATGACAGACCTTGTTCCTTGGATGATCAGGTAAAAGCACAGCAAACTCATGATTCCATTCGAAAGCGCAAAACCGGTCAGCGAAGTGATAATCAGAACACATCCGATCAGCAAGGATATATAGATGGTGTTTAACTGATGATGGAGAGAACTCCGGCTGATAAAATGAAGGCCAATATATGAAAGGAGCATAACGACAAATTGAATGCTGCCGATTAGGATGACCAAGTTCCCTTCTGTCATGTATGCGAGACGGGTTTCTTCAAGGAAGTGAGAAATCCATAGCCGGTCAAAGCCTTCGCTATATAACCCGAAAAACAGAGCAATAAGGAAGAGAATCCGCATTATATAGCTAGCCTTTGTATAATGGACCATCTGGTTCATATTACTTTTCAGCGTCGACCAGGTTGATATATTTTCAGGTTGAGCAGGTTTGAAGTTCTCTTCTTTCATAAATAGAAGCAGGAAAACAGCTAAGCCCACCATCGATAATCCGCCAATGATGATCGGCAGATTGATCATGAAAAAGTAACCGATCAATATACTTAAAGGAATCGCGATCACTTCTCCGAGTGTGCCAGCTTTTGCACCATTCACAAACGCCTGGGAAGCACGATCTTCTCCGATTTCATCGGCAATCCAGGCTTGATGAGCACCGCTTGTAAACGTGTATCCAATTCCCCAAAGGACTTGAGACAATAACACGGCTGCGAAATAAGGAAAACTGCCCTCGATGAGGAACCCAGCCCCAATCAAAAAATACCCGATAATCACAGAAAGCCTGCGACTTTTTAAATCCGCCATAAACCCAGTCGGAATCTCAAACAGGAACACAACCGCCTCAAGAACAGTCCCAACCAGGACCAGCTGCAGCGGATCAAGTCCTACGACCTTCACATGATATAGCAAGTTAACCGTAAAGATAAATGTAAAAAAGAACTGAGACCAAAAACGTGTATATATATAGACACGATAGGAATCCATTTGCTTAATAAATGTCAATTTCATCTCCCCCTAACCAGATTATAGAGAGGGAGGAAGACGATTTCTTTTCCAAATTTGCGGTTTTTGTGAGGTGCTTATAAAAAAAACAGCGAAGTTACCACGATATTACATTATGTTTGTCTTTCAATCGGTCACCGATTCAACCAGCCGCCTGAGGAGTTGCGGCATTTGTTCTAGCACCTAATTCCTGGTCGATCAGCAAAAGAGCTGAAGGGTTATTTTCCGCAAGTTTGAGACGATCAATAATGGTTTTGGCCTGTGCTTCTTCATCTATTTGTTCCCTTAAAAAATCCTGGATGATCAAAGCGGCTTGAGGGTCAACTGAATTCACATAGTTATAGGCCTGACGGTAAGTATTCGTAACATACTGTTCATGGGCCATTACTTTTTGAAAGGTCTCTAACGGAGTGCCAAAGTCTTTTGGCTGTGCAGGCATGCTATTAATTTGGACAGTACCATCCCGATCCACAACAAAATCAACTAAAGTAAGCATATGTGTACGCTCTTCCTCAGATTGCAGCCTTAACCAATGAGCTATACCTGTAAAATTCTTTTTAGCCATATAAGCAGACATCGCGAGATATAAAGTGGAAGAAACATGCTCGAGTTGAATTAAATCATTAAACAAGCTTTGAAGTTCATCATTCATTTTTTTCACTCCCCGATTTCAATAAATCTTCAGTTTAGTTTATAGGTAATAGGAATTTTTGAAACTTGTTTACTCGTTTGTTTTACCCTCGGTGTTTTTGCAAAGATTCCGCGCCTCAAGAATTCAAATACATCATTTGGATGAAACAGGAAATACTACCGATAACATCTTGTTGTTTTTCTGGAGGGGTATGTATGGACGCATCAAATCAAAAGGTTCATTTAACCTGCGCGGAGATATCGAATTTATGGGATACATATATTAACGACAGTGTCGTCATTTCTATTTTGACTCACTTTCTTGAAAGGGTCGATGATTTAGAAGTCAAACCACTTCTTGAATTTACGATTGAAGTAGCGGACTCTCATCTGAAGGAGATTGGCATGATCTATGAGCAGGAGGGCATCGCCAGGCCGGAGGGATTTCCGGTCGAAAAGCATGTGAATCTGTCTGCTCCACGTCTCTTTTCGGATATTTTTTACATGGAGTACATGCAGCATATGAGCAAGTTCGGACTGACTAGCCACTCTAGTGCGATTGCCACTTCATCCAGGGATGATATCCGTGCTCTTTTTGAAAAATTCCACAGCCAGGCAACGGAACTTAACCGTGAAATCACTACACTTATGAAGAGGAAGGGAGTTTACATCCGGCCCCCATACATGAACTATCCCAAGAAAGTAGATTTCGTAGATAAGCAGTATTTCCTGACAGGATGGTTCGGAAAAAAACGCCCGCTTCTGGGGAATGAAGTAAATCATCTCTATTTGACCTCCCTCCATAATGAGCTAGGGAAGTCCACGCTATTAGGTTTTGCCCAGGTAGCCCAGGATCATGATTTGAAAACTTATTTTTATTCAGGTGTCCAGCTATGCGACAAAATCTTAAGGGAGACCCATCATGTTTTGATGGAAAGCAATGTTCCCAATTCGATGACTTGGGATTCAATCGTCAGTGATTCGAACGATCCTCCTTATTCTGACCAGCTGATGCTCTTCGTGGTAAGCATCCTATCCCAGTTGGGCGTAGCTGCTTACGGGTTCGCATTGTCCTTGAGTATGAGAAGGGATGTTGGAGCTTTGTACAGCGGTTTTATTCTAAGAGCATTAACTTATTCCGAAGACGGGGCCCAGATGATTATTGAAAGAGGCTGGCTAGAGCAGCCTCCGATGTTTGTGGATCGGGAAAAGCTGATAAAAGGGGAATGAAGGGCTTTACCTTGAGGAAATACAAAGCTTGAAAGATATCCAGACTCTAGAAATGGCTGTCAATGAGCCGATGCCGTAAGAAGAGTATGGCGGTCAGGGATAAAAAGGGTAAAAAAGGACTGGTCACCATTCCTGTATATGGAGTTGGGGACAAGTTCTTTTTCATATAAAGGGGACATGGGTCAACTAACACTTCTTTAATTTTATTCACCAACGGGACACGAGAACCGTCCCTGTGTCCCGTCCCAGGAGGATGGGCCGTATTACCTGCGACTCATGTCTGATTGACCCGTTAATGTGAAAAAAGTAGAGTAATAGAGCAATCATCTATTGAAGGAGGAACCGAAATGTCATTGAAAACAAAATTGTTAGCGGTTACATTGACCGGGACTTTAGCAGCGGGGGGCTTTGCAGGAATCAATAGTTTAACAGAAAATAACAGCCAGGTAGCTGCGAAGGCTGATGTATCGAAGGAGAACGTTTCACAAAAGCCGCCTAAAAACGTCATCGTGATGGTCGGAGACGGAATGGGAATCGGTCAGCTTGAGGTTGCACGTTTGATGGAATACGGCAAGGAAGGCCGTCTTAATATGGAATCACTGGAGAATGTTGCTTTGATGCATACATATTCTGCAGATAATACTGTTACAGATTCTGGTGCTGCTGGTACAGCGATTGCGACAGGATCAAAAACAAATAATGAGTCAATTGGTGTGGATGAAAACGGAAATGAAGTAAAGAGCATGCTGGACGCTTTCCAGGCTCGCGGCAAGAAAGTCGGGGTCATTTCCAACAATACAGTAACAGACGCAACACCTGCTGCTTTTACTGCGAGCGTGCCGAACCGCTGGAGCGGACAAGCTGAGGTCGCAAAGCAGATGCTGGAAAACGAATATGATGTCCTTCTTGGCGGAGGCGCAACATATTTTGAACCAAAGCGCCATGATGGTGTAGATTTGGTTGAGAAATTTGAGGAAAAGGGCTACACATATGTTACGGATCGGGACGAACTGAACAAAGCAGGTACTCCTGACAAATTGCTGGGTCTATTCCATTCGTCATATATGAACTATAAAACAGATAAAGATGATGTTAATAGCAATGAGCCAACTTTAAATGAAATGACGAAAAAAGCAATCGATGTTCTTTCCAACGGCAAGGATGGCTTCTTCCTGATGGTAGAGGGCGCGCGTATTGACCACGCTTCCCACGCCGCTGACTTCACGGGAATTTGGAAGGAAACAATCGAGTTCGATAACACGGTAAAAGATGTAGTACAATGGGCTAAAAATCGCAACGATACACTTGTTGTAGTATTAGCCGACCACGAAACGATGGGCGTTTCTGCAACAGAAACTATGGATATCGAAGGACTGAAAGCAATCGATGTTTCACCTGAATTCATGGCTGGAAAACTAGTCATCGAAGACGGTACAGCTACAGCCGAAAGCGTCAAGAGTGTGTTCAAGGAGTATGCAAACATCGAATTGACTAATGAAGAAGTAGCAGAATTCCAAGATAATATTAAAGATGCTGAAGGAAAAGTGTACGCTGCATACAGAACCGGCTGGGAAATAGGATCTGTCATTGCCAAGTACAATAAAGTAGGCGTAGTGGACAGAGCAGTACGCGAAGAAAGCACAACTGGCGGACATACAGGAAACATGGTACCAGTATTTGCAACAGGAACTGGATCCGAGCGCTTCGAAGGTGTTCTTGACAACACAGAAGTAATCAAGCTGATCGCCGAAGCTGCACGCCAGGAATATGCACACCCTGCAGGGAAATAAAACTAATGTTTAAGAGACCAAATCACCCTTGATTTGGTCTTCTTTGTGTTTTCTAGTGAAATCATGGGAGGATTGGCGCCCAGGAGTACCAGCGCATCATTAATAGAAAAACATAATTATGAGGCGGAAAGTTATCGGCTTGTTCCCGTCCCGTCTTGTATTATTATTGTTTTTTTTTCTTTTCAGCATTTTTGATGGTATCCCCATTAGTGAGGCTGTATAGTCTGCTTTTTGGCTCATGTATTTGCTGGGATGGCCATAATCCATGGTGTCCTGAAAAGATATAACTGACCAGGCAGGCGACAAAAAAGAATTCTATCCCCTTTCCATGAAACATTTCCAGGGCCAGCAGGAACGCTGCTATTGGGGTGTTGGCGGCACCGCTGAAAGCAGCGACCAATCCTAAAGCGGCGAGGAAGGACATTGGCAATTCTATGAACGAGTGCAAAGCATTGCCTAGTGTCGCTCCCATGAAAAAAATTGGAATCGCTTCTCCGCCAACGAAGCCTGTCCCTAAGGTAATCGCAGTGAAAATTAGCTTAGCCAGAAAGGCAAAGGGAGGGACGTCTTCTGTAAAAGCTTGTTCCAACATGCCCAGGCTGCGGCCGTTGTAATCCTGCGAGCCGGCGATTAAAGTTAAAATCACAATGAGAATTCCGCCCAAAAATGCTCTTTTCATATGGTTTTTCTTAAAGATCCGATTAGTGGTATTTTCAATCCAGTGCCTTAATTGACTGTAAGAAATGCTCAACAAGCTGAATATAAGAGACATAAGGAGGACTTTTAGAAATGTGATAACCGAAATTTCTGGCACGGAAGTGATAATGAATTCTTCATGTTTATGTTCCCAGACTGCTGTCGTTGTGTAGTGACCAACAAAGCTGGCGACAAGGCAGGGAACCAGCGCTTCGAATTTCAACTTACCGAGTACAGCCATTTCCATCCCAAACACAGCACCGGTTATTGGTGTTCCGAATGCTGCGCCGAAACCAGCACTAATACCGCTCATAATGATCATTTTTTTATCGATTGCGGCTACCTTGAAGAGTTTGTTGACTGCTTCTGCTACACTAGCCCCCATTTGGACAGCAGCTCCTTCCCTCCCCGTGGACCCCCCAAAAAAGACAGTAATAAAGGTACCCAGGTAGACGATCGGCCCCATTCTCCGCAGCACATGTTTCTTTCCGTGAACAGCGTCGATTACTAAGTTGTTTAGTTCACCTGCATCGTTTAAAGTATCATTTATATAGACCTTGCCGTATTTCATATATATGTAGCCTATGATAATGCCGCCGATTGGGAGGAGAGCTATAAGCCAGCTGTTTTTTTCCCGGACAGTTCCGAGATAATCGTTTGTTTCCAGGAGGAATGTTGTTACCGAACCTACTACTAACCCTATCAGAGCGCCGAAAAATATCCATTGACTAAGAATCCAAAAAAATTTCCTGTACTTCTGCCTGGCATTCACCCGCAATCACCTCATTCCAACTTTTCTGGATGGCCTTTACTATGGCCTTGATTCTTTACTTCCTTAAAAATATCGTCCGAACCGCTTGCTGGTGTGGACTTATTGTTCATGTTCGGCGGCGACGGTTGGCTGCCTTCAATCAGCGATTTAAGCATTTGAATATCCTCTTTAGTGGCATATTGTTTTTCAGGCTTCAGCATAAATCCTAATTGGCCATTCGATTCAATGGTTGCCCATTGCAAATCACTGAACTTTTTAATGTTTTGCTGCCTGAGGCGGACCTCAAGCATATCAACTGTTAAGCGTAATTTTTTCAAGTTAGCTTCATTCAGCTGGCCGTTCTCAACCACAAGGCGGGATTTTCCATAGATAAAGGTTTCCATAACGTTATATTTTAAAGTGATATATTCAATGAAAATTAGAGTGATGACCATCAACAAGGTAATGACCAAGGTTATCCATATATTCCTCTCGCTTACTGGCTGAATGATCAGGGAACCAACCGCGACCATCATAACCGTCTGCGCAACCGTCAGCTGGGAAACAGATTTTCTTCCAGCGAGGCGCAATATAAGGACCCCACCGATGACAATAACAACAGCTTTCCATATAAAGTGTAAATCCAAGGCTAGCCCCCCTTTTTTAGCAATCAATATGTATGTTGCTAAAAATTGTAAAAATTATACACATAACTATTTTATAAAAAGGTAAAGGGTGGTTGAAAAGGCTGTAGTGTACATTGCCGTTTTTGGGGTGTTAAAAAAGAAGAGAACATAACTGTGTTTCTCCAAGAAAACGGATGAAGGGGCAGGGATGTTGAAGAAGGATTTATCCTTTAGGTTGTTGAAGAATCGCGACAAAGGGACGGTTCTTATGTCCGTCCCATTCCCTTTTATATTGGAGATTTTTCGTCCAGTAGAATGCCACCGGTTCACCCTGCTGGCGGGCAGTTGTTCTTGCACCTCATTCTTGATCGATCAGTAAAAGGGCGGCCGGGTTATTTTCAGCAAGCTTTAGACGATCAATGATGGTTTTGACTTGTGCTTCTTCATCTATTTGTTCCCTTCAAAAGTCCTGAATGATCAAAGCGGCCTGAGGGTCGGGGGGCATGGGGATGTATCATATATGTTATTGTGACAGCTTTCAAGGTGCATAGCCCAAAACTGTCAAGAAACCGTGGTTATTGTGACAGGTTTCAAGGTACATAGCCCAAAGCTGTCAAGGAACCGTGGTTATTGTGACGGGTTTCAAGGTACATAGCCCAAAGCTGTCAAGAAACCGTGGTTATTGTGACAGGTTTCAAGGTG
>NZ_BASE01000135.1 GCF_000813125.1 Mesobacillus selenatarsenatis SF-1
CCCATGTTCGGACAAAACAGCAGTGGAAGCATAGGCAAATGTCTGAAGTAGGGGCAGGTTCAGACAAAACAGCGGTAAAAGCCGCGGCAAATGTCCGAAGTAAGGCCAGGTTCAGCCAAAACAGC
>NZ_BASE01000134.1 GCF_000813125.1 Mesobacillus selenatarsenatis SF-1
TGTTCGGCCAAAACAACCACTGAGATCGCTGGAAATGTCTGAAATAGCCCCTGGTTCGGACAAAACAACCATTGGGATCGCTGGAAATGTCTGAAGTAGCCCTAGGTTCGGCCAAAACAACCACTGGGAAGGCTGGAAATGTCTGAAGTAGCCCCAGGTTCGGCAAAAAACTACCACTGGGATCGCTGGAAATGTCCGAAGTAGTCCTAGTTTCGGCCAAAACAACCATTGGGATGGATGGAAATGTCTGAAGTAGCCCCAGGTTCGGCCAAAACAACCACTGGGATCGCTGGAAATGTCCGAAGTGACCCCATGTTCGGACAAAATATTATAGTAAGTTAGAACGTAATACATACTCAGAATCTTTCCTATGAGAAACTGCTGCATTTTTCAAGTAGTGAGCCCTATTCTTCAGGTACATTTAAATCAGCTTTCAGTACTTTCCCGCCAACTTCCTTCATATATATGATAAAAATGGACAGGCCGGGGTGAGGGAAGTGTGTGTGATGAATTTCTGTTATGAAGAGAGTCTATCTGATGATCTTTAGATTGTTTGTTTTGACGATTGGTTTTGGACTGGCTGTTTCGGGAGGGATCAGCTCAATCGCTTATTTGAATATGATTGTAGCTGGGCACGGTCTGGATGAGTATTTAGCTTTTGTATCGAGGAGAGTGGAGTGCTACTTGCTGCCGGCTGGAATCGGGATCATTTGGTTAAGTATTTATTGGCCTCATAATAATGATATAAATTGATCTTCCTTTTAAGGAATATTTTTACTTAGTGATGCCCATACTGATGGACAAACAGTTTCTTGAAGTGAGGGGTTATAAAATCATGTTGTATCTTCATGATGTCTGGGTAAACTGGTTCGAAGGGGAAGAGAACGGTTATAATGTTTGCCATTTCCACGAATGGCGGAAGGATGATGGAGTTGAGCTGCTTGACCAGGTGCCGCTCCTTAAAATTGACCATCTTCTATTTAATTACATTGAGAATGATTTATCAGAGTTGCCACAACAGCTTCTGGATGACATTTACCGTAAGGCATATTTGAGGAAAAACCATGAACGTACACAGCTTGATTACTGTTTCGTTGTTTCCGATGGAACTGGCATACTGGCTGTAGATACCATCGGCTATAATATCCCAATCCGAAAGAGCCGGCTTATTCCGCGCCAGGAGCAGCTCGTGTACGAAATGATTGAAAATCAGGATACGATCCAATATGGGTTCAATGATCAAAGTGCCTTAAAGGACTTCCATATTTTATCGCCTGCTCCGGATTTAATGAGAGGGCTGACGCGTAAGGAAAGGCAGTTGAAGCAATTATTGTTCATGGCCATGGACCAGTTGAGTTCCTCAAAAAATGTGGCTGAAGTCCGTTACTGGTTCACTGAATGGAAACCTGAACTATATGAAGAGATTCAACGCCTTGGATTTGAAGAGGTATGGGAACGGTTATTTGAAGAGACAAAGTTTGGCTGGTCACATAAACACGAGAAGTTTTGCGAAAACATCATTAAAGGACAATCCTTTTTCGAAAAACTTTGGGAAATGGAACACGGCCCTAAGGTAAACTGATAAGCAACAGTATTGAAATCTATTGCGAAAAAACGGAGCTGACATTGTGTCAGCTCCGTTTTGTTCTATCTGCGCTTGCGCCCAAGGCCCATCGCATTCTCCATTTTCTTTAGCATTTTGTTAGCGACAAAATTTGCTTTCTCAGCACCACGGTCAAGAATATCATCTAACTCTGGTGAATCGATCAGCTCGTAATATTTTTTCTGGATTGGTTCAATGACATCGACAACAACCTTCGCAAGGTCTCCCTTGAAGTCTCCGTAGCCTTTACCTTCATATTCTTTTTCAATATCAGCAATTGCTTTGCCGGTCAAGATAGAATAGATGGACAAGAGATTTGAGATGCCAGGCTTGTTCTCTTTATCATATTTCACGATACCCTCTGAGTCAGTAACAGCACTCTTGATTTTCTTTTCGATTTGCTTTGGATCGTCGAGCATCGAGATGAATGCCTTGTTGTTCGGATCTGATTTGCTCATTTTCTTCAATGGATCTTGTAAGGACATGACTCTTGCTCCGACTTTTGCAATGCGAACATCTGGAATTGTAAAAATGTCATTGTATTTCTTGTTGAATCGTTCTGCTAAATCCCTTGTTAATTCTAGATGCTGTTTCTGATCTTCGCCGACTGGCACGAGATTAGTATTATATAGAAGAATGTCGGCTGCCATTAACGGAGGATACGTTAATAAACCAGCCGAGACAGCTTCTTTCCCAGTGGATTTATCCTTGAATTGGGTCATCCTTTCAAGCTCACCTATATAGGCTACACATTGCATCATCCATCCTGCCTGTGCATGCGCCGACACTTCCGACTGGATGAATAAAGTTACCTTCTCAGGATCAATACCAGAAGCGATATATAATGCTGCAAGGCTCTTGATGTTTTTTCGAAGCTGCAAACGATCCTGCGGGACAGTTATCGCATGCTGGTCAACGATACAAAAATAACAATTATATTCTTCCTGCAGTTCTGTGAATTGCTTCATTGCGCCGATATAGTTGCCAAGTGTGATGGTACCGCTCGGCTGGATGCCGGAAAAAATAGTCTCCATAATAAAATCCTCCTATAAGTATATATCTTGTTCTCTTTCTGTCTGAATGTATTTACATTAACTTAAAAACAGAAGAAAAAAGAACACAAAAAAGACCATTCGCCCTAAATTCTAGGGACGAATGGTCCGTGTTGCCACCCTAATTACTCACGAATGAGTCACTCTGCCCATGCCTCAGTGAAGCATGGATTCCTTTAACGCAGGAATACGCCTGGATCTACTTAAGTTCAAACCAGAAGCTTAAAAGTCCATTCCAATTGCCAGGCTGTTTGTTTTCACCAACCACAAACTCTCTGAAAAGCCTTGAACAAGTGTACTACTCTTCATCATCGCTTTTAACGTTTTATTAAAAATGATTATAATCAAATCAATCATGATAAGCAAGAGTACCAGAAGGATTTTTACAGATAATAAACGGACAATGCGGCAAGCATCAACATAAAATCTAAAAGTCCAACCATTAATAGAGGGTTGGCATTGAGGGTGACCAGTTCGGATAAAGGCGTCATCTCATGTAATGACTTTTTCTTCTCTCCCTCTTCTTTGCCAGCAAAAACAATACGAAAAGAATAGGAAATGGCGTCAAAAAACCCTGAGTTAACCGTAAAGACTATAAGAGAAGTAAACAGCAGGGTACTAGCGATGTAAAAAGAGATATTTATGTAACTGAGCAAGCTAATGCTCTGTTGATAGACAAGTGAGAGGATAAAAATCAATAGCTGTGAAATCAAAAAACCATAAAAAATTTTCCCAAATCTATTACGCATATTTCTAAATCTCCCTTATATTGTTATTTCATAAAAGTAATTTTGAGAATAAACCTTCGGAAATAAACAAATATTACAATAAGTAACACTATGATTTTGCCCGCAAAAGGCTTATAAGACACTATTATAACACAATTCAAGGAGGAAATTTATTACTATTGTTTCAAAGTTGTAAATTTTTCGCGCAAAAATATTGAACATTTAATTTAATCTATGTATAATAGGGAATGTAAAAAGTTTTCAGAAAACAATAATAAAGAGGGGGCATATCCTTGAAAAAGTCAAAATTTTCATTTCTATTGATTTTGACTCTAGTATTCTCGTTAATCCTGTCTGCATGTAACAGCGGAGACGACAATGCTGGAGACAAAGAGCCTGCTGATAAAGACGATGCAACAGGCGAAGAAGTAGCTAATGTACCACAAGAATTAAACATGTTGGATTCTTCTGAAATCCCAACTATGGACAGCGTACTTGCTGAAGGTTCTACAAGTTTCACTTACATAAATAACGTAGGTGAAGGTCTATACCGCCTTGACCAGGATCACAAGCCAGTTCCTGCTCTTGCAGAAGGCGAGCCTGAAATCAGCGAAGACCAGAAAGTTTACACTTTCAAACTTCGTGATTCTAAATGGTCTAACGGTGAGCCTGTAACTGCACACGACTTCGTGTTTGCTTGGCGCCGTGCGATCGACCCTGCAACTGCTTCACCTTATGGTCCATACATGATGGGCGGAAAAATCAAGGGAGCAGCTGAAATCACTGAAGCTGGAGCTGCTAAGAAAGAATACAATGTAGAAGATCTTGGCGTTAAAGCAATCGACGACAAGACTTTGGAAGTAACTCTTGAAAAGCCAGTAGTATATTGGGAAGACCTATTCGCTTTCCCAACATTCTACCCACAGAACGAAAAGTTCGTAACTGAAAAAGGCGACGCGTTCGCTAGCAATGCTGAAAACTTACTTTACAATGGTCCATTCAAAATGGAAAAATGGGAAGGTACTGACGCAACTGAGTGGGTACTTGTTAAAAACCCAGATTACCACAGTGCTGACGATGTAACTCTTGAAAAAATCACTGTTAACGTAGTTAAAGATTCTAACTCTGCTGTAAACGCATTTGAAGCTGGCGAAACAGACATGACTGGATTGCTTTCTTCTGATATCGTTCCTTCTTATGAAGGTGATGAGCGTATGCTTACATGGATGGAGCCAGTAGTATTCTGGATCAAGATGAACCAGAAGAACGAAGCTCTTGCTAACGTGAACATCCGTAAAGCAATTGCTATGGGCTTCAACAAAGAAGACCTAGCAAAGAGCATCCTTAACAACGGATCTATCGCTGCAAACTTCTTTGTACCAAAAGATTTCGTAACAGGCCCTAACGGAGAAGACTTCCGTGAAAAGCACGGCGACCTAATCGTTTTCAATGCTGAAGAAGCTAAGAAGCATTGGGAAACTGGTCTTAAGGAACTTGGTGTAGATAAGCTGGAAATCCGCTACCTTGGTGGAGACACTGAAGCAGCTAAGAAGACTGACGCTTATATCAAGAACCAATTGGAAACAAACCTTCCTGGCTTGACAGTCAAGCTTGAGAGCGTTCCTTTCGCAGTACGTCTAGAGCGTGACAACGCTATGGATTACGATCTTCAATTCGCAGGATGGGGCCCAGACTACGGTAACGCATTGTCGTTCACTGACCTTTGGATCACTGACGGCGGAAGCAACAGAATGGGTTACTCTAACTCAAAATACGATGAGCTGATCAAAGCTGCTCAAGGTGAGCTTGCTACTGACCCAGAAAAGAACTGGGAAGCACAGCAAGAAGCTGAAAGAATCATGCTTGAAGAAGATGCTGGTCTAGCGCCTGTTTACCAGCGTTCTGCTAACATCCTTCTAAACCCTGGTGTTAAAGGTCTTGCGATCTACAACTACGGTCCTGACTACAACTTCCAGTGGGTTAAGATCACTGAAGCTGAATAATAACTGAAGCAGTTTCTTATTTCAGAGTGTAATAATTCTGAGGATAGAAAGAGAGTATATCTAGATATACTCTCTTTTTCCCTGTAAAGCATTTGTCGAACAATAGGGAAAATTGAAATAATACAGGAGGTGCACCCATATGGCAAAATACCTGTTAAAAAGGGTACTTTATATGTTTTTGACTCTTTTCATCATTGCGTCCCTTACATTTTTCTTAATGAAAATCATTCCTGGTACGCCTTTTGCAAGTGCGAATAAATTGGGTCCTGCACAAATGGAAATCATGAAGGCAAAGTATGGTCTAGATCAGCCAGTGCCTGTGCAGTATGCTAAATATATTGGCAACTTGCTTCAAGGGGATCTTGGTATTTCCTTTCAATTTAACAACACTCCGGTTACTGACCTGATGTTCAAACGTTTAGGGCCATCCATGCAGCTAGGTGCCCAGGCGATGTTATTTGGAACAATCGTTGGTATTTTACTTGGTATTTTTGCTGCATTAAGACAGAATACCTGGGTCGATTACAGTTCCACTTTTGTTGCAGTATTGGGTAAGTCTATTCCTAACTTCGTATTTGCAGGATTGCTGCAATATTTCGTAGGTGTAAAATTAGGCTGGTTCCCGGTTCTTTTCTGGCGTGGGTTTGAATATACAATCCTGCCGACTATAGCTCTGTCCATGCTGCCAATAGCAATTGCAGCTCGTTTTATGAGAACAGAAATGATTGAAGTCTTAGGCTCTGACTACATTACATTGGCAAAAGCAAAAGGAGCAAGCTTCTTTGAAATTGCTTTTAAGCATGCATTGAGAAATGCAATGATCCCACTAGTCACTGTTTTAGGGCCATTGGCGATTTCCTTGATGACTGGCTCCCTTGTAATTGAGAAAATTTTTGCGATCCCTGGACTTGGTGAACAGTTCGTAAAATCTATTACAGTAAATGATTACCCTGTTATCATGGGAACAACCGTCTTATTTGCAGCGTTATTTGTAGTTATCATCCTTGTAGTGGATATTCTTTATGGAATCATCGATCCACGTATCAGGCTGTCTGGAGGGAAAAAGTAATGGCTGACTTCGAAACAAAAATTCCAAAAGATCGTTTTAGGCCGGCAGAAATCGATTCGGCCAAGAGCGAGGAAATCAACAAGCCAAGCTTAACCTTCTGGCAGGATGCTTGGATGCGTGTCCGTAAAAATAAGGGTGCTCTTGTCAGTTTGATTGTGATGGGCATTGTTATAATTATGGCCTTGGTAGGACCATTGGTTAGCGGAAAAGAATTTGATAAACAATATGTTCCACACAATAATCTACCACCGAAAATCCAGGGGCTTGAAAACATTAGCTGGCTTCCATTCGACGGTGTAAAGACGAATAAAGCTGGCAAAGAAATCGATATGTATGAAGTCAAAAAGGTAGATGAGTACTACTGGTTTGGAACAGACGCACTCGGACGTGACTTATTCACTCGTGTCTGGAAAGGTACCCAAATCTCCTTGTACATTGCGCTTTTGGCCGCGGTCATTGATATGATCATTGGTGTTGCTTATGGCGCAATATCTGGATATTACGGTGGAAGATTGGATAATGTGATGCAAAGGATAACCGAAATCCTTGTGGGTATTCCAACTATGATTGTTGTTATCTTGATGATCCTGGTTCTAGATCCTGGTATTATTTCCATTACGGTAGCATTGACGATTACAGGCTGGGTTGGTATGGCTCGTGTCGTGCGTGCCCAGACACTAAAACTGAAGGAACAGGAATTTGTTCTGGCTTCCAAAACTCTTGGTAACAGTGATGGTAAAATTATCTCTAAACACTTATTGCCAAACCTTGCGGGTGTCATTATTATCAATACGATGTTCACTATTCCAAATGCGGTATTTTTTGAAGCATTCCTGAGCTTTATCGGTCTGGGACTGCAGGAGCCATACGCATCACTTGGTACATTGATTGATGAAGGATTCAAAGTACTGAGATTGCACCCACACGAAATGATAATTCCAGCTATTGTCATTAGTGTCATTATGATTACCTTCAATATGCTGGCAGACGGATTGCGCGATGCGCTTGATCCGAAAATGCGCGATTAAAGGGCAGGTGAATGTATTATGGAAAATATTTTAGAAGTTAAGGATTTAAATATCTCCTTCCATACATTTGCGGGCGAAGTTAAAGCAATCCGCGGTGTGAATTTTGAACTTAAAAAGGGAGAAACCCTTGCGATAGTCGGTGAGTCTGGCTCAGGTAAATCAGTAACGACTAAAGCAATCATGAGACTGCTTCCTCCTGGTAATTCAGAAATCAAGCAGGGTGAAATATTGTTTGAAGGCAAGGATTTAGCAAAATTGACCGACAAGCAAATGCAGAAGATCAGAGGTCAGGATATCTCGATGATTTTTCAGGATCCAATGACATCTTTAAACCCAACAATGACTGTTGGAAAGCAAATCATGGAACCATTGATCAAGCATCAAAATATGAGTAAAACTGCAGCTAGAGAACGCGCTGTTCAGCTCTTGAAGCTGGTAGGTATCCCGAAACCGGAATTGCGTATCAAGCAATACCCGCACCAATTTTCAGGCGGTATGAGACAAAGGGTTGTAATCGCAATTGCTTTGGCTTGTAACCCAAAAGTTCTAATTGCTGATGAGCCTACAACAGCTTTGGATGTTACAATCCAGGCACAGATTTTGGAACTCATGAAAGATTTGCAGAAAAAAATTGATACTTCAATTATTTTCATTACTCATGATCTTGGAGTTGTAGCTAACGTAGCTGACCGTGTGGCAGTCATGTACGGTGGAAAAATTGTCGAAATTGGTACTGTGGATGAAGTATTCTACAACCCGCAACATCCTTATACTTGGGGATTGATCAGTTCAATGCCAAGCCTGGATGCTAAAGAAGAGGAACTTTACGCAATTCCTGGTACGCCGCCAAACTTGTTGTATCCGCCAAAAGGTGATGCTTTTGCGCCTCGTAATGAGTATGCTATGCAAATCGACTTAGAGGAACAGCCTCCAATGTTTAAAGTGTCTGATACACATTATGCTGCTACATGGCTGTTGCATCCAGATGCTCCTAAGGTAGAACCGCCGGAAGCTGTGAAAAGCAGAATGCGTAAATTCATGGGCACGAAATAACTGTAGGAGGAGGACTGGCTGATGGAAAATAGAGAAAAGCTTCTTGAAATAAAGAATCTGAAGCAATACTTCAATATGGGTCAACCGAATGAAGTAAGAGCGATTGACGGAATTACTTTTGATATCTTTAAAGGAGAAACTCTTGGATTGGTTGGAGAATCAGGCTGTGGTAAGTCCACAACTGGCCGAACAATCATCAGGCTTTATGAAGCAACAGATGGAGATGTCCTTTACAAGGGAGAAAACGTACACGGCAAGAAGAACAAAAAAGATCTGAAGAAATTCAACAGAAGTATGCAAATGATTTTCCAGGATCCTTATGCTTCCTTGAATCCGAGGATGAAGGTTTCTGATGTTATTGCAGAGGGCATTGACATTCATGGCCTTGCAAAAAGCAATAAAGAAAGAATGGAAATGGTATATGAACTGCTTGAAACAGTTGGCTTAAACAGAGAACACGCCAACCGTTATCCTCATGAGTTTTCAGGTGGACAAAGGCAGCGTATCGGAATTGCACGTGCACTTGCTGTGCAGCCCGAATTTATTATTGCAGACGAACCAATTTCCGCATTAGACGTTTCCATCCAGGCGCAGGTTGTCAACCTGATGAGGAAATTGCAGCGTGAAAAAGGTTTAACATACTTGTTTATCGCACATGATCTTTCAATGGTAAAATATATCAGCGATCGAATTGGTGTAATGTACTTTGGTAAGCTGGTTGAGTTAACAACAGCTGAAGAACTATACAAGAATCCGCTTCATCCGTACACGCAATCATTGTTATCAGCGATACCACTTCCGGATCCTGAGTCTGAGCGAACACGCCGACGCAAAACATATGATCCAAATGTGCATCAATATGCTGATGGCGAAGAAGTTAAGATGCGCGAAGTTGTTCCAGGGCACTATGTGTATTGCTCTGAAAAAGAACTAAAGCAATATCAACAGTCATATGTCAAATAAACTTAACGATCTCTCATTTTGAGATCGTTTTTTTTTATATTAGTTGATACGAAACTTGAATTTTTGTCAGGGAATAAATTCCATGTGAAAAATTTAATCAATAATATCTAAATCTGTCGAAAGTGGGTAAAATAGAATTATAGATTCATATTATATAGAAAACTACTGTAAAGAGTAGGCATACGTTTTGAAAGGAGAGGTGTTTATGCAGTTTAAAAAAATCGCAGCAGCAGCATTATTGGCTGCCTCTTTTTCACAAGCAGGAGGTACAGTGTTTGCAGAATCGAAAACACTTGAAACAGAAAAGCTTCCGGTCAGGGAACATCAGTCATTGATTAGGGAAATACCAAAGCAGATGCCAAGGTTCAAATTCGATTCAGGTTACACATTTGAATATCCTGATGCTGTAAGGGGAATCTATGTAACTGGGAACTCAGCTGGAGGAGAGAGGTTTAGTAGTCTTACAAAACTTATCGATGACACCGATTTAAATGCAATGGTTATCGATATAAAAGAGGACCACGGATATCTTACATACAAACCCGATGAAGATTCACCTTTCAAAGAGATTGGAAAGCCTTATATTAAAGATCCGAAAAAACTATTGAAAACCTTGGAAGAAAAACAGATATATCCTATCGCTAGGGTAGTTGTTTTCAAAGATACCGCCCTGGCAAATAAGAAACCGGAGTGGTCATTTAAAGATGGAAATCAGGTTTGGAAAAATGGCAGAGGAGAATCGTTCGTTAATCCATTCGTGAAAGAAGTGTGGGATTACAACGTTCAAATTGCAATCGAAGCAGCTAAGATGGGTTTCCAGGAAATCCAGTTTGATTATGTTCGTTTCCCTGAGGGATTTGAAAAGAGGGATGCTACTCTTCAATATTCAATGGGTGACTATAAGGATGTAGAAATGGATAATGTGCAAAAGAGGGTTAAAGCGGTGACTGATTTCGTGGCATACGCTCGAAAAGAGCTAAAGCCATATGATGTTAAAGTTTCTGTTGATATCTTTGGCTATACGGCAACACTTCCTGAAGCACCAGGAATCGGACAGAACTTCTCAAAAATATCTGAGAATGTTGACGTCATTTCTTCAATGATTTATCCAAGCCATTGGACTTCTTATTTTGGAATTGCCAAGCCTGACACAGAGCCATACCGTCTCGTTCAGGAATATGCAAAATTGGAGAAGAATAAGCTTGATGAATTAAAGACCCCGCCTATTTCACGTCCATGGCTGCAGGATTTCACAGCCTCATGGTTAGGCAGTGGAAATTACCTTGTCTACGGGAAAAAGGAAGTCGAAGACCAAATCAGGGCTTTGAAGGATCAGGGCATCAATGAATATTTATTATGGAACGCAAGCAACAGATACTCACCAAATGTTGATTACACACCATAACCTGGAAGTGAGAAAAGCGCAAGCACCTTGGTCACCCCCAACAAGCGCTGGAGCTGGACAATTCTCGAAGTGAAAAATTTATACTTTCTGATACTATATAAAAAGCCTGGAATGATTAAAATCGTTCCAGGCTTTTCATATCATTAGATTATCGATATCAAAATAAGTTATAATAACAGTTGGGATGTGGATTACTTCTTGCTTCCGCCGACATTTTTCCAACCAGTTTGCAAACTAGTTGATTGATCTACGAATTCATTTCTTTTATTTCCACTAAAGAATCTGGTTCCTACTCCATTGGTAATCACACCAATTGTCGCGGTAATGCCCACAATCAGTAAAGCAACGATAGTTAAATCCATTATGTAACCGCCCATGATAAACCTCCACCTTTTTTTTCACTAAGTCTTAATAGTGATTTTGTGATAAATATAATTCATGATCCCCGTACATCTTTATTTTAAAAGAATTGCCGGTGTATTAAAAGAACTTTATAAAGAAAAAATAATACAAGTATTATGATCATGATTATATAAGAAAAGCTGGGTGCTTATCAGGAAGGAATAAAAATAAAAAGGAGATAAGCAATGCATTGGTATGAGAAATTAAATCAGTATTTCCCGATTGAGGAAATGAAGTCAAAGGAACATATGGAAACACTTTTAAAGGAAAGACCAGAGATTTACCATAAGGATGAAGGTCCCGGACATGTCCTCATGTACGTTGAAACAGATGATTTTGTTTTCATCGATTACCTTTTCGTCTCTAAGACGACACGTGGTCAGGGACTAGGCCATAAGCTGATAGAGAAGCTGAAGGAAAAGGGCAAACCGATTATCCTTGAAGTTGAACCAGTTAACTATGAGGACACAGATACGGAGAAGCGTCTTCGTTTTTACAAACGGGAAGGCTTCGAGCATGCAAGGACGATTGGTTACAGACGTCGGTCGTTAGCGACGAAGGAAATCAATGAGATGGAAATCCTTTACTGGTCTCCAGACGAGGCTTCAGAGGATTTAGTATATGAGTCGATGAAGAAGACCTATAATATGATTCATACTTATAAAGACAAAAAGTTTTACGGAGAATCCTACCAGCCAGTTGAGGAAGTCTTGACTGTGGAAGATAAACGGGAGGATTTGCTACAGGATATCTAATTCAAGAGCGCAACCAGTGTTTCTAACATGGTTGCGTTTTCATTTTTGCTCAATTAAATGAGAATATAACTTTTTTAAATAAAAAGGTTTAAGTCTTTTACAATCGGGTAAATATAATTAAATTATGAAAATGAAAGTCTAACGGACACAAACAAGTAGAATTGTACGAATATTTATATTGATTTAGATCAGAGGGTGATGAAAAATATAAATTATATTGAAACTTTTTTCTATTTCGTTCGTTATATATAGAGAAGGACAAAAATATCCTTACATAAATACCCGGAATAAATTATGAAAAGGGATACCTTTTATTAAATCCATAGTGTATAATAAACAATATGAATTATAAAATTAAACTTATTATTATTTAAGAAATGAAAGTCATTTAAAGCAAATAATATAAGTAAATCTAAGGGAGTGTGAATTACCAATGGTCACTTTATACACTTCACCAAGTTGTACCTCTTGCAGAAAGGCAAAGTCATGGCTTGAAGAACATGAGATTCCTTATACTGAAAGAAACATATTCTCAGAGCCATTATCTATTGATGAAATAAAGGAAATTCTTCGAATGACCGAAGATGGAACGGATGAGATTATTTCTACCCGCTCGAAGACTTTCCAAAAGCTTGATGTAAATTTGGAAACCATGCCTCTACAGGAACTGTTCGAGGTTATCAAAGAAAATCCTGGCTTGCTACGCCGTCCGATCATCATTGATGAAAAGCGCCTGCAGGTTGGATATAATGAAGACGAAATCAGACGATTCCTGCCGCGCAGAGTGCGTACATTCCAGTTGCGTGAGGCTCAGCGTTTAGTCAATTAAACATAACAAAACTAAGCTCCCTTTTGGGGGCTTTTTATTTTCTATGAAAGAACATATCCTAAAGCCGCATAGCCGTGCAGACAAATTGAAATATAGGTGCAGTTCTGCTAAAATATAAAGAATACTTTAAAATTTATAGTATGTTAAAAACCAATAACTTTTGGGGTAACTTGGCTGATGGTAGCTGAAGGGGAGAGTATCCTGTGAAAAAGGCAGCACATTCCCGCCTTTACAGCAGCCTAATCAACAGTAAGTCGATCCAGACAAAATCATACATTAACCTTTTTTAAAGGCTCTTTTCTCAAACTTTGTTGCTAATGAATACAAAAATGGATTTAATTCTCTATATTCCTTCGTAAAGTTGACACTTCTTATGTGAAAAGAGCTTGCAAACTTAATACCGACCTGCACACTGGGTATTTATTACGTTAAAATCAAATTTAGGATTTAACTACAATCTTTACGAAAACAGCCTTAATAAAAAATGGGTGTATATTTTGTTTCCAAAATGGCTTAATATAACATAAAATGAAAGTACAAGATCGTTTATTTCTATTTACACAGCCCCTTAGTAAATCAAGGTGATTTAGGCTTATTTATTAAGGGTAAATGATAAGACCAACTGCTTTTTTGGGGGTATTTAGTCCCTTCAAATCTTTGCATGGAAGGGAGAGAAAGCGAATGGAAATCGAGCGTATTAATGAAAATACGGTTAAGTTCTATATTTCATATATGGACATAGAAGAGCGCGGGTTTGACCGGGAGGAAATCTGGTATAACCGTGATCGCAGTGAAGAGCTTTTCTGGGAAATGATGGATGAAGTACATGCCGAGGAAGAGTTTGCCGTTGAAGGTCCTTTATGGATACAGGTTCAGGCCCTGGAAAAAGGTCTGGAGGTTTTAGTTACAAAGGCACAGCTATCGAAGGACGGTCCTAAGTTCGAACTGCCGCTTCCAAACGATAAACTGAAGGATCTGCCAGTCGATGAACGAATCGAAGAGCTGCTTGACCACCAATTCAATCCAAAAGGAATTGATGATGCTGATCCAGCCTTCGAGGATGATTTAGAATTCCTGCTGTATTTCAAGGATTTCGAAGATGTCATCTCACTCTCGAAACGCCCGGGAATAGACAAAGTCAAAACAAGCTTGTACAGCTATGATGACAAGTATTATTTATACATTGAATTTCCTGAGCAAGATTTTGAGGATGAAGAAGAAATTGACAATATACTAAGTGTTCTTCTAGAGTATGGGCAGGAGTCGACAGTAACGATTCACCGTCTTGATGAATACGGTAATAAGATTATCGAAGAAGATGTGTTTAGTGTCATAAGAAAGCATTTTTCATGATTGCAGGCCGATTTCAGAGATGAAATCGGCTTTTTTGATATAATTTGTATGAATCTCTTCACTTAATAGAAACGTATATATATCTAAAGTTCCTATTTCTGGTTGCAAGAATAATTCAGAGAGAGAAAACAGGTGGTAACAATGAAGAACACAGTGCGCATCTTAACCTTTTTATTAATTCTGGCCGGCATTTATTATTTGTTTTATGAAAAACTTGATGCAGTTTATCTTGGGTATATCAGTATATTTATGTCTCTTACTGTCATCTTCATCAGCTTTGTGATATTCCTTGAGAATCGTCATCCAGCCCAGACATTAACCTGGATTGTCGTGCTTGGCGGCTTCCCGGTTATTGGTTTTATTTTTTATCTTTTATTCGGCAGGAATAAACGCAAGGAAAAGATGTTCCGGCGCAAATACTTCCTGGATAAAAAAGCTTTTTCAAAAATCGAAGGGGAATCAGAAAGGGTCAACAAGGCGAGGATGCTTGATATGGAAGAGGACCATCGCCGCTTGTTTACCCTTGCCCAGAAGCTCGGGAACAGCCCTATCTCCTTTGCTACCTCCACAAAGGTGCTGACAAATGGTGATGAGACATTTAGTCATATTCTTGAAGAGCTAAAAAAGGCTACCCACCATATTCATATGGAATATTACATTGTCCGACACGATAAAATTGGTGAAGAAATTAAGGAAGTTTTGATCAGCAAAGCAAGAAAAGGTGTAAAGGTCAGGTTCTTATTTGATTCCGTAGGTTCCTGGAAGCTCTCGAAAGGGTATATTTCTGACTTGAGTGAAGCAGGGGTAGAAGTGGTTGAATTTGGTCCTGTCCGCCTGCCGTTCCTGAACAGTAAATTCAATTTCAGGAATCACAGGAAAATCATTGTCATTGATGGGACTGTTGGCTTTGTTGGAGGCCTGAATATTGGTGATGAATACCTTGGCAGGGACAAAGGATTCGGTTTTTGGCGTGACACTCATTTAATGGCTAGAGGAGAAGCTGTTCGTAGCCTGCAGCTGATTTTCCTGCAAGATTGGTATTACATGACGAACAAAAGCTTTCTGACGTCGGATTATCTATCACCAGCCCTGAAGGCTAACACTCATGGTGGTGTCCAAATGATTGCCGGAGGACCTGACAATGAATGGAGTGTCATCAAGAATATCTTTTTTTCAATGATTTCCTCAGCTGATAAATCAGTTTGGATTGCGTCGCCTTATTTCATCCCTGATGAAGACATTTTCAGCGCAATAAAAGTTGCTGCACTAAGTGGACTGGATGTCAGGCTTCTTGTGCCAAAGCGGCCAGATAAAAGAATCGTGTTCTTTGCTTCGAGGTCGTATTTTCCCGAACTGCTTGAAGCAGGTGCAAAGATTTATGAATACGAAAAGGGCTTCATGCACAGCAAAATCGTCATCGTCGATGGTGAGCTTGCTTCCATCGGTACATCCAATATGGATATGAGAAGCTTCCACTTGAATTTCGAAGTCAACGCCTTCCTTTACAAAACTAGCAGCACTGCCAAACTTGTTAAAGAATATGAAAACGATGTACTCGACTCAACAGAAATAGTCATGGATGATTTCAGTAAACGCCACATAGGCTACAGACTTCTCGAATCCACTTCGAGACTGTTGTCGCCGATGCTTTAGATACCCGGATGCAGATCCGGGTTATTTTAAATTTTGGCTATGTTAAACTAGGCTGTTGATTTTCGTTCCAGGCGCTTCGCTTTCCGCGGGGAAGAATTATGAAAAAGCTCAACTGCCAGCTTTTTCAAACTTCAAATTCTTCCTTGCAGTCGGGGAGCCTCCTCGGCGCTTTATGCGCCTGCGGGGTCTCCCCATGACTTGCACATCCCGCAGGACATTGAAGGGCTTCTTTGAACCTGCCCACGCACGAAGGAAATGCGGTAGCATTTTCGAGGAGTCTACGCGCCTTCCACTACAATCAACAGGGCTGTAAAACAACATTGGGCTTTAACAGAGCCTAAATTTTATAAAAAGATTTAAACTTTTCATTAAGAATAGTGTCTAGCTCCAGCGCCTAGCCACTCGAGACGTTTCGGGGGTGACCAAGGCGCTTGCGCTTTTTTTATTTGTGAACACTTTATAAACCTTTTTATATTTAAAAGGTATTAACTCTATGGACTCGAATATCTCATAATGAAAGGAGGCGCATCGATTTGCTAGTTGCGAATAAAAGCGATGGTAAAAGGTTATCTCTGGGGGAAAGGTGGGAAAAAAGTGATTTAATAGGAATCAGGTCGACGGAAAAGTTCTACTGTCCAGAATGTGGTGAAGAGGTGGTTATGAAACTAGGGAGCAAGAAGGTTTGGCATTTTTCTCATTTGGC
Source organism: Mesobacillus selenatarsenatis SF-1 (assembly GCF_000813125.1). Classification (GTDB taxonomy): domain Bacteria; phylum Bacillota; class Bacilli; order Bacillales; family Cytobacillaceae; genus Mesobacillus; species Mesobacillus selenatarsenatis. The sequence continues at coordinate 16,600 of NZ_BASE01000134.1, forward strand.
GGGAGGCAGCTGCCAATATGAGTATGACCGTGAATCTAAATATCATCTTTCTGGAAAGCTTCAGCTCTTCAATTGGCTGAAAAAACAAGGAATCAATGCTGAACTTGAGCAATTTGACCAACATATGAAGCAGAAACCCGACATTGCTTTCGAGTTGCAAAACCAAAAATATGCGATTGAATTTCAATGTTCAGTTATACCGGAAGAGATTTTTGAAAAAAGGACCAAAACTTATTTGCATTATGGTGTAATTCCAATTTGGGTTGCTGCAGAGACATTGGTTAAGCGCAAGAAAAATAATGTTGTATCAATCAATAACTTCCTCTATCTCTTCATTAGGCAGACAAGGCACTCCTGGAATATCCCGGCTTTTTGTCCGATTTCAGGGCAATTCATCAATCTGAATGGAGCTATTCCAATCACTTCCAAAAAGACAATCACGAATCTTATAGTGAGCTCACTAAATCAGTATTCAGTAGAGGACCTACTGAGCCCAATCGATAAGCCATTCCCTATATTGAAGACTTGGCAAGCTGAAAATCAAAAACTGAAATCCCGCTACTTAACTTCCCCAGGAGCATGGAAAAATCCATTTCTGAAAGAACTATATCGCAATCACCTAAGCCTTCATACACTTCCATCCGAAATTGGCCTTCCTGTCCGCTCGAGCCCCTATATTGAAACACCTTCACTCATATGGCAGACATTCTTATATTTCGATGTATTCCGGCATTATCAAAAGGGGGACATAATAATTTATGCGAAAATCCGGGAAGCCTTTGATAGGCGAGTAAGAAGGAAAGAAATCAAACTTCGAACTCTGCCTGTTGCTGGGCAAAGAGACCATCGGTACGCTCTTGCTGAATATGTATTTCTTTTGACAAAGGTATCATTCTTGGAAAGAATCAATTCAGGTACAGTGAGAGTACTCCGGGAAATCATTATCCCAGATTCAATTAACGAACAAATCGATGCAGAAGCCAAATTTTTCACCAAGTATCGAAATGAAATTACACAATCAATATTCCCACTAACATGAAATGTGATATAACTGCGTAAAATAGGGTAGTTAGAATGCAAACTCTTGAAAAAGAAAAAGTTTTCCTTATTTAATTTTATAGAAGGAAATAAGAAACCATTATCGAATATATGTTACTAGAAAAGTTTTTCGAATTCCGAAATGTTGTAAGGAGGATCCATATGTCAAACGAATCTACAGTAAAGAAATTACCAGCAAGGGACGAGGTTTCCACAGAAAATACGTGGAGACTTGAAGATATTTTTGCGGTCGATGAGCAATGGGAAAAAGAATTCAATGAAGTTAAAGGGTTGATTCCTTCTGTTCAGGAGTATCAAGGCAAGCTTGGTGAAAGTGCTGAACAACTTTATAGTGCACTCCAGTTGCAGGATAAATTGCTTGAGCGTTTAGGACGACTTTATACATACGCGCATATGCGCTATGACCAGGATACAACGAATTCCTTTTATCAGGGGCTTGATGACCGCATCAAGAATCTGTATTCTCAAGCAGCAAGCGCACTTGCCTTCATCGTGCCGGAAATCCTGGCTGTTGATGAAGAGAAAATCAAAGGCTTCTTGAATGAAAAAGAAGAGTTGAAGCTTTATGAGCATGCATTGGAGGAAATCAATCTTCAGCGTCCGCATGTGCTGTCAGCTGAAGAGGAAGCGCTTCTTGCTCAAGCTTCAGAGGTTATGAGCTCACCGTCAAATACATTCGGAATGCTGAACAATGCGGATCTGGAATTCCCTTCAATCAAGGATGAGAACGGAGAAGATGTGGAGATCACACATGGCCGTTACATCCGATTCCTGGAAAGCGAAGACCGCAGAGTTCGTGAGGATGCTTTCAAAGCAGTGTATAAAACGTATGGCAGCTTCAAGAATACTTTTTCCAGCACATTAAGCGGCAATATCAAAAAGGATAATTTCAATGCAAGAATTCGCAAATATGACTCTGCGAGGCATGCTGCGCTGTCGGCAAATAATATTCCTGAAAGTGTCTATGAAAATCTTGTGAATACGGTGAATGACAACCTGCACCTGCTGCACAGATATGTCAAGCTTCGCAGAAAGGTATTGGGCCTTGAAAAGCTTCATATGTATGATCTTTACACACCGCTTGTGAAGGATGTGAAGATGGAGATTCCTTATGGTGAAGCAAAGGATTATGTCCTAAAAGGCTTAGAGCCTCTTGGGGATGAATATAACAATATCCTAAAAGAAGGATTTGAAAATCGATGGGTGGATGTGTATGAGAATAAAGGGAAACGCAGCGGTGCTTATTCTTCCGGGGCATATGGCACAAATCCATATATTCTGATGAACTGGCAGGACAATGTAAATAACCTGTTTACATTGGCTCACGAGTTTGGCCATTCCGTGCACAGTTACTACACCAGGAAGACACAGCCATATCCTTACGGCAACTACTCTATTTTTGTTGCAGAAGTGGCGTCTACATGCAATGAAGCGTTATTGAATGACTATATGCTAAAAACAATTGATGATGAGCAGAAGCGACTGTATCTTTTGAATCATTACCTCGAAGGCTTCAGGGGAACAGTATTCAGACAGACTATGTTTGCTGAATTTGAACATTTGATCCACCAAAAGGCGCAGAATAACGAGGCGTTAACAGCTGAGTCATTGACAAAAGATTACTACGAGCTCAACAAAAAGTACTTCGGTGAAGAGGATATCATCATTGATGAAGAAATCGGTCTTGAATGGTCAAGGATCCCGCATTTCTACTACAATTATTATGTATACCAGTACGCGACTGGCTTCAGTGCGGCAACAGCGCTGAGCAAACAAATCCTGGAAGAAGGGCAGCCGGCCGTTGAACGCTATATTGATTTCTTGAAATCAGGCAGCTCAGATTATCCAATTGAAGTACTGAAAAAAGCAGGAGTCGATATGACAAGCTCTAAACCAATCGAGGAAGCATTGAAGGTCTTCGAAGAAAAACTCAACGAAATGGAAGCATTGCTTTCATAAAAAAACAAACCGGCCGCAAAAAAATCTGCGGCCGGTTTTTAGGTTAAAGTTTAGAATCCTTTGAACTTTTTCCGGTTATTTAAATATATCAGTAAAATAAATAAGGCAATAAATAGAATAGGAGATGTTAGATACAAGGGCAAGAGATGCATTAATCCTAAAATATGAAGAATAAATGAAAAAACTATGAACAGAGCAATAAGGGAAAGACCTAGTTTATCCAATTGAATCACTCCGAATCGCTTTATAGTTCATTTATATGCTTCAGTCCAGGCATTCATGAATGGATTTGACAATATTGTGAAATAACACACAAGGTTATTGTGATAGAGAGCATGAATATGATATATTTATGGCGTGAAGTTGATCACAAACAAACATTTACCCCTTTGTTTGACCGTGAAAAATTTCTCCCATCCCCTTTGTTCGTATAAAATAGAGAGAAGGCCTTGCAGTTGGAGAGCTGCAAGGCCTTTTTCTGTGCCGTGCTGGTGAAAACCACTAGAAGAAGTGATGTTAGATAAATAAATCGACCATATTTCAAAGATTTTTTTATTTATTCGACCACATTCCGAAATATATTAGCGAATTTTTCATTTATTCGTCCACATTCCGAAATATATTGGCGGATTTTTAGTTTTTTCGACCACTTTTTCAATTAATTCGACCACCCTGCATTTTTTTGATTTCAAGGTTTCCTAACAAAGTGCTTTATAAGGTTCGATATCCCAAGCCAGTGGAGCATCGGGACTAAACCAAAATTAAAAAAACCGTGCAAATGCACGGTCATCCTTCAACATATCGCCAAAACACGCCATATTTAGCGGGGATTTGTTCGACTTGTTGTTTTAACATTAATTTCTTTAATTCCTTCTCTGCCTGTTGAACAGTTATGTCGTATACAACGGCTACTTCCTTGGAGGCGACCATTTTGTATTGCTTCAGGAATTGTTCGAGGATCGGCGGATTGGCCGCTTCTGGTTTTTCCTGCAGCATTTCTTCGAGAATCTGGACGTATACCTCATATGGGTAAAGACCGGTTATCTTAATACCTTCCTCTTCAACATTCGCGTTAAAAAAGACGAATGTCGGGATTTCCTGGACATCCATTTCATTCGTTATTTTTAAATCGCACTGAAATGCTTTTGCTGCTGTTTCAGAATGAATATCGGTTACGAATTCCTCAACGTCCAAACCGACGCTTCTCGCGCAGTTTTTTAGCACCTCGAAGTTCGAGACATTCTGTTTTTCAAGAAATAGCACTTCCTGAAGCTTGCGCAGGAACCTGATGCCTTTCTTTCTCCCCTGAAGCTCAGCTGATTTTATTGCAATCGATGCTAAATACGGGGATGACACAGGGTTTTCAAACCACAACGATCCGTCACAAGACATTCCTGTTCTGCTTGCTGTTTTTTCCCAAAGCTCGGCGATCGTTTCATAACGTTTTTTTCTGCTCATATTCAGTGTGGCCAGTTTGCCGCTTAAAACATGGCGAATTGAGAAATACTTGCCGTATTCGATTTGGAGCTTTTTGATGATTGGTTCGAGTGCCCAGCATTCCGGACAGAGCGGGTCGACAAACATATAAATTTCGATAGGTTTTTTATCCAAGCTATGGCAAAACTCTGATGGGTCATAGCTCAAAAGGTTTTCCCGACTCAGTTTCATGTGTTATCACCAGTTTCATCATCTGGTGTATTGATCATATGCTGGGCGGTCAGGTATAGTCTAGCGTAAAAGTCTTCCCTTACAGGTCCTTCAAGCCCCACTTCATCCATGGCTTCAGCCATACAGGCAAGCCAGGCTGTCGCCCTCACCGGTGTGATTTCGAACGGCAAATGTCTTGCGCGTAGCATTGGATGGCCATGTTCATTGGTATATAAGGGCGGGCCTCCTAAATATTGAGTTAAAAACTGCTTCTGCTTTCGGGCAGTTTCAGTTAAATCATCCGGGAATATAGGAGCAAGATCAGGATGCATTCCAACGCGGCGGTAAAAAGCATCGACCAGCCGGTGAAGTGTCCCTTCGCCAATGGCTTCGAATGGTAAGGTCTTATTCTCAACCATATTGATAACTCCTTTAAAATAGATTTTAGAAATTTCATTCTGCTTTGATAGTTATGCTTTTTATTGTAGCAATGCTAAATTTATATCTCAAACAAATCGTCTTGAGTTCTATAAAATCTGTCATTTTAATGATTGCTTTACTAATGTACACAAAAAGGCCGCCTGTTACCACTGACAGGCGGTCAAAACCAATGGGAATATTCTCCTTTTGAAGGTGTCTTTATCCGTAAAATACATCCGTGACTTTCCGTACATAGTTTTGCGTTTCTTTAAATGGAGGGATTCCTCCATATTTGTCAACATTTCCTTGTCCAGCATTATATGCTGCAAGGGCAAGTTCTATATTATTGTCATACTTGTCCAACATTTGACGAAGGTATTTACTTCCTGCGAGAATATTCTCCGTTGGATCAAATACATTTTTAACCCCCAGGCCCCTGGCTGTCGCAGGCATCAATTGCATAAGTCCCGAAGCGCCGGCATGACTCACGGCATTTGGATTAAAATTCGATTCCTTTTGAATGACAGACTTAATCAGCTTGGCTGGAATATTGAACATAGCTGAAGCCTTATCAATGATTCCATCAAAATCAGCATGGCTTTTGGCCGCCACTTTCGTCAGTTGAATAGGAGGAAGCATTTGTCCAATGTTTGGTTTTGCTAAAGCGAAAGAGTCAACCGTTGTTTGTGCGTTGTTAAATAACTCTTCAAGTCTTGTTGCAGTGGCACCCAGAGCATTGCTTTGGTCACTGAGGATTCCGGAAAGCATTTCCTGAAAAAGGTTGTTACCTGATTGGCTGGTTGTCGGCTGGTTGAAGTTTTGGAGCGCCTGCAATTCAAGCATGACTTTTAACTGGTCAACATTCATCATGATTCTCCTGCCTGGTCTATTCTTGTAAAAGATTATATTTTTTAGTGTAAAACCTTTTAATCTTATTATCGGTCGGTCTATGAGGGATTTTTAACTCTCCCAATAATTCAGAGAATACCTTATATCCTTCTGTCTCATCCGTTACTTCATATTCTAGCTCATAATCTTCTGTATTTAAATAGTAACTATGGTCCAGTACAAGCAATCCATCTTTGTACTCAACCTCGGCACGCACGGTTGTGAGCGCCCCGAAGTATTGCAATGGCTCTGTATCCTTGATTAAGTTTTCAACAGCGTCTTTTACTTCACCTTCTGGCAGCTTTCCTGATGATAAGGCTTCCTCAGCCTGTCCAGTCGTAAGTATCTGATTCGTTTCTAGCAGCCCTTGTTGTGCAGGTTGCTTTAAAGTCATTTCAAACTTGGACCCTTTTTCCCTGATCCTTAATGCAGAACCATAGTCTTTCAAGGTGAAGGAATGCGTATCAAAATAATGATTAATCTGTTTTTTGAATTGCTCCGGCTCTATTTTGAAGTATTTTTGAAGGAAGTGGAATTCTTCCTCTGTCAGGATATTCTTGAATTCGATTTCGATATTCTGGCTCACATCTGTCCGCCCTTTCCAATAAGCTGATCTTATTATCTCGTTAAATCCGGTTTGCTTCAATCCTTAGTAGAAAATGGTTCGATATGATAAAATAAAAAAGATTATGGAGGTTGAGGAAATGAGTCAAAGAATTTTAATTATCGATGCAAAAATAGAAAATAATGAGTTACTACTCTCTACAGACATAGAGACAGGTCTGGGGGATTTTGCTCCAACAGGGCAAATGCTTGTTGATTCCGATCAATTATCATTTATTTATATTCTTGATAAAGAAGATGGATATCATTATATCACCATTCCTGCAGGTACTTGGAATGTCATTCAAGAAGGTCTGCAGTCTGGATTAGAAACTTACTTAAGTAATAATGGAGGCAAACTTAAACTGGACGGCTTCCATAGCGAAATGAAATATTTGATTGAAAATATAAATGGCAACAGCAACTATGGAGAGGAAATGGTCACGAAAGTGGAACAGGTTTTTGCCGCACCCTCCGCTTAGGCTTTCGTGAATAGAACCGGATGAGGTGACTGATGTGAAACACTGGGATCAATTTTTAGAACCTTATAAGCACGCTGTTGAGGAATTGAAGGTTAAGCTTAAGGGAATCAGGAGCCAATATGAACTCCATTCCGACCATTCCCCGATTGAATTCGTCACTGGAAGGGTAAAGCCTATTGCGAGCATTCTTGATAAGGCGCATCAAAAAGGAATTTCACTTGATAAGCTTGACTCGGAAATGCAGGATATTGCCGGCTTGAGGATCATGTGCCAGTTCGTGGATGACATCAAGACAGTGGTTGAACAATTGAGAAGTCGTAATGATTTTGAGATTGTTGAGGAGAGGGATTATATTTCCCATAAGAAAGCGAGCGGCTACCGCTCCTATCATGTCGTGATCCGTTATCCAGTGCAGACAATCCGCGGTGAAAGAATGATTCTGGCAGAAATCCAGATCAGAACTTTGGCGATGAATTTCTGGGCAACAGTAGAGCATTCGCTGAATTATAAATACAAAGGACTTTTTCCTGAGGATATAAAGATCAGGTTGCAGCGAGCTGCCGAGGCCGCATTCCGGCTTGATGAAGAGATGTCGACAATCAGAGGAGAAATCCAGGATGCACAGGCATTCTTCACGAGGAAAAAAGAAATGCAGCAGGATGGGAAGAAATAGTTTAAATCCGAAATGCAGGGGTGTTTGATTACATGAAATTTGCGATCACTTCAAAAGGGGATTCCAGGTCCAATACGTTGATGCATAAAATGAGAACATATCTTTTGGACTTTGATTTACAATATGATGAAGACCAGCCCGATATTTGTATCTCCGTGGGAGGAGATGGCACGCTTCTGTATGCCTTCCATCGATACGCGAGCAGGCTGGACAAAACAGCATTCATTGGAGTACATACCGGGCACCTTGGCTTTTATGCCGACTGGGTTCCTGAAGAAATTGAAAAGCTGGTCATTGCCGTTGCCAAAACACCATACCAGGTAATTGAATATCCGCTGCTGGAGGTAATCATCAGATACCAGCATGGCGGCAGAGAAACAAGGTATCTTGCCCTGAATGAATCGACCGTCAAATCTGTTGAGGGCACCCTTGTCATGGATGTTGAGATCAGAGGCCAGCATTTTGAACGCTTCCGCGGAGATGGTTTGTGCGTATCCACGCCATCAGGAAGCACAGCCTACAATAAAGCATTGGGCGGTGCCATCCTTCACCCGTCACTAAGGGCTATCCAGGTTGCAGAAATGGCATCCATCAACAATCGTGTCTTCAGGACAGTGGGATCACCGTTGATACTTCCTGACCATCATACATGTACGTTAAAACCGGTTAATAGACCTGACTTCCAGGTAACTGTTGATCATTTGACACTACTGCATAAGGACGTTAAGTCAATTCAATTCCGGGTTGCAGATGAAAAAATCCGATTCGCCCGCTTCAGGCCATTCCCGTTCTGGAAAAGGGTACACGATTCCTTTATTTCAGATAGCGATTAAGAAGGTAGTTTGATTTTATAGACAGACCGCTGACAGACTGTCCAGGGAGAGATGTTTAATGGACATTTCGTGGGCCTAGCGCGTTCAAAATGTCTAATAAACGAATTTTATGGGAATTTTGGGGTCATGTAGCGTTCAAAATGTCTAATAAACAAGGTTTAATGGACATTTCGAGGCCATGTAGCGTTCAAAATGTCTAATAAACAAGGTTTAATGGACATTTCGAGGTCATGTAGCGTTCAAAATGTCTAATAAACAAGGTTTAATGGACATTTCGAGGCCATGTAGCTTTCAAAATGTCTAATAAACAAGGTTTAATGGACATTTCGCAGGCAGACTGCGATAAATATGTCCAAGAAATAGTTAATGGTCATCATTCATTGAACAAAAACGCAATCGATAAATGCTTTTTGCCAAAAAACAATGGTATTAGAAACATTTCAGACAGGAGCCGCTGATATGGGGAAGAACTTCACACTGGAATATACAGCTGGAGCTGCTGATCAGGGTAAAATGCTTAGGGAATTTCTTAAGGAAAAAGAAATCTCCAAGTCAGCCCTTACCGATATAAAGTTCAAGGGTGGATTTATTTCAGTAAATCGCCAAGAGGTTAATGTAAGGTACATACTGAAAAGCGAAGATTTTATCAGCGTGGGCTTTCCTCCCGAAGTTCCTTCCGAGGGATTAAAGGGGGAGGAAATCCCGCTTGAGATTCAGTATGAGGATGAGCATTTACTGGTGGTCAATAAACCGGCCGGAATGAATACAATACCTTCGAGGGAGCATCCGTACGGAAGCCTGGCCAACGCACTTATCGGTTATTATGAATGTTGTGGGCTATCTGCAACAACACATATTGTCACCAGGCTTGATAGAGATACTTCCGGACTAGTGTTGATTGCAAAGCACAGCCATATCCATCATTTATTCAGCAAGCAGCAGCGTGCTGGCGGTGTTAAGCGAAAGTATGAGGCACTGGCCGAAGATATTATACATGTTGATGAAGGTAGAATCGAGGAACCGATTGCCAGGAAACAGGACAGCATCATTGAGCGTGAAGTACATCCTGATGGTCAATATGCTTGTACATTATTTGAAGTTGAGAACAGATATGAAGATTTCACCCATATCATCTTAAGGCTATTGACAGGAAGAACCCACCAGATCAGAGTGCATATGAGTCATCTAGGGCACCCTCTGCTCGGGGATACTTTATATGGCGGAAATAAAAATAAGATGTTAAGGCAAGCTTTGCACTGCTGCGAACTTAGCTTTATCCACCCAACTTTACAAAAGGAATTGCTATTCAATGCAAGCCTTCCAACAGATATGGTTACAGTACTTGAAAAAGGCAGATCGTTATAATAACGATTTGCCTTTTTACATTTCTCTCAAATTTTTCTTTATATATTTCTGTGCAATACGTCAAATCATAAGGAAGTAATAAATGAAAAATTGAAGGAGGAAACATCCGTTGAATATAAATAAGCACGGTAAATTAATTGCCGTATCCGCAGTTATGTTATTAGGTCTCGCTGCCTGCAATAACAATAATGAAGAAGCGTTGGATTTACGCGACAATAGAATGACCACCCTTGGAAATGGCCAAGAAGGTTATTGGGATAATGATGCAAATAGAATCAAGCAGCAAAGACGAAGAGCAGAAATCAATTCTGCTAAAAGAAATACCAATGAGGCTGGGTTTAATCAAAAAGGCGGAGATGCAACGAGTGAAATCATGCAAACGCCTGATGGGTATATTACCATAGACCCGAATTCTTACAGTACTGGCATCCCGAGTTCTAAATTTCCACACACACAAATGAACAAGCAGGGCAGGTTGACATTAACAGAAGGACAACAAGCAGATCTCAATAAAATGCTGGCAGAATTGCAGCGCCGTACAGGTGTAGAACTTCCCGAATTGAATAGGGGTGGAATGCCTTCACCAGAACAGGGAGCAGCACCAGTACCACAGGAAAGAGCAAATCCAGTTCCAGAACAAGGAGCAGCACCGGCACCACAGGAAAGGGCAACACCAGCCCCTGAACAAGGAGCAGCACCGGCACCACAGGAAAGGGCAACACCAGCCCCTGAACAAGAAGCAGCGCCTGCACCACAAGAAAGGGCAACACCAGCCCCTGAACAAGAAGCAGCGCCTGCACCACAAGAAAGAACAACACCTGCTCCGCAAGAAGAAGCAGCACCGGCTCCAGAGCAAAAAGCAACTCCTTCTGGCACCGAGATTAGTGCATTTGAATCGAAAGTCATAGACCTGACAAACGAACAGCGCAGGAAAAACGGTTTGCCAAACCTGCAGCCAGATACAGCATTAAGCAATGTAGCACAAGAGAAATCCAATGATATGCAGGCGAAGAACTATTTTTCGCATACAAGTCCTACTTACGGATCACCATTCGATATGATGAGGGACTTTGGTGTATCGTATAACACAGCAGGAGAGAACATTGCAATGGGACAGCGGAGTGCCGAAGAAGTTGTGAACGCATGGATGAACAGCGAAGGGCACAGGAAGAATATTTTAAGTCCAAACTACACGCATATTGGCGTTGGACATACAACACAGGGGAACTACTGGACCCAAATGTTTATTGGAAAATAAAGCAAAAAGCTAACCATCATTCCAATGGTTAGCTTTTTTAATTCTGGGTATTAATTTATTTCCCTGAATTTTTCCCGAACAAGCGGCATGGATGAGGGAACGGATACCAATTCCATCTCCGGATAACGCAAGGCTGTTAAATTGCCGCCAAAAACAGCTCCTGTATCGATATTGTAGGTATTGTTAAGAACTCTTGGTTCTCTGACCGGTGTATGCCCATAAACAATAATTGCTTTTCCTTGGTAATTTTTTGCCCAATCACGCCTTACTGGGGTTCCGTCCGGATTGGTTTGTCCGGTTATATCGCCGTAAAGGACAAAGGTTTTTACTTTTGAATGATCCTTGCCTATGTAATCTTCACGGATCCCCGCGTGCGCTATTACAAGGCGCCCCTGGTCAAGGACGTGGTATAAAGGCGCGGACTCATATAAATGAATGAATTTATCACGAAATTCATTTTTCTGTTCTGAATTCAACGACATAAACTCCGAAACAGTGGTCTCAAGTCCATGAGTCGTCTGGACTTTATTTCCTAACAGGTAGCGGTACAGTTTATTGCAATGGTTCCCGGGAACATAAAAAGCGGATTTCCTATTCGCTGCTAAATCCCAAACCAGCCTTGCGGTTTTTATTGACTCTGGTCCACGATCAGTCAGGTCACCTACAAAAGCAAGATGGCGGCCAAGAGGATGGACCGGGAGGCCAGTGATCCAATCGTATCCAAGTTTTTTGGTGAGTTTTTCAAATTCAACATAACAGCCATGGATATCGCCTATAATATCAAGGTTCAATTGGGATTCCTCCTTTAAATTAATCAGTTTCCCCGGAAATCGGAAAAAAGACAAGTTTACAACAAAAAAGGGAATGTTAAGAGAATAGGCCGGGCTCAAACAAGCAGGAATCTTAACATATATTGCCCAATTAATTTTAATTGAAAAAGTGTAGTTAAAAGACAAAGAAATTAATAAATGCTAGTATAATGAAATGTACATAAAGGAAAGGGGGTAAGGTGGATGTCTGAAGAACGGCAGGAAATGGCATCTAAGCAGCAGATCAATACTGAGCTGCTTATGGAAGCACTTTACTCTGAGAAAATTGATGATTTTCGTGCGGAATTTTTAGAGCTGCACCCGTACGATCAGGCAGCTTTTTTCGGTGAATTGAAAGATGAAGAGCGAGCGAAAGTGTATAACTTCTTGTCACCTGAAGAAATGGCCGACCTGTTCGAGAACCTGGAATCAGATGAGGAAGATTTTAAAGATGTACTCGCTCAAATGAATCCTAATTATGCGGCAGATATGCTGTCAAATATGTATGCGGATGACGCGGTCGATGTGCTGAATGAGCTTGATAAAGACCAGGTTGTCAGTTATTTGACGATCATGAATGAAGAAGCAGCACAAGAAATCAAGGACTTGCTGCATTATGAGGAATACACAGCCGGTAGTATCATGACGACGGAATTCATTGCAATTTCTGCAAACCAGACTGTTAGATCGGCGATGTATATCCTGAAAAAAGAAGCGCCCCAGGCTGAAACAATTTACTATATTTTTGTGGTCGATGAAGATAAAAGGCTTGCTGGAGTTATTTCTTTGCGTGACCTGATTGTTTCCGATGATGAAACAATGATTGGGGAGGTTATGAATGATCGTGTCGTTTCCGTTTCAGTAGGAGAGGATCAAGAAGAGGTCGCACGGATGATGAGAGACTACAATTTCCTGGCGCTTCCGGTCGTGGATTTTCAAAACCATCTCCTTGGGATTATCACGGTTGATGACATCATGGACGTCATGGAAGAAGAGGCTTCAGATGACTATTCCAAGCTTGCTGGTATAGCAGATCTTGATACAATAGACCGAAATCCATTAACCGCTGCAAAAAAGCGTTTGCCATGGCTGATCATTTTGCTCTTTTTGGGCATGTTTACTGCAAGCCTTATTGGGAGATTTGAGGATACATTGGATAAGGTGGCTATTTTAGCTATTTTCATCCCTCTGATTGCCGGGATGGCAGGTAATACAGGTACACAGGCCCTGGCTGTAGCTGTCAGGGGAATCGCAACTGGAGACCTTGAGAAAGAGAGCAAATGGAATATTATACTGAGGGAAGCGGGAACTGGACTTATTACTGGTGCCGTTTGCGGTATCCTTATTACATTCGTTGTCTATTTTTGGAAAGGTGAACTGTTCCTCGGAGCCCTTGTAGGCATCTCTATTTTTATTACACTAATCATTGCAACACTCGCGGGTTCACTTGTGCCCTTGCTGATGCACCGTCTTAAGATTGATCCGGCTGTGGCATCAGGACCATTCATTACTACAATAAATGATATTATCAGTATTTTGATTTATTTTGGAATTGCTACTGCTTTCATGAGTTATCTTACTAAATAAAGGAGGGATGAGGGTGGAACATCATGCTTCGATAACTTCGCTTGTAATCGTCATTATAGTTGCATTTTTAACACCTATTTTACTACACCGTTTAAAATTGAATTTCATACCAGTGGTCGTTGCCGAAATTATCATGGGTTTGATTATCGGTAAAAGCGGCTTCAATATTGTACATGAAGATGCATGGCTTGGAACCTTATCCACATTAGGCTTTTTGTTCCTGATGTTCTTGAGTGGACTGGAAATTGATTTCTCAGCTTTTTCTGGAAACAAAAAGAACAATACCAAGAAGGCAAATGATGAAAAGGAACCAAATACTTTCATTGTTGCTTCTATCATCTTTGTCGGTATATTCATTGTATCACTGGGATTATCCTATCTGTTTGTACTCGCTGGCTTCATTGAGAACGTCTTTTTGATGACATTGATTATCTCGACGATTTCTTTGGGCGTGGTCGTCCCTACTTTGAAGGATGCCCACTTAATGAAGACGAATATTGGGCAGACAATCTTATTGGTTGCGGTTATAGCAGATTTGGCAACCATGATCTTACTAGCTGTCTTTGTCTCTCTTTATGACGGAGGCGAAGGAAATACATGGTTGCTGCTAGTTCTGTTCGCAGCAGGAGTTGGCTTGTATTTTATCGGCCGAGTCTTCAAAAATAGAACCTTCATCAATGCGCTTTCCACTGGAACCACTCAAATCGGTACTCGTGCCGTATTTGCGCTGATCATTCTTCTGGTTGCCATTTCTGAAACAGTAGGGGCCGAGAATATCCTTGGCGCATTTTTGGCTGGTGTACTTGTTTCATTGCTTGCGCCAGATCAGGAAATGGTCCATAAGCTAGATTCATTTGGCTATGGATTCCTTATTCCGATTTTCTTCGTCATGGTTGGTGTGGACCTCGATATTTGGTCCTTGTTCAGTGAAAGAAAGCTGCTATTGCTGATTCCGCTGTTACTCCTGGCTTTATTTTTATCAAAGTTGATTCCAGTTTATCTGTTGAAAAAATGGTATGACACCAAAACAGTTTTGGCAGCAGGGTTCCTGCTGACATCTACGCTATCACTGGTCATTGCTGCCGCTACCATTGGTGAACGTATGGAAATGATTACACCACAAATGAGTGGAACATTGATATTGGTTGCGGTCATCTCCAGCGTTCTGACACCAATCTTATTCAAAAAGCTGTTCCCGCAGGAAAAAGCCGAAGAGAAGAAAGTGAAAGTGGTATTCATTGGAGCAAACCAGATGACACTCCCGGTTTCCCGAGCCCTGCAGTCTTCTTTGTACGAACCGGTTCTTTTTCATACGAAACAGGAAAAAGCGGATAACCGAATTGCGGATTCTGTTTTTAAAATCATTGAGATGGAGAATTATGAAATTGATACATTAGATAAACATGAAGTTTACAATGCGGACATCATTGTAATCTCCACCGGGGATCCTGACCTGAATGCAACGATTGCTGTCAGTGCGAAGGAACAGGGTGTTGAACGTGTCATTGCCAGAATTGAAAGTCCAGACCTGGCCGAAAAAGCACAGGAAGAGGGAATCGAAGTATTCTCGGTCCTTCGTTCAACTGAATCCCTGCTGCGTGCGATGATTGAATCGCCTGGTGTCATGAGCATCCTGACCAATCAGGAAAACTCCCTTCACGAAATCAGAATGCTTAATGATCACTTTGACGGCATGACCCTAAGACGCTTCCCATTCACGGGGGATGTCATTTTTGTCCGTATCTTACGTGAGAATGAATCAATCGTGCCTCATGGGGATACCGAGTTGAGGCTGAATGACCGCTTGATAGTGACAGGCTCAAAAGAGTATGTCGATGAGCTAAAGCGTGAGCTTGAATTCTGTTTCTGGTGTTAATTAAAGGCTCTTTTCTCAAACTTTGTTGTTATTGACTACAAAATAGGAATGAATGACCTATGTTTCTTCAGGAAATTGAAGCTTATTATGAGAAAAGAGCTTGCACTTCTTAATACCGACCTGCAAAATAGCCTTTTATCACGTTAAAATCGGCTTTAGGATTGTAACAATAATTTTTACGAAAACAGCCTAATTAAAGTAAACCCGCCATCTCGGCGGGTTTTTCTTTTCAAATGAAAAAATATAGTGTAGAATTAGCACTAGGTACTAATAACTTGTATTAACATTGGGGGAACAGTAAAAATGACTCTTTCACTGAACGGAAAAACATATGTAGTAATGGGTGTTGCCAATAAACGAAGCATTGCCTGGGGGATTGCACAGTCACTTCACAATGCGGGAGCGAATTTGATCTTCACTTATGCGGGAGAGCGTCTGGAGAAAAGTGTACGCGAGCTTGCTGAATCGTTGGACCAGAGCTATTTAGTATTGCCATGCGACGTTACGAGCGATGAAGATGTTGCAAAATGCTTCCGTGAGGTCAAGGAAGCGGTTGGCACTATTTCAGGTGTTGCCCACTGTATCGCATTTGCGAACAAAGAGGAACTCCAGGGGGACTATATGAATGTATCACGCGACGGTTTCCTGTTAGCCCATAATATCAGTGCTTACTCATTGACTGCAGTTGCCAAGGAAGCGAAGGAACTAATGTCAGAAGGCGGAAGTATCGTTACTTTGACTTACCTTGGAGGAGAACGAGCGATTCCGAATTATAATGTCATGGGAGTAGCAAAAGCATCTTTGGATGCCAGCGTTCGCTACCTTGCAGCAGACCTCGGGAAGGATAATATCCGCGTGAACTCTATTTCAGCAGGACCAATCCGTACACTATCTGCAAAAGGTGTAAGTGACTTTAATTCAATCTTAAAAGAAATCGAAGAACGAGCTCCACTTCGCCGCAACACAACACCTGAAGAAGTCGGTGATACAGCAGTATTCCTATTCAGCGACATGTCTCGCGGGATTACTGGAGAGAATATCCATGTTGATTCAGGTTTTCATATCCTATAATCAATCAAGTCCGCCAATGTGCGGGCTTTTTTTTTATTATAAACAATTCAAAAATTGAGTCTGGCACCTATCCTAGGCTATCGCATACATATAGGGTGAGCGAAGTATTGGAGGTGCCGTATATGGGGAGGAAACGAAGTCGTAAGCAATCTCCTTTGTTTTACATTAATCAGCCAAACATTGATCTACCGCAACTCGATATGCAAAAGAATTTTTCTTTTAAGAATAGTGAAGAGATCTCTGAAAATCAACAACAGCAGGAAAATAGTTCAAGGATAGTTGAAGTGAATTCTGAAGAAATCGGAATTTCTGAAGAAGTAATTCATGAAACAGAAAGCCCGGATGCACCAAGGAAGAGGACGTTCAATGAATATACACTTGAGGAAAAGGTCAAACATTTAAAGCTTGTCCCGGCCTCTGTCGCGAAGGTTAAGTATGAATTCATTACCATAGAAAGATCATATAAGGGTTATTTTATAGAAATGAAAGGGGAAGTATTGTTTATACATTCGATCAGCCCGAGAAAGAAAAGTATAAGCATCCTCAAAGAGGATTTAGTCGATATAAAGAGGGTTGGGTTATAAAAATAGGCTTACCAATTTCGGTAAGCCTGATTTTTCAAACTGTAGTGATCAGTCATTTCCAGGTAGGCCTGAAAGTGGTAATGCAGCTACAGGGTCTAGGCAGGTGACAGCGCAGAAGCAATCCAAGTCGACAGTGATACAGATTCCAGTTCTGAAGAATTCATTTCTGGCTCCTCCAGTTTGGATTTGTCTGCATGGAGTGTCGAAACCTTCTCCTTCATCACCTCGTGTAGCCAACAACTCGATTTTCGCACAGCAGTTGTCGTCTACTGAAGTGACACGGAAAAAGAATGACCTGAAGCAATCAAGTCTTTGTGGACCTCCTCCATTTGTGCGGATGCGAGTTCCAAATCCTTCGAATGGCACACAGTCACCGCAATAAAGGATTAGTGGGATTGTATCTAAATCCGTCGTTGGAGTTTGTGCACCTGCAAGTAACTCTTGGATAGACTTGTGGCAGCTGACATCGCAATCATTGTCTACATCCACTTCATCTTGAGCATCTGCTACTGCTCTAAGAACCTCGCAAACACAGCTGTCGCCATCATGTTTTTTACCTTTGCAACCCATAACAAGTTCATCTCCTTTTAGTTGATATGACCTATTGTCCTTAATAGAATATGAATCGCCCTCCTAATGGTGTGGGTGTTTGTCTAATTTTCAACAGGTTTCCCATAAAAAAATGATGACAGGAGCGGACTGGCTAAGGGCCTATACATAGGGATTTGCCCTGCATAAACTGTATTGACTTGATTCAACACAGGTGGTGTAGCGGATGGGGAATTGGCTGGATTTATGCCTTCTTGTATTTGCGAGCTTTCGTCTGACGAGGCTGATTGTTTATGATACAATCACTGAATTCCTTCGAGCACCATTTCACGATATGGTGGAGGAGACCCTGGAGGATGGCAGTACGGAAACTTATATAGAAATAAAAGGAGAGGGACTCAAATATTGGATAGGCGAGCTATTAAGCTGCCACTGGTGCACTGGTATTTGGGCAACTTCTTTCCTATATGCTGGCTATGCATTGATACCGCAACTTTCAATGCCGGTCATCACTGTGCTTGCAATAGCCGGAATTGCTTCAGTGATCCAGCATTATTTCATTAAAGACTGAGCCGTATAACAAACCTAAATTAGTGAGTCCGTCCAGAACCCGTTTAAAGATTTGTTCATAAACTATCGTATGGACTCTTTAATGAAGGGGTTGTATTCATGGAGGAAAAGCAAAAAACGAAAATCAGCAAAGGTTCTACTGTATCCAAAAGTAATGCTTCAACCCGCAGAGTGCGCAAGAAACGTGGCTGTGGTTGCGGGAAAAAGAAAAAACAAGCATAAAACAGCGTCTGCCAAACTTTCTGGCAGGCGTTTTTTTTTGTAGAATACGTCGAATGGGGAAGGCTATTAAGAGCAATAAGGGAGAGTTTTATTAAATGGAGGATCGTAAAAAAATCATGAAGCAAATTTACTGTCAAGAAAGCTAAAACACCAATTTTACATTAAATGGAAGTGTAATGCGCTTTAAAAAATTCATAAATTGGGTTTGGGACGTGGAAAATAATTTTATCAGATGAAGCATAGGAAGGGATTAATGATGAATATGAAACAGGCAGTGAAATTTTTAGCAATATTAATCATGCTCGGAGCTGGCCCTGCTGGCTGTACTTCTTTTGGCAAAACATCTCCAGAAAGCAGGGCGTCAATGATTCAGTCAGTAAATCCTGATCCAGGAGCGACAAATGATCTTGAAGAGAAGGATATCAAACTGGCTAAAAAGGTAAAGAAAGATATCGCTGCACTTGATGAGATTTATGATGTTGCTGTCATTGCAGGAAAAAAAGAAGTATTAGTCGCATACAAGGTCAAGCATTTAAAGCGGTTCGGCATGAAGCGGATTGAGAAAGAAATCAATAAGAAACTGGAAAAGAATTATCCTGATGAAGACTTCATTGTTTCTAGTGATTATAAAATTTTTATTGAGGCGGTCGAGCTTCGGGAGAGAATGAAAGATCCGTCCTTTCCGGATAAAAAAGCAGAGGAACAATTGCAGCGGATTATTTCGTTGAAAAAAGAATTGACTTAAGAAAGGATGGGTGAAATGGGGGATAAAAAAAAGCAAAAGATGACACCTGAACAGCAACAATATCAACAGCTGGAACAAAAGCATGAACTTAAACGCCCAGTGGTTAAAAATTGCATCAAAGCATTTTTGGTTGGTGGCTTGATCTGTACGATTGGTCAGGCAATTACCTATTTTTATATATACTTTTTTAATTTTACTGAACAAACAGCTGGAAATCCGACAGTTGCTACGATGATTTTCCTTTCCATGCTGTTGACAGGCTTCGGTGTCTATGACCATATTGGTCAATTCGCAGGAGCGGGTAGTGCCGTACCGGTGACTGGCTTTGGAAATTCTGTTATATCAGCAGCTATTGAGCATCGAACTGAAGGCTTTGTTCTTGGTGTCGGTGGCAATATGTTCAAATTAGCAGGATCAGTAATTCTATTTGGAGTCTTTGCAGCCTTTGTCGTTGCACTCGTAAAAACTTTGCTGATAATGATGGGGGTGCTGTAAATGTTGATTGGAAAACAGTCATGGCAATTTGCGAACCGGCCTGTTATTGAATCATGGGGCACATCCGGCGGTCCTTTTGAAGCTGAGGGAAAACTCGCTGCTGACTTTGATGTCCTTCATGACGATTTGTGGATGGGAGAAGACTCATACGAAAAAGCACATAGAGTTTTACTTGAAGAAGCAATTAAATCGGCGCTGCAAAAAGGGGATTTCAACAAAGAGGACATGCAATTCATGCTGGCAGGGGATTTAATTAATCAGATCACGCCGACGAGTTTTGCGGCAAGGACGATGGAAATCCCTTATTTTGGTCTCTTCGGTGCTTGCTCTACCTCAATGGAAGGTCTTGCGTTAGCATCATTCATTGTAAACTACCAGGGAGCAAAGAAGACTGTAACTGGTGCATCAAGCCACAATTCGGCAGCGGAAAAACAATTTCGCTACCCGACAGAATATGGCGGACAAAAACCACCAACAGCTCAGTGGACTGTTACCGGAGCAGGAGCGGCTGTTTTAACGGACAATTCGGAAAAAATAGGGAAGATTGTAACCACCTCTGCCACTATCGGGAAAGTAGTGGATATGGGAATATCGGATCCATTTAATATGGGCGGAGCAATGGCGCCTGCTGCAGCGGATACGATCATTGCCCACTTTAAAGATTTGAATCGTGATCCATCTTATTATGATTTAGTTGTAACAGGTGATCTTGGAAGGATTGGGCAGGCTGCTACATACGAGCTTTTGCAGCAGTCTGGACTGGACATATCCAAGGAACAATTTCAGGATTGCGGTTTGATGATTTATAACGAGGATCAGCAAGTCCAATCTGGAGGCAGTGGAGCAGGATGTTCGGCTTCCGTGTTATATGGTCATTTATTAAACCAAATGAAAAATGGTGTCTATAAGAGAATACTTGTTGTAGCTACAGGAGCTCTGTTATCGCCGCTATCGTTCCAGCAAAAAGAAACCATTCCATGTATAGCCCACGCTGTCTCAATTGAAATGAACTAAAAGGAGGAATCGCTTTGTTGCCAATGTTTTTTTGGGCTTTTGTTGTTGGAGGCCTGATTTGCGTGTTCGGCCAGTTGATGTTTGATATCGTGAAGTTGACACCAGCACACACAATGAGTCTGCTTGTTGTCATTGGTGCTGTCCTTGATGGTTTCGGGCTTTATGAACCATTAATGGATTTTGCAGGAGCCGGTGCCACGATTCCAATCACAAGCTTTGGGAATTCGCTTGTTCACGGAGCGCTTCAGGAAGCAGAGCAGCACGGGCTGGTCGGTGTCCTGACAGGCATGTTCGAAATTACGAGCTCTGGTATATCGGCTGCTGTGATTTTTGGCTTTATCGGCGCCCTCATCTTTAAACCAAAAGGTTGATTCTTTTTTTTCAAGGGATGATTTAATGCCAGATATACTTAGAACGATCATACGCTCTATTTTGCTGATTTTAGGCTTATTTATCATTACAAAGCTTCTTGGGAAAAAGCAGTTATCGAGTCTGTCATTTTTTGAATATATCGTAGGCATCACTGTAGGAGATATTGCCGGTACATTAGCGATGGATCCTGATTTGAGCTTGAGGGATGGAATTGCCAGTCTGGTTGTTTGGTCATTCGTTCCTTTGGCGATTTCAACGATATCCTTAAGAAGCAGAGCATTTCGCAAAATAGTTGAGGGGCAATCAACTACCTTCATTGAAAATGGTAATATTCTCGAAAAAAATATGCGGAAAGAGAAATACAGCATAGATGAACTCCTGGAACAACTACGCAAGAAAAGTGTATTTAAGGTAGCTGATGTTGAGTTTGCTTCACTTGATTCCAATGGAGAATTGAGTGTTTTATTGAAAAAAGCCAAACAGCCCTTAAGATATGAGGATATTGCAATTAAGATGGATGAAGAGTCTGCCCCGGTGTCAGTTCTAGTCGATGGAGTATATATCGATGAAAACTTAAAGCGGATGGGTGTGGATAGAAGTGCATTAATGGAACAAATCCAGGCTAAAGGATATCAGCCACAACAAGTCTTTTATGCAGAAATGGATTCTAGAGGAAACCTTAGTGTTGATTTATATGATGAATTTATATCCTGCCATTTCCCAGACTTTGATCAAGTATAATCAAATATTTCAAAATGGATGGGGGCTCGCCCATACAAATTCGTTATGCCTCACATATATTGCTATTGAGTAATAAAAAGTGAGGTGAAGAAGAATGGGCTACGGTTATGGTGGCTTTTGCGGCGGTGGCTATGGCTACGGAGGTGGCGGCTACGGAGGCTCCACTTTCGTATTGATCGTCGTTTTGTTCATTTTGTTGATTATTGTAGGAGCGAGCTTCTACAACTAAGAAAGGGAAGGAGAAGCTGTTCCAATCGGAACAGCTTTTTCTGCATAGACTCATGCTGATTTTTTTGGGCGCTCTTTCACCATTTTATGCTTCCTTCATACAATAGAGTAGTTAAAGAAGGAGGCGTGATTTATATGGATAATAATTTCTTCAAGAATATAGAGAAAAAAACGGGCGTAAATATGAATGATGTATTTGAGTTAGCGAATTCATTACAAAATGCGAACTTTAAAGATGAGCAAACTGTAAGAGGCGTAATCCGCCGTGTTTCAAAAATGGCTAACAAACCGGTAAATAAAGAAATGGAAGACAAGATTGTAGAATCCATTGTTAAGGATGGAAAGCAGCTTGACTTTGGCCAAATCTCCAAAATGATCAACAAGAAGTAATTCTTGAATGCCAAATTAGGACCTGAGTTTATATCCCCAGATCCTGATTTGGCATTTTTCTTTTAATATTGGATAAAAAACGGGAAGGATTAGCTTTTCTTCCACGTCTTTTTTGTGGAACAGAAATGAATAAGTTCTTTTCTGCCCTTGTCACCGCTACATAAAGTAGACGGCGTTCTTCTTCGAGCGGCTGGAGGTCTCCATTGCGATAGGCATCCAAAGCGTAATCATGGGGGATGCTTCCGTCTACGGTTCCAATTATATAGACATTTCCATATTCTAGCCCCTTGGCTCGATGAATGGTGCTTAATGTGATGGCGTCAGTTAGGTTCCTGCTGCTTCGTTTAATTTCAGCGTTCATGGCTGTCATATGGTCAGCATGCTCGATGAATTCTCCGACGGTTTTAAAGTTGCGTGCCGCCACTTTTAAATCCCGGATGTCATCCGAACCCTTTTCAAGCTGGTTCCCTTCATTTCCGCGCTTTTTGATAAAGTCTTGATATCCAAGGTCCTTTTCGACTATATCGATTGCCGCTACTGGCGATAGAGAAGACAGAGAGCGTACGATCGGTATGAGTCTTTTTAGCTTTTGTTCCTGGAAGGCAAAGCCGGTTTTTACATGGGTAAGCGCTTCAAGCATGGAACAATCGTTCAGGATGCTATTCGCCTGTAAATCACGGAAAATCGACTGCTTTAAAAATAGTGATGGAAGTATATTTTTGATTGCCTCTGATTCATCGGGATTCATGCTTAGCCGCAGAAATGACAGCATTCCTTTTATCATGAAACGCTCGTAAAAGGATTCAATATCCTGATCAAGACGGAAGGGCAAGCTTGAATTCGCCAGCCTCTCGAATACTGCACGGCTGGCTGCATTCGTCCTGAACAGGATAGCGAAATCACCGGGGCGTTCGCCTTGTTCGACCCGTTCTTTTATATCTGTCAGAATCATCGTTGCTTCTTCTTCTTCATCATATGGATGGAAGATTACTGGCGGACGCTCACCGGAGAATTGGGCCCGCATTTCTTTTTCATGACGGGTGAGATTTGCAGAAATTAAAGTGTTTGCTGTCTCGACAATCTCATGCGGCGAGCGGTAATTCTGGTTTAAGATGATTAATTTAGTATTTTTGAAATCTGTCTTGAAGTTAAACAGATAGGCAGGGTCACTGCCTCGGAATGAATAGATTGACTGGTCGTCATCGCCGACAGCGCAAACATTTCCATGCTTGCTAGAGAGCATTTTCATAAGTTCGTATTGAACTTTATTAATATCCTGGAACTCGTCTATTAAAAAATAGTGAAAACGATTTTGATAGTTATCAAGTATTTCAGGCTTTTCCTTAAAAAGCTTATAACAGCCCAGAAGCATGTCATCAAAATCGAATAACTTCTGCCTCTCTTTAGCAGCTTCATAGTCTTTATACAGAAAAGCCACCTTTTCTTCCCATGGAGATTCTGGCTTAACTTCGTGTGGCATGATCATCGTGTTTTTCCATAAACCGATTTGCTGGAGTGCGAGGTCATAGGCAAACTCTTTTTCATCCAGCTGGAGCTTTCGGCCAGCCTCCTTTAATATCTGTTCCCGCTGCCATTCTTTTTTCATCAGCTTGTCAGATGACCAATTTTCACGGTCATGGAAACAAAGGATTCGGTAGAAGATGCTATGAAAGGTGCCAGCAATCAGCTGGTTAACCTTAGCGGGGGACATTCCCGGGTAAAGGGCAATCCGTTTCTTCATTTCAGCGGCAGCCTTTGCTGTGAAGGTGACAAGCATGATAGAACCGGGATCAACTTTCTTCTCTTCAATCATGAAGGCGGTTCTTGCGGTCAGTACTCTCGTCTTTCCACTTCCAGCACCAGCTAAAATTAATAATGGCCCATCTATAAAAACAACAGCTTTTTCCTGGTTACCATCGAAATGGATCCCAGCATCTTTAAGTTGTTTTAAGTAATTTAACTTTACCCCTGGCTTAGCCGGAGGGAACGGATTAAAAGGTGAAGGAATCTTTACTTCCCGTGGGAATATGAATTTTTCCTCTCTTTCAGCTTCAGCCGTAATGGAACGGGCCTTCGGTATCCGGAAGCCATTTCGTTCGATATATTCCGCTTCCTCGGAAGGTTGAACGGACGGGGAGGATTCAATTTGTTCACTGCAATTTTCTTTTGCGGAAAGGTGATGATAGAAATGGGGCTTGTCCTTAATGCCAAGGTAAAGCCGGACAGGGCCTCCGCATACAGAACAGGTGAGCATCCCTTTTTTTCCGTCATCATAAAGCTTTTGATAATCCTCACGGTTATATCGATCCAGGCTTATTAACTGTTGATTATACTTGGCTGTTTTCATGTTTTCCCTCATCTCCGACCAAAAATAGCACAATCTTTATCATAGCAGAATAAGATTTTTAACAAAAGGTGTTTTCGGCATCCATAAACACTTTGTGAATACATTATATATAAGTCGGAGGCCAGAATTTTTTTTCATTAGTAGTTTAGTACGGTCAAAAACAGGGGAAAGGAAAAGAAGAATATAGTGAGAAAAAATAATTATGCTTGGGGGATACCAAAATGGGATACATTCTTCCAGTGACAAATTATCAATATATACAATATGCCGAGCGTGAAATAGGGACAGATTATGATCCGTTCCAGATTAATAAAATCGCAAAGATACGCAAAGAAGATCCTGTAGAACAGGGACAGGAACAGCGGGAGCAAGCAGTAGAACCAATGAAAAAGCGCAAGGACCAGCAGCCTGTGGCACGAATGCAGCTGGCCGCCTCTGATATAAGCTTCTCTAATACGGATCGGGTTTATAAGAAGAAGGTAAATCCTTCAGTGGTCAGCCAGGCATATGCTGAATTAACGGGAAAAGGAAGGCACTACAGCGAGTCAATTTAAACTAGCTGTAGTGCCTTTTTGTTATTCAAGAAGGCTGTTTTCGTAAAGGTTGTTGTTATAATCCTAAAAACGATTTTAACGTAATATATACCCATTTTGTAGGTCGTTATTAAGTTTGCATGCTCTTTTCTCATAAGGAGCATCAACATTACCAAGAAATAAAGGTAATTCAATCCAATATTGTATTCAATAGCAACAAAGTTTGAGCAGAGAGCCTTCAAAAAAAAGACTCCACTCATAAAAGAATGGAGTTTCAGTAAATTTAAATAGATTTTTTCATCGTTTTATGTGGGATTCCGGCATCCATGAATTCTTCTGATACCGTTTCATATCCTAGCTTGCTGTAAAATGGGATAGCATGTGTCTGCGCGTTCAATTTCAAGGTTGATATGCCTTGTGACTTGGCATAATCCTCGATTTTATTCATGACCGCGACTCCAGCACCGGCTTTGCGGTTTTCTTTTAAAACGCAAATCCGTTCTACCTTGCCGATTCCGTCCAATACACGGAATCTCCCAGCACCAGTTGCTTTTCGGTTATCATCATATAATACAAAATGAACAGAGTCGGATTCGAATTGATCAATTTCTTCTTCTTCCGGAACATCTTGTTCATGAATGAATACACTCTTGCGTACTTCGAATGCATCTGCTAATTCTTGATCGTTGTTTACAATTTTTACTTCCACGTTAGATTATTCCTTTCCAAGCCTGAATGTTTCATATACTGTCCATGATCCATTATCCAACTGGTACAATAGGTGGATTCTGTCGGCGGTATCCTCAAATTGCACCTTTGTCATCCTCAATGAACCATATACATCGGAATGTTCATCGTCAGACATTTTCTGTCCGATAGTGATATGTGGTACAAAGTTATACTCCTGATTTCCGTCAAATGTTGCATTAAGCTCATTATGAAGCTTTTCCAATTCTTCAGGTGATTCAACCTTCAAGTAAATTACATTGTTAACGGGCTTAAAGGAACCAATCTTAGTGATCTTGATGTTGACTGGTCTGAAATTCCTGGCGATTGAATCGAGTTTATTCGCGATTTCCTTGATTTCTTCCTCCGTTGCTTCAAAGGATGACTTTAAAGTTACGTGAGGCGGGATTAACGCATAGTGTGGATCATAACGCCTTCTCATTGAATTTGCAAAATCCTGGATTTTTTTCGATGGAAAAATGACAATACCGAACTTCATCTCAGGTACCCCCCGTTTCATTAGTGTGGTGCATATCGATTTACTGAAAACCTATATTATGATTTACCATTCATTATAACAAATTTTCTAAATATATAATATAAAGAAGCATATATTAGGAAAACACTTGTCTTATTGCCCGCTTGAGGTCTGGCTGCCAATAAGTCCAGGTATGATTCCCGCTAAACTCATCGTAAAAATAGCCAAAGCCTCTTTCCTTAAAAATTCTCGACAGTTCCCTATTTGGCGTTAAAAAGTCTTTGGTTTTGGGGGATGTCGTTTTTACGACTGTTTCTTGCTCTCCAACAGTATGGTAAATCTGGAGCAATTCAGGTTGGCGGAAGTCCTTTACGGCCGTGAATACATCCTCGTTCACATAAGGTGACTGAAGAAGTACTTTTCCAAATGTGTGCGGATACTGGAGCGCGGCAAGCAAGGAAACTGTAGCTGCGAGTGAATCACCAATCAATGCGCGGCC
Organism: Mesobacillus selenatarsenatis SF-1; assembly: GCF_000813125.1. GTDB lineage: Bacteria > Bacillota > Bacilli > Bacillales > Cytobacillaceae > Mesobacillus > Mesobacillus selenatarsenatis. The sequence continues at coordinate 43,623 of NZ_BASE01000134.1, forward strand.
CATGCCCATTTGGTAGGTAGGATATTGTTCATCTAAATAAGGAACAAGCTCATGAGCCAGGAAACGGATATAGGCTTGGTGCTGCTCTCCTTTTGGATGGTACTTTCGCCGTCTATCCTCTACGGATTCATATGGTATTCCTACGATGATGACGTTTTCAATTTCCTTTTTACCAAGGAGCTCGTCTGCAATCCTTCCAATCCGTCCGAGCTGGAAATAATCCCGGCCATCCTGTGCGATTAGTAATGAATATTTATATAAGGGAGAATAGTTGGCAGGCAGGTATACCAGCATAGTTACTTCTTCTCCAAGTTCCTTGCTTTGAAGTGTGATTTCTTCTATTTTGCCCAGTGGAAAATCCATTAATTTACCTCCAAATCAATTCTTTTGCATTTGTCCTTTTAAAAAAATAAGAGTCTTTTCTTATCAACACGATTTTAGCATATGTATTTTGAAAAATCTTTTATGGCAATCTAAGTGTATCGGGCAAGAAAGATAGTTAGTAAGTAACATGTTTGACAATTGTGTGAAGTCTTATGTTAAGATTATGTTGAACAATTCTATTTCTATAAGGGGGATTTCTGATGAAAAAAAGAAAGTTTCTTTTGTTCACTGCATTGATGCTGGTTCTTTCAATGGTACTGGCTGCATGTGGTGGCGGCGACTCTAAAGAAGAGGGCGGCGGAGAAGGAAAATCAGAAGAAAAGCCAAAATACATGAGCATCCTTACTGGTGGGACCGGTGGTACATACTTCCCGTTGGGCGGATCATTTGCCAAAATTGTCTCTGATGCAACTGGGGTTAGCACGAACGCTGAAACAACAGGTGCTTCTGCAGAAAACATGCAGAGCATTAAAGACAATAAAGGTGAAATCGCCTTCACACAAACTGACATCGCTTCCTACGCAACTGAAGGAAAGTTAATGTTCGATGGAAACAAAATCGAAAATATCAAGGCAATCGGAACATTGTATCCTGAAACTATCCAAATCGTTACAACAGAAAAATCAGGAATCAAATCAGTAGAAGATCTTAAAGGCAAAAAGGTCTCAATCGGTGCACCAGGTTCTGGTACGGCAGCGAATGCTGAACAAATCCTTGAAGTTTACGGTCTTTCACTGGATGATATCGAAAAGCAGGACTTGAGCTTTGATGAATCAGTAAACGGCATTAAAGATGGGAACATCGATGCGGCATTCGTAACGGCTGGAACACCTACAGCAGCTGTAGAAGAACTTTCTGCAACTGAAAAGGTAGTTATTGTTCCGGTTGAAGCTGACAAAGCTGAAGAGCTTATCGAAAAGTATCCTTACTATGCTAAAGAAGTAGTACCTTCTGGAACATACAAACTTGGTTCAGAAGTGCCGACAGTGGCAGTTCTTGCGATGCTTGTTGTAAAGGCAGACCTTTCTGAGGATCTTGTCTATGACATTACAAAGTCGATCTTTGAAAATCTTGACCAGGTAACACACGCAAAAGCAAAGCAAATCAAGCCGGAAAATGCTCTAAACGGTGTTGGCATTGAAGTGCACGCAGGTGCCCAGAAGTACTATGATGAAAAAGGTATTAAGGCAGCTGAGTAAATGTTTTAATATTACCGGATAGTGCCCATAGAGGGTATTATCCGGTCAATTCATCTAAACCAAAAGGCTTTTCGCAAAGGAAGGCTATATGGATTAAAACCCAGGCAGGTAGACCGAACTTCCAACCGGTCTATTTTTTACTGTTATAAAGAAAGTACTCCATCGGAGACATTGGACAGGCGAGGCTAGTGATATGAATTTAAAATGGATTAAATCAAAATTCTTCGTTCTGTTAACCCTCATCATTTTTTTTGCAATTATCTCAATCAATATCCCTTATAAACAAGCTCTAGTTTTTCATGCACCTGAAAGTAATGATATACTCTGCTATGTACCGATTGATACAGGGGAAGCCTTTAAAATAAAGTATAAGCACTCGATCCATCTTTCAGATGTGATTGAAAGCTACAAAGTTACCGAAAGCCATAAAATCAGGCAATACGAACTGGAGTATGAGGATTTTGCTATCGGTATGCCATCTGAAGTCGCGGATGGAGAGAACTTTGAAATGAAGGATGGCAAGTACTATATTACGAATATGAACAGGGAATTTTCGCATTTCGATATGAGGCTTGGCCAGGTCCGGGCAAACCACACCCTGATTTTTGAAGACATAACGTACCCGTTGTCCAAGGCGATTGAACCAGGGACAAGGGTACGGATAAAGATTGAGGAAATTAGTTTATTGAAGCAATTGGAAGGAGTGAATATCCTTGACGACAAATGAAGAAATGGTATCTCAAGAAAAACAACAAGAGCTTCTGGAAAAATATGACCCGGAGGCTGCAACTAGAAAATTGGCAGGTAAGATGGGATGGATTGTTTTCTTCGGGCTTCTGGCTTTCTCAGTATTCCAGCTATACACTTCCATATTTGGTGTCCTTACTGCCCAACTCCAGCGTTCGATTCACCTGGGATTCGCTCTCGCGCTCATTTTCTTGCTGTTTCCAGCAAGGAAGAAGAATCTTAAAGTAAAAAAGGTTGCATGGTACGACCTGCTATTGGCTGTGCTTGCTATTGCAGTTGGGGCCTATTGGCCAGTGATGATAGACGAACTCGTCAATCGTGTCGGGCGATTGACACCAACGGATTTCTACATTGGTATTGCCGCTATCCTGCTGGTACTGGAAGCGACACGAAGAACGGTCGGCTTGCCGATCACGATCATTGCAGCTTTATTCATGGTTTACGCCCTTTTTGGACCGTATATGCCTGGATTCCTGGCGCATAGAGGTCTTGATCTGGAATCTCTCGTCCAGACAATGTTCTTTACTACTGAGGGTATTCTGGGAACTCCTTTGGGTGTTTCATCAACATTCATCTTCCTATTTTTATTGTTCGGTGCATTCCTGGTAAAGACGGGTGTTGGTCAATATTTCAATGATCTCGCTGTTGCCGTTGCAGGAAAAAGTACTGGAGGACCAGCAAAGGTTGCGATTTTTTCCAGTGCCCTTCAAGGAACAATCAGTGGAAGCTCAGTGGCTAACGTTGTGACATCGGGGTCATTTACGATTCCGATGATGAAAAAGCTTGGCTACCGCAAAGAATTCGCCGGTGCCGTAGAAGCAGCGGCATCAACAGGAGGACAGCTAATGCCTCCAATCATGGGAGCGGCAGCGTTCCTGATGGTTGAATTCATCGGTGGCGGAATTACTTACTGGGAAATTGCCAAGGCAGCTACAATCCCTGCGTTGCTTTATTTCTCTGGTATATGGATTATGACTCATTTTGAAGCGAAAAGGATCGGTCTGCGAGGATTGTCTGATGAAGAAATGCCTGACAGAAAAGAAGTCCTTAAAAAGATTTATCTTCTATTGCCTATCCTGATTGTTATTATATTGATGGTAAGCGGAATGAGTATCATGCGTGCTGCCTTGTGGTCGATTCTATCCACAATTGTCGTCAGTGCTTTCAGCAAAGAGACGCGAATTGGTTTCAAAGATGCGATCGATGCACTTGTCGATGGAGCGCGGACTGCACTGGGAGTTGCGGCAGCTACAGCTGCTGCAGGTATCATTGTTGGGGTAGTTACTAAGACTGGTCTTGGACTGAAGCTTGCAAATGGCTTGCTCGATCTTTCTGGTGGTTACCTAATTCCTACTTTGATGCTGACTATGGTCGCCGCAATCGTTTTAGGTATGGGTTCTCCAACCACGGCTAACTACGTTATCACTTCAACAATTGCTGCACCGGCCATAATTTTACTTGGTGTACCGGATTTATCAGCTCACTTATTTGTTTTCTATTTTGGTATTATTGCCGATATTACGCCTCCAGTTGCTCTTGCAGCATTTGCGGCGGCAGGAGTTTCCGGTGGAGAACCGCTGCGTACCGGTGTGAATTCGGCCAAGCTCGCGATAGCGGCATTTATCATACCTTATATGTTCGTGTTATCTCCTGAACTTCTTATGATCGATACAACCTGGACAGAATTAATTTGGGTGGTATTCTCGGCCATTTCTGGTATGCTTGCCATTGGAGCAGGGGTCATTGGTTACTGGTTAAGGAAATTGCAATGGTGGGAAAGAGTGCTGGGAATCGTAGGCGGTATTATGCTGATTTATCCAGAAGGAATGTCGGATATAATCGGTCTCGGTCTTTTTGTACTGCTTGTTGCACTTCAGTTAATTATTAAAGATAAAGATTCAGTGAAACCAAAGCCAGCAAATTAATGAACGGGGAAAGGAGTCCTTTTACAGGGCTTCTTTTTTTAGCTTGATTTAAGCAGTTTGCGTCTTTCGGGCATAACAGAAAGTATGTTTTCCTTTTTGAACAGGCGATCTGCGTTTCTGAGAAAACAGAAAGCTTTAAAATAACGATCATGTATTTCTTTTACGATAATCCGCCGATGGGTAATTTGGTTATTAGCTGCGAGATAAATCATCTCGACAGGAAGGTTTTCCTTAAATGATTTTGCAATAAGGCCATTCATGCGCTCTCACTCCTTTTATTTCTATTTACATTATACCCGAACATTCGTTCTTTATTCAATCTTTTTTAGAACGTTTGTTCGTAAAAACTTAAAGTGAGATATGGTATTATTTAGAAGGGGGTGTACTCATGGAAAACGAATTACTTAAGGTGTTTGATCAACAGGGAATTTGTATTGGTACTGCTACGAGGTCGGAAGTTCATAAAACAGGACACTGGCATGAAACCTTTCATTGCTGGTTTACCGAGCGGATAGACAATGAAGAATTTCTTTTCTTCCAAGTCCGCAGTTCAGCTAAAAAAGATTATCCTAATTTGCTGGATATTACCGCAGCGGGACATATTCTTGCTGATGAAAGTCCTGTGGATGGCTTAAGAGAAGTGAAAGAGGAACTTGGGATAGATCTTGCCTTGGAGGAATTGCATTCATTAGGAATGATCAAAGATTCTTTGAACAGTCCTGGATTTATCGACAACGAATTATGCCATGTGTTTTTGTATGAACAACCTCAACCTTACGATAATTACAAGCTGCAAAGAGAAGAGGTATCGGGTATCATGATGGCGAGCCTTACGGAATTTGAAGATCTTTGGTTTGGTAAGAAAAAGAAAATAAAAGTTGAAGGTTTCCTTGCGAGCGTGAATAATGAAAAGAAATCACACAGCATGCTTGTGACCAAGAAAGATTTTGTCCCACATGAAGATACATATATCGAAAGTGTAATTAAGGCAATTAAAAAATTATAGATTAGGGTATTTTTACGTAAAAATTATATTGACATTCCTATTAATCCAGTATATATTAGTAAATGTCCTCACTACGTGGGACAATGCTAAAACGATTCCTTAGCTCAGCTGGGAGAGCGCTACCTTGACAGGGTAGAGGTCGCTGGTTCGAACCCAGTAGGAATCATACTAAAAAGCTTCAATCCTTATATTAAGGGTTGAAGCTTTTTTTTCTTTCAATAATGATGTTCACATCAAATTTGGCGGGATCTGTTCAGTGCGCATAACCGCAGGTGGTGTATTAAAAATATAAGGAGGTGATGGTTTAAGTTTTGGCTTTGGCCCAAATGGAGCAGGATTTTGTACATACTGGAATGTACCTAGGCCGTCCATGCTAGGTCCGCTTGCCCATCTGCCGGCCGCACTTTCGTCTCCCTCTGAAAGGTTAAACAGCACGTAGGAAACTTCCTGTTTTTCCAGGTGTTTCGGGAAGGTGCTTGGCACCACTACGTTTTCCTTTGCTTCCAATTCTTTTATGGCTGCGATCCACTGATTCTGGTGCATTGTGTCCCTTGCAAGCAGCCAGGATAGCATATCCCTTACTCCACGGTCCGTCGTTTCATAATATAACCTTGCGACCTGGAGCCTTCCTTGAGACTCAGCATTAAGGTTTGCCCTGAAGTCGGCCAGAAGGTTCCCGCTCGCGGCAATGTAATCTGCCGTCCAGCGGTTTCCGACACTGTCCGCAGGCATTGCTCCCAATCCTGATACGATGATATGTTGGGGATTCATTCCGCCTAAGATTGCATTCATTACCGGATCCTTTGCCGCTTCTTCTTGTGCGCCAACGGGTGCGCCATCTAAAAGCCTGGCTATCATGGTGGACAGCATTTCAATATGGGCCAGTTCTTCTGTCCCGGTATCCATCAAGAGATCACGATACTTTCCATCACCTCGAGTATTCCATCCCTGGAATAGATATTGCATTGCAACAGAAATTTCCCCGAATTGTCCTCCGAGAACTTCTTGAAGCTTTTTAGCATAGACAGGATCAGGCCTTTCTGGTTTTGCTTGGTATTGTAATTCTTTTACATGGTAAAACATCCTATTCCTCCCGAAAACAATTTTGCATTCCACTTTTATGATATGGGCAATTCAATATTAGGTAACTTGCCCATGCAAAAGACGGGGAGAATCATTGAGGCTGTCATTCTTGAATGAATAGCTCATTTATTTAATAAAACTGCAATAGAATGGAAAAGGAGCAGTTTATCACCTCTTTAAATTTAAGTTAATCTTTCAATTTTAATGCCAAACAGAAATAGGGGGGATGACCGATATTCTTTTTTAATAGAAAAGTAAAGTCGCCTATTGAAGTGATCCACGAAAACTTGCAAAGAAGGCAAAAAGTAAGTTTGGCTAAAAACCCCTCAGAAGAAGAGAGAAAAATCATTCGCGAGATAAAGAAGAAGACTGAAGAACTAAACATAAACAATATTACTAGAACGAAAGCTTATCTGGATTTTTATAAAGAGCATCCGGAAATCCACTGGGTATTCCTGGCCCATATGGTCTCAAGGAATGGCGGTTGGAGCATGACGGATTTAAAAGCTGAGCTTTTAGCAAGGCTGTTATCTAAAAGGGAAAAAAGCTCCTATTTTTCTTTCCTAGAACGAGGGAATTGGCTTATTTTCCAGGATGCCTATCCACAGCTGCTGCTTTACGAAGAAAGTCTCAAAAGGAAAGAACCGCTATTCAGACTGCTTCCCCACTTTAATGTTTCAATCTTTATAGAGACGATCTGGGATTATTACTGGAGCTTTTCCAATTCATCTCTGCTCACATTTGGACTGATTATTAATGAACAGAACTATATCGAAAATAGAGTCATCAAGAATCAGGAATATATTAAAGGTGTATTCAGTACCCTGGAGTTTGAATTACAGGATTTATTATCCTTCAATCAAATTCTTTTCCCTTATAATGATTACGGTGTGACTAAATTGGCCGGACAGACAGTAAACCAGTTCGAATCATTGCACGAACGTATCCAGTTAGGAAAGAGACTGTATACCATCCTTTTTGATATACATGTTTTGAAAAAGGTGGAAGAGTGGGCCGTGGCACACCCACATACCGGTTCACGAAAAGATTACTGGCCACATATTTTTAATGATGTACACGAAGGAATGCCTGGGCTTAAATATCAAATAAAATTGAGTTCCTGTAAGCTTAAATCCGGAGCAAGACGAATCTTTAGCCCGACACTTGAAAATGTATGGAAAAACGTTAAACACCAGGAAGCTGAGAAGGGCGAGTGGTTTAGTAATTTTAAAGTATTAGAGTATCTTAGAGAGATAGAGGGACCATCACTTGGCAATATTGAATACGATTACTGTCAAACACTTGAAAAGTTGGAACTTGCTGCTTTTGCTAAAAAAATCATTTCGATTCTTGATTAGCAGTCAAGATATTAGATATAAGAGTAAATGGTTTATTTTTCTAGACGAATCATAAAACTTTATATATAGTAGAGATGACAATTGGAGATTTGGAAATGTAGGGGAGCCGGTAGTGCCGGCTGAGATAGTATCCATAGATGCTGACCCTTTAACCTGATCTGGTTCGTACCAGCGTAGGGAACATCTTCTGATAGACGTTTTTTCGTTTATTATGGATTTTTTCATGCGCTTGGGATTCCCTGAGCGCATTTTTTATTTTTATGAACATTACCCATCCTTCTTTTCCACCTTCATTGTCAAAATAAGAGAAGAGGGGATAGTATGAAAAAATTATTTATTTTGTTTTTTGTATTTTTATTCGTCACGAATCTGGCTGCCTGTTCATCAAGTCAGTCTTCAACGGAAAAGGGAGGAACATTAAAGAAGGTATCAGTAGTGCTTGATTGGACACCGAATACGAATCATACCGGTATCTATGTCGCAAAAGAAAAAGGATATTTCAAGGAGCATGGGTTGGACGTAAATATCATACTTCCGGGAGAAGCAGGGGCTGACCAGCTTGTCGCGTCAGGAAAGTCTGAATTCGGAGTAAGTTATCAGGAAGGGATTACCCAGGCGAGAATCCAAGGAATTCCGATCGTTTCACTTGCCGCTGTTATCCAACATAATACTTCTGGATTCGCCTCACCAAAAGCTAAAAATATTGTTTCTCCAAAGGACTTTGAGGGCAAAACGTATGGCGGCTGGGGATCACCAATTGAAAAGGCTGTAATCAATTCGTTGATGAAACAAGAAAATGCTGATGTGGAAAAAGTTAAAGTTATAAATATGGGTGACGCTGACTTTTTTACAGCAGTGAATCGTGATATTGATTTTGCCTGGATTTACTATGGTTGGACAGGGGTTGAGGCGGAAATTCGTAATGAGCCTATCAATATGGTTTATTTAACTGATTACACAAAGAAACTTGATTACTACACACCAGTCATTACCACGAATGAAAAAATGATCAAGGAAGATTCAGAAACAGTCAAAGCGTTCATGGCCGCGCTTACAAAGGGTTATGAATTTGCGATTGAGCAGCCAGCTGACAGTGCTGATATTTTGATAAAGGCTGTACCTGATTTGGATGGAGAGCTCGTGAAGAAAAGCCAGGAATGGCTTTCCCCTAGATACCAGAATGACGCAGAACGCTGGGGGGAGCAAAAGCTGGAGGTTTGGCAGAATTACAGTGAATGGATGTTCGACAATGGCCTTTTAGAGAAGGAATTAGAAGCTGAAAAAGCTTTTACAAATGAGTTTTTACCAAAGAGGGGGAAATAATGATGGCAACAGCGTTAGTGAGTGTACAAATTATTCCTAAGGCTTCTTCTACCGAGGAGGTCATTGAATTGGTTGATGAGGCAATCAAAATCATTGAATCGTCTGGTGTAAATTATGAAGTCCATCCGCTTGAGACGACAATGGAGGGGGAGCTGGAGCATTTGTTGGCTGTGATTGCTCAGATGAATAAGAAAATGATCGAGCTCGGATCTCCAAACGTGATCTCTCAGGTGAAAATCCTGTATCAGCCAAGCGGTATCACTATGGGCAGACTGACGGAGAAATATCGGTCATGATAACAATATGGAATAAAGGATGGAAACCGTTTTTGGTTCTCCTCCTTTTCTTCTTATTTTGGGAAGGGATTACTCATTTTCAGGAGATACCAGCATGGCTGCTGCCAGCTCCTTCTATCATTTTTAAGGAAGCTGTAACGAGTTATCCATTATTTCTTCCTGATATTGGAGCGACCTTGAAATTGGCGGTTACAGGACTTTTGCTGGGGTCAGCAATAGGATTTTTGATTGCTATGACACTTCACTTAATACCTTCTCTGCGAAACGCATTCTACCCATTCCTGATCTTATCGCAAAATGTACCGATCATCGTTTTGGCTCCTTTGTTAGTCATTTGGTTTGGTTTCGGTTTTTTTCCGAAGTTAATCATCATCATTTTAGTCTGTTTTTTCCCAGTTACAATTGCATCGTTGGATGGATTCAGCAATGTTCCCCGAGAACTTATGCATTACATGAGGATGTCAGGTGCCACAAGGTTTCAGACATTTGCGAAGCTGGAGCTCCCTAATGCTCTGCCACCTATGTTTTCGGGATTGAAAATAGCAGTAACATATAGTGTGATGGGGGCCGTTATTTCAGAATGGCTGGGGGCTGAAAAAGGGATTGGTGTATTTATGACACTATCTTCTTCAGCTTTCAGGACAGATCGAGTATTTATTGCCATATTCATTATTATCTTTTTCAGTATGCTGCTCTACAGCATTATTGTAATGATTGAAAAGAATGTGATTAAGTGGAAGGTCAAAGGTGAGGAATGATGGAAGCGAAAATCAGACTTGAACATGTCACCAAATCCTTTAAAGACACAGGGGTAGTGCTTGATGATATTACTTTGCATGTGAATGATGGAGAATTTGTTTCCATTATTGGTCCTTCTGGCAGTGGGAAAAGCACCATTTTTCAATGTATTGGCGGCCTGCTTCAGCCTGAAAAAGGAGAACTGTTTCTGGATCATCGAAAAATTAACGGAGAAACAGGGAATATAGCGTATATGCCCCAGCAGAACTCACTTCTGCCCTGGAGGACGGTATCAGATAATGTCTTGCTGGGCCAGGAACTATTCCATAAGCCTGATAAACAAGAGGCTCAAAAATGGTTAAGAAAAATAAACTTATCAGACTATCAGGATGCTTATCCACACCAGCTTTCAGGAGGAATGAAACAAAGAGTAGCCTTTTTAAGGGCGCTTCTTAGCCCACAGTCAGTTTTGCTGCTCGATGAGCCATTTTCTGCACTGGATGAGTTCACCCGATTTGATATGCAAAAGTGGCTGTTATCGATTTGGGAAGAGAAGCAGAAGTCAGTTCTGTTTATTACCCACAATATTGAAGAGGCTATCTTTCTATCTGACCGGATTTACCTTTTATCTCCCCGGCCTGCTAAAATCATTCGGGAGATTAAATTGCCTTTTAGAAGGCCACGATGTGACCAGTTGCTTATGGAAAGCGAATTTCTCGCGTTGAAAAGAGAGATATACAGCGATTTGAAGGCAGGTGGATTGCATGAGAGTGTTTGACGCTCATATTCATTTTGATAAATATATAGAAAGTCATCAAAATATTATTATTAATAGTTTAATGGAAAACCAAGTAAAAGGTTTAATAACCGTCTCGATGAATCTTTTATCTTGCAAAGAAAATCTGAGATTGTCTGATCACCATCCAAATATTTATCCTGCCTTTGGCTACCATCCTGAACAGCCATTGCCGACCGATAATGAAGTTGTAGAACTGTTGAATTGGATTGAAGCAAATCAAGAAAAAATGGTTGCTGTCGGAGAAGTTGGGCTGCCCTATTATCTGCGCAAAAGGGAAAAAGGCAGTAGGTTTCCTTACCAGGGTTATGTGGAGGTTTTGGAGCATTTTATTTTGCTGGCTAAGCGGCTTAATAAACCGATCATCCTGCATGCAATTTATGACGATGCATCTGTTGTTTGTGACCTGTTGGAAAAGCACAATGTAAGGAAGGCGCATTTTCATTGGTTTAAAGGTAATCAAGGAACAATGGAAAGAATGGCGCAGAATGAGTATTTAATATCGTTTACACCGGATATCCTTTATGAAGAAGAGATCAGAGAGGTTGCAGAATTCTATCCTTTGCATTTGATCATGGGGGAAACTGATGGTCCTTGGCCATTTGAAGGGATTTTTCAAGACAAGCTGACTCATCCTTCAATGGTTCATCATGTGGTCCAGCAAATTGCCGCCATTAAGAAGGTCAGGCCTGAAGATGTGTACAACAGTTTGTACAACCAGGTGAAAAGCTTCTATCAAATATAAAATAAACGAAAGGATAGGCTGCTCCTATCCTTTCGTTTATATCAGGGCAATTGCCGTTGACAGAATCAGGGATGATGCAGGTGCTGTTTTTGGTCTTTGATTAAATGTAAGTCATTTATCCAGTCATCCCCAAGAAGACTTCCTGAATACAGGTAGATGATAAACAATGTGAAAATAAGGACTGGTTTTATGATATATTTTTTTGATTTAATGGCTGCCTTAGTTTTTGGAAGTATTTTGAAAAGGAATAAGCTAGCTGCTGAAATCGTTAAGAAGATATTGATCAAGATCAGTGATTTTTCAGGCAGCAGCATTTCTCCAAGCATTGCCCCCATCATCCCGCCCATAATACCGGACATAAGACCTTCGATTGCTGCAGCAGAACTGAATAAAGCACCTGTTATCGTGCCAGCAGCTGCTCCTATCAGCATTGATAGAATAGTAGAAAGAAATAAATCACCACGAAAAACAGTTCCAAATAAAACTCCAGTAGTCAATCCTATATTCATGCCGAGATACATTGAAATGATCATTCCATTCATGCCTGTCATCTCAGTCTTCTGACGAAGAGCCAGGATGGTGGAAATCAGAATAACTGCAGCAAGGGTGGAGAAGACATAAGTATTGTACAAAAGCATGGTTAACCTCCTTTTCACCATCTTATGAAGAAAGAGGACAAACCATGACGAAGTTCAAGGGGGTAGCCCCTTGAAAATAGTACCATTTATAATCTGTTCGTTTACTGCTATATCCCCAGGGTACAAACATAAAAGATGGACATCATCTAAAATAGATTTCAGGAGGGATAATAAATGGATAAAAATAAAGCTCCCAACAAAGGATTGAATACTGAACAGAACAATGGTTTGACTGATACTCAGGAAGTACTTTACGCAAAGGAATTCAGCCGTGCAGTAAAGGCGGAAAATAAATATAGAGAAGAAAACGGAAAAAAGCTAAATAGGTAGGTAAAAGATGGCTTACGGCCATCTTTTCTATTTATCTGCAATTCACGGGGAGGACTCTATGTTTAGCTCATAATGCGACGGGTAAGGGTTCTATGTAGGCAAAAACACACAGTTTTTCAATGGTAAATAGCTGTTTTTGCAGGAAAGTTGTCGCAAAGGTAACTCTCACGCTCGTTAAGTGAGTCACGCGATTAGATCGTAAAAATTCGAATGGAGGTAATAGTCTATGGAGAAGACAATCGTAGGTGGAGTATTCAGGAATACAGACGAAGCAGTTGGAGCAATTAGAAGACTTAAGGAAATGGGATTTGACGCGCACGATTTATCGATTTTTGCAAAAGACGATGATAAACTGGAGAACATCGAAGACCAAACGGATGTAGATGTAATTGAAAATGATTCTGATCGAGGCAAAAATGCTGGCAAGGGCGCTGGTATTGGCGCTGGGACTGGTGGCGTTCTCGGAGGAATCGCCGGCCTGATTGCCGAAATCGGTCTGCTTTCAATTCCTGGGATTGGTGTCCTTGCTGCCGCTGGTCCGCTTGCAACAACATTGAGTGGTGCAGCAATTGGTGCTACAGGAGGCGGAATTGTCGGTGCATTGACAGGTGCAGGAGTAACAGAAGATGACGCCAAAGAATATGAGAGGTACTTGAAGGAAGGCAATATCCTTGTGTTAGTCGAAGTGGATGAGGAAAGAAGAGAAGAAACCCATACCACTTTCAGAGACTCTAATTCATTGAACACTGATATGTATGTGACTTCCTAAACTGGAGGGCAAGAGGCATTCCTTTGGATAGGAATGCCTCTTTTTTATGGATATTGGGATTTCTTCTGTATTAAAAAAAGTACCTGTTCCAGTAGGACAGGTACGATTCATGAAGAAGTTATCCGGTAAGTTTTGGCCACTCATTATAACGAAGAACATGGTAAATGGCCAGACCGTCACTATAATTGCCGTTGCCGTAATCAACTGGAATCAAAGAAAAGGTGGCCAGCCAGACAGAAAAGTAGGAATAGCGGACAAATATAGTATGAGGTTCTATAAATCCTTGCGAGATAAGGATATTAAGCACCAAGACTGATCCAAGATTAAAAATGATTCCACCAGCATGGACAAGGAAGTGAGTTAATCGATTATTCCATTTAAGGTGCTCATACTCGCTAAAAGCATCCAAAAAATACATGCTGTTTAAACTGAAGGGCCCTTTCTTGAAAACTGTTTTTCCGCGTCCAAGTGAGAAACTGAATTCACCTCCAAAAATCCATGCAAAAAAAGAATGTCCTAACTCATGCACAAGTGAAACTACAGGATAAATAAGTAAAAGGGCCAACAGAAAGCCCACAAAATCAGAAAAGCCAAACATGGTATAGAAACCTCCTATCTTAAAAAAGTATGGTTTAAGTAATGGGTTGCTTTTCGTACTCATTTCAGCATTCATTTAGTGATTGGTGCTCTTATCGAAGAGCATTCCTAAATGAGATTGAAGATGATACAAGCAACAAAGTTAACGAAAAGAGTCTTAGTTATCAATGTACAAGTTTTACCCACAACCAGGTAAGCTAAACGACCATACAGGCTGAAAAATATTACATAATTACCTTATTATTTTTAACTATTTCCATAATCTGTTTTAAACACTCAAAAAAACGCCGTTATGGCTTTTTTTATTGTTAATGCACTGTAATTAATATCGAAACCGCCTATACCCAACCTGAAAGAACGAATAGGATAATATAGAATAAATAAAGGCAGGAGGGGAAAATATGTCACGTGAAAAAGGAAAGGTTATTCATGTAGATAAGCTTACAATTCATGCCAAAGAGGTTGAGATCATTCAGGAAAAGTCAAGGGAACACCATGAAGGCAGAAGGCATCCCTTGGATTTCTTTGGTCCAAGAAGAAGATTGGGGCGTGAATTTGAAAAAGAGAAACACCATGAGGAAGAAAGCAGTTCGGCAGAGGGTAGGAATGAGAGGCACAGAGGGCCCAAGTGGATTTAAACTTACAGGTCGATATTTACTTGAGTAAAAATAGGTAGTATTAATTATTTATAGAAAGCCAGGAGCTCTCAAAGGGGAGGTTCTGGCTTTTCTTAGTATAATGTAATTTTTCCACGCACATTGTCGGACAAGGAAGAATCAGGAGTATCTTAGAGGATTCAGTGGGAAAAGGGAGGCTCGGCAGGCTCAGCAGACGAGAACAAAGAATATCACATGATTTGATAAATTATCAGATAATTTGGATTTTGATTGAATATTACAAGATTGTTACAATTATTGTTATAACGTATTTTCGTATTTGACGTAATATTTGTTAAAATAGGAAATTTGGATGAATTCTTACAATACTAGTTTACTGTTCTCGAAAAGTGGGTATAAGTACTTTGGGTCGAATGTTACGGTTTTTTATAACTGGGTTATAAGGACCGTTTAACAGAATAAATAATAAAGAAATTAAAGATTATGAGGGGGAGTTTTAAACAGTGAAGAAAATTTTATCATTATTCATTAGTATGGTGACCATAGCAGGTCTCCTGGCTGCTTGTGGCAGCGATGAAAAAACATCCGGCAGCGAAGGCGGCATGGATTTGGCTGAGAAGGGCAAGTTCACTTTTGCGACATCCGGTGAATTCAAGCCATTCAGCGTCACAAATGGTGAAGGCGAGATGACTGGTTTTGACATCGATGTTGCCGAAGCAGTGGCAAAGGAAATTGGTCTCGAACCAAATCAGAAGAAGTTCAAGTTTGCAAGTATTGTAGAAGGTGTTAAGTCAGGCCGCTTCGATGCAGCTGTTGCCAGCCACACCATTAATGATGATCGCAAAAAGCATGTGGATTTTTCTACTCCATACTATTATTCTGGACCGCAAATTTTTGTACGTCCTGACAGCGATATAGAGAAACTTGCCGATTTAGACGGACTGGAAATTGCCGTTTCAAAAGGTTCAACTTATGCAAAGACTGCTGAAGAAGTGACAGATAATATTGTGCTTTATGACAGTGACGTAACTGCTTTAGAAGCGTTAGCCAACGGAAGGCACGACGCTGTTATAACGGACTTTATTACAGGAAAAGAAGCGATTGGTGCTGGCCTTGAAATCGAAGGCAAAGAGCTTCTTGGCAGAAGTGAGCAGGCAATTGCTATAGCCAAAGACAACGATGAATTACTGGAAAAAGTCAACGAAGCCTTGGAAACTCTACGGGAAAATGGAACGTTGAAAGAAATCAGTGAAAAATATTTCGGCGAAGACATCACAGCTAAACCGGAGTAATAAGTTGTCATCTGGAGCGAATGTGCGGTATAACTGCACATTCGTTTCTGCTTAAAAATGATGTTTACCGGGACTGGTAAACAATATTATTGAAGAATAAAAGAGCCCACAGGGAGTTGAATGAATTTTGCCAAGTCTATCGCATGTTATAGAAGTCTTTTTTGACACGTATGATATATTCCTCAAAGGCATGCTGCTTACATTGCAAGTTACAGCAGTCTCGATTTTGATTGCTATATTCATAGGATTGTTTTTTGCCTTCCTCAAAATTTCGGGTATTAAAGTTTTGGAATGGATTGCAAATGCCTATATCTATTTGGTCAGAGGAACACCGTTGATCGTCCAGATCTTCATCTTCTACTTTGGAATGACCAATTTGAACATCTCTGCTTTCTGGTCTGTAGCCCTTGGACTAGCGTTCCATAACGGTGCCTATATCGCAGAAATCTTCAGGGGAACTATCCAATCTATTGACAAGGGACAAATGGAAGCTGGTCGTTCGCTTGGAATGAGCAGGGTCCTTACAATGCG
Organism: Mesobacillus selenatarsenatis SF-1; assembly: GCF_000813125.1. Classification (GTDB taxonomy): domain Bacteria; phylum Bacillota; class Bacilli; order Bacillales; family Cytobacillaceae; genus Mesobacillus; species Mesobacillus selenatarsenatis. The sequence continues at coordinate 59,997 of NZ_BASE01000134.1, forward strand.
GAGAATCATCCTTCCACAAGCATTCCGTCGTGCCTTGCCTCCTCTTGGGAATCAATTCATCATTGGTCTCAAGGATTCATCACTAGCAGCATTCATTGGAATGTACGAATTATTCAATGTCGCGACAACAAAAGGGGCAAACGATTTTGACAATATGACGTACTTGCTCATCGTTGCTGTGTATTATCTATTCCTTGTTTACTTGATATCTGCTTTGGTTGGACTACTTGAGAAGAAACTTTCGGTAAGTGATTAAGGGGGAATTTGTTTTGGACGGAAGAGATATGATTAATGTTAAGAAACTGAATAAATCATTTGGCGACCTTCATGTATTGAAGGATGTGGATATAACGGTAAAAGAAAGCGACGTGGTCTGCTTGATTGGAGCAAGTGGCTCTGGTAAAAGTACTTTGCTGCGCTGTTTGAATTTCCTTGAAATCAAGGACAATGGACAAATCATCATTGAAGGCGAAGAAGTAAATGCCGATACTCATAATGTGAACGAAGTGCGCCAGAAAATCGGCATGGTATTTCAACACTTTAATTTATTTCCTCACAAAAATGTGATTGAGAACATTATCGAGGCACCCGTACATGTGAAGGGTATCAGCAAGGCCCAGGCCATCAAGGAGGCAAGGGAGCTGCTTGACAAGGTAGGACTGGCAGATAAAGAAAAAGTATATCCATCCAAGCTTTCTGGCGGCCAGAAACAGCGGGTGGCAATTGCGAGAGCGCTGGCGATGAAGCCAGATATCATGCTGTTTGATGAGCCAACATCAGCACTTGACCCTGAGCTGGTTGGAGAAGTGCTGTCAACCATGAAGGAACTAGCAGAAGAGGGCATGACAATGGTAGTCGTGACACATGAAATGGGCTTTGCGCGCGAGGTAGCTGATTGGGTTGTCTATATGCATGGAGGCCGGATTGTAGAAGTTGGCCACCCGGATGAAATCTTTGATAATCCTGTCGAAGAACGTACGCAAGAGTTTTTAAGCAAAACATTTTAAAGAATGGACGCTTAGGTTCTCTAAGCGTTCATTTTTAGCTTAATGAGATGGAGTAGGGATGAAAAAATGTTTCACCATGGATAATAGAGGGAAAAAGATTGCAGAATAATTACACGGCATGATGTTTTAATTCCCCTTCTTCAATATATTTCTCAGGCTAAAGTTAAGCGAAGATTTTAATACATAACCTAAAAAATGCATATTTTTTGGAGGCTGACATGATAAAGAATATATTATCAAACTTTGTTTTTTCTGTGTCAGCTGCGGTGATTTTGTTGTTCGTCGTAGTTGGAGCCATTATGCCAAAGAAGTTTGGTGCGGTGGCTGGAGAGTTATTTAGTTTTACAACAGTTAATTTTGGTTGGTTCTACTTGCTTGCAGTATTTATTATTGTGCTTTTCTTAATAGGACTGGCCGTCAGTAAATATGGCGCCATCAGACTTGGTGGTGAAGGAGAACGACCTGAGTTTTCCTTCTTTACCTGGATTGGTATGCTCTTCTCAGCTGGCTTTGGCGCTGGGCTCGTATTCTGGGGAATTGCAGAACCAATGAGCCACTTTTTCAACACACCATTCGCTGACATCCAAGGGGAATCAAGAAGTGCTGCCAGAGTTGCAATGGGATACTCCTTTTTTCACTGGGGTGTGAGTCAATGGTCTGTTTTTGCGATAGTTGGCTTAGTAATTGGATTCCTTCAATTCCGCAAACAAAAAAATGGTTTGGTTTCTACTGCACTTGAACCGATTACAGGTACAAAACCAGCAGTGAAAAACACAATTGATACCCTTGCAGTTGTCGCTACTGTCATGGGGATCGCCACATCCGTCGGACTAGGTGTCCTGCAAATGAATGGCGGACTAAACGCTGTTTTTGATACTGGAAACTCTATCGGCATACAAATGATCATTATTTTGGTGATATTTATTGCTTATATGATTTCATCTTCGACTGGACTTGAAAAAGGGATCGCGATGTTGAGTAACTTGAATCTTGGAATCGCGATTGTGCTACTGTTATTCGTATTGATTGCGGGACCAACAGTCTTCATCATGGAAAGCTTCACACTCGCGATTGGTGATTATTTTGCCAACTTCATTCAATACAGCTTAAGACTGCAGCCTTACCAGGAAGGGACCTGGACAAGAGATTGGACAATCTTTTATTGGGCATGGGCGATAGCGTGGTCTCCATTTGTTGGAGCGTTCGTAGCCAGGGTATCAAAGGGCCGGACCATCAGGGAATATATTTTTGGCGTTATGGTCATCCCGCCTGTTATTGCCTGTCTCTGGATTGCGGCATTTGGCGGAACAGCATTATGGAACGATTTGAATTACGACACAGGAATTGCTGCAGCAGTGAACGCAGACCTAACATCTGCTTTATTCAAGACTTTTGAAGTGCTGCCAATGTCAACTATTCTTTCGATTTTATCTATTATTTTAATTTTCACTTTCCTGGTAACATCAGCGGATTCAGCAACCTATATACTGGCAAGTATGACGACTTCCGGAAGTTTGAACCCTCCAAGATTCGCAAAAATTGTTTGGGGCTCCCTAATGGCAGCCATCTCTGCAGTTTTGCTATACGCAGGTGGTCTCGAAGCTTTACAGACTGCATCATTGATTGCCGCACTACCATTTACAGTGTTGCTTCTGCTGTTAATGTTCGCTATTCTTAAGCTTCTGAAAAAAGAACCACTGCCAATAAGATCTGCAGATCTAAGGCGATTCAGGAGATTAGAGAAAGCTGCAAATAAGGATACAAAGGAAAAGTAAAATGAAGAAGTTAGCCGGAGGCTCCATGAAGGAGACTCCGGCTTTTTGTGTATGGCGAAGACAGCAATAACAGATTGCGAGCAGCGGTCAAGCGCTTGCGCTTTCTTATCTCAGACTGCGATTTAAGAAAAATTTAAGATTTAATTTATAAGCAGTTTAGAAATGAAGGTTAACCTTTGCTTGTAAGTTAAATTACACATTATTAGGAGGTTAAGAAATGAACATGAAAATACTGGCTGTAGTTGGGATTAGCGGGGCAGTCATGCTGGGCAGCGTGTATTCGATTTCGGCGAATACATCCGGATACGATTTGTACAAAGATGCTTTAAAGAAAACACATCAGTTGGAAAGCACAACGATGGAAATCAGTATGGACCTTTTGGACAACAGCAAAGAAATTTACAGTGCAGATACGACGATCAAAACAAACCGTCTTGAAAAGGCGATGGCTGGAAGCAGTACTGTTTCAAATGGTGAAACCACAGGCTCTTACGATATGTATCGACAAGATGGCCAATTCCTTGTGAAAAAGGATAGTGAAAATATAGTTTATTCAATGAAGTCCGGGGATCGCGTTCATGGGTCTAAGTCAGACAGAATGGAACTTCAGGAAGACATGGAAAAGCTGGTTGATGTCCTAACAAAAGACCTTCAGCAGAAGATAATAGTCAAAGATGGTAAAGCTGGTTCCAAGGAAGTAATCCTCAGCCTCTCTGGCACTGAAATACCAATTGCCGCCAATGTTATGACATCCTTAATGCTTAAGCATGCTGCAATGATGAATGACCGGACAGAAGATACGAATTCGAGCTTTCATGATGTAAAAGTTAAGCTCCCAGTTCTAAAAGAAGATATTGTCATTAAGTCAGCCGAAGTCAAAGCTAAAATAAGCACCCAGAACTTTGTGGAAGCACAGGATGTAAAAGTGTTAGTGACTGGCAAGGATGCCCAAGGAAAATTACATCAAGTAAGTTTTGCTGTCAGCCTGGACCTGACTAATGTAAATGAGACGAAAGTTGAGACGCTTGACCTTACGAATTTGACGATTGAAGAAGTGAAACACGGAAAAACACATAAATAATAACTTGCTGCAGAAGGTGAGATGTATGGAAACAGTTCTCGAAGTCTCCAATATTGGAAAAAGGTTTAAGAATGGGCGAGGTATAAGTGATATCAACTTCTCCATCGAAAAAGGAAATGTCTTTGGTTTGATTGGTCCGAATGGTGCCGGCAAGACAACATTGATGAAGGCTATAACTGGTCTCCTTAAACCAGATACAGGTAAAGTTAAGATTTCAGGCAAGAATCTTGAAGAAGATTATAAGTCTGCAATCAGGGATGTAGGGGCAAATATAGGTTCCGCGAGCATCTATTCACATTTAACTGCCTGGCAAAACCTGAAAATGATTATCAGGTTTTATCCAGAGCAGCCCATTTCCCGAATCGATGATGTCTTGAAGTCAGTAGGTTTAAGCAAATATAAACATGACAAGGTTTCTTCCTATTCGATGGGAATGGTCCAGCGACTTGGATTAGCTGCCGCCCTGCTTCCAAAGCCAAAGCTGATCATTCTCGATGAACCTGCAAATGGACTTGATATTGATGGGATGCTGGTTTTCCGGAATGTTGTCCGTCAGTTGTCTGACGAAGGAGTCACTTTTCTTATATCCAGCCATCTCACCTCTGAGCTTGATAAATTCTGCACCCACTTTGGCATCCTGATCGACGGAGAACTTCAGTGCATTGTACGAAAAGATCTATTTTCTGCAGGGAAATCCATTGAGGACCTCTATGTCGAAAGGATTGGGGGTGTTCATGTTGCGGGAATTTGTTAGCAATACACTAAATGAAATCGATAAGCTGATTGCAAAGAAAAGTGTGAAGTTTTATTTTGTGCTTGCTGTAGTCATGCCAATCCTAATAGGCTTTGCAGCAGTAAGGATCCAGTCAAATGATATGATCACCTTGCCTGCCCTCAGCATCAGCTTTTTTATTATGAATAGTTTCCTGCTTGTCGTTCTTCCTCTGTTTGTATTTATGTCGAGTTCGGAACTATTTGCTGGAGAATGGGAAAAAGGGTCTTTGTTTCAAGTCAGGCCTGTAACCAGAATGGAGATTTACTTATCCAAAGCTTCAGCTATAGCAGTATTGACTTTTATGCAGCTAGTGGTTGTTTGGGCCTTGGCATTGATCACTTCGACTGTGCTGGAAAAAACAATTATTTGGAACGAGATTGGTTCAATGTTCATCTCATTGCTTGTTTCAATCGTACCGCTGGCGGCAATCGTTTCTTTAGCCACATTCATTTCGCAATGGTTTAAGAACAGCCCTGCATCATTGGCAAGCGGCATTTTTCTGTATGGCTTGATGGCTGCATTGCCATTTGCTTTTCCAAACCTCTTGCATCTCTTTCCTACAGCGTACATGGACTGGTACCAGCAATGGCTTGGAAATGTGAATGTTTTATGGCTAGTGCAATCTTTCGCCTATTTGTTCTCCTTCAGTTCATTGTTTTTGACTGCCGGCTATTATATGTTTAAAGCAAAGGAACTATAACGAAGGTGTTTACATGACTATTAAATATCGATTAATTCTATCCTATCTAGCAATGGTTTTTGTGCCTCTGATTCTGTTCTTTCTTGCCGGCCTGCTCTTAATGTTCCTATTTCTTGGTGATATCCGTGAAGTCAGTGACTTGATGCCCGAAAGTCATGATTATAAGAAAACGATCAGCGAGGATACAAAGCTATTTGGTGAACTTAAGGAAAAATCCTTTGTTGATCCAGAAGGCTTGGCTAATATTGAATATTTGTCAGTCCTTTCTGCTGAATTAGAACAAGACGGTATTTTCATTGTTTTGCGTCAGGGAAATGAAGTCATTTATTCATCTCAGAAAACTGCCCACCTGTCTGCTGCCGCCCTTCCTGAATTCGGAGTATCCTCAACTTCCCGTATCATAGAAAAAATAGGGAAAGAAACATACTCCTTGAGGCAGCATGATTTTTACATTCCTGAAAAAGGGAGTGCATCGTTGTTTTTGATTAAGGACGCCAGCTCACTAACCAGGTTGATGCGCACATTTTATCCCATTCTATTTGTGATGCTGATATTGATTCTTATTATAACGAACGGTCTACTAACCTATTATGTATCCAGGAGTATTATCAAGCCAATCGAGCAGTTGAAGGAAGCAGCTAAGAAAATCAAAGAGGGCAATCTTGACCATACCATTAACGTAAATGGGAAGGATGAACTCGCACAGTTAAGTGCGGATTTTGAAGCGATGAGGAAGAAGCTGCAAGAATCTGCAGAGATACAGGCCCAATATGAAAAGAATCGCAAGGAATTGATTGCGCATATCTCTCATGATCTGAAAACGCCAATCACCTCCATTAAGGGATATGTAGAAGGTATCCGTGATGGAGTCACAAATTCTCCTGAAAAACTAGAACGCTATCTTCAAACAATCCACCAGAAATCAATGGATATGGATACTTTGATAAATGAATTATTTCTTTACTCAAAACTTGATTTGAAAAAACTGCCTTTTGATTTTGAGGAAGTTGATCTTAAGGATTATTTGATCGATTATCTTGAGGAACTGGCATTTGATCTGGAAAAAAAGAATGTGAAACTGAATTTTGAATACGATGCTAATGACTCATATCCGGTGAGCATTGACCGGGAAAAATTGAAGAGAGTATTTTCGAATATAATTGAAAATAGCCTGAAATACATGGACAAAGAAAACGGAGAAATAACCATTTCTCTTTATGAAAATCAAAATGAAGTCATCCTGGAGTTGGCTGATAACGGTCCGGGAATCAGTAATGAGTCACTCCCATTCATCTTCCAACAATTTTACCGGGAAGAGGGATCCCGGAACAAAGAAACAGGAGGCAGCGGCCTTGGGTTGTCAATTGCAGGAATGATCATTGAAGAACATGGAGGCACAATTACGGCGGAAAGCAGCTTAGGGATCGGGACGAGAATCATTATTTCTTTGGAAAGGCAGGTGGAATCATGAAAAGAATCCTTATAGTTGAAGATGAGAAGAGCATTGCTGAACTAGAACGGGATTATTTAGAGATCAATGGTTTCACTACTTATATAGCTTATGCTGGAGATGAAGGGCTAAGGCTGGCATTATCCAATGAATATGATTTAATACTGCTTGATGTGATGCTTCCCAATATAGATGGTTTTGAAGTGTGCAAAACGATCAGGAAAACGAAGGATGTCCCAATCATGCTCGTGACATCAAGGAAAGAGGATATTGATAAAATCAGGGCCTTTGGATTGGGGGCGGATGATTATGTGGTTAAACCTTTTAGTCCAAACGAATTGATTGCGAGGGTCAAAGCCCATTTAGCCAGATATGAAAGGCTGGTTGCAAAGCATCGCGAACAGGAAAATACTGATATCTATATCCGCGGACTGCATATTGACCGGTCTGACCGCCGAGTGTTCGTAAACAATCGTGAGACTATTTTCACAACAAAGGAATTTGATGTACTGACATTCCTGGCGACCAACCCCAATCAGGTTTTCAGTAAAGATCACCTGTTCGAACGAATTTGGGGGTATGACAGCATGGGTGAAATCTCAACCGTAACTGTCCATATTCGGAAAATAAGAGAAAAAATCGAGCTAGACCCATCTAACCCTGAATACATAGAAACCATATGGGGTGCGGGTTATCGCTTTAAAGCATAGAGAGGAAGTTACAAATGATCCACACACATATTACCGGCTGGGTGTTAGCCCTTATATTGTTTTTGGTGATAAGAGTTATGCAAAAGAAAGGCAAGAACACGAAGATTCTGCATATGATCCTTCGTGTGATCTACATTGTGATCCTGGGAACTGGCCTTATGCTACTGTTTGGCTTATATCAGATTACATTTTTATATATCCTGAAGAGTGCGCTTGGAATTTGGATGATTGCTTTATTTGAGATGGTTCTGGTAAATGGCAAGAAAAATGAAAGTGTTAAACATTTATGGATTCAGTTTTCTTTTGTCTTAGCCATATTGCTTTATCTTGGTTTTAAATTACCGCTTGGTTTTCAATTTTTTTTCATAATGGTATTTTAATAAACTCAAAACGCTGCAGCCCGGCAGCGTTTTGAGTTTTTTGTACCCAATATTAATCTTCCATGTATGTAATAGAAAAATAGGAAATATAATGGAAGGTACTTCACGATTGGAAATTCTTGCCGATAAATTTATTAAATGAAGGAGGCTATTTGATGGATTTAACTATTAATCAACTTAAAAAGAAATCACTTGAAGCATTAAAAGGAAAGTGGGGCATAGCGGTTCTCCTAACATTCCTGATATTTTTGATAACGACTTTTGTGCCGATGATTGCCGAAGTATACGCTAGCGGAGGATTCGAGACTTGGGCAAACCAAACAGAAACCCCGCTTATCGCAGACGTTATCAATATCTTCTTTTCCTTTCTGTTTATTCCTTTGACGACTGCTAGTTATTGGTTTTACCTTGTAGTTGCCAGGTGGAATGACCCAAAGATATCACAGGTTTTCGCTGTTTATAAAAACTGGGAACTATCCCTGAAAGTGATTGGAACTGCAATCCTGATGGGGATTTTTACAATGCTATGGATGTTACTATTGATCATACCTGGATTGATCAAAGGCATTTCCTATTCACAGGCGTTCTTCCTGTTAAAAGACAATCCAGAATATTCAGCACTAGAAGCAATCACGGAAAGTAAAAAGAGGATGAAAGGATACAAATGGAAATTCTTCCTGATGAATTTGAGTTTCATTGGCTGGGTGTTTATCGCGATTTTCACACTCGGAGTTGGATTTTTATGGTTATCACCATATATAGCAACAACCAATGCAAATTTTTATAATGAATTCATTTTTCCACAAGGAAACGAAGAAAAGAAATCAATAGATTTAGCTATTTAACTTACTATTGCATTCCCAATAATTTTTTAAAGACAAAGGATAATTTTGTAAAATGTCGAATAATAATATTTCTAGTCTTAAAGAGAAATGAGGTAGAATATGAAATTTGACATGTCCACGCTATTTTTAATCGATAAGAAAGACGGATTCACTCCGACATTAGGCCAACTTGTTTCGATGATGAATTATACGCGAGATACTACTTTAAAGGCTGTAGAAGGTCTTACGGTAGAGGAACTGGATTTTTTTATCCATAATGAGGCGAATTCCATCGGTATGCTGCTTGGACATATGGCTGCTGTGGAACGGATCTATCAAATTATTACCTTTGAAAAACGTGATCCAACAGAGGAAGAAGAAGAAGCATTACGTGCGGGGCTTGAGCTTGGGGAGCAGGGAAGAGCAGCATTTAACGGATTTCCACTTGAATATTACCTGGAAGATCTCGCTGCAGCGCGTAATGATACTTATAAAAAGTTCCAGGCGCTGAAAGATGACTGGCTGTTCGAACAAACAAATTGGTGGTGGAACCAGCCTGGAAACAATTATTTCAAATGGTTCCATGTGTTTGAAGATGAGCTTAGTCACCGGGGACAAATCAGGATGATCAAAAAGATTTATATTAAGGAGAAAGACCGTCTAGTTAAATAGAAAGCATAGAAAAAATCAATCAAATAGTTGGATTCAGCTATTTTTCTACAAATTTTTAAAAGATTTGAAACTAATTCCCGTGACAATCGTATTACATATCATGAAATAAATGGAATAAGGGAGGGTGCTTGTTCGATTTTAGCAAGGGGTGAGGAAAATGGAGCTGTTTGGCATGCCATTAGAAACGATTTATCTTTATGGATTGGTGATTTCGGGAGCCGTCACGATTTTATATTTGTTTTTTGGTGACGTACTTGAAGGAATTACGGAAGCTATACCTTTTGTTAATCCAACCTTGATTTTTTCTTTTGTGACAATTTTTTCAGCTGGAGGGTATTTAGGGGAAGCTCTTACGAAACTCAACAGTGTGTTGATTGCTGTTGCTTCAGCCATTATTGCTCTTATTATTGTAACTTTGTTGAATGTGTTTGTCCTGATTCCATTATCCAATGCGGAAGAATCACTTGTTTATAAGGAAAGTGATTTGCGAGGGAGAATTGGAACAGTCATTACGGGTATCCCCGTAGACGGGTATGGAGAAGTCCTTATTGAGAATATTAGCGGACGTATCTCAAAACCTGCAGCCAGTTTTACAAAATCGGAAATTCCATACGGCAAAAAAGTACTGGTCATTGATGTAGAGAATGGAGTACTGCAAGTTAAGTTATATGAAGAACTAGAGACTTATATTTAGGGGGAAATGGTATGGATCTTATGTTTATCGTTATAGGTTTTGTTGTATTCCTTGTCATCGCATTAATCGCTGTGTTCATTACCAAATACAAAACGGCTGGTCCGGATGAAGCTTTGATTGTTACCGGCAGCTTCCTTGGCAGCCGCAATGTTCATACGGATGAGTCGAGCAACAGGATAAAAATTATTCGTGGAGGCGGCACGTTCATCTTCCCGGTATTCCAGCAATCCCGCCCACTCAGCCTGCTCTCAAGCAAGCTTGAAGTCACTACACCTGAAGTATACACAGAACAGGGTGTTCCAGTCATGGCAGATGGAACGGCGATTATTAAAATCGGAGGATCCATCAGTGAAATTGCCACTGCTGCTGAGCAATTCCTAGGAAAATCAAAAGAAGACCGCGAGAATGAAGCGAAGGAAGTATTGGAAGGACATCTGCGTTCAATCTTGGGGTCGATGACTGTTGAAGAAATCTATAAGAACCGTGATAAGTTCTCGCAGGAAGTCCAGCGTGTGGCATCACAGGATCTTGCAAAAATGGGACTTGTCATAGTGTCATTCACGATCAAGGATGTCCGTGATAAAAATGGCTACCTTGATTCCCTTGGTAAGCCTCGTATTGCCCAGGTAAAACGAGATGCTGATATCGCAACTGCTGATGCGGAAAAAGAAACACGAATCAAGAAAGCTGAAGCAGATAAAGAAGCGAAGAAGGCTGAATTTGAACGCGCGACTGAAATCGCCGAAGCAGAAAAAATCAACGGTTTGAAAGTTGCTGAGTACCGCCGCGAGCAGGATAGTGCCAAGGCGAGAGCTGACCAGGCTTATGATTTGGAAATGGCACGTACACAACAAGAGGTCACCGAACAGGAAATGCAGGTCAAAATCATCGAGCGTCAAAAGCAAATTGAACTTGAAGAGAAAGAAATTCTGCGCCGCGAACGCCAATACGATTCTGAAGTCAAGAAAAAGGCCGACGCTGACCGCTATGCTGTCGAGCAATCCGCAGCTGCTGATAAAGCCAAGCAAATCGCTGAAGCAGATGCAAATAAATATCGTATTGAAGCAATGGCTAAGGCTGAAGCAGAAAAAGTTCGTATGGACGGTCTTGCGAAAGCGGAAGCAGAAAAGGCAAAAGGTGAAACCGAAGCGGAAATTATCCGCCTGAAAGGTGTTGCCGAAGCAGAAGCAAAGGAAAAGATCGCCGAAGCGTTCGAACAATTCGGCCAGGCTGCAATCCTCGATATGATCTTGAAAATGCTTCCTGAATACGCGAAGCAAGTTGCAGCGCCACTTGGTAACATTGATAAGATTACCGTTGTCGACACAGGCGGCAGTGACGCCAATGGCGGAGCAAACAAGGTCACAGGCTATGCCACTAACTTAATGGCAACACTTCAAGAGTCCCTTAAAGCTTCGTCAGGTATTGATGTAAAAGACCTGATTGAAAACTTCTCTGGTAAAGCGAATGTAAGGCACAGTATCGATGCGTTGGCAGACGAAATTCGTGAGAACAAGACTGAAAACAGAGTTGAAGCTGCTCTGAAGCAGGAAGAATAGAAGGGAAAATCCGTCTGGGGTTTGACTCCAGGCGGTTTTTTGCATTTACATTCAGGGTGCAACATTTTATGTATTTACGATTGAGACTGCGTCTGATTTAGGAGATAAACGATTGATAATGCCTATAGCATAAAATTTACGATTGATATGGCGTGAAATCTGGAAGTATACGTGAATCATTGACTAGAATCTAGATAGGCAATAGAAAAAAAGTTAACAAAATATTCACAAAAAATGCATGCTATTTGGATTAGAATAAGCTTAAAAAAGGAAGTGGACTATGTTACTAAAAAAAAGAACTGAATCAGAGGAAATAGTAGCACTGCGCTACCTGAACACACGAATGGAGTTGGCCGCAAAGGATAAATTTCATCTTTCGAATTTGGAAAAGGGGTATAGAGGGGAGATTGAATTTGACCGGCTGACTGAAAACCTATCAGAGGAAAGGTATATAATAGATGACCTCCTGCTCCAGGTGAATAATTCATATTTCCAAGTTGATAAGGTAATAATCTCTGGGGGATTGATACATCTATTGGATGTGAAATATCACGAAGGTGATTATTTCCTGGAATCAGACAAATTGTACTACATGAAGAGCAGCCGAGAGTTCAAAAATCCAGTCATTCAATTAAAACGAAGCGAGACTCTCTTTCGCCAACTGCTTCAAAACCTCAAATTAAATTACCTCGTCCAGGCTGCAGTCGTTTTTAACAATCCTGAATTCACCCTTTACCAAGCCCCGATGGATCAGCCAATCATTTTACCAACCCAAATCAATCGCTTTTTAAAAGAACTTAACGAAACACCTTCCAAGTTGGACGAGAATCATAAAATACTCGCCCAAAAACTGCTTTCCTTGCACCACGTAAAAAATCCATTTACCACTCTGCCTCCATATGATTATGACCAATTGGAAAAAGGTATGTATTGCAGGGATTGTGGTTCATTTAATACTTCTATAAAAATTCGGCATTTAGTCTGTGGTAAATGCGGAAGTTCTGAACCTGTAGAACAAGCAATCGTACAGCAAATAGAAGAATTTAAACTATTGTTTCCAGATAGAAAGATAACGACACAAAGCATATATGAATGGTGCAACATAGAAATAAATAAAAGACGAATAACCAGAGTATTAAAGAAGTTTTACACAGCAAAAGGAACTACATCGGATACTTATTACGAATGATATATGGTCTGAAGAAGGTGCAGGTTCTGACAAAGTAGGAGCGTCGCGCCGCTGATTTGTCTGAAGTGGGTACAGGTTCGGACAAAACTGGAGGGCATCACCGGAAATTTGTCTGAAGTGGGTGCAGGTTCGGACAAAACAGGAGTATCACACCGGTGATTTGTCTGAAGTAGGTGCAGGTTCGGACAAAGTAGGAGCGTCGCGCCGGTGATTTGTCTGAAGTGGGTACAGGTTCGGACAAAACTGGAGGGCATCAC
>NZ_BASE01000133.1 GCF_000813125.1 Mesobacillus selenatarsenatis SF-1
GGCTCTTTCTTCTTGTTTTGTCCGAAGTAGCCCCGGGTTCGGACATTTCAGCGACTCTTCCTTCTATTTTTGTCCGAAGTAGCATCAGGTTCAGACATTTCAGCGACTCTTCCATCTTGTTTTGTCTGAAGTAG
>NZ_BASE01000132.1 GCF_000813125.1 Mesobacillus selenatarsenatis SF-1
CCCCTGCATTACCCGAAAATGTCAGGAAAAAGTAAAAAGGGTAAAAGGAAAGGCTTTGCATTACCCGAAAATACCGCAAAGAAGTAAAAAGGGTAAAAGGAAAGGCT
>NZ_BASE01000131.1 GCF_000813125.1 Mesobacillus selenatarsenatis SF-1
TAGGGCACCAATACGCTTTATTGGTGACCTCTTTTTCCGTTTTCCAAGATTTCAGGACACCAATACGCTTTATTGGTGACCTCTTTTTCCGTTTTCCAAGATTTCAGGACACCAATACGCTTTATCGATGTCCTTTTCCAGAGTTCTGGAATTTCCAAGCGACAAATCGCAAACCGAAAAAGTGATGATCAAGTTCGGCCTCGGCCAATTCCAATCCCACTGAAAAACACCTGGAGAATTCAGCTCGCTTTATCCCCAGGTGCTGCAAATTATCCTACTTCTACTTCTTATACTGAATCCGATAAATATCATGCCTGCGGTCTTTCAGCTGGCGAACTGTGCCGTCCTGGCGCTGGCGGCGGAGGATTTCAAGGTCAACATCGCCGATCATGACCATTTCGATATTCGGGTTCGTTTCGCCGACAATCCCATCCCTTGCGAATTCGAAATCAGAAGGTGCGAAGATTCCGGACTGGGCATATTGGATATCCATGTTTTCTGTTTGCGGCAGGTTGCCGACGGTACCAGAAATGACAGTGTATACCTGGTTTTCGACCGCTCTTGCCTGAGCGCAGTAACGTACCCGCAGGTAACCCTGGCGATCCTCGGTACAAAACGGTGTGAAAATGATTTTGGCTCCCATATCAGTGGCAATCCTCGCAAGCTCAGGGAATTCGATGTCATAACAAATTTGAATAGCGATTTTGCCACAGTCTGTATCGAACACCTTCAACTCATCACCGCGGCTGATTCCCCACCATCTGCGCTCATTCGGCGTGATATGAAGCTTATATTGCTTATCAATCGTTCCATCACGGCGGAACAAGTAAGAGATATTGTATATTTCGTCATCATCTTCTTTTACCAAATGCGAACCGCCAATGATGTTGACATTATAACGGACGGCCAGATCGGTAAAAAGCTCGATGTATTGCTCTGTATATTCAGTAACCCTGCGGACAGCGAGCGAAGGTGATTTCTCATCCATGAAGGACATAAGCTGTGTCGTGAAAATTTCCGGGAATACTGCAAAATCTGAGCCAGCATCCGCAGCAACATCCGTAAAGTATTCAACCTGGTGTGCCAGATCTTCAAATGACTTGATTTTTCTCATCATATACTGGACAACGCAAATCCGGACTGGGTTGCTGGTTTTATAGAATCTCTTCGATTTTGGCTGGTAGTCAACATTATTCCATTCCATCAATGTCGCGTACTTATTCGACTGGAGATCATCCGGGAGATAGTTCGGGTTGATCCTCATCAGTGTAAAGTCATTCCTTAGCTGGAACGAGAGTACCGGGTCATAGATTTTATGCGATGCGACTTGCCGTACATATTCACGAGGTGACATTTCTTCCGCGTGCAGGTGGTAATTTGGAATCCTGCCTCCGATGATGATACTTTTCAAGTTCATCTGCCTTGCGAGATCCTTCCTTGCTTCGTACAAACGGTAGCCAACCTTCATCCTCCTGAATTCAGGATGAGTCATGACTTCAATTCCATATAAGTTATAGCCTTCTGGATTATGGTTCGAGATGTAACCTTCATCTGTGACATCATCCCAGCTATGGCGATCATCGTATTCGTCAAAGTTTATTATTAGACTTGAACAGGAACCAACTACTTTCCCATCATACTCTGCGACAAATTGGCCTTCTGGAAAGATTTCAAGATGGCTCTCAAGCTGATCTCGCTTCCATGGCTCCATCCCAGGAAAGCAGCTGTTCTGCATTTTGATAATCTCATCAATATCCTCTTGCTTCGTGTTGCGGATGATCATTCTTTTTTCAAATTTGGACAAATCCAATTCGCTCATATAATCCTGCATCCTTTCTGTCATAAAAAAAACGCTTTATTAACATTTCACTTACTATTTATGTAAAAAAACAAACAATCCTAAATATCATCATCATATTCCTATACCCTAAATTCATCGGTTATAACTCTTTATTTAGCTTCTCCCTTTATATTGGGAAAAATTATTTCACATAATGTTAATTGAATTTTTTTATTACATTCCTTAAGATGTAATGAGAGATAGTTGTTTCTTTTATAAAGAATGTTTAAATAGAGATTACATAGCTTAGGGGAGATTAGCTTGAAAGAGACGAAAAAAGATTCAAGGGAGTCGTATTTATTTGCGGCTTGGGCTACATCGATTATCGCCATGTTCGGCAGTTTGTATTTCTCGGAAATCCGCCAGTATGAGCCATGCCTGCTGTGCTGGTATCAGCGAATCCTGATGTATCCTTTTGCCTTGATACTGGGGATTGCTGTTGTCAAAAAAGATTATAAGATTTCCTTTTATACGATGATTATGGCAGCTGTCGGCGGCTTGATATCTCTGTACCATTATTCATTGCAAAAGGTGCCATTCATGGCTGACAATGCTGATACTTGCGGGAGAGTGCCTTGTACAGGCCAATATATCAACTGGCTTGGTTTTATCTCAATCCCATTCCTGGCTTTAACTGCTTTTATCATTATATTTTCATTAAGCCTGATGATCTGGAAGAAATCTAAGGAGGAAGCATAATTTGAAAAAGGTTATTGTTTTTTTATTAATTATCATTGGATTATTTGCAGCATTATTTTTTCTAAATAAAGCTCAAAATGAGGAAAAAGCTGAGGGAAATCCTTATGGGAAGGATACACTTCATCCAGAAACCGTCAATCAGCTGGATGATCCGAACTATCAAAATATCATCCTGCCTGAAGAGCTGGATAAGAAGCTTGAAAACGGTGAGGATGTTACCGTGTATTTCCACAGTCCAACATGCTCTCACTGCGTTCGCACCACTCCAGTCGTTGCACCTCTAGCAGATAATATGGGTGTTGATCTTGTCCAATATAACCTTTTGGAGTTTGAACAAGGCTGGAATGATTATGGCATCGAATCGACTCCAACCATTGTACAGTACAAGGATGGAAAAGAAATCAACAGGATCGTCGGCTACCAGGAAGAAGCGACTTTCGAAAATTAGGTTCAATGAGAATACCTTAAAATAACGTCAAAACGCCTGCGATTCGCAGGCGTTTTCTTTTAGATTTGCTTTTAATGTTTCTCGCTCTTAAAGCAACAGGCTATTGGCGGCTTTCGTATAAGTACTGATATAATCTAGATGAACATGCTTGGAGTCAGAAAACTGACTGTAATTAAATGGGAAACAGATTCCATAGTCTGTCAATGTCTGGACATTTTTACGGAACATCCACTGATATTTTTCAGGAATATGGCCAGACTCCAAAATAGAGATCAATGTCTGCATGCTTGTGATTACCTGGAAAGCATCTCCAAGTGTACTGAATCTTTCGAACTGCTCGGGTCTTGTATGTAATACTTCAAGCCTTTCAAATTCATGAATGTCTTCATCTGAAAAGTACAATGGAAAAATATCAGTATAAAAATACCTTGCCAATTCAACTACTTTCTCTTCTTGTCCGGGAGTAGACGCAAAAACAATTTTCAATGATCGACCCACCTTTTTTAACACTTTGTAATCTATTCGTAATATATATACCTAGAATAACATATCCATTCCAATTTTCTGGGTGGTAATTATGACCATGCATGCGGTAAAAGTTGACAGATTCCTATTAAATGCAAACGAGTTTATATAATACTTTTTCATAGAGCAAAATCAAATCTAAATTACCAAGTCAGGAGACAAATATGATACATACTAACAAAAAAGGCGAATGGTTTGAACTGGTCATTCCCGCTGAATGGGAAAGGCACACTCTTGAAACACTTTTCAAGGATTTTTGGAAAGCTCCAAAAAAATTGGTCCATCTTTTAAGAATGGAAAAAAACGTGCTGATTAACGGAAATGTTCCTGATTGGACACTCCCGCTCAAAAAGAACGATCGCATAAGCTTGAAGCTTTTTACTGAAGAAGAGGTTACCGTCATCCCAGAATACTTGAATGTTGATATCATCTATGAGGATGACCACCTGATTGTATTCAATAAGCCTGCCGGAATGGATACTCATCCAAACGAGAGCGGCCAGGGAGGCACTCTGGCGAACGGAGCTGCTTTCCATATGCAGTCAAATGGAGAGATTACCCGGCCCCGTCATATACACAGGCTCGACCGGGAGACAACGGGTGCAGTGCTATTTGCCAAACACCCGCTTATCACAGCTATTCTCGATAAAATGCTTGAGGAACGTACCATTAAAAGAACATATCTGGCGTTGGCTGACGGGATCATCAGACAGAAAAAAGGTACCATTAATAAACCAATCGGCCGTGACCGTCATCATCCAACAAGAAGAAGAGTTTCGGAAACAGGCCAGCAGGCCATCACCCACTTTAAAGTATTAGATCAAATGAAACAGAAGGACCTGACCCTTGTCCAATGTATTCTGGATACTGGCAGAACCCATCAAATTCGGGTGCATTTCAGCGCTATTGGGCATCCACTGGCTGGAGACAGCCTCTACGGAGGAAGCGATACATTTCACAGGCAAGCGCTGCATGCGGTAAAAATGGAATTCACCCACCCTTTTACACAGGAAAAATTAATATGCCACGCACCTTTTATCGACCAATCACCGATATTTATTAATATTGATCCGTATGAGATTTAAGTTTTTTCAGCTTATGCTTATGGTTAAGCCTATTTCCACAAAAAAAAATCCTTCCGAAGCCGGAAGGATTTTTTCTATTAGTCAGCTTTACGCATACTCTTCATAACAAGGCTGACGATGAATACTAATGCAATCGCACCGATCAATGCCGGGACAATCGCAAAGTCAGCAACTACAGGTCCCCAGTCTCCTAAGATTGCTTGTCCAATCCAAGCACCTACGAAACCAGCGATGATGTTACCGATTACGCCGCCAGGAATATCTCTACCCAAGATCAATCCTGCTAACCACCCAATAATACCACCAATAATTAATGCCCAAAGAAAACTCATCATAATGTTATTCCTCCTTAAAATTTAGATGTATTTTACAAGTAGTAATAGTGCAAAGGGGTTTTACACCCTTTTAAAGAGTTCAAACTGCAGTGATGTAAAATTAGCTATGCTGATTTTCATTGCTTCCCGGGAG
This sequence comes from Mesobacillus selenatarsenatis SF-1, assembly GCF_000813125.1. Taxonomy (GTDB): domain Bacteria; phylum Bacillota; class Bacilli; order Bacillales; family Cytobacillaceae; genus Mesobacillus; species Mesobacillus selenatarsenatis. Next base: position 5,066 of record NZ_BASE01000131.1, read on the forward strand.
CTAAACAGCTTGCTCTAACCTTATATTACCTCAATTTCCATGGTGTTAAACCAAGGGGTTCTGCAGTCTAACAAGCAGAATTCTAAGATGTTGAATCTTGTTGTTTTCTGCTTGTACACCTACATTACCACCCACAGATTATTTTAAAACCTCTCGAGAATTAATTAATCCCCTAACATCTGTCAGCACGCAGTTTTCTCTTTCTTTTAATGTATCCATTTTTGCAAAATAAAAAACGGACTGATTGAAATCCAGTCCGTCATTATGAAAAATTTCATTTTACACGCTTCCATAACCTGATGAAGTTTAAACTACTTTAAAAATCAATATGGTCAGGATCGGCCCCAAAACGCTGGTCCTTGTTAAGTCCATTTATCTCTTCCAGCTCTTTTTGATTCAGCTGAAAATCAAATATTTCTGTGTTTTCTTTTAACCTTGCCGGTGTGACTGATTTAGGAATTGGGATAATTTGATTTTCCAGATGCCATCTTAAAATGACCTGCGCAGGGGTCTTTCCGTGCTGTGCAGCAATCTTCCCGAGCACAGGTTCCTCAAGGAATCTCCCTCTGGATAGTGGCGACCACGCTTCTACTTTGATTTCATTTTGCTGACAGAATTCCCGCAGTTCAACCTGAGACAACAACGGATGAAGTTCTACCTGGTTGATAACCGGTTTTTCAGCAGCATGGCTCAGAAGGTCTTTCAAATGATGTATTTTAAAATTGCTGACACCTATCGCCTTCACCCTGCCTTCGCGATACAATTCTTCAAGAGCGCGCCACGTTTCTAAGTATTTTCCTTTTACAGGCCAATGGACGAGATATAGATCCAAATAATCCAGCCCTAATCTCTCCATGCTGTCATCGAAGGCCTTCAAAGTATTTTCATATCCCTGCTCCGAATTCCAGACCTTCGTTGTTATAAACAACTCTTCCCTTGGGATCCCGCTGTTTCGGATGGCCTGACCAACACCCTCTTCATTCTGGTAAAAAGAAGCTGTATCTATGAGCCGGTAGCCAAGGTCAAGCGCAGTATGAATTGTTTTTTCGAGTTGTTCACCTTCCTCGACTTTATAGACACCAAGGCCAAAAGCTGGCATTTTCACTCCGTTATGTAATTCAATCGTATCAAAAATGCTCACCGTGAATTCCCCTCCTTTTTCATCCATTCTATTCCTCTATACACTCGAATACAAATCAAAACGGCTGCCAATCTGACAGCCGCCAAATCTATATAAACGGCTCATCGGCCGAAATTTTTCGTTTTGATTAATCTTTAAGTTCCCGGCAAAAATTTGTCCTAAACAGCCGGACAATACATTTTTTCAAAATGAGCTAATCTTTATTTTTGAATGAAAAAAAGCCCGGGGCAGAATCCCGGACTTCATGTTGTAAAAAATCATTTAATATTGTCAATTGCACCGATCAGCCTTTTTTCGATGTCTGCCGCGATTGCCTGCAGGTCATCATTTTCCACAAATTTAATCAGTTCTGTTGGCTTTGGAAGGCCCACCTTAGTTGTACCATTATCTTTATACACTACAATTTTGCAAGGGAGAAAATAGCTCACGATAGGATTCTTTTCAAGTACTCTCTTTGCTTCATGCGGATTGCAGACTTCAAGGATAATATAGTCACCGTCAAGTTCCACACCTTTACCAGCTAATGTTTCCTTCATATTCAGAGACCAAAGGACACCGAATTTCTCATCCTTCAAGCTTGCTTCGAGTGCAGATACTGCTTCATTCATTGACTTGTCCACTTCAATCGTATGATGGAACATGTTCATCTCTCCTTTCGAATTTAAAAATACCTCATATTAATAGTAGATAAACCACTATAGGTATTGTAAATATTGTGCCATAGGAAAAAACCGCCGTACACTATTTTGCATTCCGGCGGTCAGCACGCTCATATAAGGAGGTACTTCCTCCTAATCTATAGTCGTTGCTTAAGATCTTTCCTGCAGCTCAGAAATCTCAACAGTTGTCCTTTCTTCCAATGGCCCGCGCAGATGGACAGTGGCAGTGCGTCCGTCTTCGTTTAAATGGTCAATCCACACGGATGCACCGTTATAAATCACATCTATTTCTGCAGACGATGACAGTATTTGTCTAACTCGATTCAAATCCATATTCTTACCTCCGCAATAAAATTTTCTCCACTATTTTAGCTAGAAGCATTTCTTTTTATTCGCTCTGGAGAATTATATATGCCTAATCGCCACAGAAAGGCGGAAGTTTACGTTAGAATAAGAAAGAAGCCATAAAATTTCAGGAGGCCGTTATGCCTGATTGGTCATATCACCCATTATTTAAACCATGGCTGTCCATTTTGCCCAGTAATGCCGGACGGGAATTCATCCACCGCGGAATGTCCACCATCGCAAAGTTTCCAGGGGGCAGATCTTTCATCGAGTTTCTTGGGCATATGTCTCCCTCGGAAAAATTGCACCGCAATCTATTTGGTCTTCATTTCGGTAGTCCGGTTGGGTTAAGCGGGAAGATTGACCCACAATTATCCGGGATTGAAGCCTTCCCGAGTCTTGGCTTTGGTGCAATTGAAGTTGGTCCCATCACCAAATTTCCGAGAGAGCCCGAAACAGCAGCATCTCTTTCTAAAACAAATGATGCCTGGATCCTGCCTGAATATGCTGAGACGATTGGACTTATCGCCACAAAAAACAAACTAACTAAATCACGGACAGTGCCGATCCTGATTCGGCTAGAAGAACCGATAGACACTGCGGAACATTTAAAAGATGCTGGCGATGTCTTCATAATTGAAATTGATTTAATTGAAAGCATCGATGATCTCATACATATAAAAATGGTTCTTCTATACAAGCCTGTCCTTTTAGCTATTAGGCATTCTACTGTTGCTGACAACCTTTTTAAGCTTAAATCAGCCAGTCATATTGCGGATGGAATCATGATTGAAGAAGACCGTATTTTAACAGACGGCAAACAGGTGTTGCCACTTCAGCAAACAGATGGAATGATACATGCTCTTAACATCATAAAAAATGAAATTGGTTTGCCGGTCGTTACCTCTGGAGGCGTTGCTGAACCCGCCGATGCGCTCGCCCTTTTTGAGGCAGGTGCGGAGCAAGTCTTTTTATCCGGGGGCTATGTCGCATCAGGTCCGGGTTTGCCCAAAAGAATCAATGAAGCGCTTCTTGACGAACTAGGAGACGAGAGGAAAGAGCTTCCTGGCTGGATCTGGTATTGGCTGTTCGGACTTTTCATCCTGCTTGGAGGATCCTTGGTCTTATTCTTCAGTTTCACGAAGGTCATCCTCTTCTATGATGAAGCATTCTTGCAAATGAGCAGGCTTGAATTGATGGCCTACAATCCCAATCTTTATAAATTCATGTCACATGACAGGATGACACTTGCCGGTACGATGATATCTGGGGGCTTCATCTATATGCAGCTTGCGCGTCATGGCATCCGTTATGGGATCCACTGGGCAAAAAGAGCTTTCAATATCGGGGCCATTACTGGATTCCTGGGAATCATGCTTTTTCTTGGATTCGGTTATTTCGACTGGTTGCACGGTTTATTCTGGCTCATTTTGCTTCCTTTTTACATCATGGGCTACATAAAAACACGCTCAGCAAATCAATCACCCTTATCAAAAAACCGCACCAACCATTCATCCTGGAAGAAAGCAGTATATGGCCAGCTAATGTTTGTCATCCTCGGTTTCTCCTTTGTACTCGGCGGGATTGTCATATCGACAATTGGGGCAACTTATGTGTTTGTTGATACCGACCTGAATTATATCTGTATGACACCAGACCAACTGAGTGCGCTGAACGAAAAACTGATCCCGGTAATCGCTCATGACCGCGCAGGCTTTGGCAGCGCACTCTTCAGTGTTGGCCTGCTTGTACTAACTCTGTCGTTGTGGGGATTCCATGAAGGTTCTGCCTGGGTTTGGAGAACATTCCTAATCGGAGGAATACCCGCTTTTACAGCTGGAATTTTCACGCACCTGTATATTGGTTACATTGATTTTATCCACCTGCTGCCAGCCTATTTTGCATTGGCTCTTTATATCGGCGGGTTATGGCTTACGAAAGATTACTTCAGACCAAAAAGTTGAATTAGGACTCATTTGAGTCCTTTTTTAATTGGGTGAAAATGTTTTCATTGTGTGATACTAATTAATAAAATAATATTTTTTAAAATCCACACTTGAAAAAAGAGCTAAAAACGAATATTATATTATTTGTGTTTAAAAATCGTTCGTATTTTTGGAGGAACTCATGTTTAAATTAAAAGAGAACAACACGAATGTAAAAACAGAAATGATGGCCGGTATAACGACCTTTTTCACAATGGTTTATATCGTTGTCGTCAACCCTATCATCCTGGCTGATGCCGGCGTTCCCTTTGAGCAAGTTTTTACAGCGACAATCATTGCTGCTGTGATCGGTACGCTTTGGATGGCCTTATTTGCTAATTATCCAATCGCGATCGCTCCTGGTATGGGACTGAACGCTTACTTTGCCTACTCTGTTGTAGGCAACAACCAGAACATTTCATATGAGACTGCATTCGCTGCGGTTTTTATCGCGGGTTTAATATTTGTCATCCTGTCCCTGACTCCATTCCGTGAAAAGTTGATTGAAGCAATTCCAGCCAACTTAAAGCACGGAATCACCGCAGGTATTGGACTTTTTATTGCTTTCATCGGTTTGCGTCTTACAGGAATCATCACCGACCACCCATCGAACTTGGTAGGTCTTGGGGATCTGCATTCCCCATCTGCAGTGCTGGCATTGATTGGACTTGCAGTCACGCTTGTCTTAATGGTGCTTAAGGTGAATGGAGCATTGTTCCTGGGAATGGTCGTCACTGCATTGATCGCCTTCTTCACAGGCCAATTGGACTTCAAAGAAGGTTTCATGTCTATGCCATCACTTCCCGAAGGCATGATTGTCCTGAATCCATGGACAGCATTGATGGATGTCGTACAAAACAGCTTATACGCAGTTGTCTTTTCTTTCATCCTGGTAACTATCTTTGATACTACCGGAACAATGATCGGTGTAGCTCACCAGGCAGGCTTGATGAAAGGAAATTCAATGCCGCGTGCAAGAGAAGCATTGCTGTCTGACTCGATCGCAACTGCCGCAGGTGCTATGTTCGGAACAAGTCCGACAACGGCCTATATTGAATCATCATCAGGTGTTGCTGCAGGTGGACGTACTGGTCTTACCTCACTGACGGTAGCCGGTCTTTTTATCGCCGCTGCTTTCTTCGGACCGCTTGTGAGTGCGGTTTCCGGATTATCAGCTATTACTGCTCCAGCTTTGATTATTGTCGGAAGCCTGATGATGGGCAGTATTTCACAGATCAGCTGGGACGAGCTTGACGAAGCATTCCCTGCTTTCCTGATCATCTTGAGCATGCCGCTTACTTCAAGCATCGCAACCGGCATCGCGCTTGGATTCATTTCCTATCCTTTACTGAAAGTAGTGAAAGGGCAATGGCGTGATGTTCACCCGCTGCTTTACGTTTTTGCAGTGCTGTTCTTTTACCAGCTTGCATTCCTGCCACACTAAGGGATGCCCATGCCCGGGCGTGAAATTGAGATAACCTATTCTATGTAACATTTGAACCTGCCGATTGGCAGGTTCTTTTTTTATGTAATGTTCTAACACTTGTCTTTTTACATAGAAATAATGGAAGAAGGACAAGGCTGGTGATAATGGATGACAGGGAAAGTTCTTGCTGTACTTGTAGGAAGCATATTGCTTGGAGTAGGAGTGAATGGATTTCTCGTCCCACACCATCTCCTGGACGGCGGCATGATTGGCATTGGCTTGATCATTCATTATTTTTATGGATTTCCTACAGGCCTTACGATGATTCTCCTGAGTCTCCCTCTATACGTATTGGCTTGGATATTGGAACGGAAATACTTTTTTCATAGCTTGAATGGGTTATTGGTATCAAGCTTTTTCATTGATCTGTTCGCACCTGTTGAAAAAGGAATCCACCTGGGAATCGTCCCAAGCGCAATCCTGGGAGGGATATTGGTGGGATGCGGAATTGGTTTGATGCTCCGCTATGAAACAAGCACTGGCGGGACGGATTTATTAGCCCAATTGGTTCATAAATTTTTTCCTGTTAATGTCGGAATCTTGATTTTCCTAATAGACGGAATAGTAGTTTTATCAGGGTTGAAGGTAATTGGAATGGAAAAATTCATCTATTCGCTGCTTACGATTACATGTGTGGGATTGATGACATCGTTGTGTGTGATAAAAAGGAAGACTGTTCATTGATTCTTTTTCGAAAAAATAAATGCAGAAAGCCAGCCGAGGTTTTTCCTTGGCTGGCTTCTTAGCATTCTTAAGCTTCGGCTTCGATTTTTTGATTCATATCTGTATAGACCGATGAATCGATTTCTTTTGTGATTCTGCTTGTCAGGATGCCTGATGTCATCGAGCCGCTTACATTTACTGCTGTGCGTCCCATATCAATCAATGGTTCAATGGAAATCAGCAACCCGGCAAGAGCGACCGGCAGGTTCAACGCTGAAAGAACTAGTAGTGCAGCAAATGTCGCGCCACCTCCAACTCCGGCAACACCGAAGGAACTGATGGCTACAATTGCGATCACTGTTGCGATGAATGATGGTGTCAAAGGGTCAATACCCACTGACGGTGCAATCATGACTGCGAGCATCGCAGGATAAATCCCGGCGCAGCCATTTTGCCCGATAGATAACCCGAAGGAACCGGCAAAGTTTGCAATCCCTTCTGGAACGCCAAGCGAGCGCTGTGTTTTGATATTTAATGGCAATGCCCCGGCACTCGTTCTTGAAGTGAAAGCAAACGCGAGAACAGGAAATGCTTTTTTAATATAAGTGACTGGATTTAAACCAGCAATCGTCAGTAATAACAAGTGGATAATGAACATGATTGCAAGAGCAACATATGAAGCTGCTACGAATTTACCTAGTTTTAAGATTGCGTCGAAATCGCTTAAGGCAACGGTCTTTGTCATGATGGCAAGAACTCCATATGGTGTCAGGCGCAGGATCAGCGTGACGACCCTCATGATGACCGCATAGAAAGCATCAACAATCTTGGCAAAAAGCTCTGCCTGATCAGGAGATTTTCTTCTCACTCCAAGGTATGCGATTCCCAGGAATGCCGCGAAAATAACAACTGATATTGTAGATGTCGGTCGTGCCCCAGTGAAGTCAAGAAATGGATTGGCTGGCAAGAGATCAAGAATTTGCTGCGGCATGGTGCGCCCCTCAATCCCTCCATACGTTTCCTCAAGCTTCTCAGCACGCGCTTGCTCCGCCTCACCTTGTGTGATCTGCACAGCTTCAAGGTCGAAACCAACCGCAGTAGCGATACCAACCGCAGCGGCAACAGCAGTTGTGCCAACCAGCAAGCCGAGAATCAGTGTACTGATTTTACCGATGTTATTCGTCAGCTTAAGCTTTGTGAAAGCAGCCAAAATCGATATAAATACTAGCGGCATAACGATCATTTGCAGGAACTTTACATAGCCGCTTCCCACAATCGCGAACCAGTCAGTACTCTGAGTAATGACCTCAGATCCCGCTCCGTAAATGAATTGCAATGCAAAACCGAATATAATCCCGATTCCCAGTGCAATGAATACTCGTTTAGAAAATGAAACATGCTTCTTTTGCATGTAAAAAAGAACAGCAATGATGCCTAGCATAACTGCAATATTTAAAATAACAAGTCCAGTAGTCACTGACTTTCCCTCCTAATTTATCATTCTCGAATAATATAATACATGTATTCTGATAAGTCAACTCGGAATTAAAGTGATTACCCTCCCCCATGAAAGATTTATATATTATAATTTATGAACTTCATTATGGTTCCATGTCACATAAAATTTTTATAAAACGGCAAAAAGCCACCAAATTTGATGGCTTTTTGTCATTAGTATTTAGATTATAAGCTTCCAGCAAGCTTTTCAATTTCACTTCTGTTATTTTCAAATCCGATCAATACTTTTTTATCTTTCATGAACAAGAACTTTGTGCTCGTAAAAATAAATGCAGGAACAATTACAGTACCTGTTAATTCTTTTAGCTTTTTCTCCTTTTCAGGCTCATCCTGAACATTGATTTCTTCATACGGTACTTTTTTTTGCGAAAGAAACTCCTTCGCTTCCTGGCAATCTGTTCACATAGGACGCGTGAAAAGTGTTAAAGAGTTTTTGGCCATTATATTGCCTCCTCTGCAGTTTTTTGTACAAATAGTATATCGCCAAGTTATGAGGGTCATCCAATAATCCGCTTGGACATCCTGTAATCCAAACCTTGGATATTCATCCCTTTCCATTAGAGAAGTCACGTCGAAAAAAAGCTCTGGCCTATATATTCAAGAACATCTCCAAAAAGCAACTAGTGCGAAAAAATAGTCATGATAAAAAAAGCAACTTAAATCAATTTTGTGTTAAAGTAAAAGTAATATATCCGAATAATTTGTCTTCTTAACGAACATATATTTTGAATGGAGCGGTCGCTCCTCGTCGACTGGAGATTAAGACTATGGACCTTTTAACAGTTCTTGTATTGAATCTGATCTTCATCCTGTTTACTACATTTGTGTTCCAATACATTATCGTTAACAAATTTACAAGTTTATATAGGAAAAACGCCAAAACATTCATTATAATTTTGGGCGCGATTCAAATCCTGTTTTGTATGTCTTTTACGGTGATTGGCAATAAGGATTTCATCTTCGATCTCCGCTTGATTCCTGTTGTCGTTGGAGGGTTATATGGCGGACCTATCGTAAGCATCATGCTTTTCATCACTGTTGTACTGGCAAGGATTCCTTTTGGCGGCAATGGGATATGGATTAACTTCTTTAACATGCTTACCATTACCGTATTAACTGTTTACCTATCCAGTAAGTTCAGGGCTTTCCCTCTGTCCAGAAAACTATTTACTGTTGTGGCGGTCGCATTATCTTATACCGTCCTCATTTTCCTGATGAAGGCGGCAGTGTTTGACGACTTGTCTAACTTTCAATTCATGCTCTTATACGGTTTGGCCCTTTCTGCCGGAATTTTCATTGTGACATATTATATTGAAATCATGAGGCAGAACTATCTTTTACATAATGCTGTGATCAAGTCTGATAAGATTGAGGTTGTCTCACAATTGGCGGCGAGTGTCAGTCATGAGGTGCGAAACCCGCTTACGGTCACACGCGGATTCCTGCAAATGCTAAAGGATCCTACTATTGAGGAAAAAAAGAGGCTCTATTATTTAAATACTGCAATTGATGAACTCGATCGTGCAGAAACAATCATTAAAGATTACCTTAATTTCGCCAAACCACAATCGGAAATGGATTCATCCATCTGTGTAAAAGAAGAAATCGAGAAAGCACTTGAGCTCATCCTTCCTTATGCAAATCATTTTTCGGTAAATATAAAAAAGGATTTGATGGCGGGAATGAATGTCGCCGGTGAAGCCGCCAAATTACATCAATGTATACTCAATATCATCAAAAACGGCATTGAGGCTATGCCAAACGGCGGTGACCTGGTGATCAGCTGCCGCGAGATGGCCAATAACCATGTATCCATCACAATCGAAGATACAGGATGCGGCATGTCTCCACAGCAATTAGCAAAAATCGGGGAACCTTACTTTTCAACCAAGGCAGAAAAAGGCACCGGGCTGGGCATGATGGTCGTTAATAAGATTATCCACGAAATGGGCGGTACGGTAAACGTTAAAAGCAAACTTAACGCAGGCACCCAATTCAAGATTACATTACCGCTTTATAACGTAGAAAAACGGGAGACATAGATTCTCCCGTTTTTCTATTCCTCTATTAAATTCAAGACTGGTACGTCTCTTTCGACATCCGGTTCTGACTTGGAATAAATCCTTGCCATTTTTGTACTTTCGTCAACATGCTGGATGATGATTGGCTCCCCATCATAAGTTACATTAATCATATCTGCTGACTCAACAATTTCTTTTGCGCGGCCTATATTCATTCCTGCGTTCCTCCTTCTTGGTAACAAACATAATTTATGCTTAATCATGTTCTGCTATCCAAAAAACGAGCTAAAATTCAAATCTTGAAATTCAGCCGAATTACATTTGCTTTTCTTAAAGTGTCGTAGATAATCACGATAATCGGACCAATAAAAATCCCGGAAAGCCCGAGCAGTTTGAGTCCAATATACATGCTGATCAAGGAGGCAAGCGGCGAAATACCAAGGTTTGATGAATATATCTTTGGCTCGATCACCCTGCGGACAACAGTGATGATCAGAAACAAAATGATTAATCCAATTCCCAGAAAATGATTATCCTGGAGAATCGCAATAACGGCCCAGGGAACAAGGACTGATCCGGTTCCGAGAATCGGCAGGATATCGACAATAACAATCAACAATGATAGCAGTCCCGTGTATTTAACCCCAAGAATGTTGAGGCCAGCCATCGCCATGATAAAGGTGACCAAGCTCAGGATAACCTGCGCTTTTAAAAAACCTATCCCTGCCTTGTTCAACTGGCTTCCAACCAGGAAGACCTTCTGCCGAGTTTGCTCCTTCAAATGGGATTCCAGCTTCAATTTAAGATTAGGCAGTTCAAGACTGAACAAAAATAACGCAATAAGATAAACAAGAAACTCAATCATGAACCCTGGTATTGCCGTGAGCAGATTGATTATGCCAGCAATGAATTGTTGCAGGAACGAATCAAGCGTGTTTATATTCTTTTCAATCGTCGCTTCAATCTGGTCAATGACTTCTCCCGGGAAGTTTTTTGAATAGAATTCCCACTTGCCCATCAAAGGAAGAATCGCTGTTCTGTAAATGTCCCTTACGAATGTAGGAGTTCGCTCGGATAAGGATACCGCCTGATGGGCGATAATTGAAACAAGGTTATATCCAATAACACCTAACAGGAGCACATAGCTGATAAATACTCCGATCACAGCCTGAAGACGCTTGAAAGAAAATCTTTTCATAATCCATTGAACCATTCCTTCGAGCATGACTGCTGTTAACACAGCAAAAATGAGCGGAAGGCTATATGGAACAAGGAAAAAAACGACTGCAGCAATCACTGCAATCCATACCCATTTTTTCCACATATAATAGATACTCTCCTTATGGAAATTAAAACTGTCAGACCTTTAAAAATACTATAAACCATCTTTGGTCTATCCGCTATTTTTTTCACTAGGTATTTTTATTTTGGGCAAATAATAATGGATGACTCATTCAGTTGCAGGGTATTAAGATTAAAAAGAGTTATTAGGAGGTTTTATGTCAGAACAATGTGATACTTTCCAGACACTTGACAATAAGTTCTATCAGCAGCCCACCCTAGAATTGGCGGTATCGCTCCTGGGATGCATTTTAGTGAAAGAAACTGAAGAAGGAACAGCCTCGGGAATAATTGTCGAGACAGAAGCCTATGTCGGCCCTATGGACAAAGCGGCGCACAGCTATAATAATCGCAGGACGAAGAGGACAGAGATCATGTTCCATGAAGCTGGTTTAGCCTATACTTATGTTATGCACACCCATACACTCTTCAATGTTGTCAGTGGGGAAGAAGGCAATCCAGAGGCAGTGTTGATCAGAGCCATACAACCTGTTGAGGGAATCGACTTAATGGTTAAGCGCAGAGGTATGCCGGATTCAGCCAATCTCACCAATGGACCCGGAAAGCTAACGAAAGCAATGGGCATAAATACATCCGATTACGGGCATCCCTTAACAGAGAAGCCACTTTTCATCTCGCAAGGGTTTGTACCTGAGAGCATATCTTCAGGGAAGAGAATCGGTATCGACAATTCCGGAGAAGCAAGAGACTATCCATGGCGTTTTTGGATCACCGGTAATCGCTATGTATCACGACATCAGAATGCCGAAAAGATAATAGTTTTAAAAGATGTTAGTACAAACGGAGGAACGTAATGAAAAAAGCAGTATTTTTAGATAGGGATGGAGTACTCAATGAAGTTTTATCTCACCGGGTAAAATTTGTTAACTCTCCTGAAGATCTTTATCTTCTTGATGGCGCAGCAGAAGCAGTCGCAGACTTGAGCAAGGCTGGCTATGAAATTTTTGTAGTCACCAATCAGGGAGGAGTCGGACTTGGATTCTTGAAGGAAAAGCGCCTGCAAGAAATCCATGATCACATGGTTGAATTGATCAAAGAACATGGCGGCCATATCAAGGAGGTTGCCTACTGCCCACACAAACCAAAGGCGGGCTGTGAATGCCGCAAACCAAATGCCGGAATGCTTCTTGACCTTGCCAGCAGGCATGATATCGAATTGACAGGAAGTGTCATGGTAGGAGATCACGAGCGCGATATCGAAGCTGGCAAAAAAGCAGGCTGTAAAACTGTTTTTATCGGAACCGATGAAACAAGTGCCGACAAGAAGGCACCTACACTACAGGCAGCCGTTCCTTTAATTTTAGAGCTTTTGGGATAAGGAAGGCGACGCAAACAAATTGAAACACAATAAAAACGCTGCCATCAGTTGGCAGCGTTTTTTGAAGTGATTCAAACAGTAATTGTGGCGGACTCCATTTCTCGGGCGCAACCTCTGCTAATGCGTCGGTGCTTTAGTTAATGAACGCCCAAGTTCAAGCGCCTGGCGATTGATTTCCAATAGAGAGTGCTTTTCCGGGGAAAGCACTTTTTTCAATGCTTCCAAAATTGATTCATCGGACAGAATACCCGTTTCCTCCAGGAATGCCCCAAGCAGGATTATATTAGCGACTTTTGGATTGCCGAGCTCATTCGCCTTGTCGGTTGCGTCAATATTTAAAACTCTTATATCAGTCCTAGGTGAAACTTTTGAAATCAATGATGAGTTCACAACTAATAACCCGCCGGCCCTGACCATCGGTTCAAACTTTTCATATGACGGGTTATTAAGGACAATTGCTGTCGTCGGCCGCGACACAAGTGGTGAACCTACCTGTTCCTCGCTGACGACGACTGCACAGTTGGCAGTTCCGCCGCGCTGCTCGGGACCGTAGGAAGGCAGCCATGATACAAACTTTCCTTCAGTCATCCCTGCATAGGCAATCAATTGGCCCATCGACATGACTCCCTGGCCTCCGAACCCCGCTATCAAGATTTCCTCCATCACCACTCATCACCACCCTTTGGTACATCCTTATACACGCCAAGAGGATAGGCAGGCACCATATTGTCCTTAATCCAATCGAGAGATTCATTGGGATCAAGGCCCCAGTTCGTCGGACAGCTGGACAGAATCTCGACCATCGAGAAACCCAATCCCTGCTTCTGTGTTTCAAATGCTTTGCGAATCGCTTTCTTCGCTTTAAGGATGTTCGGCACATCATGCGTCGAAACTCGTTCGATATAGGCTGTTCCATCCAGAGTTGACAACATCTCACTAACCCGGATCGGCAGTCCCTGGATGCTCGCATCCCGGCCGAATGGAGTCGTAGCCGTTTTCTGGCCAACCAATGTTGTCGGCGCCATTTGTCCTCCAGTCATTCCATAAATCGCATTATTCACAAAAATAACGGTAATGTTTTCTCCTCTTGCAGCGGCGTGGACAGCCTCAGCAATTCCAATCGAAGCAAGGTCGCCATCTCCCTGGTAGGTAAAAACAAATCGGTCAGGCAGGACGCGCTTTATGCCTGTAGCGACAGCTGGAGCCCTGCCATGTGCTGCCTGGGTCATATCACAATTGAAATATTCATATGAAAGTACAGAGCATCCGACCGAAGCGACTCCAACTGTATCCTCAAGAATCCCCATTTCTTCAAGGACTTCCCCAACCATCCTGTGGATAATTCCATGCGTACAGCCGGGACAATAGTGCGTCTGGTTATCAGTTAATCCAGATGTTTTCTCAAACACGGTCTTCATTGTCATACCTCGACACCCCCTGCCAGCTGTATGATTTGATCGTAAATTTCTTCTTGCGTAGGGACGACACCGCCAGTGCGCCCAAAGAAGGAAACCGGGGCCTTGCCCTCGACAGCAAGTCTGACATCCTCAACCATTTGGCCTGCGCTCATCTCGACTGAGAGATAGCCCTTCACCCTGTCACGTGTTGCAATAAACGGCTGCTCAGGGAATGGCCAAAGTGTGATAGGCCTGATCATCCCGATTTTCAGTCCATCTTTCCTCGCTTTATTGATTGCATTCATGGCAATCCTTGCTGCTGTTCCATAAGCAGTTACAATATAATCGGCATCTTCAGTTTCAAAGGTTTCGAATCTGACTTCATTTTGCTTAATCATTGTGAATTTTTTCTGTAAAAGTTCATTCCGCTTTTCGAGTGCATCTGCATTCAATTCTAGTGAAGAGATAATTCTTGGCTTCCCATCACCGCGTGTTCCCGTGGTAGCCCATTCCTTTTGTTCCGGCTTCCTCTCGCTCAATTCCTTGAACTCAACCGGTTCCATCATCTGTCCAAGCATGCCATCCCCAAGCAGGATAACTGGCGTCCGGTAACGGTCGGCGATATCAAATGCAGCTTCAGTCAGGTCAATGATTTCCTGAAGCGTGGACGGAGCCAGGACAGGTGTATGGTAATCCCCATGACCGCCACCTTTTGTCACCTGGAAATAGTCCGATTGTGCCGGCTGGATATTGCCGAGTCCTGGCCCTCCTCGGACGACATTCACAATCAGTGCCGGCAGTTCGGCCCCTACCAAATATGAGATTCCTTCCTGCTTCAAGCTGAATCCAGGACTTGATGATGATGTCATCACACGCACACCGGTTCCGGCCGCGCCATACACCATATTAATCGCTGCTACTTCACTTTCCGCCTGTAAAAATAATCCGCCAACCTCTGGCAGCCTTCTGGCCATATAGGCAACAAGCTCACTCTGCGGTGTGATTGGATAGCCGAAAAAATATTTACAGCCTGCATGGACAGCGGCTTCCGCGATGACCTCGTTACCCTTCATAAGTACTTTCCCCATTGTCATGTCTCCTTTGCTATACAGATTTCCTTACCTTTTCTGGCCTATAAACAGTGATGACCGAATCCGGACACATCTGTGCGCACTTGCCGCAGCTGATGCAATTTCCCTGATCTGTCACAACCGCCGGCCGGTAGCCTTTTTCATTCAAGTAATCAGCAAGATAAATCACATTTGTCGGACAAGCGTTTACGCACAGCTTGCATGATTTACAAGTCTCTTCATTAAAAACAACTCTCTGCTCCACCGTATTTGCCTCCTTTACATTTCCCATGGCAATTTTAAATACCTCGAAATCACTTTTACCTGGGACTCCGACTCAATTCCAGCACTTTCAGCTGATAAATGCTGCGGTACCATCGTGTACAACAAAGGAATTCCCAATTTATCTGACAGCTCCTTGCCTAACGCAAACCCCTTTTCGACATCCTGAATCGTCGTTTCGGATCCTACATTTGAGTTATTGATAATTCCTGTGATTTTCAGCCTGGAGGCTTTTTCGATTTTCTGCAATGTCTCAACCGCTCCCTCCAGAGTACTGACATATGGACGGTTAGCATTCAAAATAAACAGCACCTCGGGCTTCATTTCTTTCCAATCGTTATAAAATTGCCCCAGTGCCGTAGCTCCATCTTTATCTCCTCCAGCATCGACGATCAGCTTATAGGCCGGGTCATAGATCACCCTGCTCATATCGCCCGGAACAATCGGCAAATCAGCGGCTGCAAGCCTTTCAGCAGGTGCAATAAGTTCAATTCCATTTTGTTCAAAAATATTTCTGGCATCCCTCGCACGGTAATATGGATTTACGATGTCGAGGTCGGCAACTGAGGTCCTGGCATTTGTTTTCCTTGCCTCGAGTGCTAGATTAATTGATATCTCTGTTTTTCCGCTGCCAAAATGGCCTGTAATGATGGTGATGTCCGCACCTTTTTTCACCGGTTCCCACCTCCCTTATTGAAAGCGTTTTCATTTTATGTCAACTTCATTATATAAATTTCTACCAGGCTTCTCTTTGATAAAAGTCACGTTTTTAGAAAAACTGATCAAAAAAGTGTTAACCAACTTAAAAAAGGAGTTCCACGACAGAACTCCTGTTTAAGTCTTATATTGCAAAGCTCAGAATCACTTTTTGCGGCATGTCCTGTTCTTCATAAACATCTTTTCTCAATCTCTCACAAGAAGGCATTTCATACGAAAAATCTTCCACTGCTTCAGGGATCATTCCATCTGCTTTCAGTGCATTAAAAACTTTTTGCATTGCGTCATCTGTATCCAGACAATCTTCTGAACCTTCATATTTAAAACAATCAACGCATGTTTCCACGATATTTGCATCAATCTGTTCCTGTATAAATACTAATTTTGCGCCAGCCATCTTCTCAACTTCACGATTTTCCAATTCAATAATCGTTGTTACGTTCATTATTGGCACCTCCATTTGGATTACACTATCATTATAGTAAGTAAAAATCCAAACAGGGGTGTTTTGTCATTTAGTTCATTTATTATTCACATATTACGGTCAAAAAGTTGTCAAAAACTCCTAAACAAAGGGATTTCCGATACCCATATAGGGATTTAACTAAATCAGCACATACTTAATCCAATGCATCGATTTCAACTAAATCCCAGGGGGTGATAATCCCGATCGGCCGATCGGAGGTTTTTCCATTTTCAGTGATTAATACTGCTTCCAGCTTCCTGTTTTCTAGATGATACTTTTCAAAAATATCCTCTACCGAGAATATATCCGAGTTCTTCGTTGCAAACTCTACAAATCTCTTTGAATGAAGATACTCCAGGTCGCTGATTTTCACATCCTCTATCGTTCTGCCGCCCTCCAGCAGATTACTCGCAAGCCACTGGGCAATGCAATTCGAAGTCAATAACCACTTAAATCCATTTTCATCATAGACAGGAAACTGGGAATAGGCCCTTTTCCGGATAATTTTCAAGACATCAACTAAACTGGTATCTTCTTTAAAATAAAACACTGGTCTTGTCGCGATCTCCAGTGCATTCTTCGGATCTGACACCTGACTGGCGATTATTTCAATCTTCTCCACCACTTTTTCATGCGGTTCAGCTATATAAAAATCCAGCGCAATTTTGTCATGCACAAGTGAATTCCGAAGGCGCCCATACATCTTTAAGTCATGATAATATTTGCGGATAATCGAATGTCTCGGATAATTAATCCGCAGCAACTCTGAAAATTTATCAGTCGTCTCATTCCTAGCATTCCTCTGCATCCACCGATGAATCTGGTTGAACGCCACTTCAAATCTCTCGGATCTTTTTTCATTTTGAATAACAGCCAATTTAATGTCTCCTCGCTTCATATCATTATGTATTTAATCATTCATTCATCACTTACTATGATTTCCACGAACTTTTGCTCGTGTTTATTACAGATTTTATCAGTAGTGTGCTGTATTTTCTTAATAGTATCAAAAAAACTGCTAATTTTGCTTGTTGATCTGTAAAACTGGCCATCTTACATACTTATTTCCGCGAAATTGTATGGTTATTCCGCGATTTCACACCTTGATTCCGCGAAAGTCCAGTATAATTCCGCGATTTTCCACCATAATTCCGCGACTTGGAAATTAGCAAACAGATATACCAACTAGCTTCCAGCTCCCTCAATAATCAGAAAAAAACAAATAGATAAACTTTAAGAATTGCAATTGACCTCGATGTAAATTGCTGATACTATCACTAGTATTATTTAAATCTATTATCTTTTCCTTGTATATGTTCGAGAATATGGCTCGGACGTTTCTACCATGCTACCGTAAAAGGCGTGACTACAAGGGACTTTGATATTTGCTATTCTTTTTGGCATCTATTTGTCCTTTGTGGTACTCCGGCAGCATAAAACTGCCGGAGTTTTTTTATTTTCTATGCTCTGTTAAACAAGGCTGTTGATTTTCGTTTCAGGCGATTCACTACAATCAACAGGAGTAAAAAACAATTTTGGGTTTTAACAGAGCCATTCTCTTAAATAAACTACCAGGAGGACAGCACACATGAAAAACTTTTTCCAGTTCGCAGAACGAAATACAAATTATAAACAAGAAACACTTGCCGGAATCACGACGTTCTTATCGATGGCGTACATTCTTGTCGTCAATCCATTAATCCTCGGCCAGGCAGGCATGGATAAAGGAGCTGTTTTTACAGCTACTGCTCTATCAGCCATCATCGGCTCCCTTCTGATCGGTCTGCTTGCTAACTTCCCGATTGGGATCGCTCCAAGCATGGGCTTGAATTCATTTTTTACTTTTACCGTCAGCATCGGGATGGGAGTCAAATGGGAAGTCGCCCTTACTGGTGTGTTCATCGCGGGTGTTCTGTTCGTCATCCTCAGTCTTTTAAAGATCCGCGAAAAAATCATCAATGTCATCCCTCAGGATCTTAAGCATGCAATCGCTGCGGGAATCGGTTTCTTCGTCGCCTTCATCGGCTTGAAAAATGCGGGAATCATCGTTGGCAGCGAAGCGACTTTTGTCTCTATCGGCAACTTGACATCAGGCCCTGTCCTCCTTGCTCTCTTTGGCTTCATCGTCAGTGTCATCATGATGGTCCGCGGAATCAGCGGCGGCATCTTTTATGGAATGGTGATTGCCACAATCGTTGGTATTTTCACTGGCTTGATTGAAAAACCTACAGCAATCGTCGGTTCGGTTCCTGATATCTCACCAACGTTTGGTGTCGTCTTCAACCACCTGGGAGATATCTTCTCCCCAGATGTCCTTGCCGTCATTTTCACATTCCTGTTTGTTGCTTTCTTTGATACTGCAGGGGCACTTATTGCGGTTGCCAGCCAGGCTGGTCTGATGAAGGACAATAAAATTCCCAATGCCGGGCGTGCCCTTCTTGCGGACGCAGGGTCGGCTGTTGCTGGAGCTGTACTTGGCACATCCACAACAGCGTCGTTCGTTGAATCATCAGCAGGCATCGCGGTAGGCGGTCGTACTGGTTTCACTTCCGTAATCATTGCGGCTTGCTTTGGCGTGGCGATGCTCTTTTCTCCGATCCTATCAGTTATAACGCCAGAAGTTACCGCTCCAGCACTCATTATTGTTGGTGCGTTGATGGCAACCGAAATCAGTAAAATCAATTGGAACAACCTTGCTGTGATTATCCCTTCATTCGTAACGATCATCATGATGCCGCTCACCTTCAGTGTCGCAACCGGAATCGCCCTTGGTTTCATTCTTTATCCATTGATGATGCTTGGCATGGGCAAGCTTAGAGAAGTCCATCCAATTATGTATGTTCTTGGTTTCTTGTTTGTCGGTTATTTTATCTATGTTTAATAAGTTTCACGCCCGCAGTGCCTCTGCGGGCTTTTTTTATTGTTCACCGAAAATTCTCCACGCAACTTTCACGAATGTGTTTTAAGTGTGAAATGTGCAAAAAATTCAAATAAATTATAGGTGATTCCCCTTACTTCTTCCTGCATTCTCGAAAATAGTAACTGAATTTCCACAGCAATAGACTTACCCCTGATGGTAAAAATAACTTAAGCGCTTATTTTTTTTGCAACACCTAAAACCCATAGGAGTATAGGCATTTAGAAGGATGGAGGTGTACATTCCCACCGTTTGTTCAATTCCAAATCAATATTTTGGCGGTATATCCGCCAGCAGAGAGGTGAGAGCTTTGAAGCTGTTTGGAAAAAAAGTATTATTCATGTTGGCCGGTACAATGCTGATTTTCACTGGAGGCTGCGGAACCGAGCAAGGTTCAACAAAGGTTCAACCACAAGTGAATGGACAAAGTGCGCAGCTCAATGTTTTTTCAGTCGTACAGCAAACTGCTGATGCTTACCTGAAAAAACCTGCAGAGTCTATTTCTGCAGAAGAAATTTTTGAAAAGATGATTTTGAATTACGATCCTTCTTACTTCATTGTCGATGTCCGCGATACAGCTGCATTTGCTGCCGGACATATTGAGGGCTCTGTCAATATTCCATATAGTATGACAGCTGACCCAAACCAAATCGCTAATCTGCCAAAGGACAAAAAGATCCTTGTCATTTGTTACAGCGGCCATACAGCAAGTCAGACATCAGCGCTGTGGAATATGCTCGGTTACGATGCGATTCCAATGGTAAACGGGATGGGCGGCTGGACTAGTGATGAGAATTTGGGAACTCCCCTTCCACAAAAAACTTTCGATTATGAAGTGGAAGCAACCGAAACAAAAGCCGGGAACTATGATCTCCCAGCTCCTGCAACTAAGAAATATACCGATGAAACCGCAGCTATTTTAGGAAGTGCTGATGACTATCTGAAAACCGGTCTTCCACCGATCATGAAACCCGCGGCTATCCAGGAATCCATTAAAAATAAGCAAGATGGACTTTTATTAGTTGACCTTAGGGCTGCGAAAGAATATGCAGCAGGCCATATTCCTGGGGCAATCAATATCGCATATAACTCATTGGCAGAGCTAGAACAGCTTAAGAAATTGTCTCCTGAGAAAAAGATTGTCCTCATTGACCATGACGGCACCATGTCCAGTAAAGCAGCACGGATTCTCAATATGCTCGGATATGAAGCCTATGCCATGAAAGATGGCATGAGAGTATGGACATCCAATGCAGAAATCAATGGTATTCTTCCAATTACCAACGAGAAGGTCAAGGATTATCCTTTGAAAAAGCTAAACACAAAACTCGAAACAGAAACTGGTGCCGCCAGCTGCGGTTAACAGCTTGTGAGAGAAAGGAGTATGAAGAGATGACAAACTTATCACGCCGTACATTTTTAAAAGCTTCAGCTACAGTTGTAGCAGCAGGCTCGGTTCCAGCTTATTTCGGATTCTCTGAGTTCAAGAAAGCTGCCACCGAAGAAAGTGTGAAGAAGGTACCAACCTTCTGCCACGGCTGCACAAGCTATTGCGGAATTGTTGCCCATGTGAAGAACGACCGGGTCTGGAAGGTCGAAGGACATCCTATCCATCTGAAATCCAGCGGCAGAATTTGCGCAAGAGGCCACGGAATGGCTGCTTACCTTTACTCAAAAGACAGAGTGACTGGCCCAATGAAACGGGTTGGAGAAGGAAAATTCGAACCAATCAGCTGGAACCAGGCATTCAAGGAAATCGGTGAAAAGCTTGACAGCATCGTTAAGCAGTATACCGGAAATTCTGTATTGTGGCTCGAGCACGGCACCCACCGGAAGTCATACGTGGACCGCTTGTTTGACACAATTGGCTCGCCAAACTTCACGACACAGTATTCCACATGCTTCAACGCTAAAACAAACGCATGGCTGCAAATGACTGGTACCTCCCTTAACGGTGACCATAAAAATGCTAAGTACATGATATTTGAAGGAAGAAACTTTGCCGGAGGAATCATCCCGAATGGCATGAACCACATCACGAAGGCAAAGGAAAAAGGCGCAAAGTTGATCGTCATTGATCCGCGCTTTTCAGAGATTGCGAAAATCGCTGATGAATGGATTCCAATCAGGCCGGGTACGGACCTTGCCTTCAGGCTGGCGATGGCAAATGTTTTAATATCAGAAAACCTCTACAATAAGACCTTTGTCCAACAATTCGTTGATGGCTTCAGTGAATTTAAACGCATGAACAAGGAATACACACCAGAATGGGCAGAACCAATCACAGGAATAAAAGCTGATAAAATCCGGGAAATTGCCAGGGACTTTGCAAAATACGCACCTCAGGCCTTCATCGAGCCAGGCTGGCACGGACTGCATTCCCATTATGTGAATAGCACTCAAACGGCCCAGATGGGGATTATCCTCAATGCGCTAGTGGGCAACTTTTACGAAAAAGGCGGCTTGATGCCATCTGCCAGCCTGCAGCTGGGACATCTTGACTTACCTGCAATCGAGAACATGCCTGAAAAGGGTGCTCGTATCGACGGAGCAGGTGTGACTGGAGAGTACCGTACTGTTGAACCATCAAGGGGAATCGCCCATATCACGCCTCAGCTTGTACAACAAGGCCTGGCTAAGGCTGTATTCATTTGTAACTATAACCCCCTCAGGACCGCACCGGATCCCGAGGAGCAAAAAAAGATCAAGGACGCAGATCTGGTCGTTTCCATTAACATCGACTGGAACGAAACAAGCTACTATGCCGCTGATTATATTCTTCCTGAGCATTATTATCTGGAAAGGTTGGAGCATCCTCAAGCTGTATCAGGCCATATTTCGCATGATAACCCACAGCTTGCCCTTCGCCAGCCAGTCATCAAGCCGATGTATGATACAAAAGACACGCTTGATATGTTGAAAGGAATCGCCGACGCAATGGGCCATAAGGATTTGTATCCTTTTACAATCGAACAAGAAGTAGAAGCAGCGATTGCCCCCCTCGGCATCACCTTCGAACAGCTGAAAAAGGCAGGTACACTGGAATTCCCGGCTACTGTTAAGCCAGGCTTCCCGATGAAAAAAGGCAAACCGGCTCTGCCTACGCTAACCGGAAAGATTCAATTCTCTGCCGATCTGTTCAAAATTGATGGAAAACTTGGAATTCCTGTATGGGTACCGCCACTCGTTGAACCTGATTCTAAAAATGACCATGAATTCCGCCTGATCCATGGAAAACAGCCTTGGCACTCCCATGCAATGACAACCAATATAGAACAGCTGATGAAGCTTTCCGATAAGTATCAGGGAACCTTTATGTGGCTTAACGCTTCTAGAGCCAAGAAGCTTGGCATCAAAACTGGTGACACCGTCACGGTTAAGTCAAAAATCGCCAAAAAGAAGGTACAGGTTAAAGTAACCGAGCTTCTGCACCCGGAAGCAGCCTGGCTCCCTTCCACTTATGGCGGATTCTCTCCTAAAAACAGGATAGCAAACGGCGTTGGCGTGAACTTTAATGATTTTATCCCAATCATGGTAGACCCTCTTTCTGGCTCGACAATGGCCCAAGAGGTTGTCGTGACCGTGGCAAAGGAGGGCAACTAGGATGGCAAAATACGGCCTATTGGTATTCCCGGAACGCTGTACGGGCTGCAACGCCTGCAACATCGCCTGTGCGTCGCATAATCAGCTCGGGACGGACGTTTCCTACAACCGTCTTGAAATTTTGGAGACTGGAACTTACCCGAATGTAAAAATGGAGATTTTACCAGTACAGTGCCAGCATTGTGACAACGCTCCGTGCGTTTCCGTCTGCCCAACCCAGGCAACTTACAAGCGTGAAGATGGAATCGTCGAGATTGACGCTGATAAATGTATTGGCTGCAAATATTGCATGGCTGCCTGCCCTTATGAAGCAAGACAGCTGAATGAAAATCGCGTGCCGGAAAAGTGCAGATGGTGCCCTGAGATGCTTGAAAAAGGTGAGCAGCCTGCCTGCTCTGCGACATGCATGAATGAGGTCCGTCTGTTCGGAGACCTGGAAGATCCAAACAGCCAGCTGAACAAAGAGCTGGCAAAGCACGAAGTCTATCAATTGCTTGAAGCTAAAGGCACGAAGCCAAGCATCTTCTATGTAAAAAAATAACTGGAGGTGAATCTCGTGAAAATCAATAAATGGACGATCCTGTCAGCAGCCTTCATTCTCTTTGGCCTGGCAGGAGCAGCCAATATTTTTATCCACGGTGAACATGCGATGGGAACAACAAATAAGATCCCATGGGGAATCCTGATCGCTGGCTACGAATATTTTGTTGGGATCAGCACCGGACTGCTGCTTGTCGCAGCATTAGGCTATGTATTCCATGTGAAGGCGATCATCCCAATCGGCAAATCACTGCTCATGTTTGCGATTTTTTCGCTTATCAGCGGTTTTGCAATTCTTTTGGTGGAGTTGGGCAATCCGCTTAACTTCATCCATTATTTCCTGACTCCTAACTTTACATCGCCAATCTGGTGGATGGCACCGCTATACGGAATCTATCTGATGCTGCTGGTGACTTTGACTGTGTTTGTCGTTCGCGAGAATGAGTCCTTAATCAGGCCTCTTGCAATCATGACAGCTATTTCTGCCTTAGTCGCCCTAATTTGCATCGGATTTCTGTTCGGTTTCATTATTGCCCGTCCTTACTGGAACGGACCGATTTCACCTCTTTACTTCATTCTCACTTCTGTGTTCTCTGGCATCGCGATGGCTTCAGTTATCGCTTATCTACATGGAAGGAAGAAAACCCGTAAGAACCTTGAAACCGTTAAGTTCCTCAGGACACTTAGCTTGTCCATGATGGGGGTTATGGTAGTGATCTATATCGGCAAAACCTTTGTCGGACTCTACGGCCAGGTGCCGGGAAAATACGAATCACTGCTCGCTTTGCTGACAGGACCTTTGAGTTTTAACTATTGGGTGCTGGAAATATCGCTGGCAATTGTCATTCCATTTGTGCTGATTGTGTCTGCACACAAGCTCTCAGCCATAAAGCTCGGGCTTGCAGGTCTGCTATCCCTGACAGGAATTTTCTTCATGCGCTTCAATATGGTAATCGCCGGGCAGATAACTCCATTGAAAGTAGTCAAAAATCCTGCCGAAGAAACCGTCTTCAACCTTTTCAGTGTGACCTGGTCTGAATGGGCCCTGATCATGGGCGGTATTGGGATCATGGCGATGTTGTATCTCCAGCGTGAGCTTCTGGAACGGATCATCAAACACAAACCAGCAACAGAGCTGAAAAGACATGGGGATGTAACCCTATAAGAAAAGTTCCGGAGCCTCGATGCTCTGAAGCTAGACACACAAAAAAGGGGCTGATCACTTGTTCACCATGACAGAAGAAAAGCGGCAGCTGTCCAATGCACTAATGCTGCTGGCAGAATTTTATAAGCCGCCAACCAATGAACTCTACCAAGCTTTGAGAAATGGAACAGCCTTGGAAGAGCTGACGCCTTTTGTAAAAATGGAAGAAACATATGAAGACGCTTTTTCTTCTTATGAAAATATGAAACAATCCTATATCCATTGTTTTCTTGGGCCTTCCGAGCCTTTCGCACCGCCTATTGAATCACTCTACAAACAATGGACAGATGATCCTACCGCGGCTGTTTCATTCGCAAGACAAACAGGATTCTTCTATGGCGACCCTGCACTGCATGTCCAGTATCTGTTCCGTCAGTTCAAGCTTGAATTTCCCGAGGAATATCGGACAATGCCAGACCACTTGACCCTGTTGCTCGAATTTCTTTCGTTCTTGCTCGAGCATGGTACAACTGATCAGATCCATTCTTTTATCTCTGACCATTTCGATTGGCTTGACGATTTCGTTAAGGAATTGAAAAAGGCAGATAAAAGTTTATTTTATGTATCGATCACACAAATAGTGAACCAGCTTGTCCACTCCCCTTCGCTTGGCTACAGGAGTGAACAGCTTGGTGAAGAAAGGAGTGAATAGTCTCATGGTAAAGAAAAATATGCTAGCAGGATTGATTTTCACTGTCGGAGTAGTAATTGCCGGCTGCGGGACTGGCGAAGATCCGGCCAAACCTAACTCGAATGCGGCTGCAGATTTTAACCAGAAAGCAGACCTTTCAATCTACAAGGTAGGCGAGGAAGTTGCACCCGAGAAGGAAGCCGTACCACTCAAGGATAACCTCAACTATGTTGGCACCGAATATATGATGAGATTAAAAGCGTCCGAAGGAGAGGTAAGCTCGGCAAGGAAAACGTACGAACAATTCCCTTCAGAATGGGACTTTGTCATCGTCGATTCCCGTCCTCAAACTGTTTTTCATGAAGGACACATCAACGGAGCAATCAATATCCCGGATTCACAGTTCGACCAATTTGCCTCCCTGCTTCCAGAAGATAAAAATAAGCTTCTTATTTTTTACTGCGGCGGGGTCACCTGTGAATTAAGCAGCAATTCTGCTGAAAAAGCAATCAAGCTTGGCTACAAGAATATCAAGGTTTACCAGGAAGGACTGCCAGAGTGGAAAAAAGCAGGCAATTACCTGGCTGTGACAGCTCCTTATGTAAAGGGACTGATCATGGACGCAAATGTGTCACGGGATGAAAAGCCACCTTTCGTCATCCTTGATGCCAGACCGTATAAGATATATTTCGAGTCACACATCCCGAATGCAGTCTTTGCAGATGATACTCTGTTTGCGCAAAAGTATATAGGAATAGCACCTGCAGATAAAAAGACTGAAATAATCGTCTATTGTGGAGGTTTCGGCTGCCATAAAAGCCATATTGTCGCTGAGGAACTCCTGAAAAAAGGATACTCAAATGTCAAAGTCTATTCAGGAGGACTCCCAGACTGGACTGCACAATCCTTGCCAACATTCGGCACTGCTAATTCAGGCGGAAGCTTTAATGTTGCTGAAGGCCAGGTTAACCGCGGAATCAATCCAGAAGAGTTTATGAACAAAATCAGTGCGGGGGCATTTATCCTTGACGTCCGTTCAAAGGATGAAACAAAGGCCGGCGTCCTCAAGGGATCACTGAATATCCCTGACAGTGTCATCCTGGCCGACCCGGCAGCTATCGCAAGCCAGCTTCCAAAAGATAAGAATGCCGTCATCGTCATTCATTGCGCATCTGGCGCAAGGGCTGCTGGCGTTGTGAATAAAATCGTTGATCTAGGTTATGCAAACACATTCTATTTGAATAACGCCATCCAAATATCTGCAGATGGCAAACCATCTTTTTAATAATCAAAACCCCGGTCCAGTTTATGTACCGGGGTTTCGATTGTTAAAGCTCTTCCAATTCTTTCACGATTGTCTCGCAGATTTCATGTGTTACGAGGGAATCCTTTGCGGTTATTGAAGGTAATGAATTATTACCGACCGCCTGGATGAAATCAAAAATTATTTGTTCGAAGCCACGCTTATGGAGGGTCGGCTCCCAGTCACTTCCTCCATGTCTCGTTTCATTCCGATTTTCCTGGACGAGGAGGTCTGAAACATTCACTGCCGTTCTTTTTTGATCAGATTGAAAAACTTCTACCTTTTCCTCAACAACTCCGCTGTCACGGTTCATAATTCCAATTGCGATCCCCTCTTCTGCCTGCAGCTGAATGACTACGTGATGCAAAAAAGCTCCATTTTTCTTTCCGGTAACATTGACCTGCTTTATGTCGTAGGGAAACAAAAATCTTAACGTATCGACCACATGGATAAAATCATCGAGTATAAAATGGCGTATTTCCCCAGGCAGGGCCTTCCTGTTTTTCTGCATGATCACCATATTAGGTTCTTTCAATTCAGCCAACTGTTTATACGCCGGGGCATATCTGCGGTTAAAACCTGTCATTAATATCAAGCTTTTATCCTCAGCCAACTCTGTCAATTCCCTTGCTTTTTCATACTCATAGGCAATCGGCTTATCGACATACACATGGATACCAGCCAGCAGCAGTTTTTTTACAATTTCATGATGTGATTCAGTTGCACTATGGACAAAAGCACCCTTAACTCCACTTTCAATTAGCTCATCCAGACTTAGATGTATATGGGCAAACCTATACTTGGAAGCCAGAGTTTTCAGCTTTACAATATCTCGCGTGTAAAGGTGGAATTCAATATCTCCCTTTTCCGCGAATACAGGCAGATAGGCTTTTTGCGCAATATCCCCTAAACCAATGATTCCGATCTTCAACATGCCGATTTCCCCCTACTATTTTTGATATTTCAAGTGTACACAGGAACCTGGACAATAAAAAGAAATCAGCCCTTACCAGGCTGATTTCTTACTTTGTTTTACTATTGCGGACTATTCATTAATCCAGGCAAGCCCAATTGTTCCCTGTCCTGTATGTGTACCAGGAACCGGACTGAAAATAGTCGTTGTAAAATTGATGTTAGGGTATCTTTCTTGCAACTCTTGTCGCCATTCTTCAGCTAATTGGCCAACGTTCCCGTGGATGACACTTGCTTCTATAATATTTGTTGAAGCCTCTTCAAAAATTTGAAACAGGCGTTCCTTGACCTTCTTTTCCGTCCTGATTTTATCAAAAAGGACTACCTTGCCATCATCGAACCTGACAATCAGCTTTAATTTAATCAAGCTGCCGATAATCACCTGTGTCGTGGATAAACGTCCACCCTTATGCAGCTGCTCAAGGCTTCCTGGTGCCATATATAAATTGGCCTTTTCAGGGAGTGTTTTTAAATAGGAAACAATTTCGGAATAGGAATTCCCTTGCTTTTGAAGTTCAACACCCTTTTCAACCATGCGCCCCAACGGATAAGAACCTATCTTCGAATCGATGACATCGACTTTGAAATCTACCATGCTGGAAGCTGCCATGGAGGATTGGTAAGTTCCTGTCAGAGCGCTCGAAGCGTGGATCGCGATCGCATGCTTATATTGCTCCTTAAGTTTTTGGTAAAGTTCCACAAACTCCCCAATAGCAGGCTGCGATGTTTTCGGAAGTACCTTTGATGCTGCCAGCTTTGGATAGAAATCTTCGGCAGTAATATCTACACCTTCCAAATATGATTCTTCACCAAAAATAATACTTAAAGGTACAACATATATATGATTATTTTTTATGTATTCTTCTGTTAGTCCAGATGTACTGTCAGTTACCCATGCAATTTCATTTAATGTAGTCATGATTTCTCCTGTTCTGTCAAAAATATCGTTGAATATGCTTACATTTTCCATGATATATGAAGAAGCCTTATAAGACTATTAGTAATTTTTAAGAATAGGATTTATTTGTTAAAAACAATGAAAAAGTTAATAACACAGACACATGTTTCTCATTCCAGTTAAAGGGAACAATTGTAACAAACCTGACTGGAGGAAAGTGACTCATGGACCCATATATCTACGGTTTATATTCCCTCATCTACTTATTTTTATTCCTATGGGGACTAAAATTATCCATTAAGTATGGATTTTTTTCCTGGCTGAATGTTCTTTTGCTCGTTACATTCGGTTTAGTGTATGACAACCTTGTACTAGCCATGGGGAGCGTGGTTGGAAAAGGAAGCTTTTTAGAAGCCTTGAATGAGATGCGTTACTGGTTCCACGCATTCTTTACGCCATTGTTGATTTTATTTTCCTGGGCAGCTATCAGGAAGACAGGAATCGACTGGCTGAAAGGACAAGCAGGATTTGTCTTGGCGGGAGTCTTCACTCTGGCTATGATTATTGCTGAACTTATACAAAATACCCTCGGACTTAAGCTTGAGTCCGCCCAGAAATATGGGGTACTAAGCTATGAATCAGCCGGATCACACGGCCCCCCTATCTTGATCATTGGTGTTACTGTTGCGTTACTGCTTGCAGGGATTATTCTCTGGAAAAAGCTGAAGTGGAAATGGATGGCCTTCGGCGTCATTTTGATGGGTATAGGAAGCGCTGTGCCAATTCCATTGGAGAGTGATGCAGCTACCAACGGCTTCGAACTGCTTTTACTAATTTCCTTATGGGCAACAAAATCTTTCCTTGATAAAAATTCAGATCAGGCCACGATATGAGGCCTGATCTGAATTTAAAATAAAGTCTTCACTTCTTGTGCTGACAGCTGTTTCCCCGCTGAAACAACCTTTTCATCAATGACCAAAGCTGGCGTACTCTTCACTTTATACTTTTCGATTTCCTTATTATCTTCCACCATTTCGACGACCGCTGCGACACCCGCTTCCTTTACAGCTGCATTTATACTATCTTCAAGACTTTTGCACTTCTCGCAACCAGGACCCAGTACTTTGATGATCATAATTTCTATCTCCTTTCACATTTGACCATGTTTAATTACCTTTATATCTTAAATGTACCCTGATCTTAAGAATAAAAGCCTTCAACCTGACAGCTTTTATGGTGAATGAACCAATGCTGTCACGATTCCTTCGTTTTTCTGACAGCTTTTCCGGTGTATGAGCCAAAGCTGTCATGATTCCTTCGTTATTCTGACAGCTTTTCAGGCGAATGGGCCAAAGCTGTCATGATTCCTCCGTTATTCTGACAGCTTTTCTGAAGAATGAGCGAAAGCTGTCATGATTCCACAGTTATTTTGACAGCTATTCAGGGAAATGGGCTAAAGCTGTCATGATTCCTCCGTTTTTTTGACAGCTTTTCTGGTGCATGGGCTAAAGCTGTCATGATTCCTCTGTTATTCTGACAGCTTTTCTGCAAAATGAATCAGACCTGTCAAGAATCCGTCATTATCCTGACAGCTTATCAGGAGCATGAGCCAAAGCTGACATGATTCTAACAGAGCTATCTTTTAAAAAGCTATTCAACCAAGGAAGTCCAATTACTTTTTAGCATTCAAAAAATATGAGAAAATAAAATAGTAATTGAATTGATAAGGAGGCGCATGATATGCCACAAAATCTCCAGGATACTACGACTTTACATAATGGTGTCAAGATGCCATGGTTTGGCCTTGGTGTGTTCAAGGTCCAGGAAGGATCTGAAGTTGTAGAATCTGTTAAAGCAGCACTTAAAAATGGCTACAAGAGCATCGATACTGCAGCAGTTTACAAGAACGAGGAAGGCGTGGGCCAGGGAATCAAAGAAGCTGGTGTTCCGCGTGAAGAATTGTTTATCACGACGAAGGTCTGGAATTCTGACCAGGGTTATGAATCCACACTCAAGGCATTTGAAACTAGCATGGAAAAGCTTGGCCTCGATTACCTTGACCTTTACCTGATTCACTGGCCAGTAGCCGGCAAATATAAAGAAACATGGAAGGCACTTGAAAAACTTTATAAAGATGGGAGAGTCCGCGCAATTGGTGTGAGCAACTTCCATGTTCATCATCTTAAAGATTTGATAACTGATGCTGAAATCACACCAATGGTTAACCAGGTCGAATACCATCCGCATCTGGCCCAGACCGAGCTGCTTGAGTTCTGCAAAGCTGAAGGCATCCAAATGGAAGCCTGGTCTCCATTGAAGCAGGGCGAGCTTTTATCAGATCCAACAATCGTTGAAATCGCAGAAAAGCATAAGAAATCTCCCGCACAAGTGATCCTGCGCTGGGATTTACAAAATGAAGTTGTGACGATTCCTAAATCAATCAAGGAACATCGTATTATCGAAAATGCAGATATCTTTGAATTCGAGCTTTCTGTTGACGATATGGACCGCCTGAACAGCTTGAACAAGAATGAACGTGTAGGTCCCGATCCGGATAATTTCGATTTTTGATTAAAATCAATGCAATTGGACGCAGATTAGTTTCTGCGTCTTTTTATTTCTTAAAAATCAATACCAAATAATTATACCTAAATATAGTATCTGGTGCTAAAAATCACATCTTTTTATAATCCTGCATGTTAAACTGCAAAGGAATAAATTTAGAGAGGGGTTTTTAGCATGGACTTGCCAAAACTTAAAATTGCCCATATGGTTCCCAGGGTTCCAATAATGCAAGGCGGAATGGGGGTAGGAATCTCGCTCAGCGGATTGGCATCAGCGGTTGCAAACGCAGGCGGCATTGGTATCATCTCCGGAACAGGGATCACAGTTGAAGAGATGCGTCTGCATATCAGGAAAGCCAGGAAGCTAACACAGGGTAATGGATACATCGGGGTGAACGTATTGTTTGCGATGAATGATTTTGCTGAAAAAATGAAAGCTGCACTAGATGAAAAAGTTGATTTCATCATATCTGGAGCCGGAATTTCACGAGATATGTATTCATGGGGAAAGCAAGCGGGGATCCCGGTCATTTCCATTGTCTCCTCTGCCAAACTAGCTAAAATCTCGGAACGCCTGGGTGCTGCTGCAGTGGTAGTTGAAGGATTTGAAGCAGGCGGGCATCTCGGGACTGACAAGCCCCTTTTTGACATACTTTCTGAAATTGTTGAGTCGGTGTCCATCCCGGTGATTGCTGCTGGAGGAATCATGACTGGGGCTGATATCGCTAAGGCTTTGTCCCTTGGAGCTTCTGGCGTCCAAATGGGCACAAGGTTTGTTGCCAGTGATGAATGCGACGCTCCGCAAAGCTTTAAGGAGAAATACGTTTCCGCCACTGAAAAAGATACAATACTGGTGAAAACCACAGTAGGGCTGCACGGTCGGGCCATTGCCAATCATTTTACTAACCTAATCACTACCTCAGATAAACTTAAGATCAAAAAATGTCGTGATTGCCTAAAAAATTGCTCCTATCAATTTTGTACACTGGACTCTCTGCTCACCTCCGTTGCCGGCGATGTAGAGAATGGCCTCGTATTCGCTGGCTCTAGGGTAAGTGAAATTAAAGAAATCTTGCCGGTCCGGGCAATCATAGAAAATTTAAAAACGGAATATAAAGCAGCCGTTCAAAGCTTTGCCTAAATAAAGATTATATTAGATTTGGGGCAGACCAACGAATTGGCTTAGGGCTTTTTTCAAGCTCTCAAACAAAAAAAATTCACAAAATAAAACACAGACAACCTAATTCGTGGTTGTCTGTTTTGCTTCACAAAGTTATCAAAAACTCCTGGTTTGACCGCTGATCCTTTGTATGAACCCGTTCATTAAAATAGATTTCTTTTTCATTCATCAATATGACGGTAGAGCTTCTCGTCCCGTATCCATCGCTTTTGATAAACATCGGTGACAGCAAACGCTCCCACTCCAGCGAGACTCCTGTTGAAGGCAGCAGATGGTCTGGTGCAGGGTCGGCATTTTCCAAATGGGCAAATAGTTGGTTAACCAGATCAGGGTGCCCTTCCGAAAGAATACTGGCAAGTCCTGCCTTCCCACGTGATACCTTTGGCCAGTCCGTATTAAGCAAGTGGTTGCTGACCCCGTGTACGCCAGGTTCAACTTTTTGCAGGTGACCTCCACGGTTGGAATAATAAAAAAGCTCCTCCAAATTCCCTGCTATTAGATTATAGCCCGGATATTCATGACGGCGATTGGCCAAGTCCTCTAAATAGGCCTGCGGGTTATATGTCCCTTTCAGAAAATCTGCAACAAGCTCCCCTCTTGTTCTTTTCCCATTCGTGGTTTCACTTGGGTCGCGATAATTGGTCAGGGCAG
Source organism: Mesobacillus selenatarsenatis SF-1 (assembly GCF_000813125.1). Lineage (GTDB taxonomy): Bacteria > Bacillota > Bacilli > Bacillales > Cytobacillaceae > Mesobacillus > Mesobacillus selenatarsenatis. The sequence continues at coordinate 37,959 of NZ_BASE01000131.1, forward strand.
CAAACTTGCCTGAAGTCGTCACCCCCATCCATGTTCCCATTTTTTCAAGATCTCGGCCGGCGAGCAGTTCTGGCGCATCTTCCCAAAAAAAAGCCGGCGCAGTTTCCCGGGCATATGCTTCATCCCTATTAGCAGCAATAATAAGCTTATATTTCGGATGCACTTTGTAGGCAAATAAAATCAAACACATTAATCATCACAGCTTTCCGTTCATTTTCCACTATTATAACTCAACGCAAAAAAAGAGAAGGACCAAGTCCCTCTCTTTCCTCATTTTTATAAAAGCATACCTGCCATTGCCGCACTCAATAATGATGCAAGCATACCAGCGATGACAGCTCGTACACCCATGCGAGCGATGTCTCCGCGACGACTTGGAGCAAGGCTTCCAAGACCGCCAAGCAGGATTCCCATTGAAGATACGTTTGCGAATCCACAAAGAGCAAAGCTGATGATTGCTACTGTTTTAGCAGATAATTGTTCAATTTGTGGTGCAAATGAAGAGTAAGCTACAAATTCATTCAAGATTAATTTTTGACCAATGAATCCGCCGGCTTTCACAGCCTCATCCCAAGGTACGCCGATTGCAAAAGCAAGTGGAGCGAAAACAAAGCCCAGAATTGTTTCAAGCGTTAAGTTACCGGCTCCGAAGAATCCTCCAAAGAACCCAAGAATTCCATTGATCAAGGCAATCAATGCGATGAACGCAAGCAACATTGCACCGATATTCAAAGCTAACTGAAGACCCGTGCTTGCTCCCTTAGCGGCAGCATCAATCACGTTAACTGAATCTGTATCTTTTTCCATTCTTAGTTCATCAGATGACTCAGATTTTTCTGTTTCTGGAATCATGATTTTAGCCATGATCAAACCTGCTGGAGCAGCCATGAAGCTTGCTGCAAGCAGGTATTCCAATGGAACACCTAATAATGAATAACCAATCAATACGGAACCTGCGACAGAAGCCAGACCTCCAACCATGATAGCAAAAAGCTCTGACTGAGTCATTTTCGCGATGTAAGGCTTAACTACAAGCGGTGCTTCTGTCTGGCCCACGAAAATGTTAGCAGCAGCTGATAGTGATTCAGCCTTGCTCGTGCCCAGCAATTTAGAAAGCGCTCCGCCCAGGATCTTGATAACCACTTGCATGATTCCCAGGTAGTAAAGCACAGAAATTAAAGAAGAGAAGAAAATAACAACCGTTAATACTTGGAAAGCGAATACAAAGCCAATATTTTCGGCCTGGAACAATCCGCCAAACAGGAATTGCACACCAGCGTCTGTATAGTTGACGATTTCATTGACACCAAGTGAAAGCTTTTTCAGTAAGAGTTTACCTGTTTCCCATTTCAATACTAAGAACGCGAAAATGAATTGGATTGCCAACCCGCCAAGGATTGTCCTAAAATTGATGGATTTTTTGTTATTTGAGAAAATAAATGCAATTCCCAAAACGACTGCAATCCCAATCAAACCCCATAAGATATTCATTGTTGACCCCACCTCTTGTTGTGATATTTGCTGAACTGTTGTTAACGTTTACAAATGCTATGAAAAAAATTTCAGTAAAACGTTTACATTTGTTTATCTCAAACTTTCTATAGCAAATATATCAGAACTAAAGAACTTTTGTAAATAAGTTTTTGAACAAATGTAAAATGAAATTTATACCTTTTCATCATTTCGACAAAAATACCCGCAAAGGCCTCAAACCTATCGGGTATTTGTTTGTATCTTATGGCTTTTATTCTAGTCACTGAATCCTTACTTATCTAACAAGAATTTTGCAGTAAATTGGTCCGTTACAAGTACATTTGTATACTTCCCCTTTAAAGCCCCATAAATACCATCTATTTTGTGAGCTCCGCCTGCAACTAATATTGAATACTTCTTCTTCTTTAACTCTTCAAGTTCTATGCCCAAAGTTCTTGCATCAAGGTTTTCGTTGCAAACCTTTCCGTCTTTATCAAAAAACCGTGAACAAATATCCCCGACAGCTTTTGAATAAATGACTTGCAAATCTTCTTCTGTAAAGTATCCTAACTGGAACAATAAAGATTCAGACTTGATCGGACCGATTGTATAGACCGCAATGTTCGATTGCTTCCCCATTTCCAGAATCTTTTTTATATGCCTGTCCGCCTCCATCGCCTGTTTGACCACGACATGGTCTACGATGGCCGGCAGCGGCAGATGATGCGGTGCGCTGTTGAAGGCCTTGCCGAATAAATACAGTATTTCATTTGCATACGTATTCGTTTCGGAGTGGCTGACTCCGCCCTTCAACTGGACGACCTTTACATTCTTGCACGGTTTCTGCTTCAGTTCCAGGGCAACATGATAAAGCGTCGTTCCCCAGGTGACACCGATAATATCATCGTGGTCAACCACTTCATTCAAAAAAGAAGCAGCTTTCTCCCCGAGATATGTTTTGATCACACTTTCTTCATATTGTGGAATATGAGTGACAATTGCCTTTTTTAACCCGAACTTTTGTTCAAGCTGTGCTGACAAATTCTCTACGTCCTCTGTAGGATCCATGATTCTGATATCCACAATCCCCTCCTGCTTTGCGATCTGAAGGAACCTTGATACTGTTGGCCTTGATACTCCCAGCTCCCTTGCTATATCGTTCTGGTTATAGTCAAGTAAATAATAAAGCTTTGCTGCCTCGATTATTTTTAATAATTTTTCTTTTTCCATAGGTGATCACCCTTGAGAATGACTTAAATTCAATACCTTTATTCTAGCAAAAAATCCGAATGAAAACATTTACATTTTTAAAAAGAACAAAATGTTCATAATTAACCAGGGTTTTACATATGTTCATTTTCGTCAGAACACTTAGAAGACCGTTAAGTTTAAACTGAGAAAAAGAAAAGGATTGGTGCTAACCCAATCCCTTCCAAAAAGATTATTTAATAATGGCCATAACTGACTGAGTATACTTCCGAACCAAGGCAATCTTTTCTCCCTCGTTTAATAAATGAAAGGGGGTATCATTCTTGAAGATAACCTGGCTGACGAAAATCCCCCCAAGGTGCCTTGCAACAAGATCTGTATCAACTTTTTGACCCATATTCTCAAAATGCAGTGCCAAACCCTTTTCAAGACTTGAAAAAATCATATTAGGCAAATCAACTTCCTCATTCAAATTCCCCATCAAGCTTTCGGATATGAGCATTTTAACCATAGGTGCATTTCTGGACAAAGTACCTAATCTATTTTCAATAATCTTTATCAAAAAAGCTTCTGTATCCTCTGTTTTTGCCATCCTGGCAATTTGCGAATCAAATTGTTTTTCCAAAACATTCTTGATGACTGTAACAAACAGGTTCTGTTTATTGGTGAATTTCCGGAACAATGTTACCTCAGCCACTTCTGCTTCCTTTGCAATCTCTTGTGTTGTAGCCTGCAGTCCTTTTTTTACGAAAACCTTCATTGCTGCATTCAAGATTTGTTCCGTTTTGTCCCTCATAGTGCCACCCCTAATTTACTGGTAATTCATTCTCCCCTACATGTCTTATTTTCACAAAACGGTCAAGAATAATCAAGATGGCAGGCATGACTACAATAGTACTGAACAGTGCTAGGGATATATTTATTAATGTCATCAAACCGAAGTTGCTCAAGATGACAAAATCGGAAATCAGCAGGGCACTGAAACCGCCGATTGTTGTAAATGCTGATGCGAGGATAGCCTTCCCTGTTTTTCGGTTCGTGATCATGATGGCTTCCCTGCTGTTTCTGCCTTTTTTTCTTTCTTCATAAAAACGCTCCATGATCAGGATTGTAAACTCTGTGCCTATTCCGATAATCAATGCTCCCAGTGTGGCAGTCAACGGGGTATATTTTATATCAAGTAAAAACATGGCTCCACCTGACCACCCTACAATCAGGGCAATTGGGAGCAATGGAATAAATGCTTTTACAGGATGGCGGTATACAAACAGCAAGCCCAGAAATACCAACCCCATCCCGAGCAAAGTCATTTTATACCTGCCGGTAGTCAAAGCGGTAACCATTTCAACATCCAGGACTGCTTTTCCGGTAACCGTGGTATCGACCCCATCCAATTCTTCCGCCTCTAAATAATCGTTTAAGTCATCAATGAAACCCTTAAGCTCCTCTGCCTCAAGATGCTCTATGCTCAATGTGATGACACCTTTTGTCCCTTCTTCATTAACCAACAGCTTTTTTTGGTCCCCTGGCATGTCAGATAATTGTTCCTCTATCTCTTGAGTTTCTGGTAATTTCCCATCATTCATTTGCCGAAGTGCAGTTGTGACTGAGCGAGAATCTTTAACTGTTTCTGGAAACTCACTTTCTGCTGTTCCGGTAATTCTATCTACCCACTCCAACACCCCGGGGGATGACACATCTTCAGCTTCATATACAATCGAAATTTGATCGGTACTGCCGAGAATTTCTCTTAACTTATGAATATCCTTTAACTCCTGTGTATCCTGTGGCATAAACTTTTCAACATCTGTTTCGACCCCCGCTTGTAAATCAGCCCACATACCGAAACCTGCTGATATGAAGGCAACAAAAATGATGAACCACTTCAGTGATATCACTTTCCTGGTAAACCAATTAAAGAACCTATCTTCCTTCTTCTTTTTTAATTTTATTTGTTTCTTTTTATTTCTTTCTCCTCCGAAGAAATGGTCTCTAGTGAATAAAACCGGAATTAATATGAATACTCCTACTATAAAGCTGATGATCATTCCTACTGTCAGCATCTTGCCAAAATCCTGGATCATCGGTACAGGAGACGTGTATAAAGCAATAAACCCTAACCCGGTAGAAATTAAAGCTGTCAAAACCGCCGGCACCATTTTCGTTATTGTCTGATTTAGAGCCTTCTTTGGTTTGTTATTCATGGTTATCCTCCTCTTCTGCCATTTCTTCTGAATACCGGTTTTGGAACTGAATTGAATAATCGATGCCAAGACCTATGAGAATTGGAAACACAGCCATGGATACCATCGTTATTGGAATCTGTATCCACCCCATCAAGCCCACTGTTCCAATGACTGCTATTAAAATGATCCCCAGAGGAAGTAAGCGCCAACTTACATTAAAGGTAAAAAATAAGATGATGATCATGAATAATATAGATAACATCATCATTTTCTGCATGCTTTCCTTCATCGATGAACGGATGGCATCATCCAGAACTGGTTTTCCGGAAACCATCGTATCTGTTGACTCTATTTGATTTTCATTCAGATAGGACTTAACCATATTCGAAACTTCACTTTTTACATCGTCGGAAATATTTCCGTCAAATTTCACGATCATGATCATAGTTTGATCCTCAATGACGACTTCATTAAATATCTCTCTCTTCTTGCCATTATCATCATAAACCATGTATTCCAGTGTTTCCTGCTTTTCTGGCAACCCTGGTTTCAATGTATCAGAATAGTCATTCATTGTACTTAAATTATCACTGATTGAAACCAGTTTTTTGCCCATTTCCATTAAACCATCGCTAAGTTCCATTAAATCTTTAGCTTGTTTTTCCTTTTCTGTCTGCAAGTTTCCTAATTGTCCCTCTTGGTTTGCTAATCCACTTTCAATCTTTTTTAAACCCTTGATCGTTTGATCTGGAACATTTGGGAGCGTTGCAGATTTCTGAGCTCCCTGCAGCATTTTTTCGGAAAGCTGGATCAGCTGGATGCTCATTTCATTTATTTGTTCTGATTGCTGTTTCTGCTTGGGGTCATTTGCATCGTATTTTGAAGCCAAAGCTTCCAGTTTCATGCCTGCTTCTTTTGTTTGGGCTCCAAACTGAGAATAGCCATTAACAAGGCTCATTGTCCCCGCCTTTAGTTTCTCCTGGCCTTGAATCATGTTATTTATTCCCTGATTAAGTTCCGACATTTGCCCTTCAATATTTGGCAGATGCCCTCCTCCCGAAACATTGCCTTCCATCTGCTCCCCGATCTCTATTAATTTTCCTCCCATATCTTTCAGGCCATCCGAAACTTCTCCTATTCCTTCTTTATATTTCTCAGCTTGCTTAGACGATATTTCTTCTACCAGAACAACAGGACTCATGACGCTATAAACCTGTTCTTGTGTATTAAGGATTGCTTCAAGATCCTTCATATGTTCCAGCCTGTCAACTGTTAGCACGTCTTTATCATCAGTTGCTTCATAAACGATGACGATGGATTCTCCGCCGAATTCTTCTTCAAGCAGCTGGTTATTTTTATAGACCATTGATTCTGTGCTCACAAGTGTCTCATTCCCTGTCGCCATTTGAACGTTCCTTGCTCCTGCAGCTAAAAGCACAACAGCCATTATAGTGACTAAAACTATTTTCACCGGGTGTTTTGACATCAATGAAGCAATCTTTTTTAGCATTTTCTCTCCCCCTGTTTTTACGAATGTAAGTAATTACTTACATAAAGTATACTCAGTCTCTCCCTCTATGTAAAGAACAAATTAAAAAGGAGTCATCCCCAAAAACTGGGATGACTCCTTACATCATTATTAAGTCTTACGTTTAGGAATTTTTCCAATCCCCAGTTCTTTCGCCTCTTGGTTCAATGCTTTTATTAAACTAAGTGCCATTAAGGCCATAATGATTGAGAACGGCAATGCGGCTACGATCATTGTATTTTGCAAAGCCTGCAGCCCGCCAGAATACAGCAGCACTAAAGAAATAGCAGCCAGCATGATTCCCCATGTGAATTTGATTCTATTTCCTGGTGTCAGTGATCCATTAGTGGTCATCATCCCTAAAACAAATGTACCTGAGTCTGCTGAAGTGATGAAGAATGTACCGATAAGGATCATTGCCAGGATGGACAATAATGAACTCATTGGATAATTGGCGAAAACACCAAACAGTGCTTCTTCCGTAGCCAGTTCAGAAATGCTTGCAATTCCTTCATGCTCAAGCATGATCGCTGATCCCCCGAAAGCTGAAAACCATATGAAGCCAATTAAAGAAGGTACAAGCAGTACACCGAATACAAACTCTCTAATTGTCCGGCCTTTAGAAACTCGAGCTATAAAAATCCCTACAAATGGTGCCCAGGCAATCCACCATGCCCAGTAGAAAATGGTCCAGCCATTGATCCATGAACGTACTCCTTCATTTAATGGCGCAATCCGGAAACTCATTGCAGGCAAATTTTGAAGGTATGTACCAATTGTGTTGGTAAAAAGGTTCAGGATAAATTGGGTAGGTCCCAAAAACAGCATGGCCACGAGCAATAACCCAGCAAGTATCATGTTTACATTACTTAAAATCTTGATACCTTTTCCTAGTCCTGTCCAGGCAGAAATCATGAACAATACTGTTACGATCAGGACAATAAACAATTGAGTAACGAAACCAGTAGGTATTCCAAATAGGTAAGAAAGTCCTCCGTTAATTTGTACAGCTCCAAATCCTAAAGTTGTTGCCACGCCGACTACAGTCGCTACAACGGAAATTATATCAATCACTTTTCCAGTGGTGCCATTCGTCTTGTCGCCTAAGATCGGGCTTAGAGTAGCACTAATCAACCCTGGCTTCCCATGACGGAAATTGAAATAAGCTAGAACTAATGCAACGATTCCATAAATGGCCCAGGCATGGATACCCCAGTGGAAAAATGTGAATCTCATCGAATCACGAATTGCCTGGTCAGACCCGGCCTCCACTCCAGTTGGTGTCGAGACCATATAATGGCTGATTGGTTCAGCAGTGCCCCAGAAAACCAACCCTATTCCCATACCTGCGCTGAAGAGCATCGCATACCATGTCAGGGTAGAAAATTCAGGGCGGTCATCCTGCCTGCCAAGTCTAATCTTTCCAAGTGGACTGATCAGAAAATACAGACAAACGATTACAATAGCAGAAACAAGAATTAAATAATACCAGCCAAAAGAATCAGTAATGAATGCCTGAATGCTGGCTGTTACTGACTCAAGTTTATCTGGAACAAACACACCGAAAAGAACCATCAATAACAAAATTCCAGTCGATATGAAAAAAACAGATGAATCCTTTTTCATCAAAAAACTCCCTTCGTCAACTTTTGCACCTTAATACCCTAACATAAATTAGAGCTTTTTTAAAAAGATTGTACTTATAACAGAGATAGTATTACCGATTACAGCCATAAAAATGATTGTCCAATTCAATTTTTCTAAAGCTTCACTTTCAGTTTCAACTACTGCATTCCCCCATATTCTTACCCAGAAACCTAAAGTTATGGACTTCTTTGTTGAATAATCCCTTACGCCTAATATGTTTTTTTATGTACTTTCTCCGATAAAACTTTTTTGGCATTGATTGTTGGCTTTCGATTATGAGCTTCCATCACTTATAGATATCACATCGAGGAGACTTCTGCAGTGGAATATGCGTAGGTACCATCAACCTTTTTACTTTTGATTATGCAAGCAACAGAGTTTACGAAAAGTCCCTGGATAAAACGACGGTTTTACCAACAAATTCCCAATAACATTCTATTAGTCTATTGAACCCTTGTCGAATTTTGATTAAAATTGGTAGAGATGCTCACTTGAAGGAGAAATGTTAGGAGAAGATATATTGGATAAAAAGTTATTAATTAGATCATTGTCAATTGGAGGCATTTTCTTGGCCACATACCTGGGGGCGGAGAATTTCCGATCAGTTGAAAATCCAACTGCAGAAACACAAGCTGCGGTTGCACCCAAAATTACCCGAACAGAAGCTCATTCGGTAACTAAAAATATTGCTGATAAAGAAGTTCTCGAGGATTTCATCAATACTGAAGAGAAAAAAATGATTGAAGGTGTTCCGCACATCAGTCAGCTTCCAGAATTACAACGCGGGTGTGAAGTAACCAGCTTAACTATGCTGCTGCAGTATGAAGGAATACAAGCCGACAAGATGACCTTGGCTAAGCAGATACATAAAATCCCCTTCCGCGACGCAAATTATGTTCGCGGCAATCCATATGATGGATTTGTAGGCGATATCCATACATTCAGCAAATCAGGATATGGCGTTTACCACGGTCCTGTAGCAAATCTTGCAGAGAATTATCTGCCCGGGAAAATCAAGGACATAACCGGAAAATCAATACATGATGTATATCAACTGATCGAAAACGGCTCACCAGTTTGGGTCATCACCAACTCCACTTTCGCGCCACTTCCCGAATCAGAGTTTACTGTTTGGAAGACAAATACCGGAAACGTGAAGATCACTTATAGAGAACACAGTGTGCTGATTGTCGGTTATGACGAGGAATTTATTTACGTCAACGACCCTCTTGCCAGCGATGGCTATAAAGCCGTTCCACGTACACCTTTCGAAAAAGCCTGGGTACAGATGGGCAGCCAGGCAATTGGAATTGAAAAATAATAGTTTGGTAGTATAAGAGTTTTTTATATAGAAAAATCGGCAGGAGCTCTATCCTGCCGATTTTTGATTAAGCATACATCTTGTTTTCTTCATTTTTGAAAAAGCTTTTCATCGCGTGGAATACGTCAGCCTTCTGCTTGAGGATAAAGTAACGGAAGTTTTCATCTTTAATGTTTTTATACGCGGACATTAGGGTCGAGTGGCGGTTGTACTGATTGACTTCTCCATAACCAAACATATTGGAGACCTTCATCAGTTCTTCTACTAATTTTACACAGCGGGCATTGTCGGAGGTCAGATTATCACCATCTGAAAAATGGAATGGGTAGATGTTAAACTTGCTTGGATTGTATTTTACATCAATAAGTTCTAATGCTTTTCGATAGGCGGATGAACAAATGGTACCTCCGCTTTCCCCTTTTGAAAAAAAGTCTTCCTCAGAAACTACCTTTGCCTCTGTATGGTGGGCGATAAATTCGATTTCAACTGTTTCATACTTGGAACGAAGGAAACGCGTCATCCAGAAGAAAAAGCTCCTCGCCATATATTTTTCCCACAGTCCCATACTTCCACTCGTATCCATCATAGCTAGCACAACAGCTTTTGAATCCGGCTTTACGACTTCATTCCATGTCTTGAATTTAAGATCTTCCTTGTAAATTGGGTGAAAAGATGGTTTCCCGGTCATTGCATTCCGTTTATATGCTGACATCATTGTCCGCTTTTTATCAATATTCCCCATCAATCCAGTTTTCCTGATATCGTTGAATTCAATGTTCTCAACGAGATGCTCCTGATCTTCCTTTTTCTTGAGATTCGGAAGCTCCAACTCTTTAAATAGCGCTTCCTCAATTTCCATCATAGATACTTCCGCTTCGTAATAGTCTTCACCGGCCTGGTCTCCTGCGCCTTGCCCTTTCCCTGGACCCTGTTGCTGTCCAGAGCCATCGCGGGCGACGACATCACCGACTTTACTGTCTCCATCTCCCTGGCCGACATGCTTGTTCTTATCATAGTTATAACGGATTTTGTACTCATCCAGTGACCTTATCGGAATCTTGACGACATCCCTGCCGTTGGACATGATAATATTCTCTTCTGTAATCAAATCAGGCAGATTGCTCTTTATTGCGTCCTGCACCTTTTCCTGATGGCGCTGTTGGTCATCATGTCCTTTGCGGTGGAGGGACCAATCTTCCTGGGAAATCACAAACTGGTGATTGCTTTCATCGGTCATTTTCAACCCCTCCTTTGAAATTTTCATTTTGACGGTAACATAATACATCATACTTTCATACAATATCCCGATGGACTTTACCCTGATGGGAATTGTAATTACTCTATCTTATGCAGGAAGACAAAATAATTTACAAATAATTTTGACAATTAACAATTTCTCCTATGGATGGACAAGCCCATTTTATCTTAAAACCCCTTTGGGCATTATTGTCCCTTGTTCCAGAAGCTAAGGTGTAAGTTCTTTTCCGGGGCAGGCTTTCGCCACCTGAATCGCTCTGGGTTTGGAGCGTTATGTATTGTGAAGAAGCTGGAATTCACGAAGAGTTGTTATGACATGAACAAAAAGCGCAAGCGCCTCGTTCAGCCCTGACAAGCGCTGCCCGCCTATGACGCCACGTCCTGTGGCTGGCGGGTCTAGCACATCGTGTGCCTCGGAGGGCCGACCGGTGAAGTCGTTCTTTGACTTCATTGGGCGGACCGAAATCGAAATGTATAGCCGACTGCCCAGAAACGCAGAAACTGGAGACTCTGACAAAGAAGCGCTTTTTGCTTCTGCCGGCGGAGTTGAAGTTTCGGAGTTTCTAGGAGGCGACACTAGACAAATTCGAAAAGCGGAGGCGACTGCCCAACTCCGACAAGCGATGGAGGGCCTGACAGTGAAGTCGTTCTTTGACTTCATTGTCAGGACCGAAGCGTCTCGAGGAGTTAGGAGCCGCAGCTAGACAAGCGACTCGAGGGGCTAGGCGCTGGAGCTGGATTAAGAAAACTTCATGAAGTTATCCACAACTCAATAATATTATAAATTCCTTAACCTCAAAAAAATAACCTCTGCTGTATCAGCAAAGGTTACTTTTTTTCATTCGCTTTATCAAATTGAATCGGATCTGGTACTTTATCGTAGTCCTCTTTCAAGACTTCACCAGTGCGTCGGTGCTCCATTTGCTTGCCGAGATCTTCAATTTCTTCTTCATTGCGGGCCATCGAACTATTTTTAGGGACATAGTCTTTCGGCAAATCTTTTTTAGTCATTTTAATCACCTCTTGCCTGTACTATTCCCTCTATCAGTTTTTTATAAACTAAAAGGACCTGCAATCTGCAGGTCCTCACAATCTATCTGTTTAACAGGCTTCCGACATACCGCAGCAATTCATTTGCCGAGGTGGAGTTGTAACCATGCTCATCGATCAGCCTTGCGACGACATTATTGATTTTCTTCAGTTGCGTCTCATCTGGAGTTTTCGTTGAAGTCGTAATCTTGACGACATCCTTCAGGTCAGCAAACAGCTTTTTCTGGATCGCTTCTCGCAGGCGGTCATGTGAATTGTAATCAAACCTCTTGCCTTTACGGGCATAGGCAGAAATCCTGATCAAAATCTCCTCCCGGAACGCTTTCTTGGCATTTTCGGAAATGCCAATCTGCTCCTCGATGGAGCGCATCAGTTTCTCGTCCGGATTGATTTCCTCACCTGTCAGCTGATCACGCATCTTCGCCTTGTTGCAGTATGCTTCGACGTTATCAAGATAATTATCCATAAGAGTTTTAGCTGATTCTTCGTATGAGTAGACAAATGCCTTTTGCACTTCTTTTTTCGCAATATCATCGTATTCCTTGCGCGCAATAGAAATATAATTCAGATATCGCTCCCTTGTCTCGGCAGTAATCGATGGATGCTGGTCAAGACCTTCCTTGAGTGATCTCAAGACGTCTAATGCATTAATCGTTTTCACTTCTTTTCTGATGATTGTTGAAGAAATCCGGTTAATGACATAACGAGGGTCAATTCCGCTCATGCCCTCATCCTGATGCTCTTTTTTCAGTTCCTCAACGTCAGCTCTATTGTATCCTTCGACACTCTCGCCATCATAAAGCCTCATCTTCTTGATCAGGTCAATATCGCCTTTTTTTGGATCCTTCAGGCGCGTCAGTATCGTGAACATCGCAGCCACCCTAAGGGTATGCGGCGCGATATGGACATCGTTTACATCGCTTTCTCTGATCATCTTGTCATAGATTTTCTCTTCTTCGGACACTTTTAAGTTATATGGAATCGGCATCACGATAATACGTGAATGCAGGGCTTCATTCTTTTTATTGGAGATAAAGGAACGATATTCGGTTTCATTCGTATGCGCGACAATCAGTTCATCCGCGCTGATCAATGCGAATCTTCCCGCTTTAAAATTGCCTTCCTGCGTCAGGCTGAGCAAATGCCAGAGGAATTTTTCATCACACTTCAGCATTTCCTGGAACTCCATCATTCCCCGGTTCGCCTTGTTCAGCTCGCCATCAAAACGGTATGCCCGCGGGTCGGACTCAGATCCATATTCCGCGATGGTAGAGAAGTCAATGCTGCCAGTCAAATCCGCAATATCCTGAGATTTTGGATCGGATGGACTGAATGTGCCGATACCCGTCCGCTTATCCTCAGAGAAGAAAATCCGCTCGACGATGACATCCTCAATCCTGCCGCCGTATTCCTGTTCGAGTCTCATCATATTAAGCGGCGACAGATTGCCCTCAATCCGAATGCCATATTCATCATAAAAATCCTTGCGCAAATGATGCGGAATCATATGCAACGGGTCTTCATGCATCGGGCAGCCCTTAATCGCATAAATTGCGCCCCTGTCTGTATGGGAATACGCTTCCAGCCCTCTTTTCAGCATCGTGACGAGAGTTGATTTACCGCCGCTTACTGGTCCCATTAACAAAAGGATCCGTTTCCTGACATCCAGCCTTTTCGCAGCTGGGTGAAAATACTCCTCGACCAGCCTTTCCAATGCTTCCTCAAGCCCAAACAACTGTGCATTAAAGAAGGAATAGCGTTTCTTGCCTTTATCGTTTTCAATCCCTGCATCTTTGATCATATTATATACACGAGAATGTGCCGATTGAGCAACCCATGGCTGTTCCTTCACAATTTCAAGATACTCCCTGAACGTCCCTTCCCACTTCAGCTTTTCTTCATCCTGGCGATACATCTCAATCTTTTTTAAAATATCCATATGGACCTCCCCATCTAGCGTTATCAAGAGACGATTAATAAATTCTATGCAGCAAACAATTTGAACATGCGTAAACGTTCCGTCTGGATGATTGTCCTTTTTTACTTTCAACGGGAAAAAATAAGCCCATCCTTCACAGTTGCGAAATTATAGGATATAATAAATTTTATATGGACAAAACGAATTAAAGGGAGGCTTACATACATGAAACTAATTCTAATTCTGGGCGTCACAGTTGCATTCTTAGCTGCAATCTTCACTTCAGGTTACGATGATAAGCCGGGGATCACAAAAAAATAAAAAGCTGCCGATTGGCAGCTTTTTTACTTTTCCATGATTATTTTTTATTCAATTTTTGATTTTCCACAAACTCCTTCATGTACAACCTTGATTTGCGCCCAAGCATTTTTGCCATCTGGCCCGTCCAGGTATCGGCTCTCTTTCCGCCCGTTCTCTCCTCGTAATATTCAGAAGTCGTTTTGTTGTAATCTTGAAGCTGCTTTTTAAACAAGCTCTGGTCTTGTTGATACTCGTTTTCCATATAGATATGCTCCAACGGCAGACGCGGCTTCAGATCCGTTTCCTGGTCAGGATATCCCACAGCCATGCCAAACAGAGGAATAACATGCTCTGGTGTCTTCAAAACTTCCTTCACGGCCTCGAGGTCGTTGCGGATCCCGCCAATATAGCAAATCCCAAGTCCCATTGATTCAGCCGCTATGGCCGAATTCTGGGCAGCTAAAGCAGCATCAATCAATGCAACCATGAATTTTTCCGTGCTTTCAATCGAATCTTCTACGTCTGCACTTTCCAAGTCACCGACTATCTTATGGCGATGGAGGTCTGCACAAAATACAAAAAAGTGGCCATTTGCGGCTACATAAGCCTGGTTACCGGCCAATTCAGCCAACTTGTCCTTTTTTTCCTGATCTGTAACACCGATTATTGAATATGCCTGGATAAAGCTAGAAGTAGAAGCCGCCTGGGCACTTTTTACGATTGTTTCAACTTGCTCCCGATCCAGCGACTGATCCGTAAAACGCCTGATCGAACGATGTTGTAATAGAGTCTCAATTACCTGATTCATTTTATTAACAACTCCTTCTTGATTATGTATAGCCTGGAAATGAAACGATTCATTAAAAATTAAAACCACCAGGCACCTGTCCATGCCAAAAAGGAGACCTAAAAAGGCCTCCTAGTATTTACGCAAATCCCTATAGTCCTGCTGTCTAAGTGCTTCATAAATTAAAATAGCAGCCGTGTTAGACAGGTTTAATGAACGGATATTCTCATTCATAGGCAGCCTCAGACATGTCTCGATATTGTTTTCGATCACTTCTTTAGGAAGTCCTGTTGTCTCTCTGCCAAAAATAAAGAAGAAATCCTTCTCGGTTGCACTATAATCAAAATCGGAATGCGCCTTTTTGCCAAATTTGGTCACGTAAAAGAATTCTCCGCCCTCGTTCTGTTGATAAAAGTCCTCGAGCGAATCATAATAATGAATTTTCACATGCTCCCAGTAATCCAAACCCGCTCTCTTCAACATCTTGTCATCCGTTGAAAAACCCAACGGCCTGATTAAGTGAAGCTCGGTATCTGTACCGGCGCATGTGCGCGCTATATTGCCAGTATTTGCTGGAATGAGCGGCTGATATAATACAACATGCAATGCCATGACTTTCACCTCTAATAAAAACTAAAGCCATTATACCACTACACTGCTTCTCAGCAAAAGAAATGGGGCTGTATTCGTTTTGGTATGTCGTTAAATATCATCATGATCATCCGTAATAGTTAAGAACTTATATTTAATATTCGGGGTATAGGCGGTTGAATCTTCATATGCCCAATATCTCATCCTGCTGTTATACGTATGGGCATTGACCAGCGGCATTCCATCCGCGTCGTGTCCTGTAACAATCGTGGTATGGTCGAAACGTCCATCCCCCTCGAAATCATAGCAGATGACATCTCCAAGCTTAAGCTTTTCAGCACTGTTTACTTCTCTTCCCCTCAAGCCCAGCTTAGAACCTGGGATGTGCCAGCGCATCGCATTGGCGACCGACCAGCTAAAACTCCAATTATCGTTCTGCATCCACCAGCCATTGCTTCGATTTGGATACCCACGCATCGGCCCTCCGCCCTGATGAAGGCATTGAGAGATATAGTTGGTACAGTCGACCTCGAACTTCTTATATGCAGGATTGTAGTCATTCCACCATCTTTCCGCATACTGGACGGCCTTCAGCCTGTCATATTTGAAACCCTTCCTCTCCTGGTCTCCCTCCTCCTGTGCAATAGCAGGCATCGCTTCATGGCTGCCCTGGGATCCTTTGATTTCATTCATCTTTTCATCCTTTACCAGGACGCCCTTGTAAAATTCAGCCTGCCTCTTCTCCACTTCCTCCTCCATGTAAAATAATCCCCGTTGCTTAATCAAATACTGAAAATGAACCTCATATAAAACCTTGGCATTTTCCTTTTCTTCAAACTTCTCTATTACTCTGCCATTTGCCTTTGCTTTTACAATTTCAGCGGACCGATTGGCAAAACTCTGCTTTTTCATCTCTATACTGGGACACTCGTGCAGTTGATTTCGCGGCATTGATACACATTGAAGGACACGCTGTTCCAGCAGTTCCTGCAGTTGTTCACGCATGTTCATCTCTCCCTTCACCTTTCATATTTATGAAGCGTTCCAGGATTTCACGCATAAAAAAAGAATGGATTTGACTAAATCCATTCTTCTTACACTGTTATATTCGACTCTGAGTTGTCCTTGAAAAACTCCAGTCCCTTACTGATTTCCTTTAGTACTTCCTCATCCTTCTCAACAGCAGAGGCATGTTTCAGTGCGTCCAGCGCTTCACTACTGCCAATTTTACCAAGCGCCCATGCTGCCGTTCCCCTGAGTACAGGTCTTGGGTCATCCTGCATTACCTTGATCAACTCAGGTATTGCTGTATCATCCTTATAATGCGCAAGGGCAATGATCGCATTGCGCTGAATAGGCTTCTTCCCTCTCCACGAACCGGAGACATGTCCGAACGTTTCTTTGAAATCACGATTGCTTATGGTTAGTAAAGGTTTTAGGAGCGGCTTCGCAATTTCAGGGTCTGGCTCCATTTCTTCATGGAAATGAAAATCCTTCCCTTTGTTCTCGGGACAAACTGTCTGGCAAGTATCACAGCCATATAAGCGATTACCCAGTTTTTCGCGGAATTCATCAGCCAAAAAACCCTTCGTCTGTGTCACGAAGGCAATGCACTTTTGTGCGTCAAGCTGCCCGCCCTGCACAAGTGCACCAGTCGGACAAACTTCCACACACTTATTGCAGCTGCCGCAACGATCCTCCATGGGTGTATCAGGTTCAAATGGAATACTCGTAATCATTTCACCCAAATAAACATAGGATCCAAACTCTGGTGTAATGATGGAACAGTTTTTTCCACTCCAGCCTATCCCTGCCCGTTCGGCAACAGCCCTGTCAACAAGTTCGCCCGTATCGACCATCGATTTGAACCTGGCTTCAGGTACCTTCGAAGCAATATATTCCTCCAGTTTTTTCAGCCTGTCCCTGAGCACCTTGTGGTAATCAGTCCCCCATGATGCACGGCAGAAGATTCCCCGACGTTCTCCCTTCTTGCTGACAACTTTCGTCTTCATCTTTGAAGGATAAGCAAGTGCAATTGAAATGATCGATTTAGGACGGTCAAAAATAAGGCTAGGCTCCGTTCTCTTCTCAATATCCTTTTCCTCGAACCCGGATTGATATTGGAGTTCCTGCTGCCTGTATAACCTGACCTTCATTTCTTCAAAAGTTGAAGGAGCTGCAAAACCAATTTTATCAATCCCGATTGTTTTGCTGTATTCAATGATATCTTGCTTCAAACTTGCTGTATCCATTTGCGGATTCCTCCTCTCCATTTTAATATTTATATTGAAATCCCATAAATTTAAAAGCAAATTACTTTTATGATAAACTATTTTAAAGCAGATTTGGAGGTGCAATCAATGGAAATTCAAGTTTCAAGGTCGATATGTGATCTCATTCCCGAATTCACAGTCGGGATTATCGAATATAAAGACATTCAGGTAGGCGAGTCTCCGCAAATGTTAAAAGGCAGATTGCAGCTTTTCCAGGAATCAATTTACTTCGATCTTCTGGAAAAAAACGTAACCGAGCTTGAAGGCATCAAAGAGTGGCGAGGAATATTCAAAACAACAGGGAAGGATCCAAACCGATATAGACACTCGGCCGAAGCCCTCTACCGCAGGATCGCAAAGCAGAATTATCTTCAATCCATACATAGTGCGATCGATTTAAATAACTTCTTCTCCCTTGAATATCAAATCCCAATAGGAGTTTATGACAGTGACAAGCTGGTAGGGAATATATCGATTAAAATCGGAGAAGAAAGCGAAGAATACACAGGTCTAAACGGAAGATCCAATAACCTTGCCAACCTGATTACCTCTGCAGATGAACAAGGACCTTTCGGCAGCCCATTTGTCGATTCCGAAAGATCTGCCGTAACAGCATCAACGACAAATGCCCTGCAGATTGTATATTTAAGACCCTCAACTCCACCAGAGAGCAAGCAAAAAATGACACAATCACTAATGAATATGTTTATCCAAATCCATGGAGGATCTGGCACATATAGAATGATAGGATGCTGATGCATCCTTTTTCTTTTGGCTTAACGAAAACACTGGCTTCATATCGTCTAGAATTAAAATAAATTAAAAAACGCAGAATATCGTTTTTTCGAAACGACATTCTGCGTTAGTCACGTATGTATGGAGCGGGTGAAGGGAATCGAACCCTCATCATCAGCTTGGAAGGCTGAGGTTTTACCACTAAACTACACCCGCAAACATATCTCTATGAAATAAAGAAAACAGGAAATCCTGTTTATAATAAAAGTGGTACCGGTGGTCGGGGTCGAACCGACACTCCAGAAGGAACACGATTTTGAGTCGTGCGCGTCTGCCAATTCCGCCACACCGGCATATTAAAATGTCTTGCTTTCTTGCTGCCACTAATGAGTTAGTGGAGGCGGCAACCGGATTTGAACCGGTGAATAAAGGTTTTGCAGACCTTTGCCTTACCACTTGGCTATGCCGCCATATATTTTTGGAGCGGAAGACGGGATTCGAACCCGCGACCCCAACCTTGGCAAGGTTGTATTCTACCACTGAACTACTTCCGCAAAAAATGGCTGGGCTAGCTGGATTCGAACCAACGCATGTCGCAGTCAAAGTGCGATGCCTTACCGCTTGGCTATAGCCCAATATATAGTATTCAATTATTACTGAAAATGTGATTATAATGGGGCGACTGATGGGAATCGAACCCACGAATGCCTGAACCACAATCAGGTGCGTTAACCACTTCGCCACAATCGCCATTATAAAATTGGCAGGGGTAGTAGGAATCGAACCCACACCAAAGGTTTTGGAGACCTTCGTTCTACCTTTAAACTATACCCCTATATCAAGTGGTGGAGGGGGACGGATTCGAACCGCCGAACCCTGAGGGAGCGGATTTACAGTCCGCCGCGTTTAGCCACTTCGCTACCCCTCCACTATAACATTTTTTCTGGTGTTAAAAAACCCATTTCATCAAATTACCTGCATAACCAGGTATTGCATAAATGGTGGCTCAGGACGGAATCGAACCGCCGACACAAGGATTTTCAGTCCTTTGCTCTACCGACTGAGCTACTGAGCCATAATAAAGTTTTAATTTGTAAATTGTGCTCAAAAAACCTTTTGGTTTTTTGAGCAAGTTGCCGCAGATGCTTATTCAGTGAAGTAAGCAACTGACTGAGCTACTGAGCCACTTAATAAAAATGGCGGTCCCGACCGGGATCGAACCGGCGATCTCCTGCGTGACAGGCAGGCATGTTAACCGCTACACCACGGGACCAGATTGCGGGGGCAGGATTTGAACCTGCGACCTTCGGGTTATGAGCCCGACGAGCTACCGGACTGCTCCACCCCGCGACGGTAATAATCTTTTAAAATATATATGGTGGAGGATGACGGGATCGAACCGCCGACCCTCTGCTTGTAAGGCAGATGCTCTCCCAGCTGAGCTAATCCTCCGTTTGGTGACCCCTACGGGATTCGAACCCGTGTTACCGCCGTGAAAGGGCGGTGTCTTAACCGCTTGACCAAGGGGCCAGATATAAAGTTTCTATGGCGGAGAGCAAGGGATTCGAACCCTTGAGACAGCGTTGACCGTCTACACGATTTCCAATCGTGCTCCTTCGACCTCTCGGACAGCTCTCCAAATTGGCTCCGCAGGTAGGATTCGAACCTACGACCGCTCGGTTAACAGCCGAGTGCTCTACCACTGAGCTACTGCGGAATAATAATGATTTCTCCGACTTGGATACACGATCCGTATCTTTGAAGAGGATGAAAATGCATCCTGCCCGGCGGCGTCCTACTCTCACAGGGGGAAACCCCCAACTACCATCGGCGCTGAGAAGCTTAACTTCCGTGTTCGGGATGGGAACGGGTGTGACCTTCTCGCCATCGCCACCAGACAATTTTTCAAAGACAATATCTATTATACTGTCTTTTATGCATTTTGCAAGAGAAATTTTAAAAAGTTTTTTTACGATAGTAAAAAC
>NZ_BASE01000130.1 GCF_000813125.1 Mesobacillus selenatarsenatis SF-1
TTTTTCCGTGTCACCCGTAGGCGACTTAAATAATATATCATGCTGTCGATATTTCGTCAACACTTTTTTAAAAAGTTATTAACGGCTGTTCAACAGCAACGTTTAATATAATAACAACTTTAGCTTGCTTGGTCAATAGCTTTTCGCGAAAAATAAAACGCCGCTTCAAAAGCGGCGTTCTTTCTTTATATAATCCAAGTCTGAATAGCTACCAACGCAAACACACCAGGTATTCCTAATAGACCTGAGACTGCTGCGGTCGCAATATTGATTGGCACATAAATGCCGAAACTAGTTCCGAAAGCGTTAAGAAAAAATAAAAAGATGGCTCCAATTAAGATCTTCACTGCATTCTGGCCAATAAAACGGAGCGGTTTTGTCGGTGCACCTATAATGAGAAGCAAAAAGATCAATCCACCAAGGACCGATATGACAACTATAGGTTCCATACTCTTCCCCCTTACTTCAATGTCTTGTACATTTTTATGTACAAGTTATCAAAATAAGACCTTATCGTATGGAAAAAACATTACTTCGTCTTGATGGTGATTTTCCTGTGCTTAGCTTCTTTAAAAAGAAAGAAATACTTGGCCTCAGAAATTTTCGCTTCAGTGATAAACTCTTCTGATGGATCGAAGCTTCTTTCAACCAGTAGCTTTTGATTGTTCCAATTTCTCTTCATGCTGTCCAGCTGTTCCAATAGTTTATGGTCGAATTCTTTTCTAAGCCATTTCTTTTTACGAAATAACATGACTCTCCTCCAGTAGAGTTTCTTCTTATAAATGGAGTTAAACTTCCCGGCGCCCTTCTAGTGCTTTAGAAAGAGTGACTTCATCCGCATATTCAAGATCCCCGCCGACCGGCAGTCCGTGCGCGATCCTTGTAATCTTGATCCCTGATGGCTTCAGCAGTCTTGAGATATACATGGCTGTTGCTTCCCCTTCGATATTCGGGTTTGTTGCTAGTATGACTTCCTGGACAGTTTCATCCTGAAGTCTCTTTAATAGGTCAGGAATATTGATATCTTCTGGTCCTATTCCATCCATAGGAGAAATTGCACCATGAAGCACATGATAAAGACCATTGAATTCCTTCATTTTTTCCATCGCAATTACGTCCTTAGGATCCTGTACCACGCAGACCACACTGCGGTCGCGGCGCTGGTCTTCACAAATATAGCAAGGATCCTGGTCGGTTATATGACCACAGACAGAGCAATACGTAAGATTGCGCTTAGCGTTGACCAATGCCTTAGCGAAATCCAAAACAGTTTCTTCCTTCATGCTTAATACGAAAAAAGCCAGACGAGCGGCCGTTTTCGGGCCGATACCTGGCAATTTCATAAAGCTGTCGATCAGCTTTGATATTGGTTCAGGATAATGCATTCTGTTATATTCCTCCTAGAACATTCCCCCAGGAAGGTTCATGCCCTTTGTAAATTGGCCCATTGTCTTATTGGTTAATTCTTCTGCTTTTTTCAACGCATCATTCGTTGCAGCAAGGACTAGGTCTTGAAGCATTTCCACATCATCAGGATCAACAACTTCCTGCTTAATCTGTACATCTACAATCTCCTTATGGCCTGTAACGATGACCGTTACCATACCGCCACCTGCAGTACCTTCAATTTTCTCTTCTCCTAATTGTACTTGAGCTTCTTCCATCTTCTTTTGCATTTTCTGCATTTGCTTCATCATATTTTGCATATTACCATTTCCTCGCATCATGTAAACGTACCTCCAAATTTAATCTTGTATTTGTATTAATTCATCGCCAAATAATTTTTTAGCTTCAGCAATCAGCGGGTCTTCGGTTGCATTAGCTTGCCCTTCCGTTGCTCCATCGCCTCTCTGGCTGATAAAGTTTTCCCTTATTTTAAGCCACTGATCTTCCGGCACACCAATTACCTGCATCCTTTTACCGGTGTAATCATTCATCGCACCGCTGACAGTTTCAATGAACCTGGTGTTTTCCATTGCCATCTGACAGTGAATCTCATATTTGAATTTTATCACGACTGCCTCATCAGATGCAGCCACTGGTTCCGATTCGTTCAATAATGCAGCCTGTGAACGCATTTGGTTCGCGGCAAGCATTTCGAGCAGGTCTCCCCAACGTCCCTTAATCGTATGGAGATTTGTCTTGGTAGCACTTTTCAGGACCTCATTAATCTTTCCGGTCGGCGCCTGGAAGCCTTTTCGGTTTGGACGAGGCGCTTTTTTAGCAGCCGCAGCCGATTCACTTGCCGCCATCCCAGGATTCTGCTGGAACTGTACCAATTTTTCCTCGAGCTGCTCGATCCTTCTAAGCAATGGTTCAACCTGAACATTGCTGGACGGATTTTGATTTTCCAGCTGGCATAGCTTGACGATCGCTACCTCAAGGAAGATACGGGGATGGTTTGTCCAACGCATTTCTTGCTGTGCTTTATTCAAAACCTCTATCAATTCATAGATCTGAGCTGGCTCGACCTGATTGGCAAGCTCCTGGAAATCCTCGTCCAGCATTACTCGCTCCATAGATTCCTCGAGCGCTGGCGCTGCCTTGTACAGAAGCATATCGCGGTAGAAGAATATCAGGTCCTCTATGAACCTCGCTGGGTCCTTCCCTTGTAAAAGCAGTTCTTCCAAAGCTTCTAACCCAGCTGCCGCATTTCGTTCATGAATCGCTCCGGCTAGCTGATTCAGGAAATTCTGTGATACAGTACCTGTTACCGTGAGTGCATCTTCAATTGTTACTGTATCCTGACTGAATGATATAGCTTGATCAAGCAGACTTAAGGCATCACGCATTCCGCCTTCTGCAGCCCTGGAAATGATCTGCAGGGCTTTATCATCGCAATCCACTCCAGTTTCCTCAACAATTTGCTTCATCCTGCCGACGATTGCCTGAGCTGTTATCCTCTTAAAATCAAATCGCTGGCATCGTGAAATGATTGTGAGTGGAATCTTATGGGGCTCAGTCGTAGCGAGGATAAAGATGACATGCTTTGGAGGCTCTTCAAGGGTTTTCAGCAATGCGTTAAACGCTCCGATGGAAAGCATATGCACTTCGTCGATGATATACACTTTGTACTTCACGACGTTCGGCGCATACTTCACCTTATCTCGGATATCCCGGATTTCTTCGACACCGTTATTGGAAGCGGCGTCGATTTCAATCACATCAGGAATCGATCCATCCGTTATTCCACGACAGGCATCGCATTCATTGCAAGGCTCGGCCGTTGGAGCTTTTTCACAGTTAACCGCTTTTGCCAAAATTTTCGCAGCACTCGTTTTCCCAGTCCCCCTGGGGCCGGAAAAAAGATAGGCATGTGATATTTTTTGTTGAAGCAGAGCGTTTTGCAGTGTCGTTGTGACATGTTCCTGCCCGACCACATCAATGAACTGTTGTGGACGCCAGACACGATATAAAGCTTGGTAGGCCAATGACACCGCTCCCTTCCTTTTATTATCTTATCTATTATAACGCAAATAACTTTCAATTTCACTTTTACCAAAGGAAGTTTTTAAGCTTTTTAAAACGACAAAAAACTCATCTCCGTTAAAGAGATGAGTTGAATGTATCATATTTAACTGCCGTGCACCTTCCGTCGACTGAATACCATAAGCGTTACTTAAGCAGTTAGCTCGGCCCAGGCAACCCTGCGGCACATGGGAGCGTCCACTTAATGCTGCTTCCTTCCGGACCTGACATGGTTCATGGATTCCCATTGCGCAGGACCCGGGCGTCAACACCACTTGCTTAAGGCAGACCCTACAGTAAATCAGCCTCAGGAAGGGATTCATCCCCGCTAGAGCGGATTGCGGGTACAGGGCACCGCTACCTCCCCGACTAGCACGGCAAAATTGAAACCTTATTTAGGTGTGTCTCAAGGACACATACATAGTATACTAACTCACGAACTAAAAAGCAATGCTTATCCCCTGTCAATTCCTGTCTGTTGTTCCAGTTCCTCTTTTGCCTGTTTCTTTTTCAGCTTCTTTTTCTCCCGCAGATTCCTGAAAAAGTCGGATAGCAGTGCTCCGCATTCTGCTTCCAGCACGCCTTTCACCACTTCACTTTGATGGTTGAAGCGCTCATCCTGGAGGATATTCATGAAGGTCCCTGCACAGCCGCCCTTCGGATCCATTGCTCCGTATACCACTTTTTTCACACGTGACAGCATGATTGCCCCTGCGCACATCGGACATGGCTCCAGTGTTACATAGAGGATAGCATCCTCAAGCCGCCAAGTGCCGAGCTTATTGCATGCCTGGTCGATTGCCAGCACCTCTGCATGGGCAATGGAGCTTTGCTTCGTTTCGCGGAGATTATGGGCATGGGCAATGATCTCACCATCCAGCACAATGACAGCACCAATCGGCACCTCATCCATTTGTCCTGCCTTTTTCGCTTCTTCGATCGCCTCAAGCATAAATTGTTCATCCTGGGTAAGTTGAGCTTCCATCTTTCCCTCCGCTAAAAATAGTAATAGTTATTTCCAACTGGTTTAATAATCCCCTGCCGGTAAAAATATAAAGGATAAGGAGAGGATTATTCATGCCAAAGAGTGCTCTATTAATTATCGATATGATCAATGATTTCAATTTTGATGCCGGGGAAGACCTCGCAAAAAACACAAAAAAAATCATCGACCCAATTTTAACACTAAAGAAATCTTTCAATGAAAAGGGCATGCCCGTTATCTATATTAATGACCATTATAATCTATGGCAGGCAGATTTTGAAAAAATCATAGATTATTGCTCAAATGAAACGAGCGAAGAAATCATTAAAAAAATCGCTCCTGAAAAGAATAAGGACTATTTCCTGATCAAGCCAAAGCATTCCGCTTTTTATGGAACGGCGCTTCATACCCTGCTTCAGCAACTGAAGGTGGACACCTTGGTCCTGGCGGGGATTGCAGGCAATATTTGCGTGCTTTTCACCGCGAATGATGCATACATGCGCGAATACAACCTGATCATTCCGGAGGATTTCATTGCCTCCAACTATGGCGAGGATAATAAATACGCACTGACGATGATGAAAAACGTCCTGTCCGCTGAAACAAGGCCATCCAGGGAGCTTGATTATTAACATACTGTATTTTCTTCCTTCATACAATGGTTGTAGCGCTAAAATGCCAGGGAGGGAAGAAGATGCAAATTCATGTGGTACAGCAAGGACAGACTTTGACACAGATTGCTCAAGTTTACGGGTCATCTGTTACGGATATAACCGAGGCGAATGAACTGCCAAACCCTAATAATCTTGTGGTCGGCCAGGCGATGGTCATCCCGATTGTCGGAAGCTTTTATTTTGTTCAGCCAGGCGACAGCCTCTGGGCAATTTCAAGAAGGTTCGGAACCACTCCGCAGGAACTCGCAAGGATCAACAGTATTTCAGTCAACCAGCCACTGTCGGTCGGTTTCCACCTTTATATTCCGCAGCGGCCTAAAACAAATGCGGAATTCAATGCATATGTAGAACCACGAGGGAACACAGTTGCGCCTGCACTGGAAACAGCAGCACGGGAAGCTGCCCCTTATTTAACATACCTTGCGCCGTTCAGCTTCCAGGCCTTGCGAGACGGATCGCTGAAGGAACCACTGTTGAACAATTTTCCGGCCATTGCTGAGGCAAACAACAATATATTGATGATGGTCATCACCAACCAGGAAAACGACCAGTTCAATGATGAGCTGGGACGGATCATCCTGAATGATATCCCTATCCAGGACAGATTCCTAAACAATATCGTTACGACTGCTAAAAAATACGGATTCCGCGATATCCATTTTGATTTTGAATTCCTTCGTCCAGAAGACCGTGAAGCCTATAATACCTTCCTGAGAAAGGCACGGGACCGTTTTAAACAGGAAGGCTGGTTTATTTCCACCGCTCTCGCCCCAAAAACGAGTGCAGCTCAGACAGGGCCCTGGTATACGGCACATGACTATAAAGCACATGGGGAAATTGTCGATTTCGTCGTCATCATGACATATGAATGGGGCTATAGCGGCGGACCTGCACAGGCAGTATCGCCAATTGGCCCTGTTCGTGAGGTATTGGAGTATGCCATCAGCGAAATGCCATCACAAAAAGTCATGATGGGCCAGAACCTTTATGGATATGATTGGACTCTCCCATTTGTCCAGGGAACAATCGCGAAGGCGGTCAGTCCGCAGCAGGCCATCCAGATCGCTGCTGATAATAATGTTCCAATCCAGTACAACACCAGATCACAGGCACCGACCTTCCGGTATACAGCTGCAGATGGAAAGCAGCATGAAGTCTGGTTTGAGGACGCACGTTCCATCCAGGCAAAATTCGACTTAATCAAAGAATTAAACCTGAGAGGAATGAGCTACTGGAAGCTTGGACTTTCCTTCCCTCAAAACTGGCTGCTCATCCAGGAGAATTTTAACGTAGTTCGAAAAGCGTAAGCGCCTTGGTCAGCCCCGACAAGCGCTGCCCGCCTATAACGCCACATCCTGTGGCTGGCGGGTCTAGCACATCGTGTGCCACGGAGGGCCGACCGGTGAAGTCGTTCTTTGACTTCATTGGGCGGACCGAAATCGAAAAGTATAGCCGACTGTCCAG
>NZ_BASE01000129.1 GCF_000813125.1 Mesobacillus selenatarsenatis SF-1
TCACTTCAGACAAAACCTCATGCTGGAGACGATGTTTTGTCCGAACATGGCATCACTTCAGACAAAACCGCCTGGTTGAGCCGGTATTTTGTCCGAACATGGCATCACTTCAGACAAAACCGCCTGGTTGAGCCGG
>NZ_BASE01000128.1 GCF_000813125.1 Mesobacillus selenatarsenatis SF-1
AGTAATCCCCTTCTGAAAAATTTGTGGTGAGTACGAAGCACCGCCTACTTTCGTAATATCGACCTTTAATTCTCCGTTTTCTACATCAGCTGAGCCTTCAGCAACTCCGCTCCACTGGTCTCCCCACCATGAGATCCATCCATCCATTCCTGCATCAAAAGTACCGTTGTCTAGCTCTGGTGTAGGTACCGGCAATTGTGGTGTTACCGATACATTGTCCAGAAAAACAGTTGTTGCAGCATTTCCA
>NZ_BASE01000127.1 GCF_000813125.1 Mesobacillus selenatarsenatis SF-1
GGAGTTTCTAGGAGGCGACACTAGACAAGCGTCTCGAGCTGCTCAAAGCTAACGCTTCTCGCAAGATACTCAAGGAAGTACTATCGGGGATGAAAACTGGCTAGGCGCTGCAGCTGGACAATTCTCGAAGTGTAAAGTTATATTTCTTTCTAAAAAGAAAAAAACAGCCCCATTGAGGCTGCTTAAGCAAATCGATAATAAATCAACACAAAAGTCGATAAGACGAAAATGAAGTTCAAGAATATAAAGATGAATTGGTCCACTCTTGTTTTGTGCATTTTAATTGGCGGATTATAGAAGGATACGCCTTCAATGATGAAGATGATCAAGACGATATGAATCATGAAGTGGCCGATGATTTCAGTAAAACCGAACAACATTGTCGTTAAAATAAAAATTGTTGTGACAACGAAACCCAACACTCGATTCAGGATACCAACTACCAGCAAGTAGCCGACTACGAATTCTACAAAAGCGGCCATGACGATAAAAGCTGCTGGTTCAAAGCCGAAGGTAGGTACCTGGTGGTTTGCGACGATATCCAGCGACATGGTTGGGTATACCCATTTTTCAACGGCGACCCAGCATAATGAAAGTCCTGTCCCCAAATATAAGAATGGGAAGCCAACGTTTTCAAGCTTAGTGCTGCCGACAAGCAGTACGCCGATGATAGCCACATAAAAACCGTAATCAAGCATATAAAAAATACCATGCTTTACAGTGACCATGATGAATAGGATCAGTAAAATGGATGCCCCTAATTTTGTTGCGATATGGTGCGGAACAAGGAGCAGGCCAATCGTGACCCACGCTAAAACCGTCAACAAGGTGCTGTCTAATTGGAACTCCGGTGCAAACAAGGTACCGTTTGTGACCTGGATAATCAAGGCAACTGCCGTTCCGTATTTCAATAAATATCTGGAATATTTCCGGAAGCCTGAAAGGTAATCATCCCACTTTTTGATTAGCGGCATTTGAGCCATTTTTGGAATAATTATAGTCAATGAAGCGAGAACAACTGCCGCCAGTAAGGCAAGACCCATAAATAACGGCGATAATATATTTTCTATACTTTCTTTCTTTGGCGCAACTTCGGTAAACCACTTTACGTGAGCATTTGTATAAAAAGGGGTCAGAATAAATCCTAATCCAATGATGATTTGTAACAGTTTTTTCACTATAAAACCTCCTGGCATATAAACACTATCTAGATAGTAATAATACTACTGACTTATAAGATATTAGCAACAGAGTTATGAACATTATGTGAATGGTTTCACAAAACATGACTTTGGATAGTTTTACTATACAAAGTTTGCCCTGTCACCATGCTAGTATGCTTTTTTAATCAAGTATTAATGGGTATATTGGTGATAAGGAACTAAGGATGGTGAGAAAACTCTTGAGACGTTTATTTTCCCTCTTGATTTTAGGGGCTTTGCTTTACTTTGCATGGCCATTTTTAACGAATGAAAAAGATTTTCAAAATTTAAATACTGAAATAGATAAGTTAAAAGAAAATCCCGAACTCAGCAAAGCATTGGAAACGGTGAACAGCGGGATTAATCAGCTGATATGGCAGCTTAATGAGAAAAAGGAAGAATTGACGCAGGATGAGCAAAACCTTTTACCCAAAGTGGCTAAGCCCGAGCTGGAAACACCTTCTGAAAAAACATTCACCATCCATAATATTGGCATTGGTGATGCAAAGGGTGATGTAGAAGCTCAGCTTGGCGCCACTAAACGGGTTACCATGAATGAGTACGGAACTGAGTGGCATGCTTATCATGAGAATTTCCAAAACTTCATTATGGTTTCATACAACAAAGATGGGGTTGTGAATGCTTTGTATACAAACCAGGATTTGGTTGCGGCTAAAAATGGAATCAAGTATGGTGCTCCAAAGGAAACAGTCCGTCAGACACTAGGGGAGCCGCTTAGCGAAATAAGGAAAGGACTTGTCTATTACCAGTTTCAAAAGGACCAGGACTATGACGTCTATAATTTGGATGACAGCTATGTTACGGTTTTTTATGATAAACATAAAAACAACACCGTGACGGCAATCCAGATGGTCAGCGAAAACTTGAACAAAGCAAGGCGGGCTTTTATACGGAGGCAAGTGAGGATTTGAAGGAAGGATTTGAATACCAGCTGTTTGACCTGACCAATGCTTCGAGGGTCATGCACGGGCTTGGTGTTCTTGAGTGGGACGATCAAGTTAGAGTAACAGCCCGCAAGCACAGCGCGGATATGGCGGAAAACTCATATTTCAGCCACACGAACCCTGAAGGACAATCACCTTTTGACAGGATGGAAGAGGATGATATTGCGTTTTCGGTAGCCGGGGAGAATCTCGCATATGGACAGTTCAGCAGCATCTTCGCTCATGAAGGCCTAATGAATTCACTCGGGCACCGCGAAAATATCCTGAAGTCTGACTTTAAACTGCTAGGTGTAGGCGTCGCATTCGGACCGAAGCATGAGCCTTATTTTACCGAGAATTTTTATAGTAAAAGGAAGTTTTAAACCGAGTCAGATTGGCTCGTTTTTTTTTTGTAGAAAAGCTGGAACAAATCGCGGATAATTTCCAAATCGCTATAAAAAGTTGAATTTCGCTATAAACATCAAAAAATCGCTACAAAAAATTGAATTTCGCTATAAAATTTTCTTTTTCGCTATTAAATTCAGATTTTCGCTATAATATTGAATCAATCCCTTTTAACAGGCAAGATCTACTTTGAAATCTTGAGAAAGTTTCATGTTTTTTCAATCATTGAATCCTTTTATTGGCGGTTTTCACAATTTTATTGGCGATTTCAAGAATTTATTGGCGACTTTCAAATTTTATTGGCGAAATTCACATACTTATTGGCGATAATCGAATTTTATTGGCGAACTGGAAATTCTGTGCGTTTTTTTCCAATTCGTCAAATTATTCAGCGGAATGCAGCGGTCCTTTATTGTGCAAATCAGCCCACATCCTAGCGAAATCCTCCCATTTATCTCGGCAGATCCTCCTACATCTCAACGAGTCCCCTTCCATTTATCACGACAGAACCAAAAACCGCTCAATCGATAGTCGATTGAGCGGTTTTCTCACTATAATTTACTTCACTTTCGGGAATCCAAATCCTGAAGCATAGTCATCACCAGATGCTGCTCCTGATCCGCCAAGAATATCGTTAGCTTTTGCACGGTTCTGAAGCTCAGCACGAAGTTGTGTATGGCTCATGCTTGGATTTGCAGCCCAGATTTTCGCTGCCAATCCGGAAACGTGCGGTGTTGCCATTGATGTTCCGCTAATTGTGTTGTATGAACCGTCATACCAGGTTGATTCGATTGCTCTTCCTGGCGCGGACAGTTCCACGTCAAGTTCCTGGATGACATAGTCACCATCTGTCTGCGGGTTTCCGCGGGATGAGAAGTCAGCTACACGGTATGTACCGTTTTCCTGGACATCTTCTAAAGCAGCAACTGCTACTGCATTGACAAGGGCACCTGGGTAACCAATAGTATTTGCATTTGGCCCGCTGTTTCCAGCTGCTGCAACTACGAGAACGCCTTTTCCATATGCATAATCAACAGCATCAGCAATCATCGTGCTC
Source organism: Mesobacillus selenatarsenatis SF-1 (assembly GCF_000813125.1). Taxonomy (GTDB): domain Bacteria; phylum Bacillota; class Bacilli; order Bacillales; family Cytobacillaceae; genus Mesobacillus; species Mesobacillus selenatarsenatis. The sequence continues at coordinate 3,609 of NZ_BASE01000127.1, forward strand.
TTGCTGCTTGATCCAAGTGACATCGAAATGACCACTTTTGAGCCTGTTCGTGCTGCTTCATCCGCAGCATGCCTGATTGCTCCCGCGATATCATCAGAATAGCCTGATCCTCTGTCATTCAACACTTTATAAGCCCAGAGGTCTGCTTCTGGTGCAACTCCGTATATTCCCAAACCTGTTCCGCCATGAGCCAGAACTGTTCCTGCAACATGAGTTCCATGGCCATTTTTATCGGAGCAAGAGTTATTAACGATTGGTGACTTTCTCTGTGTAAAGTCCTTACATTGTTCATCGCTTCCAGCTAAGTCAGTATGGTTCACGTTAACTCCAGTATCGAGAACCGCTACCTTAACACCGTTACCACCAGATGTTGCCTGTAGATTGCTATCATTATAGATTGCTTCCATTCCCCATGGTGTCTGATCGGTTGGCGCTGCCTGAGCGTCAGAACTCGGCTTAGCTTCCAGCTGTACCTGGGAAACAGTTTCTACATTAAGATTCTTATTTTTAAGTAGTGCCTGGTATTGCTTTGCATTAACTGTAGTTGTAAAACCGTTCGCTCCGAAATCCCATCTTTTTCCGAACTGATCCTTTGCCTTTGCTTGTTCAGCTTTTGGACCCTGAATTAATACCCGGTAAGAATCCTGTGCCTCTGGCGCCTGGCCAAATGCCCCAGCCGTAAACATAGATAAACCCATTGTCATGCTTAATAGTGCGGCTCCTAGTACTTTCTTCTTTTTCATTCAACCACTCCTCTGCATTTTATGGTGTTGCTGGTTTTACAGAATCTATTATATTTAAAATATTCTGATATTAACAATATGCTAAACTAATCATTTTTGAGTCTTTAGAATCAGGTATAAATACACGTTTACATAAATTTCACATGTATATAGTACCATTTTGAAATTTTCCCAATATCAAAGGAACTAAAAAGAGTGACCATTTTTTTACAGGTCACTCTTATCTGTTGGAAAATAATAGGATATTACACACTTGTATTTTAAATAAATAGCAGTAAGCTGACGGCCATTACTGCCATCCCGGCAATTAAACCGTAAATAGCTAGATGTGATTCATCATATTTTTTTGCCGCCGGCAGTAATTCATCAAGTGAGATAAATACCATGATGCCCGCTACGGCCGCGAAAATGACGCCAAACATAATGTCATTCAGGAATGGCATTAAGAATAGGTATGCTGCAAGTGCGCCGATCGGTTCGGAAAGACCTGACAGAAATGATAGTTTAAAGGCTTTCTTCTTATCGCCAGTCGCAAAATAGACCGGTACGGAAACGGCAATTCCCTCAGGAACGTTGTGGATGGCAATCGCGATGGCAATCGCCACACCCAAAGCCGGGTCCTGGATGGCCGAGGTGAAGGTAGCGATTCCTTCAGGGAAATTGTGTATCCCGATCGCGAGCGCTGTGAATGTTCCCATTTTCAGCAGGGCAGCATCGGTGGCAGGTTTTGAAGGAGCATTCATATCCTCGACTTTTTTCAGTTCATGAGGATTTCCCTGCTTAGGTATGAACTTATCGATCAAGGCGATTAACAGGATACCCGCGAAAAAACCGCCGACCGTTGCCCAGTTGCCTAATTGCACGCCCATCGCAGACACAAGTGAATCCTTCGCTTTGACAAAGATTTCAATCATCGACACATAAATCATCACACCCGCTGAAAAACCAAGTGCTATTGAAAGAAATTTAGTATTGGTCCGGGATGTGAAAAAGGCAAGAATACTGCCAATCCCAGTGGCAAGACCTGCAAACAACGTCAAACCAAATGCGAATAAAATTTCATCTGTCATTTTTATTCTCCTTTGAATATAAATTTTGAGCCTGCCCTGTAAAATTTTCATAAAAGAAAACGATAATTTTTAATTTATGCCACTACACGAAATTTGTTTCACGAACGAAACTTTTGGGCACTTTTATGACCAAATGATGGTCGAATACTAAAATGTTTCCTTTGGTCAACTTTTAGGGTGCAGGATTCCTTTTACTAAAAACAATATATGCATTGAGATTAAAAAGTTTCCTTTGGTCAACATTTTATCGCAAAGGAAACTTGACCTGCAACTAAATAATTTTAGAATTTTTATAATTCGCGCCATTTTTCATAAAAAAACCCCTGCAAAACGCTGCAGAGGCTCAATAACTAACTATAGATAACTTTTAATTTCATATTCTGCTTTTTTCTCTTCTAGCCAGTTTGGGTACTGTGCCTGGATCTTCTGGTCGAATAACAAATCCTTAATTTCTTCCTTATGATCATCAAAATTTGCAGCCTTAGCTGCTTTTTTATCAATAAGCTTGATGATATGGTAGCCAAACTCTGTTTTTACCGGCTCACTAATTGAATCGACTTCCATTCCGAATGCAGCATTCTCGAATTCCTCAGCCATTTCTCCTTTTCCGAAATATCCAAGGTCTCCACCGTTAGCCGCATTGGATGAATCTGTAGAATATTCTTTTGCCAATTCAGCAAAGTCTTTTCCATTATCTAGCTCTTCCTTAAGCTTCTTGACCGTTTCCTCATCTTCTACTAGTATATGGCTCGCCTTCACCTGTTCCTTTTGGTCAAAAGAATCTTTATTTTCCTCGAAGTATGTCTTCATTTCCTCTTCAGTCACTTCAATGGAAGATCCGATCATTTTTTCTGCGAGCAGGTAAATTTCGATGTCCTCCCTGATTTTGTCCATTGAAACCTGGTTTTGCTCGAGTGCCGAAGCGAATGCTTCTTCGCCGCCATATGATTCCTGCAATTTTGTAAGCTCTTCATCTATCTCATTCCCGGTCACTTTTACCTTTTCTTTTGAAGCTTCCATTTCAATCACTTTGTTTGTGATTAAGGAGTCCAATATATCTGCACCATACATTTCTGTCAATTTCGTATTCAGTTCTTCCTTGGTGATTTTCTCCCCATCAATGCTCGCTGCAGTTTCTGTTTTGGTAAAAGCTGTTGCAAAAATTAAGAGAAGTCCTAAGAAAACCGCTGTAAATACCATTAAGAGTTTATTATTTTTCATAAAAGAAATCATTATTCCCCTCCATTATTCTGCATTAGCAGCAGACAATGCTACCTTTAAAGTTTGCTGCTTGCCGTCACGATATATTTTCAATTCGACATTATCGCCAGTTTCAAGTTTCGTATACATGTATCTTCTTAGATCACTTGCATTCCCTACTTTTTCATCATTGATTTCCACGATGACATCTTGTTCCTGGAGTCCTGCAGCAGCAGCCGCGGAATTAGGGTCAACATAGGTAACCATCGTCCCAGAGTCCACGTTCTCTGGCAGGTTGTCTAGATACATATCTGGAATTTGCGCCAGATCAGCAAGGCTTACACCTAAATATGGACGCTCTACTTTTCCTTTTTCAATCAGCTGGTTGACGATTGGCAAAGCTTCATTGCTTGGGATTGCAAACCCGAGGCCTTCAACGCCATTTTGCGATATTTTTAAGCTGTTGATGCCAATCACTTTTCCATCCGTATTGATTAACGCACCGCCGCTGTTGCCTGGATTGATGGCCGCGTCCGTTTGGATGACATTCATTTCCCATTCCCCTGCAGAGGTTGGCACAGAGATTGAACGGTCTACGGCACTAACGATTCCCTGAGTCACAGTCCTCGATAAGTCCAGGCCAAGCGGGTTGCCGATGGCCATCACCTGATCGCCAGCCCTTAACACAGATGAATCACCAAATTCGATGACATCCGCTGCTTTAACTGCATCGATTTTGACTACCGCTAAATCAGTCAATGCGTCTGCTCCAACCACTTCTGCATCGACTTTCTCACCATTGTACAGGGAGACCTCAACCTTTGAAGCACCTTCAATCACGTGGTTGTTTGTGACGATGAAAGCATTGCTTCCTTCTTTCTTAAAAATAACCCCAGAACCAGATCCGCTCTCAACATTGCCCTGGCTTTGGGAAAATGGATTGCTTTGCGATTGGATATTAGTGATGCCGACAATTGATTTTGATGAAGTTTCAATGATATCAGCAATCGATCCAGAGCTTTTAGCTGAGGTTTGTGTCGTGACGATATTTGAATTATTTTCTGTGACTGATTCTGTTTGAGGCTGCAGCTGATTACCTGCGTCTGTTTCTATGAAATTCACCGATGCAAGTGTAATCGCCGAACCAACTACCCCAGCCAGAACAGTGGACATTATGCTTTTGAATTTATTTGATTTTTTGACCGGTACCGGTTCCTGGTATCGGGAATGCTGTTCAAATTCGTTCATGTTTTTTCCTCCTCGCTTCTAACTTGTCTTCATCATAACCAGAAATTATGAACAAATTATTAACAAACTGCGGCGAGGTTTTTAAAATATGGGGAAGATTTTTTGTTAAAGGTAGAATTATGAATTAGACATTCCCTGGGGACTCGAGGGGCTAATTTTGTCCAATAAAAAAGCTGCAGACAAGGATGCCGGCAGCTTCAAAATTTATTACATTTCAATATTCTTCATCAAATTAGCCATTTCAATCGCGGACATTGCAGCGTCCCAGCCTTTGTTGCCAGCTTTAGTGCCAGCACGTTCGATTGCCTGCTCGATTGTATCGGTAGTCAATACCCCGAAGATGACTGGAACACCTGAATTCATCGCTGCAGCTGATACGCCTTTTGCTGTTTCATTAGATACGTAATCGAAGTGTGGAGTGGAACCGCGAATGACTGTTCCTAATGTGATGACCGCGTCATACTTATTGCTTTTAGCCATTTTTTGCGCGACCAATGGAATTTCGAATGCACCTGGAACCCAGGCAACATCGACATTGCTTTCCTCAACCCCGTGTCTTTTCAACGCGTCCTGCGCGCCGCCCAAAAGCTTGCTTGTAATGAATTCATTGAAGCGCCCGACTACGATTCCGACTTTAAGACCCGTTCCTACTAAATTACCTTCAAAAGTTTTGTTCATATCCTATTCCTCCAATTATATGGTTTAATTACGATTAAAAATTAAGTAAATGGCCTAACTTGCTGTGCTTTGTTTTTAAGTAATTTTCGTTTTCTTCTCTTGTTGGCATCTGGATTGGCACCCGGTCGACTACTTCCAGGTCATAGCCCTTAAGCCCTTTGATTTTCCTTGGGTTGTTGGTCAGCAATTTAATTTGCTTGATACCAAGGTCTTTCAAGATTTGGGCTCCAATTCCGTATTCGCGCAGGTCGGCACCGAAGCCGAGTTTTGCATTGGCCTCTACGGTGTCATAGCCTTCTTCCTGAAGTTTATACGCACGAAGCTTGTTCATCAGACCGATGCCTCTGCCTTCCTGGCGCATGTACAGGAGGACACCGCGGCCTTCCTTGTTAATCTGGTTTAATGCTGCATGAAGCTGAGGTCCGCAATCACAGCGGAAGGAACCGAACACATCTCCTGTCAAGCATTCGGAGTGGACCCTTACCAGTACGGGTTCATCGGGATCGATTTCCCCTTTTACAAGAGCGATGTGTTCTTTGTCATCTACTACATTTGAATAACCGACTGCCTTGAAGATTCCAAACTCAGTAGGAAGATTGATTTCGACTTCTCTGTTGATTAGCTGGTCCTTCCGATTACGATATTGAATGAGATCCTTGATTGTAATCATTTTCAGCTCAAACTGGTCTGCAATTTTGCGCAGCTCTGGCACCCTGGCCATGGTGCCATCTTCATTCATGATTTCACAAATGACCCCGGCAGGCTTGGCACCGCTTAATTTAGCCAGGTCGACAGCCGCCTCTGTATGGCCGGCTCTCCTTAGTACTCCGCCCTTCTTGGCAACAAGCGGAAAAATATGTCCGGGCCTTTTAAAATCAGCGGCCTTTGATTCTGGGTCAAGCATGCTCAATACAGTTGCCGAGCGTTCAAAAGCAGAAATCCCAGTTGTTGAATACTTATGGTCGATACTGACGGTAAAAGCCGTGCCGTGTGGATCCGTATTCCGTGATACCATCGGCATTAAATCCAGCTTCTGGGCCATATCCTGTTCAATTGGCACACAAATCAATCCCCGGCCATGTGTTGCCATGAAATTGATGACATCCGGTGTCGCCTTCTCTGCCAGAGCAATGAAGTCCCCTTCATTCTCACGGTCTTCATCATCACAAACAATGACTACATTTCCCTGCATAAGTTCATATATAGCCTCTTCAATTGGATCAAACATTTACATCACCCTCACATAAACCCGTTATCCTCTAAGAACTGGGCTGTAATATTGTTGCCTCGTTTTGGAGCTGACGAAAACTGGTTACTCAAAAAATGCCCTACATACTTGCCAATCATGTCACATTCAATGTTGACAATATCACCTGTACCCTTGAAACCTAACACTGTATCTTGTAAAGTGAGCGGAATGAGGGATAGAGTCAAGCTGTCTTCCGATATCCCAAATACAGTCAGGCTTGTACCATCAACAGCGACAGAACCTTTCATGATGACATATTTCAGCAATTCAGGATCCACTTGAATTTCATAGTAAACGGCATTTTCTATTTGCTTCTTTCCTTTGATGACCCCGACTCCATCCACATGGCCGGCGACAAAGTGCCCGCCGAACCGGCCGCCCGCTGCCATCGCTCTTTCCAGGTTTACCTTCGATCCTCTTTTTACCGTTTTCAAACTGGATGCTTTGACCGTTTCCGGCATGACATCAACGGTAAACCTGTTTTCGGTAAAAGAGGTGACGGTCAGGCATACTCCGTTAACAGCAATGCTGTCTCCAAGATTGACATCTGCCAGCACTTTTTTTGCATCAATTGTCAGGACAAATGACTCGCCGCTATGCTGTATATTGGCGACTGTCCCGATTTCTTCTATAATCCCTGTAAACATACAAACCTCCTTCTATACCGGCTCAGCGATGATCCGGATATCCTGGCCAATTTGTTTGACATCCTTAATTTCTAAAGGAACTGTATCCTCAAGCCGGGCAATGCCTTCGCCTCCGTATGCCACCGGAGCATGTTTCCCGCCGAGCAGCTTTGGAGCGATATAGGTGATCACTTGCTGAAAGGCCTTTTCTTTTAAAAAGCTGCCATGAACCTCGGCTCCGCCTTCTACGTAGACAGAAGTGATGCCCCGGTCTCCCAGTTTTTTCAGCATGTCATGAATCCCAATTTTCTCAGTTTCCAGCTTGATAATCTCAATGCCTAGCTCAGTAAATTGCTCTACTCTTTCAGGTTCTGCCAGTGCTCCAGTCACGATAATGGTTTGTGCAGCTCTGTCATTTACGATCCTTGAATCCAGCGGGGTGCGAAGAGTGTTGTCCAAAACGACCTTGACCGGATTCTTCCCTCCAGACTCAAGCCTGGTCGTCAGGCTCGGATTATCTTTTATAACGGTATTGACGCCTACTAAAATCGCGTCATGTGTATGGCGAAACTGATGAACATCCTTCCTTGCCTTTTCTCCTGTAATCCACCGGCTCTCTCCACTCACGGTAGCGATTTTTCCATCAAGGCTGGTGGCTGACTTCAACGTAACATAAGGCAAGCCAGTGCTTATGTAATGAAAAAATACTTTATTCAGTGCCTTTGCTTCTTCCTCCATTAACCCAACCTGGACATCTATGCCTGCCTCGAGCATCTTTTTCACCCCTGCTCCGCCAACAAGCGGATTCGGATCGACAGATGCCACAAAGACTTTCTTGATGCCTGATTCGATAACCAAATTCGAACATGGCGGCGTTTTTCCAAAATGACTGCATGGCTCGAGGGTTACATACAATGTGGCTCCTTCAGCCTTTTCACCGGCCATGGAGATTGCGTGCACCTCAGCATGGTGTTCACCAGCCTTCAAATGGGCACCCATGCCAATGATCTTGCCGTCTTTTACAAGAACAGCACCAACCTGGGGATTCGGGGAGGTTTGTCCTTCAGTTGCACTGGCGAGATTGATGGCTAGTGCCATATAGTCCTGATCGTTCACCCTGCTTCCTCCCTTCTGAAAATCTCCTTCGGGTTTTTGAAAAATAAAAAGACCCCGAAACAAAATTGCTTCGGGGTCCTAAAAAAGGCAATGGCAAATTAGAGGGTTAAAAAAGGGCATATTTATCCCGTTCCTTTAATCCTCGTTTTTTTCCTTCTCCCATCCAGACTTTAACTGTCGGCCCTGGAGTTTCACCAGATCCACCGTTTAACAAATGTTAACCGGGTCACGGACTAAGAAGCAAAAGCTTCATCACCGCCGGTTGGGAATTTCACCCGACCCCGAAGGAATGTATTAAGTTAAAGTTGATTATACAGAACTTTAAGTTAAATGAAAAACAAAACAACCTTTTATTTTTTCATCAACTTCTCAATCGTAGTCAACAGCTCATCAACCACTTCATTGTCGCCTTCCTGAATCCGTTCGACAATGCATGATTTCATATGGCCTTCGAGCAGAAGTTTGGCCACACTGTTCAAAGCAGCCTGTGTTGCTGAAATCTGCGTGATGACATCGTCACAATACGTATCTCTCTCAATCAGACCTTTAATGCCGCGAATTTGTCCTTCTATCCGATTCAATCTCGTCACGAGATTCTTTTTCGTTTTTTCAGAGTGATGGCTCTTTCGTTCTGATGAGCAACAGCTGTCACCACATTCAGATGGGTTCACTTCGGGTTCTAAAATGTCCATCTAAAAACCCCCTATTATCTTTTAAGCTTATTTTATCATACCCTCACATAGTAAATAATCGCAAATTCGCTATCACCTTTTACATATTAAACGTTTTAAAAGGAATAACTATTTTAACGGACTCAATATGCAAGTTTGATATTGCACATAAAAAAGTGGTGTGATGATGAAGAAATTCCGATTGCCAACTTCAAATAGTGTGAATAAGGAAGTTCCTTGCAGCGGTTATCAAATAATTAAAGCTGCCTTCCAGCATACCGAAGATTTTAAAGAGCTGGAATTTAAAAGGGATAATACTACCTTACTATTTTGTTTCCTTGAAACACTGATTTCAGAAGAAAAACTCAAAGAGTACTTATTAATCCCCTTATTGTTGGAGGATTTCAAGGGAATCCCGGATGAACTGGAATCTTTAAATGGAAAAAAGGTGGATAACCCTGATAAACTTATCAGCGGTATTTTAAATGGCGGCAATGTTCTGTTCTTATGCGAGCGTGATGAAGCGTGGCTATTCTCATTTCCAAAGGACCTCCAACGTTCCATTCAAGAACCGGTTAATGAAGGGGTGGTCCGTGGCCCGCATGATGGCTTCGTCGAAAACCTCGACACGAATATCAGTCAGCTGCGGCTTAGGATTAAGAGCCCCGAATTCAAGGTTAAGTATCACGAATTAGGTGATAAGACAAAGACCAAAACAGCTGTCATTTACATGAAAGGCATTGCTGATGAGAAAATAGTTAAAGAAGTTGAAAGAAGGCTCTCCTACATTTCTACCGACATGATATTAAGCCCTGGCTATATAGAGGAGTTCATTGAAGACGACCCATTCTCCTTGTTTCCGCAGCTCATCAACACTGAGCGGCCAGACAGAGCTATGGCGAATTTGATGGAAGGCCGAATCATCATCATTGGCGAAGGCAGTCCGACAGCCTTGATCTTGCCAGTCACTTTTTTTGCCTTTTATCAGTCTTCGGATGATTATAACAGCAGGTGGATACCTTCTACTTTTATCCGAATGCTTAGGTATGTCAGTTTTCTTATCGCAATTACACTGCCGGCTTTTTATATTGCGATTATCGCTTATCACCTTGAAGTGATTCCACACGAATTGATTCTCCCTTTAAAGGGATCTGTAGAGGGCATTCCATATCCTCCACTTCTGGAGGCCTTCTTCATGGAGATTACGATTGAATTGATCAGAGAAGCAGGGATCAGGCTTCCTAAGCCAATTGGACAAACCATCGGCATCGTGGGAGGTCTGGTCATCGGCGATGCTGTCGTAAGTGCGGGACTAATTTCTAATATCATGATTGTCATCGTGGCCCTCACTGCGATATCCGCGTTTGTCGTCCCTTCCAATGAGATGAGTACAACAGTCCGGCTGATCCGGTTTCCTTTAATGATCATGGCTTCTATACTGGGTTTTGTCGGGCTGACTTTTGGATTAATCTTTGTCTTTATTAAATTATGCAAGCTTGAATCTTTTGGAGTTCCATACTTTTCGCCCTTGGCTCCTTTGCAAGTCAGGGACCTTAAAGATACATTTCTGAGAATGCCACTTTGGAAGATGGATGAGCGTCCGCGTAATTCCCTTACTGTAAACATCAAGAGACAACGGGACTCTAGAGGGTGGAAGAAAAATGAACCGAGATAAAGAAATGATCACATATCAGCAATTTTTCTTTTTGATCATCCAGACACAGCTGGGTGTAGGTGTCCTTTCGCTTCCATATGTCATGCACAACTCCGTACATTCAGATGGATGGATATCGGTTCTTCTGGCTGGCCTTTTGCTTCAGGGAGTCTTATTCGTCTATTTCATGCTTTTTAAAAGATTCAAGTCACGGAATATCCTTGATATCGCAGGTTTGCTGTTTGGCAAGAAAATCGGGAAGCTTATCACCCTTTTTTATATACTTTATTTTATCAGTGTAGGGAGCCTGATTCTTGTACTCTATGCCAGGATTGTCGACCGGTGGATCCTTCCACATACTCCAAACTGGGTAATCTGTGCCTTGCTTGTGGTGGCTGGAATTTATTTGAGCGTAGACGGACTGAAAATACTGGCACGGTTTTATACACTCGTCACACCGCTTGTCATCTTGGTTGTGCTGCTTGTTTCCTATACGTTAAAGGATGCGAATATTTATTATATTTTCCCTATTGGGCAGGCTGGCATCAAGAATATCGTAATTGGTAGTAAAGATGCCGTCCTGTCTATGCTCGGGTTTGAAATCATCCTTCTTACTTTTCCAATGGTATCAGGAACGAATCGGCAGAAATTCAAGGCGGTTTCTTTTGCTAACTTATTCATTACCATCCTCTATACCTATTTGGTTGTCGTCAGTTTCATTTACTTTAGCCCAGAGGAAATAAAAATACTGCCAGAACCGCTGCTATATATCTTAAAATCATATACCTTCAAAATCATTGAGCGAACGGATTTACTGTTCCTGTCAATTTGGATTTTCCTTGTATTTACTTCTTTCGGCAGTTATCTATTCCTAGCCGCTAAAACAGGCAGTAAGCTCTTTTATAAGATAAAACATCGAAGGCTCGTGTACTATTTTGCATTTATCATTTTTGGCATTTCTTTTTTACCAGAGTTTGATATACAGTTTATTGATTACATGAGCAGCTATATTCCGAAAACCAGTTTTATTTTTATCCTGTTTCCCTCCTTTATGCTCATCGTTTCCTTCCTGTTCAAAAAATCCGAACAAGGATGTGAGGCCAATGATTCGAATTCTTAAAATAAGCATTCCTGCTTTAGTCACCACGTTACTGCTAAGTGCATGCTGGGATCAGCATTTATTGAAGGATGTAAAATTATTCATGGCAGCCAGCTTCGATTTGACACCTGACGGAAAAATACTTGATGAACTTACATCCCCAATCATTAACAAGGATCAAGGAGGCGGAACGGTTAAAGGGCATACCGTTACATCAGGAATTGGGAATACACCAAGAGAGGCACGATGGGACATAGACAGGAAAACAGATAAAATCTTTGAAGCATCAAAACTAAGGGTTTTAATTATAGGAGATGAACTCGCAAGAAAGGATTTATATTCTGTACTAGATTTATTTTATCGAGATCCAAAAAGTTCCTTGAGCGCCAAAGTAGTCATTGCTGAGGGGATGGCAAAGGACCTGCTGAGATTAAAAACAGAGGAAGAGAAAATTAGTTCTTACCTATTTGATTTATTAGAGAGCCAGGAAATTGCTTCTCTCATACCCGAAGAAAATATCCAATCAATTTGCGCGGAGATGTTTGACCCTGGAGAAGACTTTGTTTTACCCTACCTACGGGCTGCAGAGGATGGGAAAACGGCCAGTGCCGAGGGGGTTGCCTTATTTAACGAAAGAAAATTCACAGGAAGGGTTCTTACCGGGGACGAGGCAGTTATTTTCCTATTGTTGGATGGCAATGCAGGTAAGTCACCAAAGTTCACCAAAAAAATAGTAGAAAGTGAAACCGATAATTTCATGCCCCAAAATTTTGTTTCTTTTAACGTAAAAAAAGCGAAGGAAACATTAGAGGTGAAGGTAAAAAGGCAAAGGGTAATTGCTAATATTAATTTAAGTTTAAAAATTGAGATTACCTACTATCCCAGGAACCAGCTCTACAAAAAACAGGAAATTGCAAAATTGAATAAGAAACTGTCTGAAATGCTGACCAATGATGCTGTAGCAGCGATTAAAGTTCTTCAGGAAGCAAACAGCGACAGCTTTGGAATTGGAAGAATGCTAATCGCACATTACCCTGACTATTGGAAGCAGGTGGATTGGAAAAAGGAATACGTCAACGTAGCTATCATCCCTCATGTCGAGTTGGAAATCATCGGCCATGGCATCATTGAGTAAGGCTCTTTTCATAGACTTTTTTGCTTTCGATACCCAAAGTAAAAGTATTAATCACGAGCCACCTCGATACCCCTATTAATGAGGGTACTAGAACATGTATGAAAAGCAACAATCAATGCGAAAACAGCCTTGAAATCTTTACCACCCTCTTAATTCGCGCCAATTAAGTTGTTGAGGAGGGATATTTAAAATATTTCACAAGAGATCAACGACCTAAGTGCAGATTCCGTATAACCCAAAAACACTCCACATGAGTCGTCATTTCTATCGACGAATCACGTAGAGTGTTTTTTATATAACTGCTATATTTCTCGTTTCTCTCCTGCTGGCTGTCCAAAAGCAAAAATCTCCCATGACACTCCCGCAGCAAAAAGGCATCCAATCAATATGGCCAATGCTCCGTACAGAGGGTCTGTCACCTTTGAAAAAATTAGTTGGGCATAGAAGTAAAATCCTGCTCCGATGGCTAGAATGAGTAAGGTATTCCAAAAATATCGGTACATTTTTTTCCCTCCTGAACCTTATATTATTTAAAACAATATCATAGACTCTACTAGTTGGTTATTGGGAAATTTACTGTCGAATACAGTTGAGAAATGAAAGGAGTGTCCAAAAACATTGAAACAAAAATCTACAGCAATCATCATATTTTCACTCGTTATCATCATAGCCATCATTCCGTTTTTTCATACTGAAGAACCTCCGGCCAGGGCTGTTGAGCCAAGTGGTGAGTTGTCCACAGAAATAGGTAAGCTGCTAACAAAAGAGCAGGTACTTGATGGAGCTTTGGTTGGTGTCAGCATCAGGTCTGCCGAAGATGGAAAGCTTTTGTACGAGCATATAGGGGATACTCGGTTGCAGCCTGCTTCGGTGCTGAAGATGTTTACAGCTGCAGCGGCGTTTTCGGTTTTGGGGGAAGAATACCGCTTTACAACCGAAGTATTGGCTGATGGAGAAATTGACGGCGGGACTCTTGCGGGTGACCTTGTTCTAAAAGGAATGGGTGATCCGACTCTGCTTCCAGCAGACTTGGATGAAATTGCACTAAAACTTAAGAATAAGGGAATCAAGAAGGTCTCTGGCGATTTAGTGGCTGATGATAGCTGGTATGATGATGTCCGGTATTCTAAAGACCTTACCTGGAATGACGAACATCAATATTATGGAGCCCAGGTTTCTGCCCTTACTGCTTCGCCAAACCTGGATTATGATGCAGCCACTGTTATTGTCAATATTTTACCAGGCAAGAAGGGAAAAGCAGCAAACATTTCACTTGAACCTGAAACCGATTATGTAAAAATCTTAAATGAAACGGTAACAGTAGATCCTGAAGGAGAACATGACATAATAATTGAACGAGAGCATGGGTCGAATAGTATTTTAGTAAGGGGAACGATCCCGGCTGGCGCTCATAAAGAAAGAGAATGGGTTGCCGTCTGGGAGCCTTCCCTGTATGCAGGAAGTCTTTTTAAAAAGTCATTAGAAGATCATGGGATAAAAGTTGTTGGGAAAATTATAACGGGACGTTCGACGGAGACAATGACTAGGTTAATTTCTCATAAATCTATGCCGCTTGCAGACCTGATGATACCATTCATGAAATTAAGCAATAACGGACATGCTGAAGTGCTTGTTAAGGAAATGGGCAAGTTCGTTCATGGTGAAGGAAGCTGGGAAAAAGGACTTGAGGTTATGGCTGCTGAGCTTTCCCGAATCGGTATTGACACCAGCCGGCTTGTTTTGCGGGACGGATCCGGAATCTCTCACGCTAATCTCATTCCAGCCAATGAAATCACAAAACTACTATACCTTGCACAAAAGGAGAAATGGTTCCCTGCTTTCCAGCATTCACTTCCAGTTGCCGGAGTTGAGCTCAGAATGGTCGGAGGAACAATGCGTAATAGGCTGAAAGAAGAGCACCTTAAGGGCCGAGTATCCGCTAAAACAGGGACACTGACAGGTGTAAGTACGCTAGCAGGCTACGTAAAAACAAACAGTGGTGAAACCCTTATTTTTTCCGTTTTGCTGAATAACCTGCTGGATGACCGAGAAGGAAGGAAGGTTGAGGATCAAATCGTCAGGATACTCTCGAGGCAACCTTTGTAGAAATTACTATACCCTTATGTGGATGGATTGGACTGCATAAGGGTATCTTTTTA
>NZ_BASE01000126.1 GCF_000813125.1 Mesobacillus selenatarsenatis SF-1
CATAGGGTGACTTCGGACATTTCCAGCAAGACCACTCGATGTTTTCTCCGAACACGGGGTGACTTCGGACATTTCCAGCAAGACCACTCGGGCTTTTGTCCGAACTTGGGGTGACTTCGGACAACTTTCCCTCATTTCCTATAGCTGTCTGAACAAGAAATAAAAGCGTGAAATCATATGATTTCACGCCAATTTCGAAATTTATCTTTTATTATAAGACACTTGCATGTCCTTTATAGATGACGCCTCTTGCTGAGTCTACCGTAATCTCCTGGCCATCTTCAAATAGCTTCATTGCGTTTTCAACGCCAACTATGACTGGGATTCCAAGGTTCAATCCGACTACTGCCGCATGGCTTGTCAAACCGCCTTCTTCTGTAATCAAGGCGCTGCACTTCTCAAGCGCCGGGACCATTTCGCGGTCTGAGCCGATTGTTACAAGGATGCTGCCTTGTTTTACCTTACTGATTGCTTCTTGTGCATCCTTAGCAACAACTACTCTTCCGTATGCAGACTTGCGTCCGATACCTTGAGCTTTTGCAAGGATATCGCCTACTACATGGATCTTCATCAGGTTAGTTGTGCCTGCTTCTCCAACCGGTACGCCAGCTGTGATGACGACAAGGTCACCGTGCGAAACAAGACCACTGTTCACACTTTCTTCTACTGCGATTGCGAGCATTTCGTCAGTTGTTTCAGCTTTTTGACCAAGCTGTGGGTATACTCCCCATACTAGAGCCAGGCGGCGAAGAACATGGTCATTCGATGTTGCTGCAATGATTGGAGCCTTCGGGCGGTATTTTGAAATCATACGTGCTGTATGGCCGCTTTCAGTCGGTGTGATGATTGCGTTCACTTCAAGATTCAACGCTGTATGTGCAACCGATTGTCCGATAGCATCTGTAATATTGTGCTCTGTATCTTTACTGCGCGCTGATAAAAGTTCTTTATGATCAAGTGCTTGTTCTGCACGTGATGCGATATTATGCATTGTCTGTACAGCTTCTACAGGATATTGTCCTGCAGCTGTTTCACCAGAAAGCATGATTGCATCTGTACCATCAAAGATTGCATTTGCTACGTCACTTGCTTCTGCGCGTGTCGGACGCGGATTGCGCTGCATGGAATCAAGCATCTGAGTTGCCGTAATAACAGGCTTACCAAGTGTATTGCACTTTTTGATCAGTTCTTTTTGCACTAGTGGTACTTCTTCTGCCGGAATTTCGACACCAAGGTCTCCACGGGCAACCATCAGGCCATCAGAAACTTCAAGAATTTCGTTGATGTTGTCGACGCCTTCCTGGTTTTCAATTTTAGGGATGATCTGGATATGGGAACCGTTGTTTTCTTCAAGAAGCTGGCGGATTTCCAACACATCTGTCGCGCGGCGCACAAAAGATGCTGCGATAAAATCTACACCTTGCTCAACACCGAATAGGATATCCTTTGCGTCTTTTTCTGTGATTCCTGGCAAGTTAACAGAAACACCTGGTACGTTTACACCTTTTTTATTCTTAAGCGTTCCGCTATTCATAACCCTAGTTTTAATCTCATTGTTAGACTTGTCGATGCTGATAACTTCCAGTCCGATCAATCCGTCATCAAGAAGGATTTTCGCTCCTGGATGTACATCATCAATCAATTGGTCATAAGTAACAGAGAACTTTTCAGCTGTGCCTAGAATTTCTGTCATGGAAACGATGCATTCCTGGCCTGTCGTAAGCTCGATCGCTCCGTTTTCCATATCATTCGTGCGGATTTCGGGGCCTTTTGTATCAAGAAGGATACCTACCTTCTTCCCTGTTTTCTCAGCAGCTTCTCTGATATTCTTGATACGTGCTGCATGTTCCTCGTGATTTCCGTG
This sequence comes from Mesobacillus selenatarsenatis SF-1, assembly GCF_000813125.1. GTDB lineage: Bacteria > Bacillota > Bacilli > Bacillales > Cytobacillaceae > Mesobacillus > Mesobacillus selenatarsenatis. Next base: position 1,865 of record NZ_BASE01000126.1, read on the forward strand.
TGAGAAATTAAGGCGGGAAACATTCATACCTGCTTCAATCAATTGAACTAATTTGTCTACACTTTCACTTGCGGGACCAATTGTACAAACAATTTTTGTTTTGCGCATAGCTTGCAACCTCCTGGTTTACTGTAAAGAGATTAAATAGAAAGCTCTTTCGATAATTTATATAAGTTCAAGTCAACAGTATGCTCTTTTGCCAAAGCTTCGATGATATCGTAATCAACTAATTGATTCTTTTCCATTCCAACAGCACGTCCACCTTTGCCTTCCAATAAAAGCTCTACTGCCCGTGCTCCCAGCCTGCTTGCAAGGACGCGGTCGAATGCTGTAGGCGTTCCTCCGCGCTGAACATGGCCAAGGACCGTAACACGTGTATCAAAGTCAGTCTCTTCCTGCAATTGCTTCGCGAAATCATAACCGTTCATGACACCTTCTGCTACAACAATAATACTGTGTTTTTTACCACGTTCATGGCCTTTTTTAAGGCGGCCAGCTATGTCCTTCATATCATGTGGATCCTCAGGAATCAGGATAGTTTCCGCACCGCCTGCCAGACCAGCCCATAATGCCAGATCTCCAGCGTTGCGTCCCATTACTTCGACAACAAATGTCCTTTCATGTGAAGAAGCAGTATCACGGATTTTATCGATTGCATCAATGACAGTATTAAGCGCTGTATCAAATCCGATTGTGAACTCAGTTCCTGGGATATCATTGTCAATCGTTCCAGGTACACCGACACAAGGAAATCCTTGTTCAGTCAATGCTTTTGCGCCTCTGTAAGAACCATCTCCTCCAATGACAACGAGACCGTCAATCCCAAGCTTATTCAATTGCTCAATTCCTTTTTGCTGGCCTTCCTTTGTCTTGAATTCTTCGCTGCGCGCAGAATAAAGGAACGTTCCACCTCGGTGGATGATATCACCAACTGAACCAAGCTCAAGCTTTTTAATATTTCCGCTCATCAAACCTGCGTATCCGCCAAATACACCATAAACCTCTACATCATGATAGATTGCTTTTCTAACAACCGCACGTACTGCGGCATTCATGCCGGGCGAATCCCCGCCGCTCGTCAAAACACCAATTCTTTTCATCTTTTCACCTCATTCAGTATGTACTGTACCAAAAACTAATCACTGTAGTATCCTGTTATTAGCTTATCTTATTATGAACAGAATACCCGGGAATATTTCTAAAATACCACGTAGAATACCGTATCTCAACTGAATCCTCAATATTGACAATAAGACGGAATTATCACGTAATTGCAAGCGCTTAAATAGGATTTTTAGCCCCGCTGCCTTCGCATTAATGACTGCTTTCAGGTACATGCCCGAGTTGTCAAGCTTTTACTTTATAAAATAAAAAATAAAACGTGCTGTTTCGCACGTTTTATTTTACCCCTATAAATTCAGTTGGAAACGAAAACTCTCCAATTTGTTTATATTTTTCGTAGCGCTGGCTTAGCAGTGTCTCTTCATCCAGAACAAGCAGTTCGGACATTGAGTCTCTTAGAACTTTATCCATATACTTTGCCTGCTGTTTTAGATCTTTATGTGCTCCGCCCTTTACTTCCGGAATGATTTCATCTATGATTCCAAGCCCTTTAAGGTCTGGTGCCGTAATCTTCATTGTTTCGGCTGCTTTTTTCGCCAATGTAGAATCTTTCCATAGAATGGCCGCTGCTCCTTCAGGCGAGATCACAGAGTACGTTGAGTTCTCAAGCATATGAATGTAATTGCCGACTCCAAGTGCCAGGGCTCCGCCGCTTCCGCCTTCACCAATGACCACACAAATTACCGGAACCGTGAGTCCTGCCATCTCGAATAGATTTCGGGCAATAGCCTCACTCTGGCCACGCTCTTCTGCCGCTTTTCCAGGGTAAGCCCCCTTGGTATCGATAAAACAAATAATCGGACGCTTAAACTTCTCAGCCTGCTTCATCAAACGCAAAGCCTTCCGGTAACCTTCGGGATGTGGCATACCAAAATTCCTGCGGATATTTTCCTTTGTATCTTTTCCGCGCTGATGGCCGATAACGGTCACAGGATAGCCATGGAACTTAGCGATGCCGCCAACAATTGCTTCATCGTCCCCATATGACCTGTCACCATGACATTCGAAGAAGTCAGTAAACAGCAAAGAGATATATTCAAGCGTTGTCGGACGATTAGGATGTCGGGCAATCTGCACTCTGTCCCACGGTTTCATGTTCTCGTAAATTTCAGATTCAAGCTTTTGCAGCCTTGTTTCCAATTTATCAATTTCAGCCGTAAGATCTACATCCGTATTCTGTGTGAATTCCTTGAGCTCACTGATTTTTTTCCTGAGCTCCATTACCGGTTTCTCAAATTCTAGTTCTCCTGCCATTCGAAAGTCCCTCCTGGCTGATGGATTTCAAGTATTCCTGAGATTTTTTCTTTTAATTCCGTTCTCGAGATCACAGCATCAAGCTGTCCATGCTTCAGCAAGAATTCAGATGTCTGGAAGTCTTCCGGCAGCTCTTCGCGGATTGTCTGTTCAATGATCCTTCTTCCTGCGAAGCCGATCAAAGCTCCAGGTTCTGCTAGATTGTAGTCCCCAAGCGAGGCAAAACTCGCGGAAACTCCGCCTGTTGTCGGGTGAGTCATAATTGAGATGATCAACCCGCCATTATCACTGAACCTTTTCAATGCGACGCTTGTTTTCGCCATTTGCATCAAACTCAAAACACCTTCTTGCATTCTGGCTCCACCCGATGCGGTAAAAATAATAAATGGTACCGATAATTCATCAGCTTTTTCAATCGCCCTCGTAATCTTTTCACCTACGACGGAACCCATGCTTCCCATCCTGAAAGTCGCATCCATAATCGCTATAGCGACATCAAGTCCATTCACACTGCCTAATCCGGTAACTACCGCTTCATTTAATCCTGTTTTTTCCCGGTCCTTTTCGAGCTTTTCCTCATATCCTGGAAATCCTAATGGATTGCCTGAAATCATCTCACGGTCCAGCTCGCGGAAACTTCCGGCATCGAGGAAGCTGTTGATTCGCTCTGCTGAATTCATTTGATGGTGGTAACCGCACTGGAAACATACTTTGCAATTTTTATTCAGTTCTTTCGTATACATGATTTTCTTGCAGTTCGGGCATTTCGTCATGATTCCTTCAGGAACATCCTGCTTTGCAGCTTCAGAAGGAATTGTTGCGTACTTTTTCTTTTTCGTTTTCGTAAAAAGTTCCTTAAGCAAGTTATAACCCCCTCCGAATAATGCTAGTTATTTTGTAATATCCTAAATTTAGTAACAAAGAACTAAGTGGCCAGACCACTATTTCAAAAAAGAAAGAGAGGCTGCCCTCCAAGCATCATAGGCATGTCCACAAGTATATAACATCCTTTCTACAAAAGATGTTACTTCATGTCGTCACTCTGTCGACATTTTCCGCAGCATGCGATACCTTTCGAGGATCAGGTCTCCTCTTTTTGTTTCAAGCGAGTCTACCAGTTTGTGATAATCAGCTTTTTCAGCGGGCGATACTTTCAGCTGAAGTGCATCATAATAATCATTCAATATATACCAGATACGATAAAAAAGATGATTGTCAGCCTGTTCGGCAATTTTCCTGAAAAATTCCTCGTCCTCAAAATTATGGTCATCTATCCAGACCTTTAATCTTTTGATTTCGTCTTCCTTAAACTTTTCAGCCGCAAGATAAAGACAATCGACCTCAATCATATTTTTTGTTTCTACTACATCATCTTTAGCTTTTTCATCCTGCAGGATAAAGGTGCTTAATAATTGGACAAGCTGGTTGCCGCGGAAGTCCCTGATAAACGTTCCTTCTCCTCTTCTCGTCTCGATCAAACCGAGAAGCTCGAGGGCACGCAATGCCTCGCGAACGGAGGAGCGCCCGGCATTCAAGCGCTCTGAAAGTTCACGTTCGGATGGGATTTTATCTCCTGGCTTTAAGCCGTCTTTATTAATCATTTCCCTTAGCTGCCTGACGATTTCCACATATACTTTTGTGTTTTTTTCAGGCTGTGCCACTAAGAGATCACTCACCTTTTCCAATCAATGCTAGACGCTTGGTGCGCTCTTTAACTTCTTCCGGATCCACTTTAATGCGCGCGACTCCCGTTTCCATCGCTGCATTCGCTACAGCCGCCGCAACAGCAGGAGCTACACGCGGGTCAAATGGACCCGGGATGACGTAATCACTCGAAAGCTCGGATTCCTCGATCAGGCTAGCGATTGCGTCTACAGCAGCTACCTTCATCTTTTCATTGATATGGGTAGCCCTGGCATCCAATGCACCGCGGAAAATTCCAGGGAATGCAAGTACATTGTTCACCTGGTTAGGGAAGTCGGATCGGCCTGTACCAATTACTGCCGCTCCTGCTGCCTTTGCTTCCTCTGGCATGATTTCCGGCACTGGATTTGCCATCGCAAAAATAATTGGATCGTTATTCATCGATTGAACCATTTCAGAAGTCAATGCTCCAGCGACGGATACTCCGATAAATACATCCGCGCCTTTAATAGCATCCGCTAGGGATCCCTCAACGTTGTCACGGTTGGTGAATTTAGCCACTTCGTCCTTGATTGCATTCATCCCATTAGGGCGTCCTTCGTAGATCGCACCCTTTGTGTCACACATGATGATGTCACGGACTCCGTATGAATATAGAAGCTTAATGATTGCAATTCCCGCAGCTCCTGCTCCGTTTGCGACCACTTTAATTTCGTTCATTTTTTTGCCGACAATTTTCAGCGCGTTCACGAGACCTGCCACTGTTACAATTGCAGTTCCGTGCTGATCATCGTGGAATACTGGAATATTCGTTTCCTTTTTCAAACGTTCTTCCACAGCGAAGCAGTTTGGCGCAGCGATGTCCTCCAAGTTGACTCCACCGAATGTCGGCTCAAGCAGTTTTACAGTCTCGACAATTTTATCTACATCCGTTGTATTCAAACAGATTGGAAAGGCATCGACGCCAGCAAAGCTCTTGAAAAGAACAGCTTTACCTTCCATTACTGGAAGCGCGGCTTCAGGACCGATATTTCCAAGGCCCAAAACTGCTGTGCCATCAGAGACAACGGCTACCATATTGCCTTTCATTGTATAATCATAAACGGTCTCGGGCTTATCATATATTTCCTTGCAAGGCTCCGCCACACCCGGAGAATAAGCAAGACTCAAATCTCTTGCATTCCTTACAGGTACTTTTGATTTTGACTCTAATTTCCCTTTGTTTACACGGTGCATGTGCAAAGCTTCTTCACGTAAAGTCAACTCAGGTCCACTCCTTAGTTATAGGCTTTCTTCGCCAAAAATTGGCACTTTAGTCTTGCTCATTTCCGGCTATGAAACAGCTTGATAAACGGCGAGAATGATGAAGACAGCATATCTTCCAGAAACGACAATTATTTGCGAAAAAATACCTGATTATAAAAAAAGTTTGCCTACTACAGTGGTCTGACCACACATATCCTTTTCCAATATAACACATCTATTATACTTGTAAAGAACTAATTCTTCAGGACGACATTATTGTCACCCAATACCTTCTTCAATTCTCCCATACTTCCACGTTCTGCATTAATGCTGAACTCTCCTGGCAGCAGAAGTGATTTCTCGGTTTCTTCGTTATACACTATTACCGGTACAGCGCCATGATGTTTTTTCAATAAAGCTTTGAGTTCATTCATCTTGCCAGCACTGTCCGTTCCTTTAGCAATCCGCAAATATAGAACCGGTTTTTGGTCTCCTTCTTTTTCAAGGTCGAGCACTTGTTGCACGATAAATTGGCTCTTCCCATCACGTTCATCGAACTTTCCTTCCAGCAGCGCCATTTTTCCCTGGCCTAACACATGTCCATACTGCTTATATACAGATGGGAATACGACAGCATCTGTTTCCCCGCTTGCATCGCTAATAGTGAGGAAAGACATTGCTTCACCTTTTTTCGTCCGTATTTTCTTTTCTCCAGTGATATAGACACCAAGCCTTACTTTGCTTCCCGGAGATTTAGAGGCAATCTTTTTAACACCTGCTGCCTTGAATTCCTGTTCGTAAATAGAAGCGGGATGCTTGGATAAATAGACTCCGAGAACATCCTTTTCGAGGCTGAGCTTGTCCTCGATCCTCATCGGGTCGACCTGGGTATACTTTGGCTTCAGGGAAAACTCTGCTTCAGCGAACATATCAATCTGTCCCGAGTCATCGGGAGCCACCAGCTGTGCGTGTTCCGTCGCGACATCAATCGTTGCTAAAAGAACAGCGCGATCATGGCCGAATTCATCGAAAGCACCTGAATAAATCAACGCTTCGAGCACTTTCCTTGTGGCTGTTTTTTGAGGCACCCGGATACAAAAATCGAATATATCCTTAAATGGCTGGTTTCTTCTCACCTGGAATATTTCCTTGAGAGAGGCGATGCCTACTCCTTTGATTCCTGCAAGGCTGTACCGGACTGCGTTCCCTTCTGGCTGGAAGCTGAAAGCACTTCTGTTGATCGAGGGAGGAAGAAGCTTGATTTCCATTTGCTGCAGCTCTCTTGCATACTGCGCGATTTTTACATCATTTCCGATTGCCGAAGTAAGCAGCGCAGCCATAAAGTAGAGCGGATAATGAGCTTTAAGGTACGCCAGCTGGTAGGCAATCATGCTGTATGCGACTGCATGGCTCCGGTTAAAGCCATAATTAGCGAATCGGACAATCAAATCATAGATAAGATTCGCTGTTTGCGTATCATATCCTTTCTTTAAAGCCCCATTCACGAAATGTTCACGTTCCTGGTCAAGAACTTCCTTCTTCTTCTTTGATACAGCTCTCCTCAGCAAGTCCGCTTCACCTAACGAAAATCCCGCCATCTGTGATGCAATTTGCATAATTTGCTCCTGGTAGACGATGACCCCGTATGTATCCCCAAGAATCGGTTCAAGGTCTTTATGGTAATAGTCTATAGGCTGCCTTCCGTGCTTGCGGTCTATGAACAACGGGATATTTTCCATTGGGCCTGGACGATAAAGCGCATTGACTGCGACAATATCTTCAAACCTTGTCGGTACGAGCCTCATCAGTACTTTTCTCATCCCATCGGATTCCAGCTGGAATATACCAGTCGTCTCTCCCCTTCCAAGCATCTCGAATGTTTCTTTATCTTCAACCGGGATATCGTGAATGTCCAGCTTGCGCCTGGTTTTTTGCTGGATGGAGTGAAGGATTGAATCTATTAATGTCAGATTCCTTAATCCAAGGAAGTCCATCTTCAATAGACCTATTTCTTCAAGGTGGTCCATTGAATATTGGGTCAGGAACACTTTTGACTGACCGGATTGGATCGGCACAACATTTGTAAGTGGCTGTTCGCTGATGACAACACCTGCAGCGTGTGTCGAGGTATGCCGCGGCAAACCTTCCAGCTTGATTGCTGTTTCAAGGATTCTCTTATTCTTGGAGGATTCTTCAATAAAATCCCTTAAACCAGCAGACTCCTTAATTGCATCTTTTAGAGTGATGCCGAGTTTCGATGGAACGAGCCTTGAAAGCCGGTCAAGCTCCTTCGCGTTCAAGCCGAAAACGCGGCCAACATCCCTTACTGATGCCTTCGCAGCGAGTGTTCCAAAAGTGGCAATCTGTGCTACATGAAGCTCACCATATTTGGAGGCGACATATTCGATCACCTCATCCCTGCGGTCATCAGGGAAGTCGATATCGATATCAGGCATCGAAATTCGTTCTGGATTCAAGAACCTCTCAAAGAGAAGATTATGTTCAATCGGATCGGCATCGGTTATGTACAATACATAGGAAACAATTGACCCAGCAGCAGAACCACGCCCCGGTCCGATGAGGATTTCTCTTTCCCTCGAGTATTTTATGAAATCCCAGACAATCAGGAAGTAATCGCTGAAGTTCATTTTTTTAATGACTGACAGCTCATATTTCAGCCTGTCGATATGCTTTTGGGACGGATTTCCGTACCGCTTTTCAAGCCCCTGAAAGCACAGTTCTTCGAGCATTCCATCTGCATTTTTCCCAGGGGCGACAGGATACTTTGGCAGATGCCTTGTTTCAAAGTCAAGCATGACATTACAGTTCTCCGCTATTTTCAGCGTATTCTCCAATGCTTCAGGATACTCTGAGAACAGCTCGCCCATTTCTTTTGCTGGCTTTAGGTAAAATTCGCTGCTGCCCAGTTTTTCACGATCATCATCCTGGAGTTTCTCACCATTCCTGATTGCCAGAAGGCACTCCTGAGCAAATGAATCTTCTTTTTCCAGATAATGCACCTGGTTGGAAGCAGCCAGTGGAGTGCTGGTTTCACTGCCCAACCTTGCCAGCTGACCGACTAATTCCTTTTGCCCCGGTAGGCCCTGGTCCTGAATTGATAAGTAAAAGTTATCCCTGCCAAAAATCTGCTTGTATAGATCCACAGTCTTTATGGCTTCCTCTCTTTCACCGTTTGTTAAATAATATTCTATTTCTCCCTGGGTTCCCGGAGTTATCGCAAATAGGCCTGAAGCGTAATGCTTAAGCCATTTCACCGGTATTCCCTCAGGTGATTTCGTCTGTACAGCACTGGAAATCTTGATCAGGTTCTGGAATCCTTCATTGTTTTTCGCAAGCAGCACAATCGGGAAGGATTCATGTTCCCGAGTGGGGCTGACTACGTCAACAGTCAGGCCGAGCAGTGGTTTGACCGAGTTCCTCAGGCATTCTTTATAAAATGCGACACTTCCGTACATTACATTGCGGTCCGTCAGTGCGAGTGCGGAAAATCCTTTTGCCCTGGCATCTCGGACTAGCTGCTCTATTGTTGCCGTACTCGTGAGCAGGCTGTATGCACTATAGACATGAAGGTGAATAAATGGCATTTCTCTCACACCCTTAAAGGTTAGGTTCATCTTCTTTCATTATAGGCTTTTAAGGCAAAAAAAGAAAATATGTTCTCATTTGTTCAAGGAAGTTTAAACATATTAAATGCAGATTGTCCATATGATGAACTACGAGGAAAAATCTACCATTTACTGAGGGTGTTTTATGTGAATCAGCCATTTGCTTCCCATCTATTCGAAGCCTATTTTATCGCGCTTGGTGTATTGCTTGGCGGCTCGCTGATTGGCGGATTGGCCGCATTTTTGACAGGGCAGCCTTTAATGACGGAAATTGCCCGGTTCTCAAGTTCCATCCGGATATGGGCCATCATTGCTGCCATTGGCGGTACCTTTGATACCGTCTACAGCTTTGAACGGGGGCTTTTAAACGGTGAAACAAAGGATATCTTCAAGCAATTCTTGTTGATACTCACAGCCATGGGTGGTGCGCAGACTGGCGCACTTCTGATCAACTGGCTGACGCAGGAGCATGTATAAATGAGAATCCCCCCTTATTACCGCAGGCCTGAATGGCAGAGATTTTTTTCAGGTATGGCTATAGGCGCTGTCTTGAGCTGGTGTGTGTTCCTATATATCAACGGTGTATCCCTGGAAAAAAATGCGAAGACCATACATGAACAAAAAGATGAGATTGCTGAATTAAAAAGTGATATTCAAATCTGGATGGATGATTACGCGGAATTAAATAAAAAAAATCAGGAAAGACTGACCGTCCAGGAGATTAAAGTGAAGATTGTTAACGACCAAAAATATAAAAAATAATCTTGATACACTCAGCATCTATGAGATCGAGGAGGAAACCAAAGGGCAGCTGAACATGCTTCTTGCCAAGGATCTGGATTCGGTTTTCAAGAGCAGGGATTTGATCACCAGAGTGATTGAAAACAAATCCATCAAAGTGAATGACAAGCGTTATAAACTGAAAATCAAATCAATGGTCATCTATACTTCTGTCAGCATTCAGGTGGAGATTAGTCTTGATTGATTTGGCTGTTGGTGTTGGTGCAAAAATTGGTGGAGGACCTCGGAAAGCTGTCAGGATTCTGGCTTTATTTTGACAGCTTTGATAGGTACCGCACGAAAGCTGTCACGATTCCGGCTTTATTTTGACAGCTTTGGAGGCTTTCACAATATAGCTGTCTTGATTTTATTTTTACAGCTATAGAGTTAAACTCACTGGAGTTGTCTCAATCCGGCCAGTAAATAAAGGTAATTCCCTCCAGTTGTTATCAGTTTGTGTGACGCCTGATAAAACCGGGAAATATAAAAGAAATTCGAAGATATCGACTGGAGGGATTCAGATGAGTTTTAACAACGGAGCAGGCAATAGCGGCAGCGGTGTTGGCGGAGGTTTATTCCCTGCTTACGCCATGAACAATCTTAACAGTGAAAACCAAGTGAAGTTAAATGAGGACCAGTATGATGTATACGTGAATGATGATTTTGTTGGTCAAAAAAGCCTTAAAAGTCAAGGTGAGAATCTATCTGACATTGATGACTTCTTAAAACAGCAAGGAGTCAGTGATTTTACGGCTTCCCTTGACGGTGACCACTACAAGATCAAGACAGATGGTTCGAATGCGGAAATCGCGGATGCATTAAATGTCTATTTTAATAATAGATAAATGATAGTAGCAAGGTGCGTTTCAGTATTGAAACGCACCTTGCTTTTTGCTAATGGAGTTGTTATTCCTTGCAGGCTTGAATGAGATCAGCGAGAACTTTATCGACATCATCCCATGAATATATGGATGCACCTGCGGCCAGTGGATGGCCGCCGCCATTGTAATTCCTGGCGATCGTGTTGATCACAGGTCCTTTGGAACGAAGGCGTACCCTGATTTGATCTTCTTCCTCAATGAAGAATACCCACGCCTTGATCCCTCTGACATTCCCCAATTCACTCACAAGCAATGATGCTTCAGATGGCTTGACGGAATACTGATCAAGCAATTCGCGTTTCATGACAACCTTGGCCGCACCATTTTCCAGCAGCTCAAAGTTCTGGAGGATGTATCCATTCAACTTCACCACATTCGGTGCCAGTTCATACATTTTGTCATAAAGCTCTGTGCGCGAGAAGTTATAGTGGATTAATTCTCCCGCGTAGGCAAATGTTTTATTGGTCGTGCTTGGATATAGGAATCGGCCAGTATCGCCAACAATTCCGGCATACAGCAATCTGGCTGCCTCGTCAGACATCTTCAGGCCCTTATCCTTGAAAGTAAGGTAAAACTCATAAATCATTTCACTAGTCGAGCTAGCAGAAGTATCAACCCACTGAAGGTCTCCATAAGGATCTTCATTTGGATGATGATCAATCTTCACAAGCTGCTCCCCTAAACGATAACGCTCGTCACAAATCCGCTCAGCGTTCGCTGTGTCACATACAATGACCAGCGCTCCTTTAAAAATATTGTCAGAGATCGAATCAAGCCTTCTCAGGTAATGAAGCGATGGCTCCTCTACCCCTACAGTGTAAATATTCTTTTCAGGATAGGAAGCCTTCAGGATTTCAGCCAGCCCTCCCTGTGAACCGTAAGCATCAGGATCGGGTCTCACATGGCGATGGATAATGATTGTTTCATAATTTTCAATAGCTTCAAGTATTTGCTCTTTCATTAAAATGCTCCTTCACCTTTTTCATATCTTAATTATGAACATATTTTTTGGAAAAGAAAAGCAGGAAGACATTTTGCGGGAGTGTTTAGCTGGAAAAAAAGCGCGTTTTTTTCCAGTTTGCGAATAAAACCAGTAGTTTTACGAATAAATCCATTTTTTACTAATAAATCCATTTTTTACGAATAAAATTATTATTTTTGAAAATAATTCTATTTTTTCACGATTCCCCCATGGATGATTGCGAATAAACTCTATCCCACATTTCCTTTCAAAGCATTTCAATCTATGTATTGGCCAATGCAACACAAACTGTATGGCATTCTCCCTAAATTAACGTTAAAATAGAAGTGATTCTGAATGTGGAGGAAATGCAATGCCTATTTTTGTACTACTAATCGTCCTATCATTTGCTTTTTATATCTTTTACAAGATTAAATATGTTCGCAGCAAGCGGCCTGCTGAGCGAAAATGGCTCTCAGCCAAGTCCAGCATCGCACTCGGATTGTTCGTTGCACTGTTCGGCATCAATCAACTGTTCCTTTTCCAGACAACTGTCACATATATTGTGGGTGCTATATTCATTGTTATTGGTTTGTTGAGCGTATGGAGTGGGATTAAAGCGTATAAATTCTATCTTCCACACGCTGCTAAGGAAGCACAGGAAAATTAAGCACAATAAAGCCGATCCGGTTAAGGATCGGCTTTCTTTACCTATCAATCAATTAGTGCCTGTCAATAAGCTGGCACATCATCATGGCTTTCCCAACGAGAACTCCATCATTGAAGGCTTCGATATCGACCTTCCCGAACTTCCTACCTACCTCGAGAACCTTCGGATAAATATCTATGACACTGTCAATCTGCACAGGCTTTATAAAATAGATCGTCATATTCTCGACAACCAGATCACCTTTTTTATATCCCCGAAGCACACGGTTCGCAGCTTCTGTCACGATTGTAGTAAACACTCCATATGAAATCGTCCCAAGGTGGTTCGTCATCTGCGGAGTCACCTGGCAGCGGAAAATGTCATCATCCTTTGTTTTCCCTTTTGCCAGGACTAGCTGATTTGTAACCGTATCATCCAGCGTCTCCCCTACTTGCGGCTGGCGCTGGATCATTTGAAGGGCCTTCAATACATCCTGTCTGGTGACAATACCCTGAAGCCTGTTGGCATCATCCACAACCGGCAGTACTTCAATGCCTTCCCATACCATCATGTGGGCAGCTGAAGCGACACTCGTAGATCCGCTTACGGTCATCGGGGTCTTTGTCATGATTTTCTCGATCAATATATCCTGTTCGTTCCCCATAACGTCCTTCGATGTGATCATTCCGATTACTTTCATATTCTGGTCCACTACCGGGAAGCGGCTATGCAGTGTTTCATCCTTATGACGGTACCAATCCGACACACGGTCATTAGACTTGAGGAAGATCGTTTCCGATACTGGCGTCAGGATATCCTCGACAAGGATGATTTCCTTTTTGATCAATTGATCATAAATCGCACGGTTGATCATGGTCGCAACTGTAAAAGTATCATAACTGCTCGAAATAATTGGCAGCTGCAGCTCATCTGCCAGCTTTTTTACATGGTCTTCGGCATCGAAGCCCCCGGTGACTAAAACAGCCGCCCCTGCCCTTAACGCTTGCTCATGAGCTTTGTCGCGGTTCCCGACGATCAGCAGGTTGCCTGCTCCTGTATAACGCATCATCGCCTCCAGCTTCATCGCACCGATTACGAATTTATTCAATGTTTTATGAAGTCCGGCGCGGCCGCCCAGCACTTGCCCATCGACTATATTGACAACTTCGGCAAAAGTAAGTTTTTCAATGTTCTCTTTCTTTTTTCGTTCTATCCTGATGGTGCCGACACGTTCGATCGTGCTAACATACCCTTTATTCTCAGCATCCTTAATTGCTCTGTATGCAGTTCCTTCGCTTACGTTAAGCGCCTTGGCGATTTGGCGTACCGATATCTTTTCTCCTATTGGCAATTCATCTATATATTGAAGTATTTGTTCATGCTTAGTTGCCAAGACTTTCACCCTTTTTAATAATTTTCCGTACAAAGTAGTTCTATCCATTATCATTATAAGGTTTTAAATGGTTGGATTCAATTTAATTAGGGTGTGAGAAATTCCCTTCGTAATAAGCGCTTATAAATGAGTCTGTTGATTTTCGTACCAGGCGCTTCGCTTTCATATCCTATAAAAAATAAAAACTGGCTGATCTACTCAGCCAGTATAAACGCGTGATTTTCTTTTCAGGTTTGATTCCATTTTTCTGCTGGCTGTCCGGGCGCGCTTTTTTGGAGTGTATAAAAAGGCTGCCAGATTTCCTGCAAAGACGAGCAATGCAAGGAATAGCCATGAACTGGCGAACAAAGCTTCTTTACCTCCAAGCTGGAAGTTTAGCTCCGGCATTCCTATGTAAAGCATCACGCCGCATAACAGCAAGTATAACAAGTAGCGGTTTTTCTTCATGTTCCCCCTCCTATAGGTTGTCTTATTTTATATCTATGCTTCCATAGCTAAAATAAGCATGGTAAATAGAAAAAGCTGCACAACTTTTTGTGCAGCTCGGTCACGGTTACAGCTCGATAGCCTCTCCAGCTTCAAGCACGGTGCCCTTGTTTTTCTTAAGCATTTTTACAAAAGCATGTGGATCCTGCTTGATTGGCGGGAATGTATTGAAGTGAATCGGCACGACTTCCTTTGCATTCAGGAATTCTGCCGCCAATGCCGCATCCTCCGGTCCCATCGTAAAATTATCGCCGATTGGCAGGAATGCCAGGTCAATTGGATGTCTTTCCCCAATCAGCTTCATGTCGGAAAATAAGCCTGTATCACCCGCATGGAACACTGTCTTCCCTTCTGCCATGAACAGGATACCAGCAGGCATTCCGCCATAAATGATTTCATTGTTTTCAGTCATCATGCCTGTACCATGGAATGCCTGAGTCATTTTCACTTTGCCAAAATCAAATTCATAAGCGCCGCCAATGGACATGCCGTGTGTGTTCAAGCCTTTCCAGCTTAAGTATGTAGCAACTTCGAAGTTGGCGATTACAAGAGCACCATGCTTTTTAGCCAGCTCCACCGTATCCCCAAGATGGTCCCCGTGGGCATGGGTGAGAATGATTACATCCGGCTTCACATCCTCCACCTTCAAATCAGTAAGGTCATTACCGGTGATGAATGGGTCAATCAGGATGGTCTTCCCTTTTGTTTCAATTTTAACAACAGAATGGCCGTGATAAGATACTATCATATGATCGCTCCTTTCAATCATTCATTAGATATTTCAACGTTACTTGCCTATCTCCTGCTTCCTTTTTCTGTATACCCACAGAATCTGGTTGATAAAAGTTTTACTTTTCACTCCTGAATTGCTACTCTCATAGTGTGATGTACATATCAGAGGAGGAATTTCTATGACGGAAAGATTGGCTGCATTATCAGGTTGGATGAAGGACAACGGTGTAGATGTCACCTTCGTTACATCCCCTGACAATGTATTTTACCTGAGCGGATTTTTAAGCGATCCACACGAAAGGCTGCTGGCTGTTGCCGTTTTCCAGGATGCCGAGCCATTCATGATTTGCCCGGCGATGGATAAGGAAAATGCCAAAAACGCTGGCTGGAATCTTGAAATCATCGGCTACAGTGACACGGATGATTCTATGGAGCTTGCTTACAATGGTATTAAAAAGCGTGTTTCTTCCATTAAGAAAACTGCAATTGAGAAGGAACAATTGAATGTTGAACGCTATGAAAAAATGGCTGGCCTTTTTGGTGGTACTGAATTTGTTTCGGCTGAAGAAAAACTGCGCCTCATGCGCATGGTAAAAACCGAAGAGGAATTGCAGAAATTGAGAAAAGCGTGTGAGCTAGCTGATTTTGCCATCCAGACAGGAGTGAATGAAATCCAGGAAGGCAAAACCGAGCTTGAGGTACTAGCAGCGATTGAATATGAATTGAAGAAAAAAGGCGTAACGGAGATGTCATTTTCAACGATGGTTCTTACTGGTAAAAATGCAGCAGCTCCACATGGCACACCAGGGCTGACAAAGATCAAAAAGGGCGACCTCGTCTTGTTCGACCTTGGCGTTGTGATGGATGGCTACTGCTCAGACATCACAAGGACCGTTGCTTATGGTGAGATCAACAAACAGCAGGAAGAAATTTATAATACCGTTTTAAAAGCTCAGCTCAAAGCACTTGATACTGCTCGCGCTGGTGTTGCATGCTTAGAGGTCGACCTTGCAGCACGACATGTGATTGAAGAAGCTGGATACGGAGACTACTTCCCTCACCGCCTCGGACACGGACTAGGTGTCAGCGTCCACGAGTATCCTTCATTAACAAGCACGAATCCATTATTAATGGAAAAAGGAATGGTGTTCACTGCTGAACCGGGAATTTATGTACCAGGCGTAGCCGGCGTGAGAATTGAAGACGATGTCGTCATTACCGAGGACGGAATCGAAATTTTAACGAAATTCCCTAAAGAATTGGTTTTTGTATCGTAAAATAAATCCAGAACCGCCTGCGATCCCGGATCCAGGCGGTTTTTTGGTAAAAAGCTTGTTTTCTTATCAATTAAATAAGTTTCTCAAAACGTTTCAACTTTTTTATTGCGAAAATACTTTTTTATAGCGAATTTCAGCTTTTTATAGCGATAATTACTTTTTTATAGCGATTTCGATTTTTCATAGCGAAAATTTCTTTTTTATAGCGAAATCCCAATTTTAATAGCGAAATGGAAAATATTCATGTTTTTTTCCAGTTAAAAAAGAGCAGCACAATTTATGCTGCTCTTCCTCTAATTAGCGATTATCCACTTTTTCAGGATACATATCGTGATTCATCATTCGATAATCAGCCATTTCTTCGTACTTGGTACCAGGCTTGCCGTAGTTGGTGTATGGATCGATTGAGATTCCGCCTCTTGGCGTAAATTTGCCCCAAACCTCAATATATCTAGGTTCCATCAGCTTAATCAAATCGTTCATGATAATGTTCATGCAATCTTCATGAAAATCACCATGGTTTCTGAAGCTGAAAAGATAAAGCTTCAGCGACTTGCTTTCGACCATCAACTTGTCCGGAATGTAGCTGATATAAATGGACGCAAAGTCAGGCTGTCCTGTGATCGGGCAAAGACTTGTAAATTCCGGCGTATTGAATTTCACGAAGTAGTCCCGATACGGATGCTTATTTTCAAAAGTTTCAAGAATTTCAGGGCTGTACTCAAACAAGTATTTTGTCCCCTGATTGCCAAGCAATGTTATATCTTTCAATTCCTCATCTTTTCTTCCAGCCATTTTAAGTGCCCCCTATTATATCTGCAAACGCTTTTTGAGGCCCAGGAACCCTGCTTATCAAATAAAAAACCATATCCTCTGGGATATGGTTGAATTAATCAAAACCATAGTTTTTTATAGAGGGTGTCCGCTATGAACCTCTCCTGCGAATGCCGGATGATTTATTCATTTTTATATAGCAACTATAATGAAATACCATTTCAAAGTCAAAAGAAAATTTTGATAAGAAATATGACAAATTCATGTATTTCCATATTTTATTTTTACATATGTTCACGAGGTTATTTACATATGTTCACCTACCTGATATATTATTCATGTAAGTAACACATAATATATTTGGGTTATATATTTTTCTTCTTTATGAAAGCGTTTCAACACATTTTTTATACGGAAAGGGTTTGATCCAATGTCTAAAGAATTAGCAGGAATGATCGATCACACATTACTTAAAGCAAATGCAACCGAAGCGGAGATTGTAAAGCTGGCTGAGGAAGCAAAAGAATATAAATTTGCTTCTGTTTGCGTTAACCCAACATGGGTTAAGAAAGCTGCTGAAATTCTTAAGGATGCTGAAGGAGTAGAAGTTTGTACAGTAATCGGCTTCCCTCTTGGAGCTACAACTTCAGAAACAAAAGCATTCGAAACAAAGAATGCAATTGAAAAGGGCGCGACAGAAGTCGATATGGTTATCAACATCGGCGCATTGAAAGACAAGCAATATGATTTGGTTGAAAAGGATATCAAAGCGGTAGTTGACGCTGCAAAAGGCAAAGCATTGACTAAGGTCATCATCGAAACTTGCCTTCTTAACGACGAAGAGAAAGAAATGGCATGCAAGCTTTCTGTTAATGCAGGAGCAGATTTCGTTAAGACATCAACTGGTTTCTCAACAGGTGGAGCAACTGTGGAAGATATCGCCCTAATGAGAAAAACTGTTGGACCTGATATTGGCGTTAAAGCTTCCGGCGGAGTAAGAAGCCTTGAGGATGCACAAAACATGATTGAAGCAGGAGCAACAAGAATTGGGGCAAGCTCTGGCGTGACAATCGTCAACGGCCTGACTTCTGAGTCTTCTTACTAAGAAAAGCGTAAGCGCCTCGGTCAGCCCCGACTTGCGCTGGAGGGCCAATCGATGAAGTCGTTCTTTGACTTCATTGGGCGGACCGAAGCGACACGAGCTGCTCAAAGCTAACGCTTCTCGCAAGATACTCGAGGAAGCTTTTCGGGGATGAAAACTGGCTAGGCGCTGAAGCTGGACAATTCTCGAAGCGAATACTAAATAAAATTGGGAATGGGGAATGGACGATGGATAAAAAAACGCTTGTTGAAAAAGCAATTGAAGCAAGAAGCACAGCATACGTTCCATATTCTAAGTTTCAGGTTGGCGCCGCAATCATCACTAGCAATGACCAAGTTTACCTTGGCTGCAATATCGAAAACGCTTCTTATGGTCTGACGAACTGTGCTGAAAGAACAGCTATTTTCAAGGCTGTATCTGAAGGCGATACTGAGATTAAGGCTATTGCAGTAGTCGCAGACACTGAAGGTCCCGTTTCTCCTTGCGGTGCCTGCCGCCAGGTAATTGCAGAGTTCGCAACTGACGATACAAAAATTTACCTTGCCAATCTGAATGGCGATGTAAAGGAAACGACAATCAGCGAAATCCTTCCTGGATATTTCACATCCAAGGATATGGATAAGGTTGATATGTCAAAGAAAATGGTATAGATTGATTATTTTAAGTTAACAAGGGGCAACTCCTCTATCCTATTGGATATAAGAGTTGCTCTTTCTTATTTGCTAGTAAAAGGAGGAAAGAGCCGGCCCATCTATTGGGACGGCATACATCATGGGAGACGCAGGTTTATTATTATCAGGCGCAGCACTCTTTCTAAACAGCTTAATGCTTCTGGGAAAGGCAAATGCGAAAAGTGTGGCAGTATTCAACTTATTCATCGGGGCACTGCAAGTGATTGTTCCGTTTTACTTGATTGCTGTATCTGACCAGAACAACTGGACGGTTTACAGCCTGGCAAGCATCTTTCTTTTTGGTTTTACCTATTTATATGTCGGTTTGACATTATGGAAAGATCTTGATGGCAGCGGACTTGGGTGGTATTCCCTCTGGGTTGCAGTACTTGCAGTCATTTATGCAGCTGTAGCATATGTACATTTTCAAGATATCGTGAGCGCTTTGACATGGCTTATGTGGGCCTATCTATGGTTCTTGTTCTTCCTTTCAATGGGTATGAACAAGAAAATCGACGTCTATATAGGCAAGGTGGCAATGGTCCAATCATGGCTGACATTGACTTTCCCGGCCTTATTGTCCATGACAGGCTTATGGCAAACTGACCAGGTTGCCAACGCCTGGATCTACTTCTCAATTGCTGCTTTCGTCTATTTTGCTTATATTACATTAAAGCTGAAAAAAACTTCTGCTCGAACTGAGAAATTCGCTTAAGAACAAAATGCGCCAGCGCCTCGTTCAGCCCCGACAAGCGCTGCAGCTGGATTAAGTAAAAAAAACCGTCCTGCCAAATCTAATTGGCCAGGACGGTTTTTTATTAGTATTTACTTCGCAAGTACATTTGTCAGCACAGGTACGACCTGCTTCTTGCGTGAAACGACGCCTTTAAGTGTCGCAGTATTATTTTCAAGAGTAACATTGAATGCTTCTTCAACTGCAGCAGCCTTTTCGCCAATCGCAAGTGCTGCGGAATCATTCGTCAAGATATCAGTAATCACCAATAAGAATAGACCAAGATTCTTTTCTGTAACTTTATTGATCAATGCTTCTTCAAGCTCTACCCTGCGCAAAAGGACATCATTGACGTCAACAGTGTTTACCTGTGCGATTTCAACTTTGAAATCTCCCATCTGGAATTCCTTGGCGTCAAGGGAAATAAGCTCTTCTATTGTTTTGCTGCTAAGATCCGCGCCAGCCTTTAGCATTTCAAGACCATATTCCTCAGCATCCACACCTGCGATTTCAGCCAAATGACGTGCCGCGGTAACGTCCTGGTCAGTACAAGTAGGAGATTTGAACAATAATGAATCAGAGATGATTGCAGAAAGCATTAGGCCTGCAATGTTTTTATCGATTTCAACATTGTTTTCCTTGTACATCTTATTCAAGATTGTCGCTGTGCAGCCTACTGGCTCAACGCGGAAGTATAGTGGATCGCTTGTCTCAAAATTAGCCACCCGATGATGGTCGATAACCTCGACGATTTGAACATCTGTAATGTCATCAGCGCTTTGTTGGCGTTCGTTGTGGTCAACTAGGATGACCTTGTCTACTTCTTCTGAAACTCTCCCTGCGAGACGCGGTGCTTCAGCTTTGAAGTAATCAAGCGCATATTGAGTTTCTCCATTGACCTGGCCCAAACGTACCGCTTCCGCATCAACACCTAGCTTTTGCTTTAAGTTAGCATAGGCAATGGCGGAGCAGATTGTATCCGTATCAGGATTTTTATGTCCAAAAACAAGTACTTTTTCCATCATGACACTCCTCAATAACAAATTAACACGGGCATTCTAGTAACTAGAACCCGTATATCCCATAAATAATATACGCTAAAATTGAAAGATTTTAAACAGCTTTGTACGAAATACGGAAGCTGAAAATAAGAGACCCGGATTATTCATCCGGATCTCCTGCAATTATATTTGCTCTAACAATGTTTTTGTTTCAGAGTATACAAGGTTATGCGCTTCTGCTACTGCCTGGTAAGTAACGTAGCCACTTAGTGTGTTGATGCCCTTTAACAATGCTTCATTGTCCAGGCAAGCCTGCTTGTAGCCTTTATTTGCGATTTGGACAGCGTATGGTACTGTCACGTTAGTCAGCGCGATTGTAGATGTTCTAGGAACAGCACCTGGCATATTGGCTACAGCGTAGTGTACAACTTCATGCCTTTCATAAGTAGGGTTGTCATGAGTTGTGATTCTGTCAGTTGTTTCGAAAATTCCGCCCTGGTCGATTGCGATATCGACAACAACTGAACCTGGGTTCATCGACTGGATCATTTCTTCTGTTACAAGCTTAGGAGCCTTCGCACCTGGAATCAATACGGCACCGATTACAAGGTCAGATGCTTTGACTGCTTCAGCAATGTTCAAAGGATTAGACATTAATGTTGTAATATCAGATCCGAAGATATCATCCAGTTGACGAAGACGATCTGGATTCAAATCGATCATTGTAACCTGTGCACCAAGGCCGACAGCCATTTTCGCTGCGTTTGTGCCTGCAACACCGCCACCGATGATTGTTACTTTTCCTCTTTGGACACCTGGAACGCCTCCAAGCAGGATTCCTTTGCCGCCGTGGACCTTTTCAAGGAATTGCGCACCGATTTGTGTAGACATACGGCCAGCAACCTCACTCATAGGTGTAAGCAATGGAAGAGAGCCGTTAGCCAGTTGTACCGTTTCATAAGCGATACCGACAACCTTGTTCTCGATCAAAGCCTTTGTCAGCTCTGGTTCTGGAGCAAGGTGCAAATATGTAAATAGAATCAAGCCTTCACGGAAATAACCATATTCTTCTGCCAAAGGTTCTTTAACCTTCATGACCATATCCTGTGCCCATGCTTCTTGTGCACTTTCAACGATTAGAGCGCCAGCCGCTTTGTAGTCCTCGTCTGTAAAACTAGAGCCATTTCCTGCTCCTGCTTCGATATAAACTTCATGACCGAAGTTTACAAGGTTTACTACTCCCGCAGGCGTCATAGCCACACGATTCTCATTGTTTTTTATCTCTTTAGGTACACCGATACGCATTATTGCATACCTCCTATAATAATAATTGCCCTACCATTTCTACCCTGCCACCACTATATCATTTTTTCAAATTATGAAATAGGAAAAATAGGTTAAGTAGGCTAGGATGAAAACACTTTCATTTTAGTAGAAAAAAATACTTTTGGCAAAACAATTCGTACAAAATTCCCTAAAATATACTATTCTGTATATTTTTAATTTTTGAGAAAGTATCAAAGTAACTTAAAAGGCCTGCTGAGCAGTGAATCTCAGCAAGCCTACTCATTCATTTTGTGTTTGAATTGAAAGTACTCATTCGAAACAGCTTCTACCTAAGTTCTTTGTTGTTTTCTACTGCTGCTTTCATCTGTTCTTGCGGGACTACACCGCTGTTGTATGAATCCATGATTTGCTGGCTTACCTGCATGACACCCTGGTCATCGTAATCATAAAATGACCGGCCTCGCTGTTCTTTTTTATCCATGTGAAATCCTCCTTCAAAATGATGCTTGCATTAGATAGTTTTCGTTGGATTGTCACAGCTATACTAATGAAACTGTTGTATAATATAGGTAAAGGAGGCGAGAACTATGGCACTTTATTATAAGAACATTTTAGTTGCCGTTGATGGTTCTAAACAAGCAGCATGGGCTTTTAAAAAAGCCATTGAGATCGCAAAAAGAAACGACGCGAGTCTGGTCATGACCCACATAATCGATTTACGCACCTTTGCTACTGTTGAGGCATATGACCGCACTATCTCAGAGCGTGCGACACAATTTGCTACAGAGTTGATGGAAAGCTACAAACAGCAGGCACTCGAAGCTGGTATCAAAGACGTAGATTATGACATCGATTATGGTTCACCAAAGGTCAAGATTGCGAAAGATGTTGCAAAGAAATATAACGCCGACCTGATTATCTGCGGAGCAACAGGAATGAACGCAGTGGAACGCTTCTTCATTGGAAGTGTCTCCGAGCATATCACCCGCTATGCATCATGTGATGTCCTGGTTGTCCGGACTGACAAAGAAAATTAACCTTAATAAACATACAAAAAAGCACGCAGCTTTTCGAGACTGCGTGCTTTTACCATTTATAGTGATGTTTTTGCTTTTTCGATTTGGATTTTCACCTGTGAAAAACCTGTCCCTCCAGCGCTGTTTCGTCTTTCCACCGCATTATAAGGGTTCAATGCTTGATAAATATTTTCCTCGAACAATGGGTTCATGGATTTGTATGCTTCCAATGGCAGGTCTGCAAGATAGCATCCTTTTTGGATACACTCAAGTACAAGCTTGCCGACGATTTCATGCGCCTCACGGAAAGGTACTCCTTTTGCTGCCAGATAGTCAGCCAGCTCCGTGGCATTTGAAAAATCATTCTTGACCGATTTCTCCATTTTCTCCTCTTTCACCTTCATAGTACCGATCATGCCAGCAAAAATCTTCAGGGAACCCTTCACTGTTTTAACAGTATCAAACATGCCCTCTTTATCCTCTTGCATATCTTTGTTATAGGCTAAAGGCAATCCTTTCAATACAGTCAAGAGTCCCATCAGGCTGCCATAGACACGGCCTGTTTTACCGCGAATCAGTTCAGCCATATCCGGATTCTTCTTTTGCGGCATGATACTGCTGCCGGTTGTAAAGGCATCTGATAGCTCGATGAACTGGAACTCCTGACTCGACCACAGTATGGTTTCCTCACACAATCGTGACAGATGCATCATTAACATAGAGCTGCCTGACAGGAACTCTAGAATGAAATCACGGTCACTTACAGCGTCAAGGCTGTTTTCATAAATGCCCTCAAACCCCAGTATTTCTGCAGTCATATGGCGGTCAATTGGAAAGGTAGTTCCCGCAAGCGCCCCGGCACCAAGAGGTGAAAGATTGATTCTTTTCATGCTATCTATATAACGCTGTTTATCCCGTTCAAGCATCCAAAAGTAAGCCATCAGGTGATGGGCAAAAGAGATAGGCTGAGCTCTTTGCAAATGAGTATAGCCAGGCATCAGCGTCTCAATATTCTGTTCCGCCTGAATGACCAAAGATTTTTGGAACTCTGTGATCAGCTCGATGATTTCGGATACCTGCTCTTTAAGGTATAAATGCATATCCGTCGCCACCTGGTCATTCCTGCTTCTTGCCGTATGGAGCTTGCCGCCGGTTGGACCGATCAATTCAGTCAGGTGGTGTTCAATATTCAGATGGATATCTTCAAGCTTAGCGGAGTATTCCAATTCGCCTTTGGACGCCTTTTGCTTTAATTCTTTCAATCCTTGGATAATTACATCAGCTTCGTTCTCTGTAATAACCCCGCACTTTGCAAGCATTGTGGCATGGGCGATACTGCCATCAATATCCTGGTCTGCTAGGTCCTGGTCAAAGCCAATCGATGCCCCGAACTCATCGACCCATTCCTCCGCAGATCCGGTGAATCTGCCTCCCCATAATTTCTTCACACTGTCACCTTCTTGCCCTGGACCATACTGTGAACAACTGTCGGCAGTCCCCACAGATTGATGAATCCAACAGCAGCATTATGGTCGAACTCATCGTCCGCCGTGTAAGTGGCCAGCTTTTCATTGTATAGAGAATACGGAGATTTTCTGCCTTCAATGATTGCATGCCCTTTGAAAAGCTTGACACGGACAGTACCTGTGACATGCTTCTGGGTTGATTTCAGGAACGCTGCCAGAGCATCCTGAAGCGGTGAGAACCAGAGCCCTTCATAAATCAATTCGGTCATCTTCTTCTCAATTACCGGCTTGAAATGGGCTACCTCTTTTACAAGCGTGATATCCTCCAGTTCCTTATGAGCCTTGATCAAGGTCATAGCCGCAGGAGCTTCGTACACTTCACGTGACTTGATGCCGACAAGACGGTTTTCCACATGATCAATCCTTCCGACACCATGCTTGCCTGCAACAGCGTTCAGCTCAAGGATCAATTCTGAAAGAGGATAAGCTTTGCCATCAATCGCTGTTGGAACACCCTCGACAAATTCAATCTCGATGATATCAGGTGTATCCGGCGCGTCTTCAAGCTCTGCCGTCAATTCATAAGCTTCAACTGGAGGCGCCTGCCATGGGTCCTCAAGAATGCCACATTCATTGCTTCTTCCCCAAAGGTTCTGGTCAATTGAAAACGGACTGTCAAGATTGATTGGAATCGGGATACCATTTTTAGCTGCATAAGCAATTTCTTCCTCACGAGACCATTTCCATTCACGGACCGGAGCAATCACCTTTAGATCCGGGTTCAAGGCTTTGATTGATACCTCGAATCGCACCTGGTCATTTCCTTTCCCTGTACAGCCATGCGCAACAGCTGTTGCACCTTCCATTTCGGCTATTTCTACTAGTTTCTTAGAAATCAATGGACGTGATAGTGCAGATACGAGCGGATATTTCCCTTCGTATAATGCATGGGCCTGTAGGGCGAAAAGTGCATAATCTTTGGCGAATTCTTCTTTGACATCCAGCACGTATGACTGGATCGCGCCGACCTTCAGAGCTTTTTGTTTAATGAAATCAAGGTCCTTTCCTTCACCAACATCAAGGCAGCAAGCAATTACAGCGTAACCCTGGTCCTTCAGCCATTTGATTGCAACAGATGTATCAAGCCCGCCAGAATAGGCAAGCACCACTTTATTATCAGTCATTTTTCATGCTCCTTTTATTCGGATATTTATTCATTTTTATAAATTTTTATTCATGTTTATAAAGGTAACAGGTTTTTGGGCACATTTCAAGATAAAATATGTTTTTTTATTGATCTAGTGACTGGCACTTGAATTAGACTAGTGTGGAAGCAGGTTTGAAAGTATAGTAGAATGTAAGCAAGAATTAGCGGAATGGGGGCAACATTAGATATGGAACAATATTTTCTTTTTAACAGCCGACTAGGCATTCCCCTGCCAGACTTAAAAGAAAACTGGGAAGAATATGACATTGATACACGGCACGGAATTCTCCTCCACTGGGAAAAAATTCGCGGCAGTATTCCTGACCGGATCGCAGAGCTTGAAAAAACAATCAACCTGAAGCAATCCCAGCTTTCCGATGAAAGCAACTTCATACGCTCATGCGAACTGAACAGTGAAATCTCCGAGCTGGCGTCCATCATAAATGACCTCTGGCTCTGGTATCGCACCCAACAGGATATTTCATCAGAGAAAATCCATCGATAGCACTTTTAATTTCATAAAAAATAGCCCGGAAGCTCCAGGCTATTTTTTGTTTTTACTTTTATTAAGGCTCTTTTCTCATACTTTATTGCTATTGAATACAAAAATGGATTTAATCACCATATTCCTTCGTAAAGCTGACGCTTCTTATGAGAAAAGAGCATGCAAACTTAATACCGACCTGCAAAACGTGTATATATTACGTTAAAATCGGCTTTAAGATTTTAACAACAATCTTTACGAAAACAACCTTTATTAAAAGAATATACGGCACCTATTATCAAAGCAGCCCCTGTTAATCTCAACACACCGTTGCCGAATGGACTGAGTTGATGAATGGTCGAACCAACCAGAATACTGCCAATAAATATTAAAAAAATCGTGATTAATAACCTCATGTGTACTCCTTTTGAAGTTTTTTACCCATAATGACATAAGATTCTTCATTACCATTTGGATAAAAGGCATCATTTAAACAGGTCCATCCCAAGTCTTCATATAGACTGCGGGCAGGAGCATTATTTGATTGCGTTGTTAGTACTGCCGTCTTGTGCTCTACGCCGTCTATCAACCGGGTTACCAGCTGTTTTGCCAGACCTTGATTCCTAAATGCAGGATGTACCCCCAATTCAACGAACTCAAAACAATCCCCTAACCAGTTTTGATACTCTTCTGGGTTGAACGCATTCGACAACAGCCCATGATAATACTGACCCGGTTGAGAAAAGTAACCATAAGCATAGCCAGCCACTTCCCCCTGCTCAGAAATAGCCACATAACCTCTATACCCCTCATATCTTGAATGCCTTACCACTCGATCCCTAATGGAACCATCTTCTTGATTCCATACTTGTTGGTATAAGACAGCTACCTGGTTCAATAGCTCTTCATCTCTACTAATTTCTTTATACTCTAACAACTTTTAAGCCTCCCTTGACAGCTTTG
>NZ_BASE01000125.1 GCF_000813125.1 Mesobacillus selenatarsenatis SF-1
TTTGGTGACCTGGTTTTCACAAATCCTCAATTTTTGGGGCGCCAATCGACTCTATTGGTGACCTGGTTTTCGCATATCTGGAATTTTAGGGCGCCAATCGGTTCTATTGGTGACCTGTTCTTCACAAATC
>NZ_BASE01000124.1 GCF_000813125.1 Mesobacillus selenatarsenatis SF-1
GTTTTTTGCATCAGCAAAATAACTAAAAAAATCTCTTGCAAAATAAATAAAAGACAGTATAATAGATATTGTCTTCAAAAAATGTCTGGTGACGATAGCGAGAAGGTCACACCCGTTCCCATACCGAACACGGAAGTTAAGCTTCTCAGCGCCGATGGTAGTTGGGGGTTTCCCCCTGTGAGAGTAGGACGTCGCCGGGCAGTTTTAAATGGAGGATTAGCTCAGCTGGGAGAGCATCTGCCTTACAAGCAGAGGGTCGGCGGTTCGATCCCGTCATCCTCCACCATTTTCCTTTAATGCCGGTGTAGCTCAATTGGTAGAGCAACTGACTTGTAATCAGTAGGTTGGGGGTTCAAGTCCTCTTGCCGGCACCTTTTGTACGAGCCATTAGCTCAGTCGGTAGAGCATCTGACTTTTAATCAGAGGGTCGAAGGTTCGAGTCCTTCATGGCTCACCAATGTTTTTTTACGAAAGTAAAATAACATTTAATCAAATATGCGGGTGTGGCGGAATTGGCAGACGCACCAGACTTAGGATCTGGCGCCGCAAGGCGTGGGGGTTCGACTCCCTTCACCCGCACCATTTTTTAAAACATTAAATTTGCGGAAGTAGTTCAGTGGTAGAATACAACCTTGCCAAGGTTGGGGTCGCGGGTTCGAATCCCGTCTTCCGCTCCATAGTTCTTAAGCCGGGGTGGCGGAACTGGCAGACGCACAGGACTTAAAATCCTGCGGTAGGTGACTACCGTACCGGTTCGATTCCGGTCCTCGGCACCACCAAGTTAGCTATTAAATAATTACATTTGCGCCCGTAGCTCAATTGGATAGAGCGTCTGACTACGGATCAGAAGGTTATGGGTTCGACTCCTTTCGGGCGCGCCATTATATTTTCTCTTTATCGGGGAGTAGCTCAGCTTGGTAGAGCACTTGGTTTGGGACCAAGGGGTCGCAGGTTCGAATCCTGTCTTCCCGACCATGCTACTTATTTTATATGGGGCCTTAGCTCAGCTGGGAGAGCGCCTGCCTTGCACGCAGGAGGTCAGCGGTTCGATCCCGCTAGGCTCCACCATATTCACTTAAAATAATAATTTGGCGGTGTAGCTCAGCTGGCTAGAGCGTACGGTTCATACCCGTAAGGTCGGGGGTTCGATCCCCTCCGCCGCTACCAAATTCAATCTGGTTGAACCTATTCAATCTAGGATATCCTGGACCTTTAGCTCAGCTGGTTAGAGCAACGAGCAATGCATCAATGAGATTGCTTCGAGTTGTACCCATCGAGCTGCTGCTTGAATAGACTTTCTGAGATGGGGACAGACCCACTAGGATACTTCACAACCTAGATCAATCCAGCTAAACATGGACCTTTAGCTCAGCTGGTTAGAGCAGACGGCTCATAACCGTCCGGTCGTAGGTTCGAGTCCTACAAGGTCCACCATTGCTTATTTTAACACGGAGGTATACCCAAGTCTGGCTGAAGGGATCGGTCTTGAAAACCGACAGGCGGGTAACACCGCGCGGGGGTTCGAATCCCTCTACCTCCTCCATTATCTTATTAAATATTATCGTCGCGGGGTGGAGCAGTCCGGTAGCTCGTCGGGCTCATAACCCGAAGGTCGCAGGTTCAAATCCTGCCCCCGCAATCTGGTCCCGTGGTGTAGCGGTTAACATGCCTGCCTGTCACGCAGGAGATCGCCGGTTCGATCCCGGTCGGGACCGCCATTTTAATTATCAGTAACATAGTGGGCTCAGTAGCTCAGTCGGTAGAGCAGATTGCTCACTTCCTGAATAAGCTCCTGCGTCACTCTGCGAGAAAGACCGAAGGTCATTCCAGCAAAGGACTTAAACCAGTTAAATTATAGGATACACTATTATAGTGGCTCAGTAGCTCAGTCGGTAGAGCAAAGGACTGAAAATCCTTGTGTCGGCGGTTCGATTCCGTCCTGAGCCACCTTATTTAATTTCAATTAATATACAATAATAGATATGGCGATTGTGGCGAAGTGGTTAACGCACCTGATTGTGGTTCAGGCATTCGTGGGTTCGATTCCCATCAGTCGCCCCATTTTTTGCGGGTGTAGTTTAGTGGTAAAACCTCAGCCTTCCAAGCTGATGATGAGAGTTCGATTCTCTTCACCCGCTCCATAAGGGCCTATAGCTCAGCTGGTTAGAGCGCACGCCTGATAAGCGTGAGGTCGGTGGTTCGAGTCCACTTAGGCCCATTTTTTATATTATTCCGCAGTAGCTCAGTGGTAGAGCACTCGGCTGTTAACCGAGCGGTCGTAGGTTCGAATCCTACCTGCGGAGCCATTTTTATGGGGAAGTACTCAAGAGGCTGAAGAGGCGCCCCTGCTAAGGGTGTAGGTCGGGTAACCGGCGCGAGGGTTCAAATCCCTCCTTCTCCGCCATAAGGCCCCTTGGTCAAGCGGTTAAGACACCGCCCTTTCACGGCGGTAACACGGGTTCGAATCCCGTAGGGGTCATAAGGAAAGCTGTTAGCAATTATGCTAACGGCTTTTTTTTATTTATTTAAGGTCAACAAATTGAATCTATAGCTTAGTCAGTTAGGTACTACTTAACTTAATAAGGGGATTAAACTTCGCAATCTTATCCCATGATTTCATTTGAATAGAGAGTAGACACCATCGATTACAGAACGATCAGGGCATTCGTCGTTCGATCAAAAATCCCAGAACTAGTTATAAACTATCTCCAACCCCTGTGTCTCTCCTTACCAAAAACTTACACTCAACTGAAAGTAATAAAACTCCTAAAGTAACATGAAAACGCTATCAACCAAAAATAATTTTCCGCTGATTCTCTCTATCAATCCCAATAAAATCAACTGAACCTACCAAAAAAATATTATTCAATTTCAATTTTCGTTCTCCAAATTTCGCGTAATTGGAAGATTTAGTACATTAAAGCGCTACCATTTAGTTGAATTTGTCGAAAGCACCACATTTATAACTATTATTGTCGAAATATTAAAAAAATGTTTACAAGGAATTTCGGATGGTAACTAGAATACTACTGAAAAAGGGAATTTTTATAAGTTTTGCAGAAGGCAGGTGGAAGAATCTTGGTGACTAATCCTACAGAGTTTGAATTGCATTTGTTCCATGAAGGCAATCTGTTCCAAAGCTACAATTTATTTGGAGCACATGTCATTAAAAGTGGAACTGAAACATATACTCGATTTTGTGTGTGGGCTCCAAATGCGACTCAGGTAAGGCTTACAGGTGAGTTTAATAATTGGGATGGGAATGACTATGAGCTTCATAAAGTCAATCAGGAGGGGGTCTGGCAGCTCGCTCTTGAGGGGGATCTGACCGGTACCATTTATAAATATGAGATTGTAACGGAGTCGGGTGAGCGATTGCTCAAATCTGACCCTTATGCTTTTTTCTCGGAAGTAAGGCCAAATACGGCTTCGATCGTCTACCCAATGGACGGCTATAAATGGAATGACCAGAAATGGCTGCAAAAGCGTGAAAAGAGGAGCACACTTGGCGAGCCGATGTTCATCTATGAACTTCATGTAGGTTCCTGGAAAAAGCATGATAATGGTTCGTTCCTTACATACCGTGAGCTTGTTGATGAATTGATTCCGTATATTATTGCGCATGGATACACACATATTGAAATATTGCCTCTAACTGAGCATCCGCTCGACATCTCATGGGGCTATCAATCCACTGGTTATTTTTCGGTTACGAGTCGATATGGAACGCCTCATGATTTCATGTATTTCGTTGATATGTGCCATCAAAACAATATTGGGGTCATTCTTGATTGGATTCCGGGGCATTTTTGCAAGGATGCGCATGGGCTGTATAAATTTGATGGCAGCTATGTGTTTGAATATCAGCGTGAGAATGATCGTGAGAACCAGGTTTGGGGAACAGCCAATTTCGACCTGGGAAAAACAGAGGTACAGAGCTTCCTGATCTCGAGTGCGCTTTTCTGGCTGGAAAAATATCATATCGACGGCTTCAGGGTTGATGCAGTGGCCAATATCATCTACTGGCCGAATTCAATTCAGGCTGCGAACCAGTATGGAGTAGATTTTTTAAAGAAGCTGAACAAAGCAGTCAAAGAGTATGAACCGGGAGCGCTGATGATTGCAGAGGATTCGACTGATTGGCCGCAGGTGACGGCTCCTGTGGAGTATGGCGGTCTTGGTTTTACATACAAGTGGAATATGGGATGGATGAATGACACTTTGAAGTATATGGAGGAAGAATCCCATAACAGGAAGCATATACATGATAAAGTTACCTTTTCGCTGCTTTATGCATTTTCAGAGAATTTTGTCCTGCCTTTTTCACATGATGAGGTTGTTCACGGGAAGAAATCGCTTCTTGATAAGATGCCGGGCGATTACTGGCAAAAGTTCGCACAACTCCGGCTATTGCTTGGGTTCATGGCAGCGCACCCCGGCAAGAAGCTGACCTTCATGGGTACAGAATTTGGGCAGTTTTCGGAATGGAAAGACAAAGAACAGTTGGACTGGAATCTCCTCGATTATGAAATGCATGAAAAGGTGAACCAATATAATAAGGAACTTATCAAATTGTATAAGCGGTCAAAGCCGCTGTATGAGGTCGATCAAAGCTATGAAGGCTTTGAGTGGATCGATGCTGATAACCGGGACCAGTCGATTTTTTCTTTTATCAGGAAAGGAAAGAATCCTGAAGAACTCCTGGTCATAGTTTGCAATTTCACAGAGAAAGTATATAGCGATTATCGAATCGGTGTACCGAAGCCTGGCGAATATCGGGAAATTTTGAACAGCGATGCTACAGTCTTTGGAGGTTCAGGCGTTATAAACAAAAAAGTTTTGAAAGTTGAAGAAATAGCCTTCCATGGAAGGCCATATTCTATAGAGATGAGCATTTCTCCATTCGGAATCTCAGTTTTACGTCCTGTTATAAAAAGAAAGGGGAGAAACAATCATGCAAAAGAAGAAATGCGTAGCAATGCTGTTGGCAGGAGGAAAAGGGAGCAGGCTGTACTCACTGACGAAGAATCTCGCTAAGCCTGCTGTCCCTTTTGGTGGCAAATATCGGATCATAGATTTCCCATTAAGCAACTGCACGAACTCAGGAATCCATACGGTGGGCGTCTTAACGCAATACCAACCTCTTCTGCTCAATTCCTATATTGGCATCGGCAGCGCATGGGATCTTGACAGGAAAGATGGTGGGGTGACTGTGCTGCCGCCTTATGCCGAGAGCTCTGAAGTAAAATGGTATTCTGGTACGGCAAGCGCAATTTTTCAGAATTTGAACTATCTTGATCAGTATAATCCTGAGTACGTCCTGATTCTCTCGGGTGACCATATTTATAAAATGAATTATGAATTGATGCTCAATTACCATATCGAAAAAGGTGCCGATGTGACGATCTCAGTCATTGAGGTTCCATGGGAAGAGACAAATCGTTTTGGCATCATGAATACGGATGCTGACTTTAAGGTTACTGAATTTGAAGAAAAACCAGCCGTAGCGAAAAATAATCTTGCTTCGATGGGGATTTATATTTTTAAATGGAGCGTTTTAAGGGAATATCTGATAAGAGACGATCAGAATCCAAATTCCAGTCATGATTTTGGGAAGGATATCATTCCTCTGTTAATACAAGAAAATATGAAATTATTTGCCTATCCTTTTAAGGGCTATTGGAAAGATGTAGGGACAGTACAAAGTCTTTGGGAAGCGAATATGGATTTATTGGATAAAGAATGTGAATTGAACCTGTTTGATCATTCGTGGCGAATCTACTCTGTTAATCCAAATCAGCCGCCGCAATATATTTGCCCTGAAGGAGAAGTGTCAGAGTCTCTTGTCAATGAAGGCTGCAAGATTGAAGGGGAGGTTTCCAGGACAGTCGTTTTCCAGGGAGTGACAGTGAAAAAGGGAGCTGTCGTTAAGGAGACCGTGATCATGCCAGATGCCGTTATTGGACATAACTGTGTGATAGAAAGGGCGATCGTTTCCCCAGGAGTCTATGTCCCGGATGGAACAATCATAAAGCCAGGAGAAAGCGCGCATGACATTACACTAGTATCAGAAGAAACAATCGGTGAATTGCAATCCAATTGAACCGATTCAGGAGGAAAAAGAAATGAACAAACAATTATTAGGAGTAATAGACGCGACAACCGTTCACGATGATCTCAAGGAACTTTCCATTCACCGGTCGGTGGCAGCGATCCCTTTTGGCGGTAGATACAGGCTGATTGATTTTATCCTTTCCAATATGGTCAACTCTGGTATTCAAAGCGTGGCGATTTTTCCTAAATTTCAATACAGGTCGCTGATGGACCATTTAGGGTCAGGCAGGAACTGGGATCTTAACCGGAAAAGGGATGGACTATTTTTCTTCCCTGCGCCTAACTTTGATAAACACTATACGGGAATCGGGACGCTCGACCACTTTGCTGATAACATAGATTTTTTTGAACGGGCTACACAAGAGTATGCATTGATCTCGAATTCTTATACGGTGTTCAATATGGATTTCCAGCCGCTGCTAGATTGGCATATCAAGTCAGGCTGCGATATCACGGAGGTCCAGAAGGAAGGGCAATCATTAGGAATATATCTTGTTAAAAAGACATTATTGATGGATTTAATCACGACGCGCAATGAAACTGGTTACTCGAATATGAGGGATGTCGCGACAGATCATGATAGCCAGTTCCATCTCTGTTATTACAATTTTGAAGGGTATGCCTCTATGGTTGATACAATTGAAAACTACTTCAGAACCAGCATGGACCTTATGAAGCCCGATGTCTGGAAGGAGCTGTTCACGAAGGATAGACCGATTCTGACTAAGGTGAAGGATGAGCCGCCTACCCGTTATGACGTAGATGCGTCCGTAAAAAATTCGATGGTTGCCAATGGCGGAATGATTGAAGGCACTGTCGAAAACAGCATCATTGCCCGCGGGGTAAAAATCGGCAAGGGTACCGTCATCCGCAATTGCATCATCATGCAGAAGACACAGATTAATGAGAATTGTCTATTGGATTCAGTGATTGTCGATAAGGATGCCAAAATTGAAGCAGGAACAGTGATTACAGCGCCAGCACACTCACCGGCTGTTATCCGCAAGGGTTCAGTCCAGGGAGTGGGGAGCACGTCGTGAAGGTATTATTTGCCGTATCGGAATGCGTCCCGTTCATCAAGTCAGGCGGCCTGGCGGATGTAGCGGGTTCTCTTCCGAAGGAATTGAATAAGCTTGGAGCGGATGTCAGAGTCATTTTACCGAAGTACGGATTGATACCTGAGAAATTCCGTTCTGAAATGAAGAAAGTGAAAGAGTATAATGTGCAATTAGGCTGGCGCTCGCAATATTGTGGCATTGAAACTCTTGAGCATGAAGGCGTTACTTTCTATTTTGTGGATAATGAGTATTATTTCAAGCGCGATAGCCTTTACGGACATTATGATGATGGGGAACGGTTCGCGTTTTTTAACAGGGCCGTCCTTGAATTTATCGCAGAGATCGAATTCTACCCCGATGTGATTCATTGTCATGACTGGCATACCGGGATGATTCCATTTTTACTCAGAACAGAGTACTATAAGCGGCCAGAATACGGGTTGATTAGGTCTGTGTTCACAATTCATAATCTACAGTTCCAGGGAATCTTCCCTCCAGAAGTATTAGGTGACCTTCTGCAGGTTGACAGTCGATATTTCAATGAAGAGCAGCTTGAATTTTTCGGGAATACCAATTTCATGAAAGCAGCTCTAATCGCTGCTGACCATATTACTACTGTTAGTCCTACCTATAAGGAGGAAATCCAGACAGACTTTTATGGTGAAAAGCTGGAGGGCATCCTGCGGAAAAGAAGCGAGGATCTATCCGGAATCCTGAATGGGATTGATCACGATTTATATGATCCTGAAAAGTATCCTGGATTGGCTGCCAATTTCGGAGTGGATTCACTTGAAAAAAGAGTTGAAAACAAGCTGCAGGTACAGCGTGATTTCGGTTTGCCGGAAAACGAGGAGATCCCTGTTGTGGCGATGATCACAAGGCTGACGAAGCAGAAGGGTCTCGATCTGGTCAGGGGAGTATTCCATGAAATCATGGCGACTGGAATGCAGCTGGTAGTGCTGGGAACAGGCGACCCTGAGTTTGAGCAATTCTTCAGGGAAATGTCAGCGCGTTATCCTGAGCAGTGTGGTGTATACATTGGCTTTGATGAGAATTTGGCCCATCAAGTCTATGCTGGCTCCGATCTGTTCCTGATGCCATCCAAGTTTGAGCCATGCGGGCTAAGCCAGATGCTCGCGATGCGTTACGGTGCTATTCCTGTTGTCAGAGAAACAGGCGGCCTGAACGATACTGTACAGCCTTACAATGAATTTAACGGTAAAGGCAACGGATTCTCCTTTGCAAATTTTAACGCCCATGACATGCTGTTTACGCTTGAAAGGGCACTGTCTTTTTATCATAAGCGCGAAAAATGGCTTAAGCTGGCGAAAAATGCTATGAAGACAGACTATAGTTGGGCACAGTCGGCCAGACAATACGAAGAATTATATTCCGATCTAATCTCAAGGAGTGAATCGCATGTTTTCTAGTGTTCCCCAATTCAAAAATGCTTTCTTGAAAAAACTCGAGATGATGTTTGGAACCAGCTTTGAAGAAAGCACGAGCCGGGAGCAGTTCCAGACTCTCGGGCATATGATCAGGGAGCATGTGAGTTCTGATTGGATCAAAACAAACGAACTATATCGTGCCGGAGCGAAAAAGCAGGTCTATTACTTGTCGATCGAGTTTCTGCTGGGCCGGCTTCTGAGGCATAACCTCATCAATTTAGGAGTGGAAAAAGTGGTCTGTGAAGGGCTCGGGGAGCTGGGCATTGAGCTGGATCAGCTGGAGGAAATCGAGGCGGATGCCGGGCTTGGCAATGGCGGACTCGGCCGCCTGGCTGCCTGTTTCCTTGATTCCCTTGCTTCTCTTGACCTGCCGGGACATGGCTGCGGGATTCGCTATAAACATGGACTATTTGAGCAGAAAATAGTGGATGGTTATCAAGTGGAGCTTCCTGAGCAATGGCTTAGGCATGGCCATGTATGGGAAATACGCAAAACGGATGATGCAGTCGAGGTCCCGTTCTGGGGTGAAATTGAAAGCAGGATGGAGAATGGGCGGCTTGTATTCAGGCATCTGAACGCTGAGACAATCATGGCAGTACCATATGACTTGCCTGTCATCGGCTATGAGACCCAGACTGTAAATACATTGAGGCTGTGGAATGCCGAGCCATCCAGGTTCCCGGCAAATGCGGATATTTTTAAATACAAAAAGGATACCGAATCGGTTTCTGAATTCCTATATCCGGATGATACGCATGATGATGGGAAAATCCTTCGTCTCAAACAGCAATATTTCCTGGTCGCATCCAGCTTGAAGGCGATTGTGAATTCTTTTAAAAAGAAGAATAAGAGTTTGCTAGAGTTTCATGATTATGTGAGCATCCATATTAATGACACGCACCCTGCGATTGCCGTTCCTGAACTGATGAGAATATTGATGGATGAGGAAGGCCTTGGGTGGGGCGATGCCTGGGACATCACCGTGCAGACGCTTTCCTATACGAACCATACGACACTGGCGGAGGCGCTGGAGAGGTGGCCAATCCGGATCTTCAAGCCGCTGCTGCCGCGTATTTTCATGATCGTCGAGGAAATCAATGAGCGCTTCTGCAAGCAGGTTTGGGAGCAGTATCCTGGCGACTGGGGCAGGGTTGAAAGTATGGCGATCATCGCCCATGACGAAGTGCGTATGGCGCCGCTGGCCATTGTCGGAAGCCACAGTGTCAACGGAGTTGCCCAGCTTCACACGGAGATCTTGAAAAACCGGGAGATGAACCTTTTTTATCAGTTTTATCCTGAACGGTTTAACAACAAAACAAATGGGATCACCCACCGCCGCTGGCTGCTGAAAGCGAATCCTGGCCTGTCGGGATTGATTACAGATGCTATAGGTGGTAGTGACTGGGTTTCTTCTCCTCAAAAGTTAGAGGAGTTAATGCGGTTTAAGGACGACTCCGCTTTCCTTGAAAAATTGCATGATATAAAGCAGGCAAACAAAGAGCGCCTGGCAAAGCGGATTTTGGATAAAACGGGGATACAGGTTGATACGGAATCGATTTTTGACGTACAGGTAAAAAGGCTTCATGCTTATAAGCGGCAGCTGCTGAATGTATTGCACATCATGCATCTGTATAATGCTTTGAAAAAGGATCCCGAAGCATTGCTTTATCCGCGCACATTTATTTTTGGGGCAAAGGCTTCTCCAGGTTATTATTTTGCCAAAAAGGTCATTAAGTTGATTAACTGTGTGGCTGATAAGGTGAATAATGATCCCGCAACGAATGGTAAGCTGAAGGTCGTTTTCCTTGAAAACTACCGCGTTTCCCTGGCCGAGGATATTTTTCCGGCTGCGGATATCAGTGAACAAATCTCAACCGCAAGCAAAGAAGCTTCTGGTACAGGGAATATGAAGTTCATGATGAACGGAGCAATGACACTTGGGACGCTGGATGGTGCCAATGTAGAAATAACCGATTTGGTCGGCAGGGAAAATATCTTCCTATTCGGGTTGACGGCAGAAGAAGTGCTAGATTACCAGCATAATGGCGGCTACCATTCGCTCGAATATTATCACCATGATGAGCGGATCCGGGGAGTGGTCGACCAGCTGGTCAATGGATTCTTCCCAGACACGGAAAACCACTTTAATGAAATCTATGATACCTTGCTTGGCCATAACGATCAGTACTTCGTATTGAGGGATTTTGCTTCGTATGCAGAGGCACACCAGGAGATCAGCCGGAGTTATTTGGATCGAAATGCATGGCTGCAAAAGAGTCTGGTTAATATTGCGAAGTCAGGTTATTTCTCCAGTGACAGGACCATTATGGAATATGCGGATCAAATCTGGAAGGTACAATCTGCTTTAAAAGTTTAAAAAGCTTTAGGCCAAATCTGAGACGATTTGGCCTTTTTGCTATGTCGGTGGATGAAAAGCAGAACGCGAGATGAGCATGAAGGCGGATCTAGTTGGCCGAGGTGGTATTGCAATCTTAACGAAGGGACCCTAGAGAGGTTTTATTAGCTTAAAGAGGACGCGGAATATAAACCTTCAGTTAGAAAGATTCTATAAGCCCAAAAAGCGGCAGAAGGGGCGAAAAGGTCTTATAGAAAGATTCTATTAGCAAAACGAGGCCATGAAACCAATAAGGTAAACAGAAAGCATTTCAATGCCTCAATAAGTGTAGATGCTGGCGCGGCCACTCTCTCTATAAGATCAACAAAGCGGTTCCAATCGTGATCAGTACAGCACCTGCAACGGTAGATTTTGTTGGTTTTTCTTTTAAAATGATAAAGCTCAGGATCATCGTCAATACGACGCTGAATTTGTCAATTGGATTGACAATGCTCACTTTGCCGATTGCCAGTGCTGCAAAATAACATAACCATGAGAAACCAGTTGCTGCGCCGGACAGGATCAGGAATATGTAAGATTTCCTGGAGATTTTCGTGAGTTCCTTCACAGTCCCCTGGAAAAACACAATTCCCCAGGCAAAAATAATGATTACCACTGTTCTGATGAAGGTGGCCACATTTGAATCAACATCTTCAATCCCGATTTTTGCGAGGATATTGGTCAGGGCTGCAAATATTGCTGACATGATAGCGAGAAAAATATATGATTTGGTGTTGAAAACCTTTTTTTCCTGCTTTTTCTTCTTTTTGTCTTTTCCAATCAGCACAAAGGTTCCAATAGATATAATGACACCACCAGCGACAACAGGCATTGTCGCAGGCTCCCTTAATACTATAAAAGATAACACAATCGTCAATACGACACTGGCCTTATCAATCGGGACTACTTTGGATACATCCCCAATTTGGATCGCTTTAAAAAAGGCAAGCCATGAAAGGCCGGTCGTCAATCCTGAAAGGACCAGGAAAATGAATGATTTCGTTGACAATGTGGTTATGTTTCCGGTTTGCCCAGTGATCACAACCATCAGGTAGGCCATGATCACAACGACTATCGTCCTGACGGCAGTTGCCAGGTTTGAATCGACATCCTCGATTCCGATTTTAGCGAGAATAGCAGTAAAGGAAGCAAATAGCGCAGCTAGTAAGGCTAAAATGATACTCATCGTTTATCTCCATTTCTAATAAGGTACTCTTAGTTTGGTAAACTGCAGTGGGAATATGCCTGTCCTTCAATCGAACAATGTACGTTACTTAGGTACTGGGCATACGATAGGTTGATAAAACCTGTGAAGGGAATGAAGCAAATTGTATAACGTTCCATCCTATTCCTATCCATATTATGTTGATTCCTCATCATACAGCCCAAGAACCAGCCAAAATAGCCATCAGCAAGTACTTGAAGTTCTGCTTGCTGGGATAAAAGGGGAAGCTTCAGCAGTTGATTTTTACAGTCGCCTGGCGCAGTCAGCACCGAATCAAAGGCATAAGAAAGCGATACAGCAGGCTTTGGAGGATAAGCAAGTCCACTTAAAACAATTTACCGATCTTTTTGTCACACTTACGGGACAAACGCCGCA
The DNA here is from genome assembly GCF_000813125.1 of Mesobacillus selenatarsenatis SF-1. Lineage (GTDB taxonomy): Bacteria > Bacillota > Bacilli > Bacillales > Cytobacillaceae > Mesobacillus > Mesobacillus selenatarsenatis. Next base: position 12,616 of record NZ_BASE01000124.1, read on the forward strand.
GTATCAGATTGAACAAGTGAATTTTCGCTCTTATCAGGAAGGCCTGCAAAAGGCATATGAAGCAGAAGTAGAAGATTATCATGAATATCGAAACAGTTATTTGCTGACTCAGTATCTTCCGGTAGGGAATGTCTTCTTTAGGGCATTTGCGGATGAAATCGAGCATGCAACAAGATTTGGCTGTTTAAGGCAAGAAGGGCACAGGCCATTAATGGATAATGGAAAGCAGCCTTTTATCATAAATATTGAAGACGCTACCTTGCAAAACGAAACATTCCGTACAGCGATTTGGACAGGGAACAAGCTTCAGGTGACAGTGATGAGCATCGATGTCGGTGAAGATATTGGTCTGGAGGTCCATGAAACCGGTGATCAGTTCATCCGAGTAGAAGAAGGAGAAGCGCTTGTACAAATGGGGGACAGCAAAGATAACCTCGATTTTGAGTCCAGGGTATCTGATGACTTTGCAATTATGATTCCTGAAGGAAAGTGGCATAATGTCACCAATATAGGTGATACAAAACTTAAAGTATATGTGATTTACGCTCCACCTGAGCATCCATTCGGAACGGTCCACGAAACAAAAGCAGATGCTGAAGCTGCCGAGTAAATATTGAATACAGGGATTGGAGGTGATACTCCAATCTTTTTTTATTTTCCGTATAATATCAACATTTTTTGGGCACTAATCGTGATAGTATGTATTCTTCTAAGAGGGTGTTTTTAGTTAAAAAAAGAAAACAAGAATTTATTTATCGCAGGCTTGATCCTGGGATTAGGATTGTTGGGCGCGATAGATGGAATAGTGTTCCACCAGCTGCTCCAGTGGCATCATATGGTTCTTAGCGATAATATTCAGTTGGAGATTTTTACAGACGGCTTATTCACTGCATTGTTTTCTGCAAAGCTCCTCTGGGGCGGAGTGAAAATTTTTCAGGATGCGCGAAAGAATCAGCTTGGATACAGCTGGAGAATTTTCCTTGGAGGGATATTCATCGGCGGCGGAGCGTTTAATCTCGTTGAAGGAATTGTAGATCATCATATCCTGCAAGTGCATCGGGTCAAACCATTGGCAGAAAATCCTTTAATGTACGACCTGGCATTTTTGGCGATTGGTGCTTTGTTAGTGGTCATTGGGTTTATGATCAAGCGGCTGGAACAGAATGCGTAAAGGTGAGGTGTAGAAATTGAAAAGGTTGAGAAGCTTTTTAGTCTTTTTCATACCATTCATCGTGTTCTTTTTTTATTTTACGAGTAATAATGAGCACAATCCTTCAAGTGCCAATGCATCAAAAAATCATATGGGTCATGGTATTGTAGAGATTCCAGAAGAATATCAAATTCCTACTGTTGATGTGAACGTGAAGCAAGATCCATCCGGTACGTGGCTATTGAAGGTAAAGACAGAGCACTTTATGTTCGCTCCGGAGAAGGTAGGGGTAAAAACGCCAAGCTATAATGAAGGACATGCCCACTTATACATCAATGGGAAAAAGATCAATCGGCTGTATGGAGAATACTACAACCTTGGTGACTTGAAGAAGGGGAAGAATGAAATAATGGTTACACTCAATTCCAATAATCATGGAATATTGGCTTATAGAGGGAAGCCAATCAGTAGTAATGTAGTTGTGGAAAACGGAAAGTTAATGGAATGGTGTAACAAGCATCGCGCACCAATTATGTCCCTGGCCGAGCGTATTGGTGCCCTGTTTTCGGAAAATATTGATATTTAGGTATCCAATCGAGCGTATTGGTGCCCTGACTCTCGGAAAATGTTGATATTTAGGTAACCAATCGGCCTAATTGGTGCCCTGTTTTTCGGAAATATTGATATTTAGGTAACCAATCGACTTTATTGGTGTACATATTTTCCAAAGATTTGCGATTATCGTCTCCAATCAGCTTTATTAGCACCTATTTTACATAATGTCACAATTTTGTTGCCAAAAAGGAAAAATCCCTTCCAAAAAACAGCCTCAGTCCCAAAAGTGAACTGAGGCTGTTTTCCTTATTCATTTTTCTTTTTGTCATCATTAATATAACTGTCTCCCTCTTTATAAGGGATATCTCCAAGCTCGGACTCGATTCCGGCTTCGTCCAGCATTTCCTCGTATTCCTCTTCGGTATCACTCTGGAATACTTGTCGGTCATCACCTTCAATGTCAGTGGCGCTGAAGGATTCATAGTCTTCCGTGAACCCTTTTTCTTTTTCATTATCAATGTAGAGCTTATTGTAGTCTTCATGATCTCCAGTAAGATCAGAAGGTGTTTCAGATGTACCGAACTCGGCTACATCATTGAAGCTGTTCCTGTTGTCGGTCATTTCTTCGTTTTGCCTGCGATCGAAGTCGGCTTCATGGGTATATTCAAGAACATCTTCTTCAGCTGGACGGTCATTTGAAAGAGTTTGTTCGGCAGAGTGCTCGACGCAATATAAAGTATAAGGTACGGCTTCAAGTCGCTCAAAAGGAATCTCTTTCCCGCATTCCGCACATTTTCCGTAGGTGCCATCCTCGAATGATTTAAGAGCGCTATTAACTTTTTCAATCTGGTCATCATGATGCTCGTCCATCGCCAGATTTTTGCTGCGCTCAAACAGCTCTGTCCCGCTGTCAGCAGGATGATTATCGTAGGAAGAAAGTTCTCCTGTCGCTTCACGCTGGCTGCCCTCGAGATAGCCTTCCTCTTCATTGTTTTTTATTTGTGAAATTAGCGTTTCTTTTTCATCTATAAGCGTTTGCTTTAGTTGACTTAGCTGGTCATTTGTCAGCATATTTACACATCCTTAGTTTTAATTCGGCGTCATACGTACTAAATACCCGCTCGTGATTTTAAGAAACATAGAAAAAGCTTCCGCCAAAGGCAGAAGCTTCTCAAGTGAAATTATATTAAACTGATGAAAATGCCTACAGATAAAAGTAATCCGAAAATGGTATTGGTCTTTGCTGTCGCTGCCATTGCCGGCATCATTTGCAATGGATTTGATTTCCCGATGAAGCCTTTCGTTGCTTTTACAGCCTTAGGAATGCTGAGGGCAACAATCGCAAGCCATGGCGAAACGACTCCAGCAATGATTAAGCCGATTACCCACGCGTAGGATACAATGAACATACCCGCGAGCAGCCTGATAGCACCATTTCGTCCAAGCAGGATAGCCAGTGTTTTCCGGCCGAATTCCTTGTCGCCATCAAGGTCTCTAATATTATTCGCAAGCAAAATCGCGCCGACTAGCAAAAAGCTAGGAATAGAAACAAGTACACTTGTAGGAGTTACCGTGCCAGTCTGGATGTAGAAGGAAATCAGGATGATCAACACGCCCATGAAAAATCCTGCGACAAGCTCACCGAAAGGAGTGTAGGCAATTGGCAATGGACCGCCTGTGTAAAGATAACCAGCAGCAAGGGAAACGACACCGACAGCAGCGACCCACCAGCTAGTACTCATGCAAATATAAATGCCAAGAAGGACTGAAATTCCATAAAGGCCAAACGCCAGATTCAAGACCGTTTTAGGCTTAATGCCATGGCGGACGATCGCTCCGCCGATCCCAACGGAATTTTCATTATCAAGTCCACGTTTAAAATCATAATACTCATTGAACATATTCGTTGCTGCCTGGATTAGCAGGCTTGCTATTAACATCGCGAGGAAGATTCCCCAATGGATTCCACCGCTGTATTCTATCGCTAAAGCAGTCCCCAAAAGGACAGGGGCAAATGCGGCAGTCAAAGTGTGCGGCCGTGTAAGCTGCCACCAGACTCTCCAGTCTGCGCCATTGACTGCTGGTGAAGAACTAGGCTGTAGCTGTGGTTGCATAACTAATTCTCTCCCTTATATATCAATCTATCAAACCTTTATATTTTATCTAAAAGAACCAAAATTGTCAAAAAGACCTTTCATATCTAGGCTAAATTACCTTACAATTAATAGTGTAGATATTCACATATACACTGTCAATTAGTATTTTCACGTATAATGAGGATGGATTTTCCAGATTGTCTCAGCTGTTTGCGTGTAATATATAATAAGGATGATAATAGGTTAGGAAAGCCCGCCATTATTGACATCGTGATGTATGAGGTGTATCTTAAAATAAGCTTTAAAACGTGTGATAACAGATGAGAGGCTGTTATTGGGGGGATATTTTTGGTTGCCATTCAGGAAACGGAACTTAGACAGGGAATTCTTGATGCGATTGAGCGAGCCAAAGGACAATCTCAGTCGGTTTTGGTCAGCGAGGTCCATAAAATAGATCGTATAGATCCTTTTTATTTTTTTGCTTCAGGCAGGGAAAAGTTTTTTGGAGAACGCTTTTTCTGGAAGGATCCTGAAGGGGAAGACTTCCTAGCTGGATTGGGTATATGCGGACAAATACAGTCGGATCAGGGAGCTGACCGCTTTTTTCATGTTGAAAAAGAGTGGAAGCGCTTCATGGGTACAGCACTGGTGTTTAATAAACACAATGTAAATGGAACAGGGCCATCTATGTTTGGCGGATTTACCTTTGATCCACTGAAGAAGAAAACGAGCTTATGGTCCAAATTTTCCGAAGCTCTTTTCCACATTCCGAAATATATGCTGACTATTGTCAAGGGAGAGGCGTACTTTACAACCAATGTAATCTGCACCCAACACGACGATATGTCACTATTTGATAAAGTCACAAGGGAGAGGGAAGAGGTTCTTTCGAACGCTGGACAGAAACCAGCGCTAGGCAGGCTTGATCTTAAGGATATTATTGAAATTGATCCTGAGGCATGGAAGCAGACGGTAACTGATGTTGTAAACGGTTTTGAAAATAGTGAACTGAAGAAGGTCGTGCTTGCTAGGGAGTTGCGTCTTCACTTTACAGATGAAGTACAGTCAGAAAGTGTCCTGGCGAATCTGCTTGAGAATCAGCATAAAAGCTTTACATTTGCCTTCGAATCAAATGGTGATTGCTTTATCGGAGCTTCTCCTGAACGGTTGGTCAAGAAGGATGGAGCAAGTCTGTTTTCAGCCTGCCTGGCCGGTTCGATCGCCAGGGGTATCACTCCTGATGAAGATGAAAGTCTCGGCGAGGAGCTTTTAACAGACGAGAAAAACTTGATTGAGCATCAATATGTGGTGGATATGATTAAGGGAGCGATGGAAGAAACCTGTGATGAGGTGATTCTTCCTGAACAGCCTGTATTAATGAAAATGAAATATATTCAGCATTTGTATACACCTGTAATCGGGAGGAATCGGGAAGGTACATCACTGCTTCATTTAGTAAACCGACTTCACCCGACTCCTGCACTGGGCGGATTGCCGAAGCAGGCAGCAATCGTGAAAATAAGGGAAATTGAACAACTTGATAGAGGCCTTTATGCAGCACCTGTTGGCTGGATGGATTATCAGGGAAATGGTGAATTTGCCGTAGCGATCCGCTCAGGACTGATTCAGGGAAATGAGGCATCGCTATTTGCAGGCTGCGGCATTGTGGCAGATTCAAATGCCGAAAGCGAATATAAAGAGACTAGCATCAAGTTCAGGCCGATGCTTACAGCACTTGGAGGAAAGATCACATGAGCCACCAGGAAGGTTTAACAGCATATATCGCAGCATTCGTTGCGGAATTATCCAAAACAGGAGTGAAGGATGTTGTCATCAGTCCTGGATCGAGGTCAACGCCAATGGCACTCGTTATGGCTGAGCATCCAGACCTGCGCATCCATATCCAGGTCGATGAACGATCTGCTTCATTCTTCGCCCTTGGAATTGCGAAGGCTACTCGAAAGCCTGTCGCTTTGCTTTGTACGTCAGGAACAGCTGCTGCGAACTATTATCCAGCAGTGATTGAGGCCAGTATTTCACGGATTCCGTTGATTGTCCTGACAGCAGACCGGCCGCATGAATTGCGTGATGTCGGTGCCCCGCAGGCGATTGACCAGATTCATTTGTACGGCAAGAATGTAAAATGGTTTGTCGAAATGGCACCGCCGGAAAAAACGGAGGATATGATCCGCTATGCCCGGACTGTTTGTGGCAGGGCAGCGGCTACTGCTGCAAGCTATCCACAGGGACCTGTCCATTTGAACTTTCCATTCAGGGAACCGTTGATTCCGATTATGGATGAAAACATGTTCGAACTGCCTGAACGCGTTGGCGGATATGTGGAAATCGAGACAGGACGCCTTAGTTTATCTGATCAAACGTTTGCGGCAATCAGTGAGGATATTGCTTCATATAAGAAGGGGATTATTGTCTGCGGGCAGCTCGACAACAGCGAATTTGCAAATGAAGTCATTGCCCTTGCTGATATATTACAATTCCCAATCATCGCTGATCCACTGTCACAATTGCGAAGCGGAGAACATGATGGCCAACACATCATTGATGCCTATGATGCGTTTTTAAGGAATGAAGATGCGAAGGAAGCATTGAAGCCGGATGTGATTATCCGGTTTGGAGCAATGCCAATCTCAAAAGCTCTGACTATTTTTATAAAAGAAAATCGGACTGCCCGACAATTCGTTGTCGACAGCGGCGCCGGCTGGCGTGAACCTACGATGTCGGCTTCTGAAATGATATATTGCGATGAAGCTTTGTTCTGTAAAAAAATTGGTGAGGCTGCTGCACCATCAGGCAATCCTGACTATCTGAATAAATGGCTCACCGTCAATGAACTAGCCAAAGAACAGTTGTCTGCTATTTCTCAAGTTGAGGACTTAAGTGAAGGGAAGCTATTCCAACAGCTCACTGAAATGCTTCCGGAAGACTCGACATTGTTTGTCGGAAACAGCATGCCAATCCGGGATCTTGATTCTTTCTTCCTATTAAATAAAAAGAATATCAAGGTAATGGCAAACAGAGGAGCAAACGGTATAGACGGTATCGTTTCTACCGCACTTGGTGTAGCCAGTGTATCGCAGCCATGCTACCTTGTATTGGGCGATTTGACATTCTATCATGATCTAAACGGTTTATTGGCTTCAAAATTATATAATATCGATATCAATATTTTGCTGATCAACAATAATGGCGGCGGAATCTTCTCGTTCCTGCCTCAGGCAAAGGAACCAAAGCATTTTGAAAAGCTTTTCGGTACACCTTTGGACTTGGATTTCAGCCATGTTGTCGAAATGTACAACGGGAAATATGATTTAATCAAAGATTGGGAGCAATTTTCAGAGACTTTGGCCAAAAACCAAGAGGTTGACGGCTTAAAAGTGATGGAAATCAGGACAACAAGGGATTCCAACCTGAAGGAACATCGAGATTTGTGGAATTCTGTTTCCCGGGAAATAACTACTATGCTAAAAGGTGACACGAAATGAAAACCATGATTAACGGCGTACGATATCATGTCGAGCAGTACGGCGATGGTTTTCCCCTTGTGTTGCTCCATGGCTTTACGGGCGCGGCTTCTACTTGGAAGCCGTTTTGTCCTATATGGGGGAATCATTCAACGTTACTGATGGTGGACCTTATTGGCCACGGGGAGACTGAATCGCCTGGCGATACGGCGCGATACAACATCAAGAAAGCTACTGATGATTTGAAAGTGCTTCTAGACCAGCTAGAGATTGAGAAAACCGATATGCTTGGGTATTCTATGGGTGGCCGTATAGCTATCACATTTGCAAGTATGTATCCCGAAAGAATCAGGAAGCTGGTCCTTGAGAGCACTACACCCGGCCTCGAGAATCCTGCAGACCGGGAAGCTCGAGTCCAGCAGGACCAGAAGCTAGCTATGAAGATTGAAACAGAAGGCCTTGAAAAATTCATTAGTTTCTGGGAATCAATTCCGCTTTTTCAATCACAGTTGAATCTTCCGAAAGAAATAAGGGAACAAATAAGGAGTCAAAGACTGAGGAACAACCCTGTCGGACTCTCCAACAGTCTGAGGGGGATGGGGACGGGTGCTCAGCCTTCATGGTGGGACAAGCTAACGACTTTTGATTTCGAGACTCTTTTGATTACAGGCGAACTCGATGATAAGTTCTGTAAAATAGCTGCTGACATGGCTTCAAAGCTTCCAAATGCGAAACATTTGTCGATAATTGATTGCGGCCATGCAATTCATGTGGAAGAACGTGAAAAATTTGGTACAATAGTAAGTGAGTTTTTGTCGAATACATAATAGGAGGTAGTCTTAATGACAGTTGAATGGGTTTCAGAACGCAAGTATGAAGATATTCTGTATGAAACATATAATGGCATCGCCAGAATTACCATTAACCGCCCGGAAGTGCGCAATGCATTCCGTCCTAAAACGGTTATGGAATTGATCGATGCATTTGCTTATGCACGCGACGATGCCAGTGTTGGCGTAATCGTCCTGACTGGTGCTGGAGATGATGCATTCTGCTCCGGTGGAGACCAGAAAGTGCGCGGACATGGCGGATACGTTGGTGAAGACCAAATTCCTCGCTTGAATGTCCTTGACCTTCAGCGTTTGATCCGTGTAATTCCTAAGCCGGTAATCGCTCAGGTTAAAGGGTACGCAATTGGTGGGGGACATGTTCTTCATGTTGTATGTGACCTTACTATTGCAGCAGATAACGCAATTTTCGGCCAGACTGGACCAAAAGTCGGAAGCTTCGATGCTGGTTACGGTTCAGGCTACCTTGCAAGAATCGTCGGTCACAAAAAGGCTCGCGAAATCTGGTTCTTATGCCGTCAGTACAATGCCCAGGAAGCTTTGGACATGGGTCTTGTCAACACAGTTGTACCTCTTGACCAGGTTGAAGAGGAAACACTCAAGTGGTGTGAGGAAATCCTTGAGAAGAGCCCAACCGCGCTTCGCTTCCTGAAAGCTGCGATGAACGCTGATACTGATGGACTTGCTGGACTTCAGCAAATGGCAGGGGACGCAACTTTGCTTTACTACACAACAGAAGAAGCGAAAGAAGGCCGCGATGCGTTCAAAGAAAAGCGCAAGCCTGACTTCGGCCAGTTCCCAAGATTCCCTTGATTTATAGTTTACCCACAGCTTGATGGACTTCCATCAAGCTGTTTTAGTATGTAGAGAAGAGGTGACATCCATGACTGAAACCATGCCAAACTGGCTGAAAAAGCGGGCGGATCTGTCTCCGAACCGCGAAGCACTGATTTTCGAAGGGAATACATATACGTTTAAACAAGTTTTTGAGAAGGCTAAGTCCTATGCAGCGAAGCTGGGAGCAATCAGTCTGAATAGAGGGGAAACAGCAGCGGTGCTGTTTTCGAATCAGGCTGAATCTGTGTTTATTTTATACGCCTTGCAAATGGCTGGAATCAGGACGGTTATTTTGAACAATCGCCTTACATCTGAAGAGCTGTCATGGCAGCTTGGTGACAGTGAAGCGAAAGTATTGTTATATGAGACTCGCTTTAATGATAAAGTGTCAGAGATTAATTATGACATAAGAAATATTAGTTCTGATGAATGGAGCCAGTTGCAGGAAAAGACTGTCACTATTCTCGAAGAGTACAATTTAGACGAAGTAACGACGATCATGTATACATCAGGCACGACCGGCAATCCGAAGGGTGTTATGCAAACTTATGGCAACCATTGGTGGAGCGCAAACGCGTCAGCTCTCAATCTTGGATTGCATGAACATGATAAATGGCTCTGTACCGTTCCTATCTTCCATATTAGCGGCTATTCTATTTTGATGAGAAGCCAGATATATGGAATGCCAGTTATTCTTCATTCCTCTTTTGAAGAAAAAAAGGTAATTGAGGATATTCGAAAATATCAAGTTACAGTGATGTCTGTGGTCAGTACGATGTTGAGGAGAGTCCTGGCGGAGCTTGGCTCAGAAAAACTGCCGGTCTCCTTCCGTTGCATGCTGCTGGGCGGTGGACCTGCGCCGCTCCCTTTGCTAGAAGCATGTCTTGATAAAGATATTCCTGTGTTCCAGACATATGGAATGACGGAAACATCGTCACAATTTGCAACTCTATCACCGGAGTACAGCATTCAACGCCTTGGTTCTGCCGGTAAAGCTTTATTCCCTAATCAGATCAGGATTGTCGATTCTGATGAGCAGGATATTCCACAGGGAGCCGAGGGAGAGATCCTGGTCAAAGGTCCAAATGTGACGATTGGCTATTTGAATCGTCCAGATGTAACTGCTGATAAAATCCGGGATAAATGGCTTCACACAGGTGATATCGGCTATTTGGACAGTGAAGGCTTCCTTTATGTCCTTGATCGCCGCTCAGATTTAATCATTTCAGGAGGTGAAAACATCTATCCTGCCGAAATTGAAGGCGTACTGCTTTCACATCCCGGGGTTTCCGATGCTGGAGTGATTGGGGCATCAGATGAAAAGTGGCAACAAGTGCCTGTGGCTTTTATTGTGAAAAGCGATCCAGATATTTCTGAAGATGCATTGTTGGCTCTTTGTGAAGAGAAACTTGCAAAATACAAACTTCCGAAAAAATTCTACTTTGTAGAAGACCTGCCAAGGAATGCCGCGAAAAAATTATTAAGACGCAAACTACGCGAGTGGCTTGAAGCGGAGGGGGATGCTATTGGACATTAAAGGTGTTAAACTATCAATCGTCAAAATGCCATTGAAAAACCCGTTCACCACCCATTTAGGTTCAGTGACAGAGAGAGAAGCGATTATCGTCGAGGTTGAGGACCGTAATGGTTTTATTGGCTACGGTGAAGGTGTCGCCTTTTCATCACCATGGTATACGGAGGAGACCGTCCAGACCTCGTATCATGTCCTGAAAAATTTTCTGATTCCTCTTTTGAGGAAAAAAGGGATAAGTCATCCTGAAGAAGCCTCTCTCTTATTCAGCTCGGTTCGTCGGAATCATATGGCAAAGGCAGCGCTTGAAACGGCATTATGGGATTTGCGGGCTAAAATAGAAGGTATCCCATTATCGAACCTGATTGGCGGAACTATGGAATCGATCCCTGCGGGTGTGGTTGTAGGGAATAATCTACCGGAGGCACTGAAACAAATTGAAGGTTATCTGGAGCAAGGATTCAAGCGGGTTAAAGTAAAAATCAGTCCGGAAGATGATTTACATTATATCTCTGAAATTCGTAAGCAGTTCCCGGACTTGCCGTTGATGGCGGACGCCAATTCTGCTTACTCTTTGGAGGATGTTGACCGCTTAAAAGCACTGGATGATTTCGGCTTGCTGATGATCGAGCAGCCGCTGGGATATGACGACATCATTGACCATGCCAAACTGCAATCTCAAATAAAGACGCCTATATGCCTTGATGAAAGCATCGTCACTTTTGAAGACGTAAGGAAAGCAATCGATCTTGGTAGCTGCAAAGTAATCAATATTAAAATTGGCCGGGTCGGTGGACTGGGTGAAGCAAAGCGAATCCACGATTATTGTGTTTCAAAAGGAATCCCAGTCTGGGCAGGCGGAATGATTGAATTTGGGATTTCAAGAGCACATAATATCGCTCTTGCGTCGCTTCCTGGATTTACGATACCAGGAGATATCTCCGGTTCTGATCGCTATTGGGAAAAAGACATAATCCAGCCGGAAATCACGGTTTATGATGGTATGATTAAAATGCCAGAAGGACCTGGGATTGGCTTTAAACTAAATACAAAGCGAATGAAGGAAGTTACAGTATTTGAAGAAATATTCGAATTTTAGAGTGGAGGAGCACTGCTTAGGCAGTGCTTTTATTTTTTTTGAAGCTGGAAAAAATCAGCGCTATTTTCCAGTTCGCTATAAAAAGTATAATTTCGCTATAAAAAATTGTTTTTCGCTATAAAAGATAAATTTTCGCTATATAAATGAGAATTTCGCTATAAAAATGAATTTTTAGCTATAAAAAAGGATTGGCAATCTTTTTGGCAAAGATTTTGATCAAAAAATACAATCAGTATCAAAAGTTGAGGTACTTCTGTCTGGTAATTGAATGAAATTGATAGGAATTCAAGTTAAACCTCTAGTTGAAAAGAACTATTTTACAATAGTGTGATTTGAATCACTTAGTCTGCTGAAAAATTTTATTATAATCACTATGGGAATGAGGTTAAACACCTCGACGAGTAGATATTGACATAGGGGAGTGTATATTATGCTAGATCAAAAAACAATTGAAATCATAAAATCTACAGTACCGGTTCTAGAAGTTCACGGTGAACAAATCACGACAGTATTCTATAAAACTATGTTTGAAAATCATCCAGAACTTTTAAATATTTTCAACCATGCGAACCAAAAGCAGGGAAAACAGCAAAGAGCGTTGGCTGGAACTGTCTATGCAGCTGCAAAATACATCGACAACCTTGAAGCAATCCTGCCGGTTGTAAACCAGATCGCCCATAAGCACCGCAGCCTTGGCATCCTTCCTGAGCATTATCCGATTGTTGGAAAGCATTTACTAATTGCAATCAAAGAAGTCCTTGGTGATGCGGCTACAGACGAAATCATAAATGCCTGGGCTGATGCATACGGAGTAATTGCAGACGCATTCATTTCGGTTGAAGCGGAAATGTATGATGCAGCAGCGAACCAAAAAGGCGGCTGGGATGGCTTCCGTCCATTTATTGTTGGAAACAAAGTCGAGGAAAGTGAAGTCATCACTTCTTTTTACCTGAAGCCAGTAGATGGAAAAGAAATTGCTGCCTTCAAGCCAGGACAGTATATCAGCGTCAAGCTTGAAATCGAAGGAGAAGATTTCACTCATATCCGCCAGTACAGCTTGTCAGATGCACCTGGTAAAAGCTACTACCGTATCAGCGTTAAAAAGGAAGCTGGCTTGGAGACTCCAGATGGCAAGGTATCCAACTACCTGCACAGTAGTGTAGAAGAAGGCGAAGTCCTGCAAATTAGCGCTCCTGCTGGTGACTTCTTCCTTGATACAGAAAAGGTCACGCCAGTTGTATTGATAAGCGGTGGTGTTGGTCTGACTCCAATGGTTAGCATGCTTAACACAGTTGCAGACCTTCAGCCGGAAAAAGAAGTTACCTTCATCCATGCAGCTCAAAACGGCAAAGTCCATGCACTTAAAGACGAAGTAGCTTCCACAGCTGCAAAAGCAAAGGTGAATTCAGTGGTATTCTACGATCAGCCAACTGAAGAAGACCGCGAGAACAGCAGCTTTGATGTAGAAGGTTATATTACGAAAGAATGGCTAAAAGAAAATGTGGATATTGCTCAATCTGACTTCTATTTCTGCGGCCCGGTACCATTCATGAAAGCAATCAACGCAGCGTTAAAAGACCTTGGCGTCACAGATGACAGAATCCACTTCGAATTCTTCGGACCAATGGCAAGCCTTGAAGTTTAATATTGCTCAGCTCCCTTCATAATGGAGGGAGTTTTTTACTATATTATCAAAAATGTTATTGACTTCCTGGAAAATTCTGAATAGAATACTGATTAATAACTTTTAAAAGCGATGAAGAGAAAAAGTAAATTGTCCTTGTTTTTTACAGAGAGCTTCGGCAGCTGAAAAGAAGCAAAAACAGGCATTTGAAAAATGGTCTCTGAGCTCCGTCCTGAACGTGCCTTTTTGCATAAGTAGGATTCGGCGAGATTTGGCACTCGTTATCAATGTCACAGTATAAGAGCAAGCTTTTTGCTCCGTACTTGCTGAGGCGAATAGTGTGAACTATTTGCGAAATAAGGTGGTAACACGTGGGATTCCAAACCTCGTCCTTAACTATTGCAGTTAAGGGCGGGGTTTTTATTTTTTATAGGCACTTTTTTTAAAAAGAGACACGAATTCTAAGGAGGTCATTAAAATGGGTATTTTTATCGGAGGAGCCTGGGCTTATGCTAATGGATCTTTGCATCTAGGGCATATTTCGAGCCTGTTGCCGGGGGATATTTTAGCGAGATATTATCGAATGAAAGGCGAGAAAGTTTTGTATGTATCAGGCAGCGATTGCAATGGAACGCCTATTACAATAAGAGCGAAGCAAGAAGGCGTGTCACCAAAGGAAATCGCAGACAGATACCACCACGAGTTCACAGACAGTTTTTCGAAGCTTGGGTTCTCTTATGACATCTACACAAGAACGGATACAGCACATCACCATAAAGTCGTCCAGGAAATCTTTCTGAAGCTGCTTGATAAAGGGTTAATTTATAAAAAAGAGATTGAACAAACGTATTGTGAACAGGACCAGCAGTTTTTGCCTGACCGATATGTTGAAGGAAATTGTCCGAAATGCGGGGCGAACGCTCGAGGTGATCAATGTGATCAATGCTCAAGCGTGCTTGAGCCGCTGGATTTACTGGAGAGAAAGTGCAAAATTTGCGGCAATCCGCCAACAACGAGAACAACAGAGCATTTTTACTTTGCGTTAAGCTCTTTTCAAAGTGACCTGGAGATTTATACACAGGAAGCCGAAGAGAATCAGCTATGGAGAGAGAACGCCATTTCATTAACGAAGAGATACTTGCATGAAGGTTTGCAGGACCGGGCTGTTTCAAGGGATTTGTCTAATGGCGTAAGCGTGCCGGTAAAGGGTTATGAAGAGAAGAAAATTTATGTTTGGATTGAGGCGGTTTCGGGTTACTACTCAGCAAGCAAGCTCTGGGCTGAACAAGCCAACCAGGATGACGCGGCATTTTGGGATCCCGCTGCCAAGTCTTATTACGTTCACGGGAAAGATAACATCCCATTCCATTCGATTATTTGGCCAGGTATCCTTAAAGGACTTGGCATAGAAGCACTGCCAACCCACATCGTCTCTAATGAATATCTCACATTGGAAAAGAAAAAATTGTCCACGAGCAGAAATTGGGCAGTTTGGATCCCGGATATCATAGAATGGTACAATCCTGATTCAATCCGCTACTTCCTGACTATCAATGCACCGGAAAACCGGGATGCTGATTTTTCATGGAAGGAGTTCATCTACAGTCACAATAGTGAACTGCTGGGAGCATATGGGAACTTTGTGAATCGGACTTTGAAATTCATACAAAAATCATATGGTGGCGTTCTTCTAGAAAAAGAGATAAATAAAGAAATGGTAGAGAGGGTTAATCTTCTATACGAAGAAACAGGACGAAACATTGAAAGCGCTAGTTTTAAAAAAGCTCTGGAAAAAGTGTTTGAACTAGTGAGATATTCAAATAAATATTTCGATGAGCAACAACCATGGAAGCAGATTCACGAAGATGTTGAAGCATGCAAGCAGACTATTGCAGACTGTGTATATATTATCGGAAACCTGGCCAATATACTGGCACCATTCCTTCCTTTTTCAAGCGAAAGGATTAAAGGTATGCTGCAAATAACGGAACAAAGCTGGGAACCGTTACTAGTAAAGCCACAAATATTAACTCCCGTCGAGCCATTATTTGAACGAATTGACAAGGATAAGATCAACAAAGAGCTTGAAGAGTTGAAGCGGCGTGAAAGAATTTAATTTAACCTGCTTGTCTTGAAGGCATAAGTAAATTTCTGCGCTGTTTTTGCGTATCAAATATTCGGGTAAATGGAGCATAAAGGGGTGAAACTTTTATGCCGTTTGTCAAAATCGATGACTCTCTCTCTCTTTACTATCATATAAAAGGTGACGGGCTGCCTGTTGTGTTCCTTCATCCTTTTGTGATGGGGCACAATGTTTTTAAGTATCAGGAGGCTCTGTCCAATCGCTATAAGACCATCTTTTTCGACCTGGCCGGGCATGGCCGCAGTTCGAAGGGAAACAAATCTATAAGTATTGCTGGACTCGCTGATGATTTAAAAAAGTTGCTAGACGAAATAGGTGTTCAGAAAGTGGTGCTCTGCGGCTATTCTCAAGGCGGATTAGTTGCCCAGGAATTTGCATTGAAATACCCTGAACGGTCGGAAGCGTTAATTTTGTCAGGGGGTTTTTCTAAAATAGATACCCTTATCCCGAAGCTTATTATCAAGTTTGTGCAGCTAATGGTTCAATTTGCTCAAGTGTCTCTTGCTGCAAAATGGCAGGCAAAGTTTCACCAATGTGACCAGGAAGATGAAAAAGAGATATTTGAGCTAGCGCGGCGCTCTGATGCTCAGCGGTCGTATGAATATATTCAATCAGGGCTTCAATATGATTCCAGCAGCCAGCTACATAAGCTCGATATTCCTATCCTTCTTATATACGGAACTTTAGAAAAGCCGATGCACCGGTACCGCATTCCTTTTCAAAAAAAAGCCCCGCAGACTCAAGTAGTGTATATAAAGGGGGGAACGCACCAGCTGCCGTCAAGGTCTTATCCGGAATTCAATGCGATTGTCGACACCTTTTTAAAGCCACTCAATGAAAAGTATAAAAGGGAAAATAACAAAGAGAAGGAAGCAGGACTGGGGTAGGTGGTTATGAAGAAAATTTTCCTTTTAGTTGGACCAACGCTCATGATTTTCATAGGCCTTCAATTGCTGGAGAGTGTAATTGTTGCGTTTTTGCTTTTCTATAGCTGGCTTCTTGCAGTGCCTTTGCTTGGTGGTGGAGTTCACTGGGAAAAGTTCAAAACGTCCAGGAAGGATGCTTTATTGGGAATTGGCAGCGGGCTGCTCTTTTTACTGTTCATTTTTGGTGGGGTAAACTGGCTTCATATTTATCTATTGGATATTGATCAGCTACGGGTTTTATTATGGGAATGGGGTTTTTCTTCACGAGGTGAGGTTTGGCTCGTTCTAATTCTGCTGGTGGTTAATCCAGTTTTGGAAGAAGTTTACTGGAGAGGTTATATCTTTGAGAAGCTGAGATTGGAAGGCACAGCTAAATATACAATTTTCATGACATCTGCATTCTACACGCTGTATCATTTTCTCTCTGTTATTCCAATTTTTTCGGGTATATTTGGAATTGTTGCAGCTATCCCAGTCTTCATTGCAGGCATATTCTGGGGCTGCATCAGAGAAAAAACAGGTACCATTACAGCAGCCATAATAGGGCATGTATTGAGTGACATGGGAATCATCCTTGTATATTGGTTTTTAGTCAGGTAAAAAGACCGGGCAAAACCCCGGTCTTATCCATTAACTTAACGCTTCAAACGTTTTGCAGTCTGTTTCGCGGCTGTTGTCGGCTTGCTCGCCGGAATGGCTGACTACATAGATTTTATCTGCGCTGCAGAGGTTTCCGTCTTTCCAATAATGACAGTTGTTGACTTCGCATAAGACATCTTTTGCCATCGGTGTACCACTCCTTTTTTGGTTGATACAATCTTAGCATGCAACGAAAAGGGGATCGTGATTCCAGCTAAAATCAGGAAGCAAAAAATGCCTCCCAATAAGGGAGGCAACCGTGTTTATTCATTCAACGCCTTTTCAAGGGTCGAGATATTTTTTTCCATTAACGTGAAATAAGTTTCCTTATTATTAATATCTTCGTCGGTCAATACGGAAAGATTGTGAAGTGTCAGCGATTTTGCGCCGATTTCTTCCTGGACCATTTTTGCCAGCTTGGAATTGAAATTTTGTTCGTTCAAAACGTATTTAATTTTTTCATCTTTGGCGTGTGTAATCAACTTTTGAAGCTCTTTTTGAGATGGCTCATTAGTAGTTGATTGGCCAGAAATGCTGATTTGCTGGATTCCGTAACGCTCCTCCCAATAACTAAAGGCAGAGTGTGATACAAGGATTTCCTTGCGCTTGGCTGAACCAATAACCTTTGAGAATTCCTTGTCAAGGTCCTTTAGTTGTGCAGTCAGCTCTGTGTAATTCTGTTCGAAAGTATCTTTATGCTCAGGCATCTTTTCGGCTAATTGTTCTTTGATTGCAAGTGCCAGCTCGTTTGCGTAAATCGGATCAAGCCAGACGTGAGGGTCGAGATCTCCGTGATCATGCCCATCCTTATCTGCATGCTCTTCATCAGCATGTTCTTCCTCGTCATGACCTTCTTCATCATGACCTTCTTGAGCCGAGCCATCCTCGTTGTGTGCCTCGTCTTGATGTTCGTCATTCTCATCCAGGTGCAAAGACTCACTAACCGGTACCATTTTTACATCTTCATTTTTAAGTGTCTTGCTGGCTTTATCAACAAAACCTTCTAGGCCCAGGCCGATATAGAAAAATAAGTCTGCGTCTGCCAGTGCCATCATATCTTTTTGGGAGGGCTCGAATGTATGCTCATCTGCTCCCGGTGGATAAACGGTTTCAACATTTACATAATCACCGCCAATTTGCTGTGCGAAAAATTGGAGTGGATATACAGTGGTATAGACTTGAAGCAGGTCAGCGTTCTTCTCTTGATCAGTAGCATCCTGCCCACAGCCGCTTAGAAAAGCAGCAATGACCATAAATAAAGATAAAATAAATGCAGTTTTTTTCATATGTGCCTCCTGATAGTCAAAACGGACTCATTACGATTTAGGAAATGGAGTTTATTTGTTATTAGTTTTCTTTTCATATTCAAAAATATTAATTCGTAATGGTTACGATTTACCTTATGTATCATACAAAAGGATGACGGCAAAATCAAGTAAAACATTTTGGTTCAGGTTCATTTTACGGTATTCTATTAGAAAGAAAATTTTTAAAAGGAGAAGGAATATATGAGAATGCTTGATGAAATCCTTGATTTTAATGAAAAATTTGTAGCAGAAAAGAAATATGAAGAATTCACGACTACCAAGTTCCCGAATAAAAAGATGGTTATTTTAACTTGCATGGATACAAGGCTTGTTGAACTTTTGCCAAGGGCTTTGAATATTCGCAATGGTGATGTGAAAATTGTAAAGAATGCCGGTGCCCTGATTATGCACCCATTCGGAAGTATCATGAGAAGTCTTCTTGTTGCTGTTTACCAGCTGCAGGCGGAGGAAGTAGCGATCATTGGCCATTACGACTGCGGAATGAGCGGGATGAAGCCCGACATCATGATTGATGAGATGAAAAAACGCGGTGTTACAGATGATATGTTGGGAACATTGAATTATTCGGGAATAAATGTAGAGGAATGGCTTCACGGTTTCGACAATGTCAAGGACAGCGTTGCCCACAGTGTTGAAATCGTTAAAAACCATCCCTTGATGCCTAAGGATGTTCCGGTCCATGGTCTAGTAATTGATCCTTCAACGGGAAGGCTTGATCAGGTGATCGATGGTTATGAAAAGTAATTTTTAATGGTTATGAGCTTTAGCATTTTTCTTTGATGGCCACTCTTCCGGAACCGGGTCCATGCCACCTGGATGGAAAGGCTGGCACTTAAGGATGCGTACAATCGTCAGCCAACCGCCTTTGAAGGGACCGAATCTTTTAATCGCTTCAAGCCCGTAATGGGAGCATGTAGGGTAAAAACGGCATGTAGGCGGCTTTAATGGCGAAATCACAACCTGATAAAAACGAATGATGCCGATGAATGCTTTTTTTAACATGGTGTTCATCCCTTCTTTAAACTCTAAAAAGGAGCTGAGTCGCAGCTCCTTTTATTTATTTTCATCCGAAGATTCTGGTTCATTAGAATCTGCAAGGCTGTTATTGTTGTCAACCGGATCGACAGTATGTTTATACTGATATGCTTTTGAAGTAGTGACTACGCTTAATATTAAAACAATGATAACGATAATGACTGAGATAATCAAAACGGTATACATAAAACGGCCTCCTTTGCTTCAAAATTATTGTAGCATGTTCTATTCGGATATAGGTAAAAAGTTGCTGGCAGCATGTTTTTTATAAGGAAGAAAGGGGAATATAAACTATGACTAAAAGGGAGGATGAAATAACTATGGCACAAAAAGATTTAATCCAAGCGGTTAATAAGCAAGTTGCAAACTGGACGGTTCTTTACACGAAGCTTCACAACTATCATTGGTATGTAAAAGGGCGGCACTTTTTCACGCTGCATGTAAAATTCGAAGAACTTTATAACGAAGCAGCGACAATCATTGATGAATTCGCCGAAAGAATTCTCGCATTGGACGGAAAGCCTGTTGCAACGCTTAAAGAGTATCTTGAATTATCCTCAATCAAAGAAGCATCAGGTTCAGAAAAAGAAGAGGACATGGTCAAACAATTGCACGATGACTTTGCCACAATAGTGGACGAGCTCCAGGAAGCAATTGAACTAGCAGAAAAAGCCGAAGATACAGCTACAGCGGATATGATGACAGAAGTGAAAATGAGCCTTCGCAAGCATATGTGGATGTTCAAGGCTTATCTAGGATAAGAAAAGCGGAAGTGCCTTGGTCAGCCCCGACAAGCCTGACAGTGAAGTCGTTCTTTGACTTCATTGGCAGGACCGAAGCGTCTCGAGGAGTTAGGAGCCGCAGCTAGACAAGCGTCTCGAGGGGCTAGGCGCTGGAGCTGGACATAAAATATTTGCTTAACTAATTCTCTACAAAGGAAACTGGCCGAATTCGGCCAGTTTTTTTCAGTGTTATACGAAATAAGACAAAAAGAAAAACCGGCCCGCAGCCGGTTTGTATGTATGGTTATTTACAAGGATTAGTGCACATTACGGGAAGAATATGAATTGACAGACCGTGCACCGAAATCATCCTGGGCAAACTTTCCCTTCAAGCTCTCGATCAAGTAAAGGCCCATCAAATCATAAAGCTCCTGTTTATCAAGGTCCTGGATGATTTTCAATAAGTCTTCACGGCTCATCTCTTCAAGGAAGGCAAAAGCGAGCATATCGATATCCTCTTCATCACCGGTCAATTTATTACGGTATAGTTCGTATAGCTCATCAATCAGTTTCATTAAATTTCACCTCTCCTTCTTAATCGTCCATAATTCCTTATAGTTATTTAATACCCTCCATCGGAAAAAATATGCCTTGTAATTGAAGTATTTTCCTGTTGGGTTTGCTGATTTATCTATATCTATATTTGGTCTAATTTTAACATACAGACAACTTGAAGAGTAATTTGGAGGGCAGAAAAAATTATTTATTTTAAAGATATTCAGTATAAACGATTATAGACGCAGGGAACGATATCCATGAGGTGAGGCATATGCCAGAAGGCAAAAAAACATACTATATCAACATCAGTGATGGCGAGATTCAAAGTGTTTCAACTGCATCTCCATGGAATTTTAAAATTGAGGCAAATGACGAGGAAATCACCGCGTTGAGGGAAATATTCGATCAGAGCCATTCCACAGGCTGGCAGAATTTCATGAGGGCGCACGTTCCATATGTGCAATACCATTATGACCGTGAGAATGATGCGCTCGACAGACAACTGATCCAGACCTATGAAATGATTCATAAACTAGGCGATGAAGAAGCCAGGAACCATATTGAAAGCATGGGGATCCTCCCTGAAAAATAGAACAGCCGCAGACAGATGTCTGCGGTTTATTCATTTTCTAATTTTCTATATAATTAGATCATGAGTTAGTGACGGGGGAGACTTTAATGGAAAATTTTAAAGATATTAACGGCGGAGAGGTGACCTTATCCTTTCAGGAAAATGCCTTTGAAAAAAGTGCACGCCACGTGTTGGTCATCTGTAAGTATCAAGGTGAATGGCTTTTGACCAAGCATAAAGTTAGAGGTCTGGAGTTTCCGGGTGGCAAAAAGGAAAAAGGTGAAACATTGGAAGATGTAGCCCGCCGTGAAGTTATGGAGGAGACCGGCGCGGTTTTAAACAAGCTTATAAGCATTGGAGAGTATCAGGTTAGTGATAAAGAGGACTCATTTGTAAAAAGAATTTTTTACGGTGAAGTTGAAAGAATCTTACCACAGGATGATTACCTGGAAACAGGCGGCCCAGTACTGGTAAGCGGCAATTTACTGATGGAAAGAATGAAAGACGAGTACAGTTTTATCATGAAGGACGATGTGATCAAGCATAGTCTTGAATTTTTGCAAAAAAAGTTGTAAAAGTGGCTGATTGCCGCTTTTTTTTGTGTTATTTGGTTAAAACGCATCGTAATTAACTGTTGTTTTTAACCCTGATTCTGATATATTGGCGAAAATCTGATTTTATTGGCGGAGTTCACAACTTTATTGGCGAAAATCTGATTTTTTTCGACCAAGTTCACTTTTGCGGGATACTTTTGAGACAGTAAAGAAGCCGGATCATAATCCCGGCTTCGTTATTGATTGCTTTTAATCAGTTTCTTCTCAAGCAGTTCGACCAGCTGGTACATTACGGTTGCGAACACGGCGATGACCAGCAGCGACAGGAACACGAGCGTGAAATTGAAAACCTGGAAACCGTAGATAATCATATATCCGAGACCCCGGGCCGAAACGAGGAATTCCCCGACAATGACTCCTACCCAGCTCAGGCCGACATTCACTTTCAAAGTGGAAATGATGGTAGGAAAAGATGCTGGCAAGATTGCCTCCCGAAAGCACTGTGTCCTTGTTGCTCCGAATGTCTGCAGCACCTTCAGATAATTTGGGTCCACCTCTTTAAAAGCGGTATACACAACGATTGTCGTGATGATTACTGAGATGATTGCACCCATTGCGATAATCGAAGTCATATTGGTGCCAAGCGCAACAATCAATATCGGGCCAAGCGCAACCTTTGGCATGGAATTCAATATTACAAGGTATGGATCCAAAATCCTGGAAAGCAGCGGAGACCACCATAATATTGCTGCGAGTATTGTACCTGTGAGTGTACCGAGGATAAATCCAAGTACGGTTTCAGCCAATGTCACTCCAAGGTTTACAGCCAGGGAACCATCCATCGTCTTAACGATTAGCATATTCCAGATTTTCGATGGTGAACTGAATAGGAGCGGGTCGATCCACTTTTGCTGGCTTGAGATTTCCCATAGAGCAAAAAAGGCTATGAAAATCAGCAATTGATAGATGCGGACGACTTTTCGCTCGCGATTTAACTTTTTTAGATATTCTTGATGGAGGAGTTCAGTTTTCTTCTGGTTCAATTGACTCCAACTCCTTCCATACTGTCTGGAACAGTTCATTGTATAAAGGGTGATTCCTGGCCTCGAAAGGACTCAAGTTCCTTAGCTCATCGGGAATGATAAAGGTCCTGTGCAGGCGTCCTGGTCTTGGTGAAAACAAAAAGATCCGGTCGCTCATTGCTATCGCCTCTCCGATATCATGTGTTACGAGAATCGCGGTTTTTCCGAAAGTTTTAAAGGTGTTTGACACCAGGTCTTCGAGCTTTAATTTCGTTTGATAGTCCAATGCGGAAAAAGGTTCGTCGAGCATGAGCAGCTTAGGTTCTGTTGCCAGTGTCCTTACCAGTGCGACACGCTGGCGCATTCCGCCGGAGAGCTGTTTTGGATAATGCTTTTCTACATTTTCCAAACCCATTTGCTTTAGCAGCGATAAAACCTCAGCCTTTTTGGTATCTTTCAAAGTTCCGCTAATCTTCAAGCCGAGAAAGATATTTTCCTCAATTGTTTTCCAAGGAAATAAATAATCCTGCTGCAGCATATATCCGGTTTGATTTGCAGAATCCTTGACTGATTTCCCTTCCAGTTTTACCTGTCCGTCAGTAGGCTCAATCAGCCCGGCGATAATTGAAAGCAGCGTTGTCTTGCCGCAGCCGCTCGGACCCAGGAAGGAAACAAACTCACCTTCCTGGACATGAAGTGAGATATTATTCAAAGCATTGACAGCGGTTGTTTGTGTGAAATAAGTGTGCTGGATCCCTGTTAATGTCAAAAAGTCCATTGGCTGCAACCTCCTGTTATTTCATGATATCTTCTGCCACCTCTGTGTTGACTAAGGTGTCATGGCTGACTTCCTCAGGAAGTTCTCCTGCCTCATCCATGATGTCCTGCAGGTTTTTCCATTCCTCTTCATCTAGAATCGGGTCAGTTGCGTATGATCCCTGGCTCTTGTATCGATCAACAACCGTTTCGATCAGCGACAAATCTGTATCTTTAAAGAATGGCTGGATAACCTCGGCTGTTTCTTTGGCACTGTGTGATTCCACCCACTTCTGTGCTTTATGGATTGCGCGGGTGAATTTTTCGATTGTCTCCGGGTTTTTCTTCATGTAGCTTTGTTTGGCCATAAATGTGGTATATGGTACATGACCGGACTCTGTTCCGAAAGAAGCGACGATATGGCCTATGCCTTCCAATTCAAACATGCTGGCCTGCGGCTCGAATAGCTGGACGAAGTCACCAGTTCCGGAAGCGAAGGCATTGGGAATATTCGCGTAATCAATATTTTGGATCATCTCTAAATCTTCTTTTGGATCGATGCCGTGTTTCTTGAGCACGAATTCACCGACCATTTGCGGCATTCCGCCCGTGCGCTGGCCGAGATAGGTCGCTCCTTTTAACTGATCCCATGAAAAATCATTGATTTTTTCTCTGGATACAAGAAAGGTGCCATCTGTTTGCGTCAGCTGGGCAAAGTTGATGACCGGGTCATTTGATCCCTGGGCATAAACGTATATGGATGTCTCTGAACCAACGAGTCCAATATCTGCTGCATTCGAGAGTACGGCTGTCATGGTCTTGTCGCCGCCCCATGTTGTCGTCAATTCAACTTTCAACCCTTCCTCCTCAAAAAATCCTTTTTCAAGGGCAACATATTGAGGGGCATAGAAGATTGAACGTGTTACCTCTGCAACTTTGACAGTCTGTACCTTGTCTTGACCGCAGGCTGCTAGAGGTATAATAAGTACAGCCACCATAAATAAAGCAAAACCAGCTTTGAACCATTTTTTCATAATGATGCCTCCTAAAAATCTGTATTAAATTGGGCTTACAGTATCGTATGAATTCCCTAAAAATGTGTGAATGCCCAGGAACCAAATTTATAGAATTTCATATAAGAGAGGAGTGTTTGCTTTGGAAAAAGACGGAATAATGATCTCAGCTAACAAATTTCCTTCCCCCAATCCGGCAGTCGAGCTGCAAATGGTGACCTACTATGCAGGCGGGCTGCGGGTCAAAGGACTTCTGGCCAAGCCGATTGACGGGAGCGGAACTGAAGGATTCCTGTATCTTCGGGGTGGAATCAAAAATGTAGGAAAGGTGCGGCCAGCTCGGATTGCCCAATTCGCTTCAGAAGGCTTCACTGTTTTCGCTCCTTTTTACCGTGGGAATCAGGGAGGCGAAGGAGATGAGGACTTCGGAGGCGATGACCGAGTCGATGCATTTGCAGGATTCACGCTGCTGCAATCATTGCCATGGGTTGAAAGGACTCATGTCTTTGGATTTTCACGCGGCGGGTTGATGGCTTTGCTGACTGCCATTAAATATCCAGAGACAGCGTCGGTCGTTACCTGGGGAGGGGTAACGGATATGTTTTTAACGTATGTAGAGAGAAAAGACTTGCGCAGGATGATGAAAAGGGTAATCGGCGGATCACCGAAAAAGGTGCCGAACCGCTATAAGTTCCGTACGCCTTTATACGATATCGAAAACCTGAAAGCACCGGTGCTGCTGATTCACGGCCGGAACGACCGCAATGTGTCGGTTGAGCACTCTTATCGGATTGAGAAACGGTTAAAAGAGTTGGACAAGCCTGTCGAAAGCTGGTATTTTGATGACTACACACATTACTTTCCGCCAGTAATGAACCGGAAAGTTGTGTCCGACTTAACGAATTGGATGAAATCACAGTAGCAAGAATGATAAAATGAAAGTGATATTAATGATGAACAATAGAGGAGCGAGTACAATGGGGATGCCATTAGAGTTGAATACAATGATCGTGACAAAGGGTCGGGAAAAGCGGCTCGAAGACAATTTCTTCTCTCTGACAAAGGAAGGCTACAGGCTTTATCCAGTTGACATTCCACTTGAAGTCAAAAAGACAATTGAAGGTGACCTTACCGGAACAGGTGTCATCAAGAAAGTAGAATGGACAGAAAACACTACAACACTTACGTATCAGTTAATTTCCTTGAACTCCACTAACTAAGCAGGGCACATATTGTGCTCTGTTTTTTTCTTTACAGTCATTCTTTTGAGTTTAGTCTCTTTTAATAACAGTTCTTAGATAGCTGAACAGTTATTAACGAATAATATCTCTTTTTTAACCCGAAAATAAGGAGAAAAAGAAGGAGTTATGAATTGAAATGGAACATAACCCTCAATTGACTTCATCAGAGGTTGCTGCGATGTGGGGAGCGTACATGCAAAACTCAATGGCACACTGTATCGTCCAGCATTTTGCAAAGGTTAATGAAGATACCTCAATGACCGAAATTATAAATGACACGTTATCAAATACCAAATTTGTAGTAGATCAAGTCAAATCCATTTTTGAAAAAGATCAACATGCACTGCCTATCGGTTTTACTCAGGAAGACATAAATTCAAAGGCAGGCCGAGTGTATTCAGATCTTTTTGCCTTGCGATATATTAAATATATGGCTTCCGCAGGGACTGTGGCATCAGCAGCATTTCTGGAAGTATTGGCAAGGAATGATGTAAGAGAATTATTTTCGAAGACTTCTGCGATTTTTATGAAGCTTTATAATGATTCTTGCGACTTACTTTTAAAAAAAGGTACATTCGTACGCTCGCCAACAATCCCTCCAATGGAGAAAGCAGAATACCTTCAGGACGAATCATTCTTGTCCAGTTTAATTGGAAGACATCGGCCACTAACCGCTGTGGAACTAGCTCATATATCTAAAAATACAGAGACAAATTCCATTGGCAGAACATTTTTGGCTGGTTTTTCGCAAACAGCCCAATCACAAGAGGTACGAAAGTTTATGGAAAGAGGTACTGAAATAGCGGCTAAGCATGAGACCGTATTTAGGAGAATTTTAATACAGGATGGAGTTCCGCTTCCAACCACCTGGGATTCAGCGATATCTCAATCAATTGATCCGCCTTTTTCAGATAAGCTGATGATGTTTCAAACCAATAGTTTAAGTGCTATCAGTGTTGGTGGCTACGGAACAGCAATTGGGGCGAGCCTTAGAAAAGATTTAGGCGGACACTACACGAGACTTGTGACTGAAATCCTTCAATATGCAAATGACGGTATTAAAATAATGATTAATAACAGATGGATGGAACAGCCTCCACAAAATGTTGACAGGGAAGCATTAAGAAACAGACGTAATTAGGTATAAATAGGCAACCAATAGACAGGAGAAAAGAAAAAGGCCATTTCCAATCGGAAATGGCCTTTTATGATTATTTCGCTGTCGGACCGCCTTTTTCTTCAATCTCGGACGGTACGTTTGAGAACTTCTTGAAGTTTTCACGGAACTTGCCTGCAAGTTCGTTTGCTTTTGCGTAGTAGGCTTCCTTGTCGCTCCATGTTTTGACTGGCTGGAGGACGTCGTCAGGTACACCAGGTACGTGTGACGGGATATCCAGGCCGAAAATTTCGTCTTTGACGGTTTCGACATTGTTCAGTTCGCCTTCAAGTGCTGCCTGGACCATTGCGCGAGTGTAAGCAAGCTTCATGCGGCTGCCGGTGCCATACTCTCCTCCTGTCCAGCCTGTGTTCACAAGGAATACCTTCGCGTTGTGCTCGTCGATTTTTTCACCGAGCATTTCCGCATATCTTGTGGCTGCAAGCGGAAGGAAAGGTGAACCGAAGCAAGTCGAGAACGTTGCCTGAGGTGAAGTGATGCCACGCTCAGTTCCAGCAAGCTTTGATGTATAGCCGCTCAAGAAATGGTACATTGCCTGTTCCTTCGTTAGTTTGGCGATTGGAGGCAATACTCCAAAAGCATCGGCAGTAAGGAATACAATCGCGTTTGGATGTCCGGCAATGCTTGGGTCCACGATGTTATCGATTGCCTGGATTGGATAAGCTGCACGTGTATTTTCAGTCAAGCTGCCGTCATCATAATCCGCAACCCGGGTTTCATCATCAACAACGACATTTTCAAGGACAGAACCGAAACGGATCGCGTCATAAATTTGCGGTTCTTTTTCCTTGGACAAGCTAATGCACTTCGCGTAGCATCCGCCCTCGATGTTGAAAACGCCATTAGCTGACCAGCCATGTTCGTCATCACCAATCAAACGTCGGTTGTTATCAGCAGACAAAGTTGTCTTTCCTGTTCCGGAAAGACCGAAGAACAATGCAACATCGCCTTCGCGTCCCACGTTTGCGGAGCAGTGCATAGAAAGGATGCCATTTTCAGGCAGCAAATAGTTCATCACGGAGAAAATCGACTTCTTCATTTCACCAGCGTATTCTGTTCCGCCGATCAACACGACGCGCTGTTCAAAAGAAACAATGATGAATGTCTCGGAATTTGTTCCATCAACTTTAGGATCCGCCTTGAAAGTTGGAGCAGATATAACCGTGAATTCAGATTCATGATCAACAAGCTCTTCCTCCGTTGGTCGGATGAACAATTGATGTGCGAAAAGGTTGTGCCACGCGTATTCATTGATTACCTGGATCGGAAGCTGGTATTTCTTATCAGCACCCGCAAATCCTTTGAATACAAATACTTCTTCTTTTTCTTTAAGGAAATTCAATACCTTATTATATAGTTTTGTGAAAGATTCCTCGGAAATCGGCTGGTTAACAGAACCCCAGTCAATTTTGTCTTTTACCGATTCTTCCTCTACAATGAATTTATCTTTAGGTGAGCGGCCAGTATACTTACCAGTGGTTGCTCTTACAGCACCAGTTGAAGTCAGGAGCCCTTCGTTTCGGTTCAGGACTTTTTCAACAAGCTGAGGAACAGATAACTGCACCTTTACATTGCTTCCTTTTAATAATGCTGAAAGTTCATTTGATATTCCTACAACATTCATCGGAGAATACCTTCCTTTTTAAAAGTTTAATATTTTGTAAGTGTTTACATCTCGCTATTAGTATAACACATTTGTTTAATTAATCTATACTAATGACTCGAAAAATTACCTTGTACCTAACTTGCGTTATATAATTCTTTCTTTATATAGTCAAGCAAAAAGAAGCGTTTCGAGCCCATTTTATTATACAAAAAAACTTTCAACAACAATCGACAAATTTACCGAGAAAATCATTGACATGCAATTGTAGTTTCGTTATGATTTGGTCTTGAACGGATACTCTCTTATCCCGAGCTGGTGGAGGGACAGGCCCAATGAAACCCAGCAACCTGCAGACGTGAAAAAACAGCATTTAGAATGCTGCTATTTCCGGGCAAAGGTGCTAACCTGACGCAAGGGAACTGCCCTTGAACGATAAGAGCGAAAGGCGCGGATTTAAGCATAAACCTTTCCTCGAAATTGGAGAGGTTTTTTATATTGCTTTCTTCTGTCCGATGCATGGAAATGCAACAGGACTGCCTTCTTTGGTGTCATTGCTCCCGTGGGTGAGAATTAGAAAAAAAAAGAAATTCACCATGAATCCTAAACAAATTTTTCTAATAAAAACTCAGCGTTTATTTCATACTACATAGGGAATGAGTACCGTATCAACCGAGGTCTGTATTGGGACAGTCTCGATCAATTAAATAAATGAGGGAGGTAATCAGATGTCAAACAAACGCCGTTTGTTCACTTCTGAATCAGTAACTGAAGGCCATCCGGATAAAATTTGCGACCAGATTTCTGACGCGATTTTGGATGCGATCCTTGCAAAAGATGCTAACGCACGTGTTGCTGCTGAAACATCCGTTACGACAGGCCTTGTACTAGTTGCAGGGGAAATCACTACATCTACATACGTAGATATTCCGAAAATTGTCCGTGAAACAGTCAAGGAAATTGGCTACACTCGTGCTAAGTACGGTTTCGACTCTGAAACTTGTGCAGTTTTGACTTCAATCGACGAGCAGTCTGCTGACATCGCAATGGGTGTTGACCAGGCTCTTGAAGCACGTGAAGGCCAAATGTCAGATGAGGAAATCGAAGCAATCGGAGCGGGAGACCAGGGCTTGATGTTCGGTTTTGCCTGCAACGAAACGAAGGAGCTAATGCCTCTTCCGATTTCATTGGCACACAAGATTTCACGCCGCCTGACTGAAGTGCGAAAGGAAGAAATCCTTCCATACCTTCGTCCGGACGGAAAAACTCAGGTAACAGTTGAATACGATGAGAACGACAAGCCTGTCCGCATCGATACAATCGTTATCTCGACTCAGCACCATCCGGAAGTTTCGCTCGAGCAAATCCAGCGCAATCTTAAAGAACATGTCATCAACCCTGTTGTTCCATCAGAATTGATCGACGAGAACACAAAATACTTCATCAACCCAACTGGCCGTTTCGTCATTGGCGGACCTCAGGGTGATGCAGGCTTGACTGGCCGCAAGATCATTGTTGATACTTACGGCGGA
Source organism: Mesobacillus selenatarsenatis SF-1 (assembly GCF_000813125.1). Lineage (GTDB taxonomy): Bacteria > Bacillota > Bacilli > Bacillales > Cytobacillaceae > Mesobacillus > Mesobacillus selenatarsenatis. The sequence continues at coordinate 42,658 of NZ_BASE01000124.1, forward strand.
TATGCTCGCCACGGCGGCGGTGCATTCTCTGGTAAGGATCCTACAAAAGTTGACCGCTCAGCTGCATACGCTGCACGTTACGTTGCGAAGAATATCGTAGCTGCTGGCCTTGCTGAAAAAGTTGAAGTTCAGCTTGCTTACGCAATCGGCGTTGCACGTCCGGTATCGATCTCAATCGATACATTCGGTACAGGCAAAGTGAGCGAAGATGTCTTGATCGACGTAGTTGAAAGCAACTTCGACCTTCGCCCGGCTGGTATCATCAACATGCTTGACCTGCGCAAGCCAATCTACAAGCAGACAGCTGCTTACGGACACTTCGGCCGTTCTGACGTAGACCTTCCATGGGAGCGTACAGACAAGGCTGAAACACTTCGTACTCAAGCACAAGGAAAATAAAATCAAAAGGGAGTTGCATAGAAATATGTAACTCCCTTTATTATTTGCCGTCTAATCAGGGAAGAGGCAAAAAGCACTCAGGTTTGCGGATGGTTCAAAAGGTGTAAAATAGAGTATTACCTTAAATTTCCCTTAGATTTTACTGCAAAAACTTTGCGTTTAATGATAGTATTAGATGGTATGTTTTTAGATAGTAAAATCATTGGAAAATCACAATAAATTTTTATTTGAAATGGAGAAGGTGAAGTACATAATGTGTGGCTTTATCGGTTGTGTACATGAAAATACACAGGAATTCAGCAGCGATGACAAGCAGCTGTTTAAAAATATGAATGACATCATCACCCACCGTGGTCCTGATGATGATGGATATTTCTATGATGAGCATATCCAGTTCGGCTTCCGCCGTCTGAGCATCATCGACCTTGAGGCTGGCCATCAGCCATTGACGTATGAAAATGAGCGCTACTGGATTATTTTCAACGGAGAAATCTACAACTATCTTGAACTTCGTGAAGAGTTGATTGAAGAAGGGCTGACCTTCGAAACTCATTCCGACACTGAAGTCATCATTGCCCTATACAGTCATTATAAAGAGCAGGCTGTTGACAAGCTTCGCGGGATGTTCGCGTTTGTCATCTGGGATAAAGAGGAGCAGCTTCTTTACGGTGCGCGTGACCATTTCGGCATTAAGCCATTTTTCTACTTTGAAGATGAAAATCGCACATTCTTCGGGTCTGAAAAGAAGAGCATTTTGCTAGCGCTTGAGAATGATGTTCTTGATTACAAAGCACTACAGCATTATTTGACTTATCAATTCGTGCCAGAACCTAATACAATGTCCGAAGGCATTTACAAGCTTGAGCCAGGGCATTATTTTACAAAGAAAATCGGTTCGCCGATGGAAATCAAGCGTTACTGGAAAGCGAGCTTCTCGCCGATCCATAAATCAGAGGATGAATTCACGAAGGAGATCAGGGATGTCCTGTTCGAATCGGTAAAAATCCACATGCGCAGTGATGTGCCAGTTGGTTCTTTCCTTTCTGGCGGAATTGATTCTTCGATCATCGCATCGATTGCGAAGCAGTATCATCCTTCAATCAAGACATTCTCTGTTGGGTTTGAACAAAATGGCTTCAGCGAGATTGATGTCGCGAAGGAAACGGCTGATAAACTCGGAGTTGAAAACATCAGCTATGTGATCAGTCCGCAGGAATATATGGATGAACTTCCGAAAATCATGTGGCATATGGATGATCCGCTTGCTGACCCGGCTGCTATCCCTTTGTACTTTGTTGCCCGTGAAGCAAGGAAGCATGTAACGGTTGTCCTATCCGGAGAAGGTGCGGATGAACTGTTCGGAGGATATAACATTTATCGCGAGCCGCAGGACCTTGAAATGTTCAACAAGATTCCCCAGGTAGGAAAGTCGATGCTGAAGGGCATTTCGAAAATGATGCCAGAGGGCATGAGGGGCAAGAGCTTCATCGAACGCGGTGTGACGCCAATGGAAGAGCGTTACATTGGAAACGCGAAGATGTTCACTGAAAAAGAGAAGAGCGAGCTGCTCCACGTTTATAATGGACAGTATGATTACAGGGATATCACGAAGCCTCTTTATCGCGAGAGCAGAGGCTACGACCCGGTTGATACAATGCAATATATTGATATCCACACTTGGATGCGCGGGGATATTTTATTGAAGGCTGATAAAATGACGATGGCTCATTCTTTGGAGCTTCGTGTTCCATTCCTGGATAAAATCGTTTTTGAAACAGCTTCAAAGATTCCTACAAGCTTAAAAACAGCTAACAACACAACCAAGTACATTTTGCGTAAAGCTGCTGAAGGCGTTGTACCTGATCACGTTCTTACTCGCAAAAAGCTTGGCTTCCCGGTGCCAATAAGACACTGGCTGAAGAATGAAATGAATGACTGGGCAAAAAACATCATCAAGGAAAGCAACACAGAGCATCTTATCAATAAGTCTTACTTATTGAAGCTACTGGATGACCACTGCCAGAACAAAGCTGACAACAGCCGTAAAATCTGGACGGTGCTGATGTTCATGATGTGGCATGATGTTTATGTCGAAAAAAAATACTCCTTCCAGAAGGAGTATGAGACTCAGAAAGTTTTACAATCTTAAAAATCAGGGAAGGTAGGTAATTGCTTGCCTTCCCATCTGCACCCAGGCTTCCACGAAGTCTTTCATGGGTGCTTTTTTATTTTTCTCACCAGTTAACGGGTCGTTGAAATAAACGGAATTTTCATCATAGCCGGTGACCAATACAGAATGCTCTTTTGTGGTAACTTTGACTTCTCCATTAGGTGTATACCATGTTTGGAAAAAGCTATCGTCCAATCTTTTATATTCAGTGTTCGTGATGATCCATACTGGCCGGTTATCTGATAAGTGGATTTTAAGTTCCGGGAATTCTGCGCCTGTTAGGTCCTTTATTTTTCCAGGAAGATATTGTTTTGCCAGTTCAGCAATCGGTTTGTGATAGACACCCAGTCCTGGTTGGGTATAGGTATACATATTGCCGACAAATCCTTCATGAGGATCGCCAAAATAGATTTTGCCATTATTGAGCCGGTATTCAGCTGGATTTTTCTTTACTTCCCTGGCAAGTGTCAGCTTGTCCACTTGAACACCCTGGTACTGCAGGAGCATGGCGAGACTTGTGACTTCACATCCTCTTGGGAGTTCAGGCATCTGCCAGATGACCGGAGCATCCAGGAGAACCTGGTTTTTTATTGGGATGATTTCAGGTTTGTATTCTTCTATGATGGCAGCTGACTGTCGTGGCGCACTTGGTTCGGGCTCATCAAGCCATTGTTTGACCGACTGGACAGCCTTGGCGACATGTGAAGCCTGCAGGTTCTCGAACAGGAAGGCACCGGCCACCGATGTAAAAACAAACATGAACATCAAGATGGATTTTATCATGCTATTTTGATTTCGGATTAACAGAAAAAACAAGACTAGCAGAGGTACAACAGCCGCAATTGATATATATGACATATCCACATCGATCACCTGGCCCGTCCGCATATTTTAAAAATTGCAGGGTATAATATATAAATTAATATCGGACTGATGCGGGATTTGTTTAATCAATCATTGTCTTTGTTTTGTAGGTTTTTATAATATTGTCCTTTTTCGGCATACTCTCTTGAAATTCGCTCCATGTCTCGGATGTCGTCTTCATTCAGCTCGCGGATGACCTTTGCTGGGCGTCCGAATGCCAGTGTGTTCGGCGGGATTTTTTTACCTTGAGGGACAAGGCTGCCGGCGCCAATGAAAGCACCTTCTCCGATTTCAGCCTGATCGAGGATGATTGAGCCCATCCCGATTAATGCTTTTTTTCGGATGATACAGCTGTGGAGGACGACCTGGTGGCCAACAGTCACTTCATCCTCAAGAATTAGCGGATTATTTGGACTTTGATGGAGGACAGAGTTATCCTGTATATTCACTTTATTACCGATAATAGTGGGAGCGACGTCGCCACGGATTGAGGTGTTGAACCAGACGCTCGATTCCTCGCCGATTTCGACATCCCCGCTAATCGTTACATAATCTGCAATAAAAGCTGAATCCGCTATTTTAGGTGTCTTGCCTTTGTATGGATACATCATTTAATACACTCCTAAATAAAATAGATTTAATCAATGCTTTCATTTTTATTTTTCACTAATTATATATTATAGTTCTTTTAAAGAAAGAAAAAGTATTTGAGTGGGGGAATGGTCATGTGGAAATGGGAAGCTGACGGGGATGCTAAGGCTGTAATCGTTATGATTCATGGTGCCCTCGAGCATCACAGGCGTTACGGATGGCTAATTGAAGCTTGGCGCTCATCGGGATTTCATGTCATAATGGGTGATTTGCCTGGACAGGGCATGACAACAAGAGCAAACCGTGGCCATATTGATTCATTTGATGAATACATTTTGGAAGTGAAAGAATGGGTCGAGGCAGCCTATGAATTTGACTTGCCAGTATTTTTGCTCGGCCATAGTATGGGAGGACTTGTAGCGATCCGCATGCTGCAAGAGGAACGTGTCGAAATTGCCGGACTCATTTTGTCATCGCCATGTCTTGGTTTGGTCAATTATCCTTCTAAAATGCTGGATATGCTTTCGCACGGCTTGAATGTCATTGTTCCGACTTTCCGAATCGCATCAGGTCTGTCAGTCGAGATGGCAACCAGGAATGAAGATGTGAGGGCGGTCGACGCGAATGACTCACTATACATTACGAAGGTATCGGTGCGCTGGTACCGCGAGCTGGCAGCGGCAATGGAGCAAGCCTTTGAAAACATGGGGAAGGTCCAGGACGTTCCGACGCTCTTGCTGCAGGGCGGCGATGATCGCATTGTTGATAAACGTTCTGTTAAGGAATGGTTCAACAATGCTCCGCTGTCTGAAAAAAGATATAAAGAATGGCCGAACTGCTATCATGAGGTGTTCAACGAACCTGAACGCGAAGAGATTTTTGATTATGCGCATGATTTTGTCATCAGCCAGCTGAAGGCAATTGGTTATGTTTACTAGAAGGTGTTGTTTTACATGGAAAGGATGAAGGTGTATACATGTTGATTCCATCAATGCCAATCAGTTTAATGTACCGTGTATACAAACAAGTCCTGCCTCAAGTGCACAGGGAGCTGGCGTACTGGAAGAGCAGGGCAGAGGAGATTCCGAACCAAGAATTAAGAAAACAGGCACTGGCCAGTATCGAGCATAAAACCTTCCATTGCGAAGGAGGCTCGATTTTGAGCCTGACTGCGAAAAAGAATTACAAAACAGCGATCCGTTTCATAGTTGCTTACCAGACGATCAGCGATTACCTGGATAATCTTTGTGATCGCAGTACATCATTGGATCCAGCCGATTTCGCTGCGCTGCATGAATCAATGGCAGACGCTTTGAATCCGGGCCGCCAATTGAAAAATTATTACCGGGAGCGGGAGGACCAGAATGACGGGGGATATCTCATTGAGCTGGTGACTGTCTGCAGGGAAGTCCTGTCGGAGCTAGATCACTTCGAGGATATCCAACATCATCTGAGCGAGCTTTGTGATTATTATTGCGATTTGCAAATCCACAAGCATGTTGAGGTAAAAGACCGTGTGCCAAGGCTGCAAACATGGTTTGACGGCCACCGTGACAACATTCCCGAGATGGAGTGGTATGAATTCTCAGCGTGCACCGGCTCGACACTTGGTATCTTTTGCCTCGTATCCTACGCGCTCCGCGATGATTTTAAACCCGAATATGCCGACAGCATTCGCAACGGATATTTTCCTTACATACAAGGCCTTCACATCCTGCTCGATTATTTCATCGACCAGGAAGAGGACCGCGAAGGCGGCGATTTGAACTTCTGTTTTTACTATGAAAATGAAGAAGCTTTGTTTGAGCGGCTTCGACATTTCGTGGAAAACGCTGATCATCATACAGCCAAGCTTCCGCATCAAAGATTCCATAAACTGATTAACCGGGGCCTCTTAGGCGTTTACCTGTCCGATGAAAAAGTAAGACGCCAGGAAAGAATCAGGAAGCTGGCCAGGGAAATGATCAAGACAGCTGGCCCCGTCAGCTACTTCTTTTATATTAATGGACGAGCTTACCGGTCATTACAGAGGTGGGTTCCTTCGGGAGTGGTTAAGGCGTTTATTAAATGATAGTGAATTTGTGAAAAAGCCGGGTAATGAATCCTGGCTTTTTTGGTTTTGACAATTTGAATTGCCCGGTCTCAGTTCAAGAGGGAAAAACGGGGAACATAACCCCCAGAAATGTGCCCCGTTCCTGTCCAAGAGGGAAAACGGGAACATAAACCCT
>NZ_BASE01000123.1 GCF_000813125.1 Mesobacillus selenatarsenatis SF-1
TTTTCGGGCAATGCAGACGCTCTTCTTTTACCGTTTTGACTTCCTTCCCGCATTTTCGGGCAATGCAGAGGCTTTCCTTTACCGTTTTTACTTCTTTCCCACATTTTCGGGTAATGCAGACGCTCTTCTTTTACCGTTTTGA
>NZ_BASE01000122.1 GCF_000813125.1 Mesobacillus selenatarsenatis SF-1
GGTCAGCCCCGACAAGCGCTGGAGGGCCGACCGGTGAAGTCGTTCTTTGACTTCATTGGGCGGACCGAAGCGACTCGAGGGGCTAGGCGCTGTAGCTGGAC
>NZ_BASE01000121.1 GCF_000813125.1 Mesobacillus selenatarsenatis SF-1
CCCTGTTTCCTTGAAACCTGTCACAATAATGAGCTTTTCTTGACAGCTTTGCCCATGTTTCCTTGAAACCTGTCACAATAACCTGCTTTTCTTGACAGCTTTGGTCCCGCATCCTTGAAACCTGTCACAATAACAAGCTTTTCTTGACAGCTTTGGCCCTGTTTCCTTGAAACCTGTCACAATAACTAGCTTTTCTTGACAGCTTTGGCCCCGTATCCTCAAAAGCTGTTACAATAACGAGCTTTTCTTGACAGCTCCAGTCTCTTCTTCGGAAAGGCATGAAAAAGCGCAAGCACCTTTGATCAGCCCAGACCATATGTAAAAGCAATCAGAAACAAGAGTAGGCTTGCCGCTTGGCAAGCCTGAATTTCCTTATAAGATCAATCAAACAATGTGCTGACTGATTGCTCTTCGTGGACGCGGATAATCGCTTCCCCAATCAATGGAGCAACAGACAGTAGATGGATCTTGTCTACGCGCTTTTCTTCCGCAAGCGCGATTGAGTTAGTCACAACCAGTTCTTTAATCTTGGAGTTTTCGATACGCTCAATTGCAGGACCTGATAATACAGGGTGTGTACAGCAAGCGTATACTTCGAGTGCTCCATTTTCAACTAACGCATTTGCAGCCAATGTAATCGTACCTGCAGTGTCAATAATATCGTCAATCAAAATGGCAACCTTACCTTCAATATTACCAACGATGTTCATAACTTCAGCAACATTCGGCTTTGGACGACGCTTATCGATGATCGCAATCGGTGCTTTCAATCTTTCAGCCATCTTTCTTGCACGTGTAACTCCGCCATGGTCTGGAGATACGATGACAACATCACCGTTCAGTTCTTTGCTCTTGAAGTGGTCAGCAAGGATTGGCACTCCCATCAAGTGGTCGATTGGAATATCAAAGAATCCCTGGATTTGCGGAGCGTGAAGGTCGAGCGTGATCACGCGAGTTGCTCCAGCTGTCTCAAGCAGGTTCGCCACAAGCTTAGCCGTGATTGGCTCACGCGCGCGTGCTTTACGGTCCTGACGTGCATAGCCGTAATAAGGCATAACAATATTGATTGTTTTAGCTGATGCACGCTTTAATGCATCGATCATGATTAGTAATTCCATGATGTTCTCATTTACTGGAGAGCTAGTTGACTGGATGACATATACATCGCAGCCACGGATGCTTTCTTCAATGTTGATCTGGATTTCTCCGTCGCTGAACTGGGATACAGAGCATTTACCTAGCTCTACCCCAATTACCTTCGCGATTTCCTGGGCAAGTTCAACATTTGAGTTAAGTGAAAAAACCTTCAAATTTGGGTCAAGATACTGGTTTGACATTATGGACCTCCAAGACTCTTATTTCTTTACGTTCATTTTCCCTACATAATCTTCTTTGTTGACTTGACGTGCACGCGCAAGCGCTAGTGCTTCACCTGGAACATCTTCAGTGATGGTGGAACCGGCTGCTACATAAGCACCTTTCCCAATCGTCACTGGTGCAACAAGATTGGAATTACAGCCAATGAATACGCCATCTTCAATCTTGGTCAAGAACTTGTTTTTGCCATCATAATTCACTGTGATGGAGCCGCAGCCGATATTCACATCAGCACCGACTTCTGCGTCACCGATATAGCTAAGATGTGAAGCTTTGCTTCCTTTGCCAAATACCGCTTTCTTAATTTCGACAAAATTGCCGATTTTAACTTCATCATTGATATCAGAATCTGGCCTGATATGCGCGAAAGGTCCGATATTGACTTCGGAGCCAATTTTACTGTCGAAGGCAGCTGATTGGCGGATAACTGTATTGTTTCCAATCTCGCAGTTGCTGATTTCAGTATTAGGTCCAATCTGGCATTCAGAGCCGATGACCGTGCTGCCAGAAAGCGTCGTACCCGGGAAAATAACCGTATCCTGTCCAACCTTAACGTCGGGTCCAATATACGTGTTATCAGGATCAATAATCGATACGCCATTGCGCATATGATACTCGTTGATTCGCTTTTTCATCGTGCGTTCAGCCTCCGCAAGAGCCACACGGTCATTGACGCCAAGTGTCTCCGCAAAGCTATCCGTCACATACGCAGAAACGATTTCGCCCTGGTTTTTCAGAATTTCAATGACATCTGGAAGATAGTATTCTCCCTGGACATTATCGTTTGATACATTCTGGATCGCCTCGAATAACATTTTGTTGTCGAAGCAATATGTACCAGTGTTGATTTCATTGATACTTCTTTCCTGCTCGCTGGCATCCTTATGCTCGACGATTTTTTCAACAAAACCTTCCGCATTCCTGACAATCCTGCCATATCCAGTTGGATCCTCAGCTCTCGCAGTCAGGATGGTTGCTTTGGCGTTTGTCTCCTCATGATGCTTGAAAAGAGCTTCCATTGTTCCATCCTTGATCAGCGGAGTATCACCACAGACAACGATTGTGACTCCCTCTTTGTCTGCAAGCATGTCCCCTGCCTGCTGCACAGCATGAGCGGTTCCTAGCTGTTCTGCCTGAAGGGCATACTGGCTATCTTCACCGAGCTGATCCTTCACTTTTTCCGCTCCATGACCAACAATGGTCACGATTTCGTTTATATTAAGACTTTTCACCTGGTCAATTACATGCTGTACCATTGGCTTGCCGCATACAGGGTGAAGTACCTTATACAATTTGGACTTCATTCTTGTTCCCTGACCGGCTGCTAAAATGATTGCATAACGATTAGACATTAGCAGGCCTCCAATTTACCTTTTTATCCATTACGAATATATCTTAAATAGCCGGCCATTTCAAGAATAGAAGAACAAGTACAATTATTTGTCAGTTTAGGGGGGAAGGTATCTATCGAAAAGCGGAGGCGACTGCTCCACTCCGACAAGCGTTGGAGGGCCTGACAGTGAAGTCGCTCTTTGACTTCATTGGCAGGATCGAAACGTCTCGAGGAGTTAGGAGCCGCAGCTGGACAGGTTTCGAATATTTTTACAAGAATAGGTTTAACTAGCGGACAAACCGGGGAAATAAAAAAGAGCCTAACTTATGCAGCAGGCTCTTGATGTTATACACTTATATATTCTAGGAAGCGCCAGCTTCTTCGAATTCAACTTCTACTTCACCTAAACGGTGGTACTCTGCCAATACAGCATCCTGGATCTTTCCGCGTGTACCCGAATTGATCGGATGCGCGATATCACGGAACTCGCCATCAGGAGTGCGTTTACTTGGCATTGCAACAAATAGGCCGTTGTTTCCATCAATCACCCTGATATCATGGACAACAAACTCGTTGTCAAGCGTGATGGAAGCGATCGCTCTCATCCGTCCATCTGTATTAACGCGGCGTAATCTTACGTCAGTTACTTCCATTCTGTTCACCACCTTTACAAATAGATAAAATTCTAGTTAAATAATTCCACGTTGAAATCAAATCTCCTTCTTTTACAAGAAAATTTTTTTGAAAAAATAGGGCGAATTTATGAACATTTCCATTTTGAAAGCCTTTTTACGGTTGAAAAATCTATAAAAATAGGCTTTTTTGGCTATTGACGCGCAAAAAAAGACTTCCTAAAAAGTTATTATTTTTTTATTTCTTTTTGAGATCCTATATAGAAAAAACATTTATTTTAAAGGTGTTCACCCTTCTGATACAAATATCTCATCCCTTTTAAACATAAAAAAAACGCCCGTTTATTTAACGAGCGCTACTACTTCGATTTCCACCAGGGCATCCTTTGGCAGTCTTGCCACTTCTACAGTTGAGCGAGCTGGTTTATGTGTATGGAAATACTCTGCATATACTTCATTCAACTGAGCGAATTCATCCATATTTTTAATGAAGACAGTTGCTTTTACGACTGTTTCAAGTGATGCTCCCGCAGCCTCAAGTACTGCTTTCAAGTTATAGAATACCTGATGAGTCTGTGCCTGGATATCCCCTTCGACCATAACACCCTCTGGAGTCAAAGGAATCTGGCCAGAGCTGTAGAAAAGATTGTTCACAACCACACCTTGCGAATATGGACCGATTGCGGCAGGCGCGTTTGAAGTTTGTACAATATTCATATTGTCACCTCGTCAATTTGTTATTTGAACAACTATTCTCTGCGAGCGAAGTAATTCCCTTCACTCACGGTAATATTTCGTTCTTTTACGTCTACATCTGAAAGGCGGACGAGTGAAAGATACTCATCGACAAGCCTTTCTTCAATATTCTCCGATTCAACCAGAACCGCTATTCCTGCTAACTCCGCATTAAACTCTTCAAGCAAGTTGATCATACCATTAACGGTACCGCCCGCCTTCATGAAGTCATCGACAATCAGTACCTTTGACCCCTCTGCAAGGCTGCGCTTTGATAACACCATCGTCTGGATTCTTTTTGATGAGCCTGAAACGTAGTTGATGCTTACAGTCGACCCTTCAGTTACTTTGCTATCTCTTCTGACAATCACAACAGGAACATTCAAATGGCTTGCGACTGCGTAAGCAATAGGAATCCCCTTCGTAGCCACGGTCATGACAACCTCGATATCCTTTTCTGCAAAAGCAGATGCAAGCAGCCTCCCGACTTCCTGTACAATTGCTGGATTTCCGAGGATATCATTCATGTAAAGGTAACCGCCTGGCAGCAATCGATCAGGACTTGCCATCACGGTACAAAGTTCATCGATTACCTTCCTGGCTTTTTCTTCACTGACATGAACGTGGAACTTGACTCCGCCGGCTGCGCCTGGCACGGTCTGCAGGACACCGATTCCCCGCTGTTCAAATGTTTCTTTGATGATTCCGAGATCTTCACTGATTGAGGACTTTGCTGAACCATACTTCTCGGCAAAATAGGTTAACGGTACCAATTGGCGCGGATGTTCCAGTAAATAAGTCGTCATATCGATCAAACGCTCGCTGCGTCGAAATTTCATTCAAGAACCTCCAAAATCCGAATATTTAAGGTTAATATACCACCATTATACGGATTTAATCAAGAGTGTGGCGCTCTCCAAGCATTCTCACTGCAAATACTTGGTCACAGAACCCTCGTAGGCCGTTATAAATTCGATGCATCCTCGAATCATGAGCCACAAGACTAAATACTGTCGGTCCGCTTCCGCTCATCAAAACGGCGTCAGCACCGAACCTCTTCATTTGGTCTTTGATCTGCGCTACCTCAGGATAAAGCGAAAGCGTCACATCTTCCAAAACATTTCCGACACTGTTGCAGACTCCATTGAAATCTCCATTTTCAATCGCGGATATCATTTGCTTTGTAGGCGGATGCTGAACCTTCTCAACATTAAGGCGGCGATATACTTCTGCGGTCGATACACCGATAAATGGCTTCGCCAAAACAATCCAGCATGTTGGCGGTGCCGGCAGTTGTTCGATAATTTCCCCTCTGCCCGTTGCAAGTGCAGTTCCTCCATAAACACAGAATGAAACGTCTGAGCCAATTTCAGCGCCGAGCACAGCCAGCTCGTCCAATGACAGACCAAGCTTCCATAGCTTATTCAAGCCTCTTAACGTTGCCGCTGCATCACTGCTGCCGCCAGCAAGCCCTGCTGCCACCGGAATAGTCTTCTCAATGCCGATAATAACACCTTGCTTAACCTGGAACCTTTCCTTCAACAGATGTGCTGCCTGGTAAGCAAGATTCCGCTGATCATCAGGTACAAACCGATTATGGGAATGGATCACAATCCTGTCTTCTTCTAGTAAACTAAGTTCAATGCGATCAGCTAAATCAATCGTCGTCATGACCATTTCCACCTCATGGTAACCGTCCGGACGTTTGTGCAAAACATCAAGGGACAAATTGATTTTTGCTGGCGCCTTCACTAAAACCTTCACAACCTCCACCTACTTTAACGAATTCCACATTTTGTCCTATTTTACCACAAAAAGAAAAGAAAAGCGCAAGCGCCTTGGTCAGCCCCTCGAGTCGCTGGAGCTGGACAATTGTCTAATTTAAATCAATACTCTCTGAGTAAAATATGTAAGACTCCTCTGCAAGAAACATTCCTTTATTTTATCATTTGCGTAATCGCGAATACAGTAATTTCACAAAGAATTAGAAATGCAGAAGGATACATGGAAGTTGCCCCCGGTTTCTATCCATGAAAAAAGCCGGAGCAATAGCCCCGGCACCGCGATGGATCTGAATTTTATTGACAACTGCAAAAAACAGCTGTGTGGCAGTCTCTAAAGAATTTTTATCTGGGTCAGCGGTTCTGGTTCGCAAGCTGCTGTTCGGCCAGCTCAATCGCTCGCTTCACCATGTTACCTGCGTCCTTGGCCTTTATCCCGCCCCATCCTTCATTTTGGACGACATCATAGAAGCCAAGTTCTTTCGCAAGCTCTTCCTTCAACCTTTCAGACATAATCCCTCTTCTTCTGCCCATTACTACCATCTCCTTTCACCACCACGGTTACCTTAGTATTTTTGAAAAAAGAGATTTTCATGTGCTCCTTATTTATCCTTCAATTAAGTAAATTTGGGCAAAATAAAAAGCAGCTAACCCGAGAGTTGACTGCCTGTACTGCATTGAGCCAAAAAATTAGCTCAAAGCTATTGATCCTGTTGTATCTTCAAAGAAGGTAATTTCCACTGTTTCAGTTAAAACATCTGCGTAGCTGTACGAAACACGTTCAAAAGCATTTTCATCCTGGTCAAGCTCGATGACGAAAACAGAAGGATAAGTTTCCGCTAACACGCCAGAACGTTCAATCGTCTTTCTCCGTCCTCCGTTGGCTTTTAGCATGAGTCTTTTTCCTAAGTTTGAATCAAGCGCTTTTTTGATATCCGATAATGTTTTTGGCATTCGGTCCACCTCACTGTGTAAAGTATAACACGATGACACTAAATAGTCAAACAAAAACATAAATTATAACAGTACTTAAATTTAAAAGTCAACATATTTCGGACTTCTTTTTCTTCTAAATTTCAACAATTTTAGCGTAGCCTTTAATGCGATAAAATATGTACCAAAATAATAAAAAACGCCGGACCGTATTTTATTCAGTCCGACGAATTTTTATTATATGGCATTCCTGTTCTTAATACACCCTTTGTTTCAATACCGCCAAGGCCCTTATCTCCGGTCAAAGTATTTCTAAGTACATCCCAAACATTTATGCGTTCCATGAATGGTGTAAAGCTGATTTTAGCAACAATATAGACTGGGTCTAGAGCATGGATATTGACTCTTGAAGGGGAACTGGCAAAATTGGCTCCAGCATGGATCAACGATTCAAAATGAGATTGGCACGCTCCAGCAAATATGACCAGTTGGTCCAGATGCGGAACTTTCTTCCTGGCCTCTCTTACCGTCTGGACAAAATGCTTAGAATGTCGATACGCATTCAGGTCGTCCATCGTTCCCTTAGACTTGGAATAAGCATCATGTCCTGTAATAACCAATATATCGGGCCGATAGTAATCAATCAGCGATCCGACTTTATCCGGCATTTCTTTTTCATTGCAATGGAATCCATAAACAGGGACTCCTACTTTCTCATATAGTGTCAGGCACTTTTTTAAATAGTTCGGATCTCCATCAATATGGAGCACCTTCCCAGGCATCTGAAAGTAGTTATATGACTTGCTATAACCTTCAGTGGCTTCATATTCCTGTTTTTGCTGCAGTAAATCTACATCCTGCCTGAATAGCTTATATGACTGTTCTTCAAGTGAACGGAATTCCTTTGTCAGCCTCATGCGCATACTCGGATCTATTTTAATTAAATCTTCATAGGGCGCATCCGCAATCAATCGGAAATCCTCACCATATAATATCGCGATTTTTTTGCCATGTTTCTCTCTGATATCGATAACCCGGAACATAATATCGCATTGATGCGAAACCCTGCCGACGATATCCATGAGGTTAATATTCATAATCCTCACTCCAATTGCCCCGCACACAGGCTGCGCTAAGTGGTATTCTTACATAAAATATGCAGATACCCATAGACATGTGCTTTTTCTCGCATATGGAGGCTTGGTGACTAAATGGTTTCGCACTTTTAAAATCCTAGCGTTCCGGAAAGCTGCTCAAATCAAAAATGATAACCTCAATCACTGGATTTTTTACCGTTACCATAAAAAAGACCGGAGAAAATTCCGGACTTTAGTGGAAGTATGGATACAGCGCATTGCTCAATTGAGCGAATTCTTCTATCGATAGCGTTTCTCCCCTGCGCGACTCTTCGACTCCTGCCTGCTTGAGCGCAGCTTGGATACTTTCTTTCTTCTGCTTTCCATCCGGCAGCTGGCTTGTCAGGTTATTCAAGATTGTTTTCCTTCGCTGGGCAAAACTTGACCTGGTGACGCGGAAGAAGAAGTCTTCATCTTTCAACTTCACCGGCGGCTCATCATGCAATGTCAATCTGATGACGGCTGAATCTACGTTCGGCTGCGGCATAAACACCGTTTTAGGAACAATCATTACTGTTTCAGCCTTTGTATAATACTGGACTGCAATTGACAGCGAACCATATTCCTTCGTTCCAGGCTTAGCAGAGATTCTATCGCCAACCTCCTTTTGAAGCATACAGACGATTCCTCTAATCGGCAGCCTTTCCTCAAGCAGCTTCATCAGGATAGGGGTTGTTACGTAATATGGCAGGTTGGCAACGACCATAACATCCTCTTGCTTTTCAAATTCCTGCTTCATCACAGCTTGAACATCTGCTTTCAAGACATCACTATGAATGACTTTTACGTTTGGATAAGGGGACAGTGTATCCTCCAATATCGGTAGCAGACGCTGATCGATTTCAAATGCAACAACTTTTTCCGCTCTTTTAGCCAACTGCTCAGTCAACGCTCCAATTCCAGGGCCGATTTCTATCGCACCGCTATGGTCGGTTAACTCCGCATGGTCGACGATGCGGTTCAGGATATTCGTATCGATCAAAAAGTTCTGTCCAAGGCTCTTTTTAAAAGAAAAACCGTATTTATCAAGTATTTCCTTCGTTCTCATCGGGGTAGCAATATCTTTATGCATTTTGTTCCTCCTTAAGGATTTCTGCCAGTGCATCTGCGAAATCCTGTCTTTTCACTTGAAACATCATGAGACGCTTATGCAGCTGTTTCCCATTTGTATAACCAATACGCAGCAGTCTGCCAAGCTTTTCACGCCTCTCCCTGGAACCTGGGCCGCCGATCAGACCTGCTACAATCAAGTCTTCCTGGGTAATCTCCTCAACCGCCTCTGCGTCCATTACCTGAGCATCCTTCAGCGCTTCACGGATCACCTCGGGAGATGCATGTTCCACACCAAGGCCCCTCCCGGATTTAGGTTTGGCCAGCTCCTTTGGGATAAAAGCATGCTTGCAGCCTGCAACATGCTCTGAAATAATTTTACGGATTTTTTCACCTGGAAAATCAGGGTCGGTAAAAACAATGACTCCCCGCTTTTCGTGGGCATTCCGAATCCGTTCAATCGTATCCGCATTAATCGCCGACCCATTCGTTTCAATTGTATCCGCATCAACAGCACGCTTAATCGCCGTCGTATCATCCTTACCCTCAACTACAATGATTTCTTTTAACTTCATGGTTCCTCCAATTGAAAGCGCAAGCGCCTTGATCAGCCCCGACAAGCGCTGCCCGCCTTAAAACGCCACGTCCTGTGGCTGGCGGGTCTAGCACATCGTGTGCCACGGAGGGCCGACCGGTGAAGTCGTTCTTTGACTTCATTGGGCGGACCGAACTTGAAAAGCGTAGGGGACTGCCCAACTCCGACAAGCGCTGGAGGGCCTGACAGTGAAGTCGTTCTTTGACTTCATTGGCAGGACCGAAGCGTCTCGAGGAGTTAGGAGCCGCAGCTAGACAAGCGACTCGAGGGGCTAGGCGCTGGAGCTGGACATTTCTCGAAGTGTGATGGTTAAAATTCTTTTCTTTAATCAAAAAGCTTAAGCAAATTTAAAAAGAAAAAAATTTTCTTTGAAATAAATGAAACATTTTTGAAATATAATCGTCTATATAGGTGTAAAGATTTTTAAGCCATTACGCTTTTCTTATTATACCTTAAACGTAAAATGAAAAAACAAAAATGCAGAGGAAGGTTCCCCTGCATCCATGAATTAATTTAGGATTTTGATTTTGACTTTCTTTCGGCCCCAGCGGTATGCATCCGCTTTTGACGCGAAAAAGACATCGATCTTATTGCCTTTGATAGCTGATCCTTTATCGGCAGCTATTGCATAGCCATATCCTTCAACATATACTTTTGTTCCTAAAGGAATAACTCTTGGATCTACTGCAATGACCTTGATGTTAGGGTTTGCCCTCAGATTGATTCCTGTAGCCGTGTAGCCGGAGCAGCCGTTACAGTTAGCGGTATACGCTGTGGAAGAAACATAAAATTCCTTCCCTGCAGGTTCACTAGAGCCACGTGATACTTGAGCTACTATGACCTTCGTTCCCATTGCCACGACTTTATCCTGTTTTTCTTTCAATTTCTTTTCATTGATCAGTTTTCTTGATACTTCTTTGCCATTTTCGAGGATTACTTCATATTCCTTTGAAAGCAAGCCTTCCTGGCCTTCTGTTACGACTTTCTGTTTCCCTTTTTCCAGTTTGCTGTCATTTTTCGTAATGACTGCATAGCTAATTGGTTCTTCCACTACATCGGTGACTTTTTCAACTCGAATGACATTAATCACGGCATCTTTAGTGACGTTCTGCTTTAATGCAGGCTCAACACGGTCCATTTCGTTCAGTGTGATTCCTTGCTGTGATAAAAAGTCAGCGACCGTAGTCGAAGTCGACCAAACATCTTGCTCTTTTCCGCCTACCACAACCTTGAGCGGGAAAGCTCTTTGAATGGCAATCTTCATATCTTGCTTTAATTTAGCGTCTGGGTTTTGGTTTAACTTGTCGTGTTCATTTATAGCGATATTCTGTTCTTTCAGGAATTCCTCTACAGTATCGGCTGCTGTCCAATACGTTTTCTTTTCCTGATCTTGTATTAGCTCTACCTGTCTTGCCGGCTTCCACACGATTGATAGGTTGTTTTTAACCTCCGTGTTTGCCGCCAGCGATAAATAATCCTCTGAGCGCAATGAAATATTGAGATCATTAAATATATCTTGGATAGTATTTGCGTGTGTTTTAATGACTCTTTCTTCGCCATTCAGCGTCAATGCGACTGTGTTTTTGGTCCCTTCATACATGAAGAACCCAAGAGCAGCGGCAAAAACTAGGAAACTAGCAGAAAAAATCACTAGTTTCTTCTTACTCAAAGTCTTGGAAAACAGGTTTTTCATACTATTAATCACGATGAAAAACGCCTCCTCTTCTCGGAGTGATTATAAAGATATTGTTGCCGACTTGTCAACCCAGACACCCTTGCCAAGCGTAGTCCCTATTATGCAAGATGCTCCATAAAAAGAAAAGCAAGAGTTATCGACACGGTTATCCTATGTCGTAAGAGAGACATGTAGAACTTTTAAGAAACATAAAAAGTTTGGACAACCTTGTTGAAAAATCGACAACATTCCTTATCACTTTATGCCGAATAATTTTTTTGCATTCTTGGCTGTTTCTTCTGCCACTTCCTCAAGAGTTAACCCTTTCAGTTCTGCAACTTGTTGTGCTACCAATTTTACATAGGCTGGCTCATTTCTTTTTCCGCGATATGGATGCGGCGTCAAGTATGGGCAGTCAGTTTCGACTAGAAGACGGTCTAACGGGATTGCCTCTGCTACTTCCTTTGGTTTTTTTGCATTTTTAAAAGTAACAGGACCGCCAAGCGAAATTAAGAAGTTCATTTCAATGCATTCAAGTGCTGTTTCCACGCTGCCGCTGAAACAGTGCATGATCCCGCCTACTTCCTGGGCGTTCTCTTCCTTTAAAATTTCCACTATGTCTGCTGTTGCGTCACGATTATGTATGATGATAGGAAGATTCACTTCTTTTGCCAGCCTGATTTGTTTGCGGAAGACCTCTTTCTGGATGTCCTTAGGTGACTTGTCCCAGTAATAATCAAGGCCCATTTCCCCAAGTGCCACGACCTTCGGATGGCCTGCCAATTCTTTCAGCCAATCCAGGTGATCCTGGGTCATATCAATTGCATCGACTGGATGCCACCCTACACTCGCATAAAGAAAGTCATAGCTTTCGGCAAGCTCTAGTGCTTTTTTTATCGTTATTTCATCGAACCCGACAACCACCATATTTGTAACACCTTCAGCAATTGCGCGTTCAATGACCTCCTGGAGATCTTCGTTGAATTGTTCTGCGTTTAAGTGCACGTGTGTATCAAAAAGCATGTCAAAACTCCTTTGCAGCATTACCCTGCAGTTTTATTCTAATCGGACCTGACAAAAGGTTGAATAGAATTACTGCGATGTTCTTATTATTGTGATAAAGATGTGTCGATATCATAACTTTTTTTCATTGTAAAGGTCAAATTTTTGAAACTGTTTTCATAAAAACCCGACAAGTGTCGGGAGTGCTTGCTATCTAACTCTCTTACTATCATAAATCACTCTTTAAAAAAAATTGCTTTTTTAACACAAAAAACCTGAAAATGTTACACATGAAACATTTCCAGGTTTTCAGTTTGAATTTATTTAACTTTAGCGCCGACAGAAAGTGCATCGTCAACTGTTGCCAGTGACATGACACCGTCTTTTTCCCCTGCAAGGATCATTCCCTCGGAAAGCTCCCCGCGGAGTTTGACCGGCTTGAGGTTCGTCACGCAAATCACCTTTTTGCCGACAAGATCTTCCGGTTTATAGTACTTCGCGATGCCAGAAACAACCTGGCGCTTTTCATAGCCAAGATCCAATTGAAGCTTCAGAAGCTTATCAGCCTTTTTGACTGGTTCTGCATGGATGACTTTCGCTACACGAAGCTCAACCTTCATGAAGTCATCAATCGTGATTTCATCCTGAATTTCAGGCTGTTCTTCCTCCACAGGTGCCGCCGGGGCAGATCCCTGCATTTTTTCCTTAATGAACTCAACTTCTTCCTTCAATTCAAGGCGTGGGAAGATTGGCTCTCCTTGAACAACCTTTGTACCAGCAGAAATCTGACCAAATTCCTCGAGACTTTCCCATGTTTGCAGGGCTTCAGAACCAATATTCAGCTGAGCAAAGATTTTATCAGGAGTTCTTGTCAGGAATGGCTTCAATAGGACAGCGACTCTTCTCAATGATTCAGCAAGGTGGACCATCACATCCGCGAGGGCCGCTTTCTTTTCTTCATCCTTCGCCAGCACCCAAGGCTGTGTTTCATCGATGAACTTATTGCAGCGGCTGATCAATTGCCACACAGAAGTAAGGGCCACGGAAAACTCCATTTTCTCCATTGCTTCTTCATACTTCTGAACTGTTTCCTTGTTCACTTCAAGCAGCTGCTTATCAAATTCCCCTTCGGAACCATTGTAAGCAGGGATTTCTCCATCAAAATACTTATTGATCATCGCTACTGTTCTGTTCAACAGGTTTCCAAGGTCATTCGCAAGGTCAAAGTTAATCCTTTCAACAAATCCTTCAGGAGTGAATACACCATCAGAACCAAATGGAACTTCTCGGAGCAGGTAGTAGCGAAGCGCATCAAGACCATAACGGTCAATCAGTGTAACTGGATCGACTACGTTCCCCTTGGATTTCGACATTTTTCCGTCCTTCATCAAAAGCCAGCCATGGGCGAAAACCTTTTTAGGAAGCGGAAGGTCAAGGGCCATCAGCATGATTGGCCAATAAATTGTATGGAAGCGGACGATTTCTTTACCGACAAGATGGACATCCGCAGGCCAGTAATTCAAGTACTTGGAATCATCATCCGTTCCATAGCCAAGAGCCGTGATATAGTTCGACAATGCATCGATCCATACATAAATGACGTGCTTCGGATCACCAGGAACCTTCACACCCCAATCAAATGTTGTCCGAGATACAGCCAGGTCCTCAAGTCCAGGCTTAATGAAGTTATTGATCATTTCATTTTTACGAGATTCGGGCTGGATGAAGTCAGGATTCTCTTCATAATATTTCAACAGCCTGTCTGCGTATTTACTCATTTTGAAGAAGTATGACTCTTCTTTAACTTTTTCAACAGGACGGCCGCAATCCGGGCAGTTGCCATCTTCAAGCTGTCTGTCTGTGTAGAATGATTCACATGGAGTACAGTACCAGCCCTCATATTGGTCAAGATAGATATCACCCTGTTCAAGAAGCTGGGCAAAAATCTTTTCGACAATCTGCTTGTGGCGATCTTGGGTCGTCCGGATAAAATCATTGTAGGAAATATCCAGCTTGCCCCAAAGCTCCTGGATGCCTTCGACGATTTCATCTACATATTGCTGCGGAGTGATGCCCTTTGCCTCAGCATTACGCTGGATTTTTTGACCGTGCTCATCCGTGCCTGTTAAATACATGACATCATAGCCGCGCAGTCTCTTATAGCGAGCCATTGCATCACCAGCTACTGTCGTATAAGCATGGCCAATATGTAAATTGCCGCTTGGATAATAAATCGGGGTTGTAAGATAAAAGGTTTTCAGTTTCTCTTCCATGAAGATCCTCCTTAACTAAAACTGCTAGTTCATTCTAATAGTAGTTATTATACCAGCTAATGCCTTTGGATTCATAACACTTTAATGTAAATCAAAGACCCATTATTAAAGGTTTCGACAATCTCATTTTACTCAATTAGGAAAAACATAATTATTTATAAAAAAAATCTTCCACTACGGACATTCTCCCTATATATTTTACGAATATTGTCAGTGGAGATTTATTGTGAACTATGCCCTTATATAACTTTATAAAAAAAGCCCCGCCTTATTTTTTGGCAGGAGCTTAATAACCGATTTTTAAAGTAGGCTCTGTTAAAATCGGCTGATTATTTTCGTTCCAGGCGCTTCGCTTTCCGCGGGCAGTCGGGGATCCTCCTCGGCGCTTAATGCGCCTGCGGGGTCTCCCCATGACTTGATCATTCCGCAGGAGTCTACGCGCCTTCCACTACAATCAACATGGCTTTAAAACAACATTGGGCTTTAACAGAGACTTAAAGTAAAAGATGGATCATCACATAATAAAATCATAACCAAATCCATTAAGAGAATATACCTGTTTACAAAATAATGTACATGCTATCAAGAGTTTGTCGAATTTGTGACATTTTGTCGATTGACTTTGTAGAAATTTGTCGAATAATGCACCATTTACTATTCCACGAATAATGTTTTCCTTCTATTCTCAATTCGAAAAAACTGCACCATTCCTTATCCTCTCTTGTCTTTCCTATTCAAAACCCTTGATACGAAGAGGTTTTCACATTGTGTTAAAATTTGTTAATAGAAGAAAAATAAAATAATTGACGGTTATTGGAATCGCTGGTATTATAAAACCAATAAGAGAAAAATGTCGAAAAATGACGAACTTAATAGATGGGAAAATGAGAGGAGATCAAATAATTATGAAATCTACTGGTATCGTACGTAAAGTTGATGAGCTTGGCCGTGTGGTAATTCCAATCGAACTTAGAAGGACTCTTGGCATCGCAGAGAAGGATGCTTTGGAAATTTATGTTGATGATGATCGCATCATCCTTAAGAAGTACAAGCCAAACATGACTTGCCATGTCACTGGTGAAGTTTCTGATAACAACATCACATTGGCTGGCGGCAAACTGATCCTTAGCCGTGAAGGTGCTGAACAGCTTCTTAAAGAAATCCAGGGAAGCTTCGAACCTGTAAAAGCATAAATCTAATACCCAAGGCCGTGGAAAATTCCACGGCCTTTTTTATATGTTCTGTTTCCGCATTATTCTTTAATATGATACGCCTGGTATACCTCCCGCTTTTGCAAGCCTCTATCTTTGGCTGTTTGCTTGATTGCATCCTTAGAATTCATTTGTTCATTGGAAATATAATGTCCGACATGCTCTTCCAGGCTTAATTTTTCCCACCATTGGTTCTCTTCTTCGGCTATGGAATCCGGTGAAGCTCCCTCGATGATTAATACAAATTCCCCGCGGACTTCTTCTGCCTCTGCCCATGCCAATGCTTCAGAAATCGATCCCCTTAGGAACTCCTCATATTTCTTCGTCAGTTCACGGCAAAGGACGATTTTGCGGTCACCGAGACCATCAAGCATCACCGATAGCGTTTCCTTCAAACGGTGGGGAGATTCATAAAGGACAATCGTTGCAGTTTGCTTCGCCAGCAGCTCAAGTTCCTTCTTCTTATCCTTTTTTCCTCTCTGGAGGAATCCATAATAATAGAATGGCTGAGGAAGTATGCCAGAAGCAATCAAGGCAGTCAAGGCAGCATTCGCCCCCGGAAGCGGTACAACAGTCAATCCTTCGGCGATTGCTTCGGCCACCAGTTCTGTACCTGGATCAGAAATGGTTGGCATTCCGGCATCGCTGACAAGCGCGACTTTTGCTCCCTCCTTGATCTTTTCAATCAATTTATGTCCGCTGCTTTCCTTATTATGTTCATGATAGCTGGTAACGTGCGTTTCAATCTCAAAATAATTACATAGCTTTTTCGTGTTCCTCGTATCCTCCGCCGCAATCACATCAGCTTCCTTCATGATCCTGATCGCCCTGAATGTCATGTCCTCAAGGTTTCCAATAGGAGTTGGCACAAGATAAAGAATGCCTTTTTCATGCTCCCGTTCAAAGCTTTTCTGCTGTTGCATGTATATCACCCGTTTCTATGCGCTTATTTGCTTCCATATAACATCTCTTTAATAATTGGGGTATACTCATTATTTTCATCATACACCGTCAATGGCTCAAGAATTTTCAGGTCAGGGCTTCCATCCTTAATCGCCTCTACCAAAAGCGTATTCGCTTCCTTCCCGGCCTTTGGATATACAAACTGGATTCGCTTAGGCTCAAGGCGGTATTTTCTCATCATCTCGATGATATCGATTAACCTGCCTGGACGGTGGACAAAGGCAACCTTCCCGCCCTGCTTTACAAGCTGGCTCGATGATTTAATTGCATCCTCAAGTGTACAGAGTATCTCGTGGCGCGCAATCGCCAAATGTTCATTCAGATTAATTTCTTCCTTCGATTGTGTAGGAAAGTAAGGAGGATTGCATGTTACGACATCATACTTCTCGTAGCCAAGCTCTTTGGGCGCATCCTTTAGATCACCATGAATCATATGTAATCGATCTTCAAGATTATTATAATCAATACTGCGGACAGCCATATCGTATAACCGCTCCTGAATTTCCACACCCGTAATACTACCCTTTGTCCTCGCGCTTAAAAATAATGGAATCACACCATTGCCGCTGCAAAGGTCGACAATCCTGCCTTTTTGGATCGGCACCCAGACAAACCTCGCAAGCAGGACAGCATCCAGCGAAAATGAAAATACATTAGGGCTCTGGATGATCCTTAAATCCTCTGCTAATAAATAATCCAATCGTTCATCTTCCCGTAAGTTAACCATTATAGTTATTTCCTCCATACACATATGTTCAATGGTTATGACCCTGTGAATTTTTAATTATAAAAGGGTGTTTTCACATTGGTTGTTCCTTTTCGATCATATATAGTTATCAGCATTCTTAGTGAGCTCTTTTCGAAGATGCGTCCAATCGAGTAGGTGTAAATAGTATGTAAATACTGATAAGTTTACGAAAAGAGCATTATAAAAATAGCCTTCCCTAATTAAGGAAGGCTGCCAATTATTTTTTATTAAGAAAGGATAGACAGAACAGACAATCCTCTTTGCGCGGACTTCCGAAATGCAGGTTGCAGATATGGAAGCCTTCCTGGTACAGACGGGCAAGGTTATCGTAGCCTTCACCGATGTCGACTACGTTTTTATCACCCTGGGCCTGATTGCTGTTTTCCTTATCGCTTTTCTTAATGGTTGGATCTTTTTTACCTATGGTTTGATCCAGACGGCGTCTTATATGCTCATTTTCCAGCTTTAATGCATTATTCTCTTCCAGAACTTCTGCCAAATGCTGTTTTAACTCACCAAGCTGACGGTATAAATCACCAATCTGCGATTCCATATTACTTACTGAGTCAAAGATATCTTTTTTATCCACCTGTTCCACCTCATTAATCTGTGGATGATTGTAACGATACAGCTCCTGCTTCCTGTATTTCCTCAAGTGTATATTCCAGCACACGTTCCTGGCCAGGTATATCGACTTTCATGACTCTCTCCAGGATGTTCAACCCGACAACCTTACCAGTACCATCAGGTGTAACAATCATTTCACCCAGGTCAGGCAGCTGCTCTTTCGCTGATTCATATTCGTCGTTCTCATATTTCAAACAGCACATGAGCCTGCCGCAAAGGCCGGAAATTTTTGTTGGGTTAAGCGAGAGGTTTTGATCCTTGGCCATCTTGATTGAAACTGGATCAAAGTCCCCTAGGAACGTTGAACAGCAAAGCATTCTGCCGCATGGTCCTATCCCGCCAAGCATTTTCGCTTCATCCCTGACACCAATTTGGCGCAGTTCAATCCTTGTCCGAAAAATCGAGGCCAAGTCCTTGACCAATTCCCGGAAATCGACGCGGCCATCAGCCGTGAAGTAGAAAATGACTTTATTGCGGTCAAATGTATATTCAACATCAACAAGCTTCATATCAAGCTGATGTTCATTCACTTTATCACTGCAAACATCGTACGCTTCCTTTGCAGCTGTTTTGTTCTCCTCGACAATAAGGCGATCCTTCTGATCTGCAATTCTGACTACCTTTTTCAGAGGCAGGACAACATCCTTCTCGCCGACCTGCTTACGGGGAGTAACCACTCTTCCGTACTCAACGCCCCTTACAGTTTCGACAATGACGAATTCGTCCTTTTGAATTGAGAGATCGCCGGGATCAAAATAATAAATCTTCCCCGCTTTCTTGAAGCGGACACCTACTACATCATACAAGTGTAGATCCCTCCTGCAATTTTAACACCAGCTCTTCCATTAGCAGCTGGGGATTCATATTGGCATGCAGCTTCCTCTTCGCCTCCAGAATGGCTGCCATTTGTTCGGTAAGACGCCGTCCGGATGTCTGTAGTGCAAACTGTTCTAAACGTGAGCTTTCGTTTAGATAAACAACCTGGTCTTTCTTGCCAAGCTGAATGTATAATAAATCCTTAAAAATAAGAAGTAATAAATCCAAACCACGATCGATTTGTTCTTTCTCTTTAAAGTGCATAAACCAGTTCTCTTGAAGCGCGACCATAGCTTCAAGCGAATTCTTTTTCAGCACTTCATATAATTTTAACACTATTTTTTGTGCTTGTGCAAACCAATCATCATTACTTATCTCTAAAGCTTCTTCCAAATTATTGGTTAGCTGTGCCAATAGCGGTGCCATTTGCGGTTGTATCCCATTGGCTATCAGTTGTTCTGCCATATTCCCAGGAGATAACGGGGTGAAATTGATCAATTGGCATCTCGATAAAATCGTCGGCAGCATTTGCTGGGCTTGCTCGGTGATCAATACGGCAACAGTTCCCGCATGAGGTTCCTCAAGGAATTTCAGCAGACTGTTCGCCGCATTTGTCGTCATCCGATCGGCATGCACAATACTGTAAAGCTTATTCTTTGACTCTACACCTGTTTTCGAAAACTCCTCCTGCAGCAGCTGGATCTGTCCTTTCTTGATTGAAAGGCCATCCGGCTCGACAAGATGGATATCCGGATGGTTGCCATGGTTGATCCTTTTGCAGTTCAAGCAACTTTCACAAGGCTTATAGCCATCAACGGGAGACTGGCAATTGATGCTCTTGGCAAGAAGAATACTAATCTCCTTTTTGCCAGTACCCCTCATTCCTTCAAATAAATAAGCATGGGCTATTCGATTTTTCTGGATGCTGTTTTTAATCATTTTCAAAACATTCGGCTGAAGTCTCTCCAACTCGTCCCACGTCTTTGCCAATGGTATCACTCACTTACGTATATAAATTGATCAACAGTCCTTTGATTTCCCCGATTTTACCGAGAATATCAATCTGTCCATCTTTATTAACCATCAACTCTTCTGTCAACTCCACGAGCTTTTCATCAATTGTTTCTACAAGCTTCAGCGACCTGCCTTCGCCATATTGGTTCCAGCTATGCGAGTGCTTTAGCTCCATTCCAAAGTTGACTGTTTCTTTTACGAATTGCTTAACCAGTGTCTTGAACTTGGCCAGGTCCTTGAACGTCCTCGACCGGGCAAGCCTCTCACCAGCAGACTCGACTTCCTTCATTAATTGCTGCAGCTGTCCAAACTGCATTTTATGTTCCTGTTTCTGTACAAGTTCATTGAACTTAATTCCGCCCCCAGGCTGTTGCTTTTGATCCTGGCGAACTTTATCTATGTTAAGGCGCATATCCTGATTAATCTTCATCTCTTGCTAAACCTCCGGGTACTTCCCGTTAAAATTGATGAAACTGCTCAACAGGCAATACGAATACAGTCGCTCCGCCAACCTCGACTTCAACCGGGTATGGAACATATGAATCCGCATTCCCTCCCATCGGCGAAACAGGTGCTACAAGCTGGTCACGAGATTTACAGTTATCCCTGATGACCTCCAATGCCTTTTCTACCCTGATGTCTTCAGTTCCTATGATAAAAGTGGTGTTTCCTGACTTCAGGAATCCCCCAGTACTAGCCATCTTTGTTGCGCGGAAATTATGATCTACTAATGCATTGGACAGACGGTTGCTATCCTGGTCCTGGACCACAGCTAAAATTAACTTCATTCATTATCCCCCTAGGTTAATTCGCAGGCGTGCCGCTATCGGGACCAAAATGCAATTTGGTTCAAAAAAGCAACAACCCAGACGAAAAAGTGTTTATTTCATTCCGTTACATTTGTATGTTTATTATAACAGGATTCATGTGACAAGACATGATATAAACGTAAAATTCCATTGCCTTCCAGTTAAATTTCACTTAACTGTATATCGAGTGGTTTTATACGCAATTTCTAGTGCTCTATTCGTGAAAATAACCTTATTTCGAAAACTTACGGGATGGTTTATTCACAAAAACCATCTTCTTATTCGCAAACTAAAAAAATTCCCCATGTAAAAAACAAGCCTGTCGAAACCAAGGCTTGTTGTTCTGGATATTAACTATTCAATAGCTCTTTAATTTTAGCTTCAGCTTGTTTATAAACTGCTTCTAATTCCTTTGAAGCATCGATTTTGGCAATCCTGTCAGGGAATCTCTCGGCAATAATCATATAGCCTTCTCTCACCTTTTGGTGAAATTCCAGCTTCTCCATGTCCAATCGATTGACCTCGCGTCCCTTATTTTTACCGATCCTTTCCAGCCCTATCTCCGGCGCAACATCAAAGTACAGAGTCATCGCTGGCATCATATTTTCAATCGCAAATTCGTTGATTGAGTAGACCTCATCAATACCCAGGCCACGAGCATGTCCCTGGTAGGCAAGTGAACTATCAACAAAACGGTCACATAAAACGACTTTCCCTGCCTTTAAAGCAGGCTTCACCTTTTCAGAAAGATGCTGCCTTCTCGCCGCGGCGTATAAAAGTGCTTCCGTACGTGGGTCCATCGCTGTATTTTCCGGATCAAGGATAACTTGCCTGATTTGTTCGGCAATCTCAATCCCTCCAGGCTCACGTGTGGCCACCACTGCGTATCCTTCTCTTTCAAGATTTTGAGCTAGCATTTGAAGGATTGTCGTCTTTCCAGAACCATCCGGACCTTCTATCGTAATAAATATTCCTTTTTCCAATTTTAAAGCCTCCACCTCTTAAACACTTTTATTTTACCAGCATGCAAATATTCTCCGCCCTGGATTTTCGCTTTTTTATCTCTTAAAAAAGCGATTGTTTCAATATCATCTTCTGTCACAACTTCCCCCGGTAGACAAAGCGGTATTCCCGGCGGGTAAGGAATGATTTGCTCGGCACTTACTCTGCCTGTAGCATCCTTCAGCAGGATATATTCTGTCTGTTGCAGTTCCATCTCTTTGTAACTGACTTCTAAAGTTGAAATGGTTTTATGTACGACCTTTGATTCAGGTCTATTTTTTCGATCAGGCATAGCACTTACAACCTCGGCAATCTTTTCAGCTGCTTCTTGTAAGCGATGCTTCATGCCATCCTTCAATAAAGGAAGAACGAGCAAAACATTATAAGGGTCTGCAAGCTCCGTGAAGATCCCTTTGAATTCGAGTTTTGATTGCAGCTCGAAACCAGACCAGGCACCCTTTGACTGGATGGTTAACTTCAATGGGTCATCAAGCTGCAAAATACGAATAGCTTCTAATGTCTGCAGGTGTTTTTTAAACTTCTCTATTTCCTCCTTGAGATATGATATATCGTCCTTGCTATAAGTACCAAGATAAAGGCGTGCCAAATCAAGGGAAGCCATCAATGGATACGAAGGACTGCTTGACTGCAGAGCTTGCAAATAGAATTTAAGATTGCTGAGTGCTACACGATTCGTCTGATAATGAAGGAAAGCTCCCATTGTCATTGCTGGCAATGTCTTATGCGCAGACTGTACGACAATATCGGCCCCAAGTTCAACAGCAGAAGCCGGAAAATAATTCCCTGCGATAAAATGGACTCCATGAGCCTCATCCACCAATACTGGAATGCCATGCTCATGAGCTAAATCTATAATGGTTTTAAGATCATATGTCAGCCCATAATAATTAGGATACGTTAGGATAAGTGCCTTTGCATTCGGATACTGACTGATTGCAGATTTAACTCCTTCAATACTTAACCCTGCAGCTACTCCATATTCTCCATTGAATTCAGGACTTATAAATACAGGCTTAGCTTTTGCGAGTCTTATAGCATTCATGATGGATTTATGTGAATTGCGCTGGACAAGCACCAGATCATCTTCATTAATCGCAGCCATAATCATTGCGAGGTTCCCGACAGTTGATCCATTTATTAAAAAAAAGCTTTTATCCGTTTTATATAAATCCCTAAGTAATTCTTCAGCTTCAAAAATAACTCCCTCTGGTGAATGAAGGTCATCCAATCCCGTTATTTCTGTTGCATCCAATTTTAAAATTTGATTAAAAAAGGCTTGTCCTTCTTCGGGAAAAAATGCCCCATTTTTGTGACCTGGTACATGAAACGATAGAGGGTTTTCGTTTATATGCCTAACCAATTGAGAGTACAAGGGTGTTTTGGATTGATCCATAGTCTCACCTATATATATAAATTCACACCTATCTATTCTAACACTGTTTTTTAGCAAAAAAAATAAAAGCCCAAAATGAGCTTTTAACTGTAAATGCCAGGTTTCGTTACTTTCCTTAGCTTTTCTACGTAATATTTATATTTAGGATCACTCGTATCTGTCTTGATCATGATGCTCTCACAGTCTGTGCATATAAAAGAAGTATACAGGTGTATGCCAGCACTTTTCATCTGTTCGCAAATCACACAGTTTTCCCCAATTTGATTTTTAGCTAAAAGCGAACCCAAATTCTCCACCTCCGTACACCTATTGTTGCCAGGAGCCTATTTTTGTATACAATTTTCCGAATAATATTTTAGAAAGTTTAGTTGTTTTATATTTTATGATTGACATTCGGTTTCCTTGTATGTCTTATAACAATTTAGGTTGGTTTATTAAATAAAATACTTTTAAAAGGTGTGCGTATTGATTTCGTGAGCTTTCTGAATAGGATGCTGTAGGTTATTGGTCATTTTTTGGACAGCTTTTGATTTTTTTGTATACTTGTCTGAAGTTGATCCTGGTTCGGACAACTTTTCGTTCTTTTCCTCTAAACCTGTCTAAAGTTGCACCTACTTCGGACAACTTTTCGTTCTTTTCCTCTAAACCTGTCTAAAGTTGCACCTCCTTCGGACAACTTTTCGTTCTTTTCCGCTAAACCTGTCTGAAGTTGCACCTCCTTCGGACAACTTTTCGATCTTTCCCTCTAAACCTGTCTGAAGTTGCACCTCCTTCGGACAACTTTTCGTTCTTTTCCTCTAAACCTGTCTGAAGTTGCACCTACTTTGGACAACTTTTCCTGCTTTTACTCCAAACTT
>NZ_BASE01000120.1 GCF_000813125.1 Mesobacillus selenatarsenatis SF-1
ACTTCTAACCGGGCACTTTTCTGTCAATTATGTTACCGGTTTTCCATGTTCTCCTTCTAACCGGGCTCATATTTACGCTTTTAACAACTAACACATTTTTTGGCCGAAACTTCACACAAAAAATCCCCGCCAATGCGGAGATTTTTACATTAATGGGTTTGACCTTAGTCCTGACCTAATAAATGCTTATACTTCGGATTCCTGGCAACAAATTCATGAAGCTGTCCGCCGTAATTTTCAATCCATTGGCGGACCACTTTTTCGGTCATTTCGCTGCCCATATATTCATGTCCCGCTTTTGCGTAGGTTGACTCAAAGTCCCCCCATAAAAGCTCCACCCAAGTCAATGCCTGTTCATATGTGATGCCATTGTTTTTTTCCTGCAGCAGGCTTGCTAGCTTCTCATGAGTTTCTTGCAATCGTGATCATCCTTTGCCAATTTTTAATGTAGTTATGAATGTTTGTATTTATCAAATACTATAAATGCGTGCAGCTTTTTTGGCATACACGTAATTTTACCCTTCAGGGAGGCCAATATGCGAAATAAAGTAACCAACTTCCCAAACCAGAACAACAATAAGTTTGAGGGCGAGCCCCGGGCAAAAGCGGAATACGCTTCAAAAAGAGCCGATGGCACCATCAATACTCACCCGCAAGAACGCATGTACGCCTCATCACACCGTGAGGATGACACTTCAGCGGTCATAAAAGACCACTAAGTAGAAGTTTCGTTTATCAATAAGAATTGATCCTTCGGGCAAAACCAGATATTTAAATCTGGTTTTGCTCCAATTTCATTAAAAGGGAAATTGGCAATGCCTCTTCTCTTCCGTCACCATTAAGACGCTCGCCCCAGGCGAATACTCCATTCATATAATCAATTTTGAAATAGGTTCCTGGGTCCCCATCAATCCCATAAATTTCTCCCGGCTTGAAATCATCAGGATTCAACATGTATGATTTGGCCATGGCGATTTTTCTTTCATATACGGCAAGCTCACTGACCATCCCCATCTGCTCGGCTTTTCTAGCCTTGTCACGGAGACTGGCAATTTCCTGATTTAATTCATATTCAGATAACTCGCTGTATCTTTTTTCTCTGCCCATTTATATTCACTCCTGGATCATTTTCATTTTTGAGATTCTTCCATTACTTGTTTCAGCCATCTTGAAGCAATCTACTATTAACAATCAAGCATTTAAGATATAACTAAATTATAGCATGTTATCTTAAGGAGGCTATCATGAAAGCAATCATTGTGACTGGTGCCGGTACCGGCCTTGGGAAGGAGCTAGCGCTTCTTTTGGCCAAGCAAGGTTACCATTTGATCCTAACAGGAAGAACTGAAGATAATTTAAAAAACGTACAAAACCAGATCGAACAAACAGGTGGAAGTGCAACAGACCTTGTTCTTGATCTCCGCAATCTGGAGGATATCAAAGAAAAAGCATTATTGATCAGCAAAAAATATGAGATTTACGGACTCGTCAACAATGCAGGTCTCGGTCATTTCGGTCCATTCTCAGAGGTCTCCGACAATGAAATCGAGGAAATGTTCCAGACTAACGTCTTCGGGACGATCCAGATGACGAAAGCCATCCTCCCTTACCTGGAGTTGAATAATGATGGTCTGATCGTTAACATCGTTTCGACCGCAGGCCTGCGCGGGAAAAAGAATGAGGCGGTCTACTGCTCCAGCAAGTTCGCAGTAAGAGGATTCACAGAAAGTTTGCAAAAGGAATATGAAGGAACGGGAATTCGCTTTGTTGCTGCTTATATGGGAGGAATGAACACTCCTTTCTGGGAAGAAAGCGACCATGTTTCTGACCCATCAAGACTTCGCTCCCCCGCTGAAGTGGCGGAAATCATCATCGGAAATCTTGAAAAAGACGATATTGTTATAGAATCCAAAAAATCATGACATTGTCATGATTTTTTTATTCCTCATTCTCTTTTTCAGAAATGAATTCATCAATCATTTCCATCGGAAACCCTTTACGGTACAACGCCATTTTCAGCTTCTGCCTGTATTCACGTTTAGGCAGTTTACTGTATTTGTTGTGAAGCTTCTCTCCTTGGACTCTTAATGCATCCATTTCATCGTCTTCTTCTTTTTCTACCTGTGTTTCATCCAGAGCCGCTCGGATAAGTGCAAAGGAATATCCTTTACGCTGCAGCATCTGTTCAATTTTCTGTTTAAGGATCTTTGACGAATCCTTGTTATTTTTTTGCGCATATTTTTCACTAAGCTTAATTGCTTTTTCCAACTGTTCACCGAAAGAAACTTCTTCTATTGCTTTTGAAATAAGCTCTGCAGATACCCCTTTATTCTTTAATTCCATTTTAATGACCCCTGCTCCCTTGTCAGTCGTATTCAGTTGAGTCCGGACAAATGCATTTGCAAACTCCTCGTCATTCAGGAACTTGAACTCATGTAATTTATGAATTGCTTCTTTTATGACTGGATCAGCGATTTCTTTTTTCGTCAGGTGGTCACGCACTTCTGCTTCAGACCTCATGCGGTGAGCTAAATAATTGATCGCCGTATTATAGGCTTTGCGGATATCATCTTGAAAAAGCATCTCTGTTACGGAAAAGTCATCAAGCTCCATCCCTTTTTTCAAGTTGTGCTTGATCAATACATCTTCATCAACGCTGAAGGCATACTCTTCCCCTCTGCCAATGTCGGTAAAAATGCTGTATCGTTCCTTATTATGTTTTTGTACAGAAATCTTTGTAATCACTGGCATGTGATTTTCACCTCTAATGAAACTTTAACACATTCAAAGGAGGTTTATCATTTTAAAAGAAGTACTATAGTAACAAGAGGATACTTATGAGGAGGATCTTGATGAAAATAGCGATTACCGGAGGCACTGGACTTGTCGGCCAAGCGTTAAGCAGTCATTTAATACAGGCGGGCCACCAAGTGTATATATTAACTCGGAATTCAAATGACTCTCCCAGCAACAACCCCAAGTATGTTCAATGGCTCAATCCTGGAGATATGCCTGAAAAGGAGCTTGAGGGCATTGATGCAATTGTCAATCTTGCAGGTGCGACAATTAATGGCAGATGGACGGAAGAGTATAAACAGAAAATTATTGATAGCCGGCTGCAGGCAACATCCGAGGTAAAAAGGATTATTGAAGAACTTCCCACAAAGCCTTCTGTTTTAGTCAATGCCAGTGCCGTAGGCTATTATGGCACCTCATTAAGCAAGGAATTTACGGAACAATCTAGTAAGGGCAGTGACTTCCTCGCCGACACAGTACATCAATGGGAAGCTTCAGCCTTCGAGGTTCAAGACAAGGGAGTTCGACCTGTACTTTGCCGTTTTGGTGTCATCCTTGATAAAAACGCAGGTGCTTTACCTCGAATGGTCCTCCCTTATAAGTTTTTTGTTGGAGGAAAGATTGGCTCGGGTAAACAATGGCTTTCATGGATCCATATAGAGGATGTTGTACGTGGGATTATTTTCGTCATCGAGAATACCAATGTGAATGGTCCTGTTAATTTCACGGCACCCTCCCCTGTTACGATTGAGCAGTTCGGAGAAACTTTATCCAAAGTTCTTAATCGCCCTCATTGGATGCCAGTGCCTTCATTTGCGCTAAAAATACTGCTGGGCGAAATGAGCATTCTTGTACTGGAAGGGCAGCATGCAATACCAGAAAAACTGATTCATGCAGGTTTTACATTTAAGTATTCTGAACTGGAAAATGCACTCAAAGAAATTTTCGATAAGTAATGCTGTTAAATTCTTTCAACAAGGAAATACTGGTAAAGTAAATCATTTTGAAAGGATGGATAACCAATGGACAAAAAGAAACGAGATAAGACTAAAAGCACTTTATCAAGCATGCAGGAAGTTACATACAGTCATGAATTCAAAAAAGCCGACAGAGCAGCAGGATATACAAATGGAAAGAGATAATCAGCATTAAGCAACCCTTTATTGCTAAATATAAAAGTACGGAAATGATTATTTTTCCGTACTTTTATCCTGAAAGGGGTTTTTTCGAATGGGTCGTTCTCATGGACATAAAACACGTGACCGAAATAAAGCTTCACTTCCTCAGGTTCCAAAGAATATGAAGTCAGATGGAATCGATGTTGAATTCAACCGTGAGCTTGCCGATCAAGCTGATCTTGAAGCGCTGGCTCGATCAAGGGCTGCAGATGGACGTGCAAAAAAACACCGAAAATAACATATGATAAAAAGAGAAAGCGGAACCCATTCAGGATTCCGCTTTCTCTTTTATAGGGAAGGGGGAGATATCAACAGTTAGCCTCGGAATACATTGTGAAAAATTTCACTAACTTTTGATATTTTAAGTATATGCTCACAATCCAACTTATACAATGAGTTTCACTAATTGTTCAAAAAATATTATGATTATCAGTTATCAACAACAGTGTGGATATTGTTAATAACTTTTCAAATTGCTTATTATTATTAGATTTTTATTACGCTCTCTTTTTTAAGTGATTTCTGTGGATAATGTGCATAAGTCTGTGGAGTACTCGAAAAATAATGTTTTCGCCTGTTGATAAGTTTGGTGATAAATAAACGCTATTAATATTACCCTTATCTTAAATGCTGCAAACCATTATTCATTAGTGAAGGCCTAAATAATTTACATAAATAAATCAAATACTATTCCTAATTGGACCTGATTTTTTTACAATACGGAGGGATTCTGATGGCAAGAAGGAATAAATTACTTGTACCAGAAGCTAGAATGGCGTTGGATGACTTGAAGGCGCAGGTAGCGGGAACAATGAAATCGGAGGACGCTAAATACGAAACGGCCAGAGAGATTGGTGTCCCGTTGAACAAGGGGTATAACGGAGATCTTTCAACGCGAGAAGCAGGTCGAGTTGGAGGCAGACTCGGTGGAAATATGGTTCGCGAGCTCGTTAAAATGGCCCTGGAAAATCTGCGTAAACAATAAGCATTTCAACTTTTTGTAAAAACGATTGACAGCTGCTGGAAAATATCATATAATGATAAAGCTTCGCCAAAAAGAAGTAACTTGAATCACAACAATAATTATGTAAACAATTAATGGCGTTCTGCTTTTATTTTTAGGTATCAACTTATTCACACTGGATCGGCTTCGGAGCCGTAAGGATACAAGAGAGGTAGGGCTTGTGTCGTTTAGGTTTAAAAATGGTCAAGTGGAAATTGTACCGCGGCAAAGTTTATAATGGATGATTTTTTATACATCTTGTGGAGTAGCAAGTTACTTAAAAGCGAACCGGATTCCGGTTCGCTTTTTCTAATGCGCTAATATTTTAGATTGCATTATTCATTTGGGTTTGTTCAGTATAATCAGATGGCTTCTGCTTGTATGTCGGCAGGATTATAGTCACTTCTGTCCCGACTCCTATTTCACTCTTGTACGAAATCGAACCGCCCATAGCCTCAATGATCTTGATTGAAACCGATGTTCCAAGTCCCGTACCTTTATTTTTGGTTGTGTAAAATATTGTACCAAGTCTGGCGATTTGCGCACTATCCATTCCCTTTCCCGTATCTGAAATCACAATATATGATTCATTCCCGGCCGAAACCTGACTGATGTTGACTTCCCCGCCCTCATCTGTAGCCTCGATCCCGTTTTTTATAATATTCACAAGTGCTTGTTTCAACTGATTCCTGTCTGTTTTTACATATATTCCCCACTCCAACTGGACATTCACCTGGACTCCTTCCTTAGCAGCAAACGCCTCTAAAAGCAATGTGACTTCCGTAATGATTTCTGCCAGCTCGGCACCTTCCAATTTTTCAAATTGAGGCTTGGCGAAATTCAGATAATCATTAATGATGGATTCTGCCCTGCCGAGTTCAGTCAGGACGAGACTCAAATAGTAATAATTATCCCCTTTTTCTTGCTTATGCATCATCTGCAAGAATCCTTTTACCACTGTTAAAGGGTTCCGGATTTCGTGCGCAATGGATGCAGCTAGTTCACCCAGTGTATTCAGTTTTTCAGCGCGCAGGATCTCTTTTCTCATTAAATCCTTCTCAATCAAGGACTCATTCAGAATCGCTGCGACCCATACGGCAAAAACCTGGATTGTCCCAAAAATTGCTACATTCAACATAATTTGATTTGTGTCTTCAGCTGTTGCGTTATTAATGAAAATATTGGCCACGAGAATCAGCAGCATTGAAAGTGAAGGCCATAACCCTACAAGGACAGTTGTCCTAATTCTCTTTTTTGCATCGAAGGTCCAAAATTTCTTAATAAACAAGAATGGAATTAGCGCTGCCAGAAAACCACTCGCATATCCGAGCAGAAGATCCCCGCCCATAAATGTCCTTGTTGCCAGGTAGGAGACCAGGACCATAACACCCGCTATCGGGCCTCCATATAAAAAGGCAAGCACCATTGGTACGTAGCGAAGATCCCAGTACAAACCGCCTTCCTCAAATGAAAACATGAGAGACAGAAACACAGCAATACTTTGGAGCACCCCGCACAAGTAAGGAGACTTCCCGACGCTTTTATTATCAAAAAGGACACTATGAATAAAGATTGGCAGCAGGATGATAAGGACGTTTAAAAGAAGTTTCTCGGCAAGCATTTCAATTTCTCCATTCGAAGAGGGTTTGGATAAAGCCGGATTGATGCTGTCATACTAGATAGCTTTCTCGTATTAGGAATACGACAAACTTTTCATGAATCCTCTATTGCCCGGGAAATTTGTCATATTTAAAAGAAAATCGCAAGCGCCTCGGTCAGCTCTGACAAGCGTTGTCCGCCTAAA
Organism: Mesobacillus selenatarsenatis SF-1; assembly: GCF_000813125.1. Classification (GTDB taxonomy): domain Bacteria; phylum Bacillota; class Bacilli; order Bacillales; family Cytobacillaceae; genus Mesobacillus; species Mesobacillus selenatarsenatis. Next base: position 6,782 of record NZ_BASE01000120.1, read on the forward strand.
AAGGCACATCATGTGCAATGAAATGCTATAGCACATAAAAAAAAGAAAGCCATAAGGCTCCCTAATAATTCATTAACATCTTTTTTTCCAGCTGGCTCGTGTAAAGACTATGGTAAAACCCTTTTTGCTCCAGCAATCCGTCATGGCTGCCCTTTTCAATGATCTGACCATCTTCAATGACGATAATCTGGTCTGCGCTTTTAATCGTATTCAACCGGTGGGCGATGATGAAGCTTGTTCTTCCCTTCAGCAAATGCTGGAGGGCTTCCTGGATTTTAAGCTCTGTGATCGTATCAATACTGCTCGTTGCTTCATCGAGAATCAAGATTGACGGATCAGCCAGGATTGCCCTTGCGATGGACAAGAGTTGCTTTTGTCCCTGGCTGATGCCAGCATCATCCTGGCTCAACACGGTATCATAGCCTTCTGGCAAGCGTTGGATAAAGGTATGGGCATTCGCTGCCTTTGCAGCATGCTCTACTTCCTCATCAGTCGCGTCCAGCCTGCCGTAGCGGATATTTTCCCTTATGCTTCCCTGGAAAAGGAATGAGTCCTGAAGGACAAACCCCATTTGTGTCCGCAGGCTTTCACGGGTAATTTTTTTGCTGTCAACACCATCAATTAAAATCTTACCTTTATCCGGTTCATAAAAGCGTGAAACCAAGTTGATAATCGTGGACTTGCCGGCCCCTGTCGGTCCAACCAATGCAACACTCTGGCCTGGTTGAGCATTGAAATTCAAATCAGATACGGTATCTCCGCCTTTTTCATATGAAAAAGATACATCCTTGAACTCGACCTTTCCATTGATATTCTGAAGGGGGCCAGCTTCTTTCTCATCGACCGCCTCTTCTTCTGTATCGATGATATCAAAAACCCTGTCAGCTCCTGCTACTGCAGAAAGTAATGTATTAAACTGGTTCGATAGGTCATTCAAAGGTCTTGTAAACTGCCTGGAGTACTCAGTAAAAATGACGATTGTCCCAATTGATACGTAACCATTAATAGCAAAGTAGCCGCCAACTGCCGCCACTATGGTGAAGCTGAGGTTATTTAGCATATTCATCAATTTCGGGATAAACCCCGTAAAAGTCTGGGCCCAATAACCGGACTCTTTCAACTTCTTATTTTTAATGCGGAATTCTTCAATAACTTTCGGTTCCTGCGAGAAGGATTTAATGATCTTCTGGCCAGAAATCGTTTCTTCAATATACCCATTCATTTCGCCAAGCCGGCGCTGCTGTTCTTTGTACAGCCTCCCTGTCCGGCTCGTAATCCACTTCATCCCCATGAACATCAGCGGCACAATGATCATCGTGACAAGTGTGAGCAACGGGCTCAGCCAGATCATGACAGCAAGGGTTCCCACCAGTGTAAGCACGCTTGAAAAAATTTGGATGACGGATGAATTCAGCGTTGCGCTGACATTCTCAATATCATTGGTTACCCTGCTCATCAATTCACCATGCTGCCGTTTGTTGAAGAAATCAATCGAAAGCTTATGGAAGTGTGTGAAAAGCTGTTTCCTCATTGTATAAACAGTCTTCTGGGCAATCCCGATCATCCAGTAGCTCTGGAACCATAAGGTTAAAGAGTGCAGCCCATACACAACGCCAAGACCAACTAACAGATAAATGAATCCATCAGTGGACTCTGTCGCAAAATACTCATCAATTCCCCAACCAATCAGGAATGGTCCCAATAGGCCCAGGGATGAACTTGCCACTACCATCAATAGGACAAGGATCAGCAGGCTCCTTTGTTCTGCAAGGTATGACCAAATCCTTTTAACCGTCGGCGCAATTCCCTTTGCGGAATTACTCTTTTGCTCAGTCTTGCTCTGCTTTTTTAACATTCTGCCTTCACCTCCCCGAATTGGGACTCGTAAATAGCCTGATAAAGGGAAGAATGCTTCAGCAGATACTCATGGTCTCCAGATCCAATTAAGGAGCCATCTTCAAGCAACAGGATTTTATCGGCTTCCTTAGCTGTGCTGATCTTTTGGGTAATTATGACTGTTGTGCATTTGTATTGGCTTATCGAATCAAGCAGCCTTGCTTCTGTTTTTAAATCAAGCGCACTTGTACTGTCATCGAGCAACAAGATTCTCGGATTTTTGATTAAAGCCCGTGCAATGGATAGTCTCTGTTTCTGTCCGCCCGACAGATTGACGCCTTTTTGCCCGAGAAGAGTATCATATCGATCAGGAAGTTTTTCAATCGTGTCGTGGATTTGGGCATCCGAAGCGGCCTTAACCATTTCTTCATCGGTGGCATTCTTTTTGCCCCATGCCAGATTTTCCTTGATGGAACCAGTGAACAGCATAGCCTCCTGGGGGACATAGCCAATCCCTTCTCTAAGACTTTTAAGTTTAAAATCTTTGATTCTCCGGCCGTCGATTCGGATTTCCCCACTCGTTACATCATATAACCTGGGAATAAGCTGGAACATTGATGTCTTCCCGGCACCAGTAGCCCCCAATACTGCCACTGTTTCGCCGGCTGCAATGGAGAAGGATAGATTCTGAAGTATTGGGATATTGGTATTCGGAAACTGAAATGAAACCTTGTCAAATTCAATTTCACCTTTGCTAATCCCATACTCCTTACTGCTTTCAATTGTATCTTCCAGGTCGATTTTCTCATTCAGAACATCGGTTACACGTTCAGCAGATGCTCTGGCACGGGAAAAGACCATGATAATCCATGAAAACATCGAAAAAGCAGTGGTGATTCTGGCTGCATAATTGACAATCGCAACCACTTCACCAACCGAGACGCCTCCAGTCTGAACTTCTATTTTTCCAAACCAAAGGACAGCAATCACACTCAGGTTCATGAAAAGCAGCAGGACAGGTATCGTTACCTCGGTAACCCTTAAAGCGAACACAGTTTTATCCTTAAGGTTATTGTTCGCATTTTCAAATCTTGTTCCTTCATAGCCACCTCTGGCAAAAGCCTTGATCAGCCTCATGCCGACAAGATTTTCCCTCATGACACCGTTCACTTTGTCGAGGCGTTTTTGTACACTTTTAAATAAGCCTGCAGCCTTGGTCATGATCCATATCAGGAAAATCAAAAGAGGCGGAATAATGATGACAAATGCAAGCGACAATTTCACATTGACGAGCATAGCCATAATGATTCCCCCGATGACCAACAGTGGAGCGCGCATCGCAATCCTCAGGCTCATAAAGAATGTATTTTGCAGCTGTGTTACATCATTGGTGATCCTTGTGATCAAAGAAGATGATGGAAAGCTACTGAAGTTCGTGAATGAAAAGGCCTGTACCTTGTCGAACAGCTTCTCGCGCAAATCATAGCCAAAGCTTTGGCCTGCATGGGCAGCGATAAATGAATTAGTGATTCCGGAAGCAAATGCAAGGAATGAAATCCCGAGCATTATTCCGCCTAATTTGATGACAGTATCCAGGTCCCTGGCGACAATTCCTTCATCGATGATCTTAGCCATCAGCAGCGGCTGTACAAGTTCAACCGCCAGTTCGACGAGCATCAAGCTCAGCGCAGCCGCAATCGGAATGCGATATGGTTTTACAAATGAAAATATACTCATGAAGATGAGACCCCCGTTGAAACGAACTTGTTTATTTCGGCTTACGAATTTTATATTTACTATAATACCTCTTTTGATGATTTTTTTGAATTGAAAGATAATATTTTATTATGCGTTTGGGTTACTAAATTTTATTTTTAGCATCACTATTTATTCTAAAACTAAAAAAGCAGCATCGCTTAATTAAGACGATACTGCTCTAAATATATTTTTTCTATTAAGAGTTCTGCACCAAATGATCTTTCAACTGGTCTCTTAGTGCGCGTTTCAGGAATTTGCCGACCGAGGTCTTTGGAATTTCCTCCATGAATATAACATCGTCCGGCAGCCACCATTTGGCGAACTGCGGGGCGATAAATTCCAGTATTTCCTGCTTGTCGACCTTGCCTCTATATTGTTCCTTCAGTACGACGCATGCAACCGGCCGTTCCTGCCACTGCTGGTGAGGAACCGCAACGACACTCGCCTCAAATACAGCTTCGTGAGCCATCAGGGCATTCTCAAGATCGACCGATGAAATCCACTCGCCGCCGCTCTTGATCAAATCCTTCGTACGATCGACCAGCTTGATGACGCCTTCTTCATCCACCGTGGCGACATCGCCAGTGTAAAGCCAGCCATCGCGGAATGCTTCTGCCGAACGCTCATCCTTGTAATATTCGTCAGCAATCCACGGTCCGCGCAGCAATAATTCTCCCATTTCCTCGCCATCCCACTTGACTTCGCCATTTCCTCCGACGACCTTCATTTCAAGGCCTGGGACAAGGAGACCTTGCTTGGAGCGGATGTCTAATATTTCATCTTCGTCCAAGCCGACCTGGTAGCTCTTCAGGCGTGACACAGTTGCCAGCGGAGTGGTCTCTGTCATTCCGTATGCGTGCAGGAATGGAATCTTATATTTTGTTTCGAATGCTTTGATCATGCCACGCGGCGCTGCAGAACCGCCACATACAATCGATCTTAGTGAAGATGTATCATAGCTTCCTTTTTCAAGCTCATTCAGCAAGCCAAGCCAAATTGTCGGCACTCCTGCGGTAAAGGTGACTTTTTCTTGCTCAATAAGATCAGCAAGCAGCTTGGGAGTGAAAAGTGGTCCAGGAAGCACCTGAGTCGATCCGAACCAAGTCGCAGCGAATGGCATACCCCAGGCATTCGCATGGAACATTGGCACCACCGGCAGGACAACATCCGTTTCGGATAACGCAGCAGTATCTGCCAATCCAAATGCGTAGCTGTGGAGGACGATGCCTCTGTGGGAGTAAACAACGCCCTTAGGATTTCCGGTGGTTGCCGATGTATAGCACATCCCTGCTGGATCATTTTCATCGATATCTTTTACGAATTCAAATTCCGGACTAGCCTCCCGAAGAAGTTCCTCATAAGAATAGACTGGCTCCAATGTTGTTTCTGGCAGTTCGTCTTTGTCGGTCATGATGATGTATGCCTCTACCGTTTTAAATTGATCCTTGCTGCGCTCAATTAGCGGCACCAGGTCCTCATCGACCAGCAACACCTTATCTTCTGCGTGATTGATAATGTAAGAGACATGTTCAGGTGACAGGCGGATATTGATGGTATGGAGCACAGCCCCCATCCCTGGAGCGGCGAAGTAGACCTCAAGATGGCGATGGTGATTCCAGGCGAATGTGCCGACCCGGTCACCTTTTTCCACACCAAGCTTTTCAAGCGCGCTTGCAAGCCTGCGGGTCCGTTCGCCAATCTCCTTGTAAGTGAAGCGGTGAATACCTGATAGTGTCCGAGACACCACCTGCTTTTTCGGGAAAAACTTTTCTGCTCTCTCCAATAGCGATCCTACTGTCAATGGAACATTCATCATACCGACATTTCCCCTTTCACTTTTCAAATCTAGTTTTTGCTGCTTTTAAGACTAAGCCAATCTTTTAAAATTTCTTCTGCCTGTTCTCCCTTTTTCGGCGGAGCTGCCCACTCATATGATGGCAAATCTCCATGCATTTTGATTTGGCCTTCTGGCATTACAAAATTCTTTTCTCTCCAGTATGGGTAGTGGGCCAGTTCTCCCGCCTCAAGTACTGGTGTGAGGCAGCAGTCGACCTTCATGCCGAAATCGGCCCACTGTGAGAGCGTCTTGCTTTTAAACAGATCAACAAGCTCGATGTAGACAGGATTTGAGTTTTCCGGCTTGGAGTAATGCTCTGACAGCCAATCCTCCCTGCCGACAGCCTGGCAAAAGGTGTGCCAGAACTTTGGCTCCAGTGCCCCAAGACTGACATAGCGGCCGTCCTTCGTTTCGTACAGCCCGTATCCAATGACGTTACCGTTCAGAACGGAAACGCCATTAGGATAGCCTGTTGCCTTTTCAATCAGGACATGGTTTGCCATCAATGATGCCATACTGTCAGCAAGAGAAATGCAGTGATAGCTGCCCTCCCCTGTCTTCCCTCGGGCTACAAGTGCGGCCAGGATTCGCTCACTAGCCGCCATGCCGCCTATATAATCTGAAAACGTATGGGTTGGATGAACCGGTCTCCCTGAACTGTCCTTCATCTGAGCCAAAGCCCCACTCAAGCTCATGTAATTCAGGTCATGGCTGCCCAGGTTGCTCATATCCCCATTCCTGCCGTATCCCGTCACCGAACAATAGACGATTCCAGGATTGACCTTTTTTACCGCTTCATAACCCAGGCCCAGCTTATCCATGACTCCTGGTCTGAAGCTCTCAACAACTACATCCGCCCTGGCCAGTAAGTCAAGAGCCAGCATCTTTCCTTCTGTCTGTTTCAGATTGATGACAATACTCTTCTTGCCGCGGTTATGAGCATTGAATACATATCCTTCCCCTGTATCCCTTGCCGGGTCTCCCTCGGGCGCTTCGACTTTGATAACCTCAGCCCCGAGTTCAGCCAGCCTCAGCGTCGCAAAAGGACCGGGAATGTAATTTGTGAAGTCTACTATTCTAATACCGTCTAACATGATAAAAAGCCCTTTCCATTACGTCGGCTGCCCTTTTGAAAACAACTCTTCCATTTGCTTACGCAGCACGAATTTCTGGATCTTGCCGCTCGCATTCCTAGGGAGTGCATCCACAAAGAGGTATTTACGCGGGCGTTTGTAATTTGCCAGGCTGTCGCTGTTTTTGCACCATTCATCCAATTCCTCTTCTGTTACTTGTGGATCTTTTTTCACAACAAAAGCCGTCACACTTTCGCCCCAGCGGTCATCCGGCTGACCGACAATCGCAACATCAAGCACACCTTCGTGGGCATGAAGAACATCTTCTACCTCACGAGGATAAATGTTTTCGCCGCCGCTGATAATCATGTCATCCACCCTGTCTTTCACCCAGAGATAACCCTCTTCATCCAGGTAGCCAATATCGCCTGAATGGTACCAGCCTTTATACATCGCTTTTTCAGAAGCCTCTTCACGATTGAAGTAGCCTGACATCATGCATGGACCCTGGACGATAATCTCACCACTCTCGCCAGGAGGCAGGATATCGTCCGGATTGGAAGGTCCATCCTCGTTCGGCTTGACAATCCTGATCTCATGGTTAAGGCAAGCCTGCCCTGCAGCTCCCGCTTTTGTCAGCTGGTCATCCTCAGACAGGAAGGTGATAGCAGGGCCCATTTCCGTCATTCCATACGCCTGGACTAGCTTGATGCCCAGCTTGTCATGGCAGGCATGGACAAGTGAAGGCGCCATAGGGGCTGCACCATATAGTCCCAGTTTCAAGCTTTCGATATTATAATCTGATAGATTCTCCTGCAAAAGCATATTCCACATCGTTGGTGCCGCGAAGAACTTCGTGATTTTTTCCGAATCAATCAGCTCTAACACTTTCTTTGGAGCGAATTGATGCAGGATTACATTGCTGCCGCCCACATGGATTCTCGGGAGGAATGCACAATGGAGCTCGGCACAGTGGAACATTGGCGCGGTTACGAGGCCAACATCATTCGCACCCAGTTTGGTTGAACCAACAACGATCAAGCTCTGCTCGACCATATTGCGGTGCTTGTGCATAACACCTTTTGGCCTGCCGGTTGTCCCGCTTGTGTACATGATTGCACACAGGTCGTTTTCGTCTACCTCGATCTCAACAGGCCGGGTTTCCGCAGCTTCCACTTTTTCATGGTAGCTTTGGGCGTATTCTGGTGTATCTCCATCGATGTACCAGAAAGCGATATGCGGGAATCGCTTTTCAATGGCTGCAATGACTGGCTCCACCGCCTTTTCAAAAAGAACAACCTTCGGCTCGGCATCGCTCAGAATAAAAGCAACCTCCTCTCCCATCAGCCGGAAATTGATTGGATTGAAAACCGCTCCGATCTTCGCACAGGCGAAAAACGAAGTACCCAATTCCTCCGTATTGAAAGTGAACGTAGAAACTCTGTCGCCTTTCTTCACTCCTTCAGCAAGGAGCGCATTGGCAAGCCTGTTCACTTCATCATTCCATTCACTATAGGTAAAGCGGACATTTTTGCGCACATCATAGAGGGCTTCCTTGTTCGGGAATTTCATTACCGTCAGGTCAAAAATCTTGCCGATCGTCGTGCTCATTTGCATTCCTCCTATTAAATGTCGAGTTTATGCTTTACTGAGTTGTTGTATATAGTAGTCCCATGGGTGATCAATCTTTTAATCCAGACGTTCAATAATGGTTGCATTTGCCATGCCGTGCCCTTCGCACATCGTCTGCAGACCATAGCGGCCGCCGGTTCGCTCCAGTTCACTCATCATCGAAATCATCAGTCGGGCGCCGCTCGCTCCAAGAGGGTGGCCAAGTGCAATTGCACCGCCATTCGGATTGAGTTTTGCAGGGTCAGCTCCCGTTTCCTTCAGCCATGCCATCGGCACAGGTGCGAATGCTTCGTTCACCTCGAAGACATCAATATCCTCCAGTTTCAGACCGGCTTTTTTTAGAACTTTTTCCGTTGCCGGAATCGGTCCTGTCAGCATTAGTGTCGGATCCGAACCAACTACAACCCTGGTGTGAACCTTGAATCGCGGTTTCAAGCCCAACTCCTCGGCTTTTTCACGGTTCATCAAAAGCAGGACACCGGCTCCATCACTGATCTGGCTCGCATTCCCGGCATGGATGACACCATCCTCTTTAAAGACCGTTTTCAATCCGGCCAACACTTCAGCTGTCGTTCCTTCGCGCGGGCCTGAATCCTCCGTCAATAAAGTGGTTTCACCATTTTCGAGGGTGACCTCCAGCGGAATGATTTCTTTTTTGAAATAACCTTCCGCCTGTGCCTTCAGAGCACGGCGATGGCTTTCGGCAGAAAATTCATCAAGCTCCTGACGGGTAAAACCGTATTTCTCCGCGATCCGTTCTGCAGATAGTCCTTGATGAATCATCTCGTGTTGTTCTCTTAATTTAGGACTAAAAGGTTTGGCTTCCTGGTAATTAGAACCCATTGGAACACGAGTCATATTCTCAACGCCCCCGGCAATGACGACATCCATGTCCCCCGCCAGAATTGCCTGGGCAGCAAAATGGACAGCCTGCTGGCTTGACCCGCATTGACGGTCAATAGTCGTTCCCGGTACTTCAATCGGGAAGCCGGCTGTCAAAGCAGCTACCCTGGCAATATCCCCGGCTTGTTCACCTGATTGTGTCACACATCCGAGGATGACATCTTCAACAAGTCCTGCATCGATACCAGCGCGCTGCACAACCTCTTTCAGAACCCTCGCAGCCAACTCATCCGGCCTGATATCCTTCAATAAACCTTTTCTTCTGCCCACAGGAGTCCTGACAGCCTCCACGATTACAACTTCACGCATGTTTCATCTTCCTTTCTGTTAATCAAATCTATGTCTACAATCCCAAGTTTTTAGCAATGATGGTTTTCATGATTTCGTTTGTTCCGGCATAAATGCTGGCAACTGGGATATCACGGAATCTTCTCGCAATCTCGTATTCTTCCATGTATCCATATCCTCCATGGAGCTGCATACATTCCCCGGCGATTCTCTTCGCGCTGTCCGTGAGCTTCCACTTGGCCATCGATACTTTTGTGACAACTTCCTTGCCTTCGATATGCTCAGCAATCAGCTGATCGAGGAAAGCTCTGCCCATTTCAATTTCTGTTGCCATCTCGACAATCTTGAATTGCGTATTCTGAAACTTGCTGACCGGCTTGCCAAAGGCTTCACGGCTTTTTACATACTCGATTGTCTGCTTCAGCATGACCTCGGACGCTGTCTGTGCGGCAATCGCAACAAGGAGGCGTTCCTGCTGGAGCTTTTCCATTAAGTAAAGGAATCCCTTACCTTCTTCTCCAAGCAAATTCTCTTTAGGTACACGGCAATCTTCAAATATAAGCTCTGCAGTATCCTGACAGTGAAGCCCCACCTTATTCAGCTTTCTTCCACGTGAAAATCCTGGTGTATCCCGCTCAACGACAAGGAGGCTTACACCTTTATGCTTCGGGTTCGCTTTTGGATCGGTTTTGCAGGCTACGACAATCAAATCAGATTGGATGCCGTTCGTGATGAATGTTTTTTGCCCATTTAAAATATAGTGGTCATCATCAAGGATTGCCGTTGTCTGTATGTTCGCCAGGTCAGAACCCGTCCCAGGCTCTGTCATCGCAATTGCAGTAATGATTTCACCTGTCGCACATTTTGGGAGCCAGCGTTTTTTCTGCTCCTCAGTCCCGTAAGCCGTTATATAAGGAACCACAATGTCATTATGCAGTCCTACGCCAACCAGGCCTGATCCAACCCGCTCGAGCTCTTCGTTGATGACAACGGCAAATCCCCAGTCGACCTCGCTGCCGCCATACTCTTCATCAATGTCCGGGCAAAGATAACCCTGCTCGCCCATTTTCTCCCAGAAGGATCGCGGTATCATCCGCTCTTCCTCCCACTGGTCATAGAAAGGATATGCTTCTTTCTCTAAAAACTTCCTAAGTGACCTTCGGAAAATTTCATGGTCATCCGTTAAATAAGGGTGTTTCATTTTTGTATCTCCCCTTTTCTCTCAAACTATTAAAGCTTCACTTCATTCAGTTTCTGGCGAAGTTGGTATTTCAGTATTTTACCTGAAGCATTCCTTGGCAATGCCTCTTCGATAAATATCTTTCTCGGAACTTTGTATCCTGCAAGTTTTTGGCGGCAAAAACTCTTAAGCTCCTGCTCATCAACAATTGCATCCTGCTTTGGTACGATGACTGCGCAGACGGCTTCTCCCCAGACTTCATCCGGCAGACCGATGATTGCTGCTTCCAGTACGGCAGGGTGTTCATAAAGAACCTCTTCTACTTCAATTGAATACACATTTTCCCCGCCGGAAATGATCATGTCTTTTTTCCGATCGACCAGTGTGATATATCTGTTTTCATCGACCGTAGCCAGGTCACCGGTATACAGCCAGCCGTCCTTGATTGTTTTAGCCGTTTCTTCAGGCTTTTTATAGTATTCTTTCATAATAGACTCGCCTTTGATGATGAACTCACCGACTGCACCAGGCTTAATATCCTTACCTTCTTCATCCACCACTCTCGCTTCTGTCAGGAACGCGGCTTTTCCTCCCTTTCCAAGGTGGTGCCTGTGCCCTTCTGGACCGAGCAGAATGCCGCCAGGACCAGCCTCGGTCAGGCCGCATAGATTGTAAAATTGGTCAGTCTTGAAAAGCTCCATGCTCTTACGGACGAGTTCCGGAGCCATTGGTGCAGCGCCATAGCCGCATCTTTTAATTGAAGTAAGGTCGTAATCAGATGCATTCGGCACCTGCAGCATAAAGTTGTACATCGCCGGAACTCCAAAGAAGTGGGTGATTTTATGCTGTTGGATCGCTTGAAGCGTCGTAACCGGATGAAAGTCCCGATGGATGATATGAGTGGCCCCAAGGACTACGCCCGAAACCAGGAACAGATTTAGCTGTGCCGAATGGAATAGCGGGGCGATATGGAGGATTCTTTCCTCCTGGTTGATCCCCATGCTGATCATCATCGTCAGCCCGACATTGAACACTCGTTTATGATCAAACAAGGCCCCCTTTGGCCTGCCAGTCGTCCCGGATGTATACAAGATTTCCAGATCATCATCATCGCCTACATCAATTTGCGGATCATTCACATTTTCGGAAAGGACATTATTGAATGAATGATGTCCTACTGCTTTAGGGGTTCCAGTAGTGATGACATGCGCTGCATTTGTTCCTTCTCGTGCTGAAGTAATGATATCCTCGAACTCATCATCGCAAATCACCAACACAGTGCCGGACTGTTCGAGTATGTAATGGACCTCGGATGCTGTCAGGCGGAAATTCACCGGCACAATCACCGCACCGATTTTAGCACCTGCAAAAAAAGCAAATACAAACTGATCAGAGTTCTTCATCATCAAAGCAATTCTCTCGCCTTTACTAATTCCCAGGCTGAGCAGTCCATGGGCCAGCTTGTTCACTTCTTCATTAAATTGCTGGTACGTAAAGCTCCTGCCTTCACATTCTATTGCAAGCTTCTCTGGTGTTTTCCTGGCATTTTGCGCTAAATATGAGCCAATATCCATACTGAGCTTCCCCCCTGATTAAATTTGAAAACGCATTCATATTTTTATATGCAATAATTATGCCAATTTTCCAAAAATAATAAATGCAGTAAAATCAAGTAAGAGTCATTGATGGTGTTTATTGAAGTGTCCGGAAATTGGACACCTTGTTTGGACACTTTGATGGCGACTACTCATTTAAGTTCCAGACAAACAACCTGTTGAAAGGAAATTGGCTCATATCTAGTTTTATTAGTGGATTTTGCAACTTTATTGATTGATGTTCTGATTTTATTGAGGATATTCTAATCTTGTTGAGTGCGATACACAACATTAATTTTTTTATTGGCGGAGTTCACAAGTTTATTGGCGATATTCTAATTTTATTGGCGATATTCTAATTTTATTGGCGATATTCTAATTTTATTGGCGATAATTTGATTTTATTGGCGATTTTCAGGATTTATTGGCGAACTGGAAAAAACCACGTGTTTTTTCCAGTTCGAACCTAAACGCTCAGCTGGTATTTCTTTATTTTTTCATAAAGGCCTGATCGGCTAATGCCCAGCAGTCTTGCTGCCTTAGCCTTGTTTCCGTTCGTCTGGGAAAGAGCTTTTTTGATGGCTCCTAGCTCGGCATCCTCGGCAAGACTAATTTGTTCGGTAACCGGCCTGGATAGTTGCGATATTAGATAGTCTGGCAGGTCCTCAGCCTGAATTTTCCCATGCTCGGCAAAGGTCATTGCCCGCTCAAGGACATTCCTCAGTTCCCGCACATTGCCTGGCCACCCGTAGCGTAGGAGTGCGGTCATTGCCTGTGATGAGATACCCGTGATGCTCGTTCCCAACATCGAGTTCAATTCCCTCATTAAGCCAGTGATCAAATACTCGACATCTTGCACGCGATTCCTCAAGGGCGGAATATTCAACGATATGACATTCAGGCGATAGTATAGGTCCTCCCTGAACTCTCCCTGCTTTACCATCTCTTCCAGATTGCGGTTCGTCGCCGCGATAATACGGACATCGACCTTCACCCGGACATTTCCGCCCACTCTGTAAAACTCTCGCTCCTGCAGGACTCTCAGCAGTTTCGCCTGGAGGGAGAGTGACATATCACCGATTTCATCGAGAAAAAGCGTACCACCATTCGCCAGGTCAAACTTGCCGATCTTACCGCGTTGCTTTGCCCCTGTGAAGGCACCCTCTTCATATCCGAAAAACTCTGATTCGAGCAGGTCCTCTGGGATAGCGGCACAATTGACGACAACAAACTTGCCATCGCTCCTGGCACTGCTGTTATGGATGGCATGCGCGAACAATTCCTTCCCTGTCCCGCTTTCTCCTCTGACCAGTACTGTGGATCTTCCTTTCGCTGCTTTGGCGGCACTTTTCTTTAATTTTTCCATATAAGAATCTTTGCTTAATATATGATCCCACGTAAATCTTGCGGACTCTGATTTCTGCAGCTGCTGATGGTAAAAGCTTGCCTTGTTTTCCGCTTTTTGAAGTCTCTTGAACAGCTCGCTGACCTCATTCAACTGGCGGAACATCACTTTTCCAATCGCTCCGATTACCTTGCCATCCTTCTTGATTGGAATTCGATGGACAATATATCTTATTCCTTTCATTTCGTGAAAATCGCTGACTTCCGCCATTTCCGAACTAAATACATTGCCAAGCTTCAGTTGCGGAAGTACTTGATCAACTGGTTTATACAACACTTCTGTTTTTACTAGGTTAAACAGTTCGAGCAGCGGGGGGCTGACCATTGTGATCATGTTCTTTTCATCGGTCATCAGGATTCCATCATACGCATTCTCGAGCGTCGTCTCGATTGTCAGCTTCAGCTTTTTGACAGTCTCCAGTTCTTCTGCCATTTTTTCAAATTCGGAAATATCCTGGAACAACAGAATTTTTCCTTCTTCATGATTTACAGTTTCATAGGAAGAGATATGAAGAATCGATTTGAATTTTTCATAATGATGAGGCGTATTACCTTCATTCAGCAAGCCTGGAAAAATCTCGTCAAGCGCCCTGGACATTATTGAATCAATAGACCGGCCGCTGATTTTGGCAAAAGCTTCATTTGCATAAACTACCTGCATCCCGCCGTCAGTCATGAGTACCCCGATATTGGAGTGCTGCAGGATTGTTTCCAGCTGATCCTTGAGAGTATTCGCAGATTTCAAGAGAGCGCCCACCATGTCTGTCTTGGTCAGTAAACCGATGACCTTGTTTTGCTCATCCAGCACCACTCCTGTGCCAACCTTACTCGTTTTTACAATTTGCTCGATTTCCCGGTAAGGGGTATCAATCCGGATTGACCTTGCTTGCTTTTTTATGTATGGCTGGATTGGTGCATCCAGCGGACCGCCATCTAGAACCATCTGATAAAGTCCGCTCCGGGTAAAAACCCCCTGCAAATTTTGTTCTGCATCTGTCACCGGCAGCAGATTCCACTTCTTCTTTTTAAAAATTTCAAGCGCGTCTCGCAATGTTGTTTCAACCGTGACCTCGCAGTCGACAGGAGTCACAATATCCTTGAATTCAATCAATCATTTCCCTCCTCTAAACGAGAGATTTCTGAATATTATAACTTCAATTATATAGCACTGTTAGGTAAAGGTACACTTTTGGATGTAAAAAAACCTGCTCCTAAATGAGGAGCAGGCTCTGAACTAGCTTGGAATCGTAAGCTTTTGACCAATATACAAGTACTTGGCCGGGTCGAGATTATTCGCTTTTACGATTGCATCAATTGTCGTGCCATATTTGACACTGATTTTCCAAAGCGTGTCACCGCTCACAACTGTGTGGATGACAGGCTGGACAGCCGGCGGTTCCGGAGTTGTTGAAGTTGAAGATGGAATCGTAAGCTTTTGGCCGATATACAGGTACATAGCTGGGTCAAGATTGTTCGCTTTTACGATGGCGTCAATTGTTGTGCCATACTTTTGGGCAATCTTCCAGAGAGTATCACCTGATTGAACCGTATGGATAACAAGCTGTGCTGCTGGTTCAGGAGAAACAGTCGCCGGTACTTTTAGCTTTTGACCAACATACAAGTATTTATTTGGATCAAGGTTGTTCAGAGTAACAATTTCAGAAATTGTCGTGTTGAACTTGGCTGCAATTTTCCAAAGTGTGTCACCACTCACCACAGTGTATTCTGCAGTGTTTGGAACTGCCGGTGGCGCTGCTTCGACAACAAGCTCAACATCGCTTACATTTATTGTTCCTGACACACCTTCCTTTACAAGTACCTGATACTTTCCATTCTCGATTGTTTCAGTCATTAGCGGGAAGGTATCACCTTTTACAGCAGTATAGCCCTGGTCCATTGGATACACAGAAAGCTTTGCTGTTTCTGCAATCACCCTGACACGTTTTTCAGGCTGGAGTGCTTTAAACTCATAGCCGCCTTCAAACCGCACTGAGTCTGTAAAAGAGATATAGCCTGCACTCGTTCCTTCAATCACCATTACTTTAATATAATAGTTTCCGTTAACCGCTTTGCCTCCCATAAAGTCAGTTCCATCCCAAGCAAAAGTATGAGTTCCCGCCTGGAATGACTGCTCGGTAACAACATTTTTCATATGGGCGCCTGCGGCGTTCGCAATGTAAACTGAAACTTTTGCAGGCTCTGCTAATGTAAATTGACCTGTAACAGTGTCGTTAACACCGTCACCATCTGGGCTGATTGTTTCAGAAGTGAAGACAGCGTCCGTGATGACTTCCTTCATTCTCCACAACGGAATGTTATATTCGCCATCCTTGATAGTAATCGTTCCAGCTTTCTGGGCTGATTGTGTGGTGGCAGGATAGTTGTATGCTGTTTCAATATACTTGAAGTGAATCTCATAGGTTCCATCTTGAACCATTCTTCCACTTTTATCTGTTCCATTCCAGCTAACTGTATGGCTGCCAGGCAATAGCTTCATTTTACTGCCTGCAAAAACTTCGGCACCATTTTGCCAGATACTTAACTGGACTTCTGCTGGACGGTTCAAATTGAAAGGAATCAGAACTGTTGACGCTCCGCCGTATTTTGGAGCGAAGACAGCAGGATTGATTGAAACCTTGTCAATCAATGGCTTCGGATTAGCCTCCGCCACAACTGTCAGTTTGCCAAGTGGATAACCCTGCATCTGGTTGTACCCTTGGTCTGTCAAATAAGCCTTTAGCTGGTATTCTCCAGCTGGCAATGGAGTTTTCTTCGTATCATCCCATGGCACCCAGTCCACTTTATGGGTGGTTTTATAATCCATGGTAGAAAGGTTGATTTTTGTCTGGATACCATTGCCCACTGCTAAAATGTACCCGCGTGTTGGTTCACTTGTTTTCAGTTCAAAATTAACGTATCCAGGGACAGCGTTCCCTTGATATGCAACCGTCCCTGTCGACTGGCTGAAGGAAGTCACTTCCGCCATCGCAGATGCGAACTGCGGGAAGGAAGCCGCAGCTGCCAGGAATATAAGCATAAAAATTCTAATAAATTTCGTTGTCACTCTAGTTGTCCCTGCTCTCTCTTAAATTGTTATATTGCAAAAATATCATATTCGTTTTTGAGAATTTCAACAACGCTTAAATTTTTCCACAAAAAACCCTTTCATCATTATGAGAAAGGGCTTGCGCTTAATTATTTCGGCTGCATGCGGATGGCTCCATCAAGACGGATTGTTTCGCCATTCAGCATAGGGTTTGTCAGGATGCTTTCAGCAAGCTGGGCGTATTCCTCTGGATAACCGAGCCGTTGCGGGAATGGCACCATTTTACCAAGCGAGTCCCTTGCTTCTTCAGGCAGCGAGTCGAACATCGGCGTATGGAAAAGTCCTGGTGCGATGGTCATGACCCTGATTCCATATGCAGCAAGCTCCCTTGCAATCGGCAGTGTCATACCGACAACACCGCCCTTTGAAGCACTGTAGGCAGCCTGCCCGATTTGGCCGTCAAAGGCGGCAACAGATGCTGTATTAATGATGATCCCCCGCTCGCCGAATTCATTAGCTTCGTTTTTTGACATCTGCTCTGAAGCTAGCCTGATGACATTAAAGGTTCCGATCAAGTTGATGGAGATTACTTTTGAAAACATGTCCAAGGAATGGACACCTTTTCGAGATAACAGCTTACCCGCTACCCCAATCCCAGCGCAGTTAACAACCGTGTTAATTGATCCGAATGATTCAATCGCTTTACTAATAGCATTCGATACTTCTTCCTCGCTCGTTACATCTGTTTTAATTAATACTGCTTGTTCCCCAAGTTCTTTTACGAGAGCATCGCCGCGTTCTACTGATAAGTCAAGAATCGCAGCCTTACCCCCTTGCTCTACAATTCTCCTGACAGTTGCTTCCCCTAAACCAGACGCCCCACCTGTAACAATCGCTCTAACTTCACTCATTTTCATTTTATTTGACCTCCACTTTTATAAAATTGGTAGTTTTATATAAAGCAAGAATCGTGCCAGGTCTGTTTAGAATTAGGCTCTGTTAAACTAGACTGTTGATTTTCGTTCCAGGCGCTTCGCTTTCCGCAGGGCTGGCGATGAGCCTCCTCGTCGCTTCGCTCCTGCGGGGTCTCATCTGACCAGCTAAGCCCGCAGGAGTCTACGCGCCTTCCACTACAATCAACAGGGCTATAAAACAACAATGGGCTTTAACAGAGCCTAGCATTAAAATCAAGAGATTATGAGAAAGAAGTGTCCAGTCTCAGGACACTTTCATGGATAAATGGACACTTGGAAACTTCCGTCCAGCCAACCTGTGTCTTGTGGAAATTTTCCACTTGATTGAAAGCTTTATCCCCGTTTGGTTGGTTTTTATCCCAGTTGAATCAAATTTAATCTCCTTTGGTTCGAATTTAGTCCACATTGAAGCTGATTTATTCCCCGTTGGACCTCAATATCATTTTAATACCAGTTAGGTTTTTTTAGCTAAAAAAAGCAGAGCCGAAGCCCTGCATCTAATTTCAATATTAAGCTGCGTTCCGTTTTATCTTGTTTCTCAGTACCAGTTCCTCAAGTGCTCCTGAGCCGAATATGACACCTGAAACGATGAAAATCAATCCCAGCAGATGAGAAGATGTAATATGCTCCCCGAGGAAGATGGCTGCGAACATAATTGACAGGAATGTATTCAAGTTCAGGAAAATGGATGCTTCCGCTGGTCCAGCTTTTCCGATTGCGTAATTGTAGAGCATGTGCCCTACTGCGGTGGCGAAGATCGCTGATGCGAAAAACACGCTCCATACCCCAATCGAAGCACTTCCTAAGCTTGTCAATCCATTTGGCTCCTTCCACAGTCCGATGAAAAACATCAGGATTGAACCGAAGATCAGCATATATCCCGTTAGCAGACGCGGGTCGAGAGTTTTTGCTGCTTTGGAGATTATAATGAAGCTGATCGCCTGTGAAAGTATGGAAAGAAATACATAAAAGTCGCCAATCGACATGCCTGAAACTCCAGCACTTCCTGCCATCACAGTCAATGAGACGCCAATCCCTCCGAAGATAAAACCGAGTGTCCGTATGAATGTCAGCCGTTTCCCCAGGAATAAAATCGCCATCAATGCAGTCAGCAATGGTCCCATACCGAGGATCAGTCCACCGTTAACCGCGGATGTCACTTTTAAACCAATACCAAGGAACAAATGGTGGCCAGTCACATTAAGGATTGAGCCGCCGAATATATATATCCACTCTTTCCTGGATGGCAGCCTTACTTTTTTCAAGAAAAATAGAATGATAAACACTGTGACTCCAGCCGTGAAGACGCGGAGCGAAGTGATGGTGATTGGCGGGAAATTCCCTACTATAATTTTTAGAGCCGTTACATTCATTCCCCACAAAAACATGACGCCTGTAAGGATTAAATAGATTCGAAGATTTTTCATGTTGTTTCCTTCTTTCGTTTAAACGGTTAAAGCATAACTAACATTCTACTCCTTTTTTATAAAAGGGCAAGTAAGAATAATTCCATTAATTTTCCACTCTAAATAATATGTACCAAAAAGAAAGGTAAATCGTAGCGGGCCTTTACACATCTTTTTATATAGCCTGGTAGGTTAAAAGAACGGTTTGTTATAAAGTTCTTCAAAAACCGACAAAAAGAGGTTTAAAAACCAGAATGCTATTTCGGAAGATAGAATACCGCTTTGGAAGGAGGTGAAAGAATGCACTTCCGACAACTGATCATTACTGGCTTTATTGCTGGTGCAGCTATGTTGGTACCTGACATCGCTTTTGCTGAAAAAGGGTCAAATGCCGGAATTCCTCAAAAGCCTGTGGCGGCTGAACAAGTTACTCTGCCCGATAAGGCTGAGAATGCAAAGACTTCTGAAAAAACTCCAGCAGAACCTGCTGTAAAAAACACTTCGGTGCAGAAGCCTGTCGTTCAAAAATCAGCTCAGGCAAAACCCAAAGAGAAGCCTGCAGATGCCGTGAAATCAAATGGGAAGGCTCCATCACTCAAGAAAAATGAGAAACCGGCCCTGCCTAAAAAGGCTAAGGCATTGATCAACGAGAAGTCAAAACAGGTAAAACATAAACCAAAGCATAGCGATAAACCTAGCAATAAAGATGCTTTAAAATCCATACATAATAAGGGAGATTACGTAAAAGAACCAAAGCGTAGATCACCTGGGTTAAAGGAAAAGGTTGAGCCAGCCCGAGATTATGCAGAGACGCCGTCAAATGTTAAAAGAACGGCCAAAGCGGAAATCAAAAAAACACCTCCAGTTGAAAACGATGAACACGATTCATCCCAACAGGAGAGGTTTCCAAAGGGAGATAACCTTCCTAATCCTCCTTCACGCACAAAGGCTTCAGGGGGGCCGTCAAGTGACAGGACAAGTTATGGAACCACGAGCATATTCTTTAGCGATAAGTGGTTTGTTTGGGAAGAATCATTTAATTTAAATCTCCTACAGCCTTATACATCGCGAGTTGCTGTTTTTCAAAGCCAATGGGTCAACGCCCCGCCATCACCGCCACCGCTCAAAGCTCCTGCTTTTTTACCGTATACCGACCAAGTAGCCACGGATAACGTTAAATAAAAGGGAGCGAATTATTAAAATGAATAATTATATTAATGGAACTAAAGTTGTGAAGTCTTTTATGTTAGCTGGAGTATTGTCAATCGGAGTACTGACTGGAGGTCAATTCACTCAAGCTGCAGGACCTGAAAAAGTTAAGGTTGAACAATCTCACACAGTGAAACCAGCAAAGGCTCAAAATGCTAAAAAAGCTGATGTAAAAGCAAAACCGGCTGTTCCAGCAAAGCCTGCTGCCAAGCCTCAGGTAAAAGCACCAAAAGCAGAAGCTAAGGAAAAAGCAACGAAATCACAGGCAAGCACTCATGCAAGTGAAACGGCTAAAAAGCACGCAGCACCAAACGCAGCAGTTCATTCAACTGTTCAACAAGCACCTGCTGAGGAAGTTCCAACTGAAGAAGTTGTGACTCAGGAGCCTGTTGTTGAAGAAGTTGTTGAAGCAGAGCCAGTTGTAACTGATGACATAGAGAAAGATGCTGAATCGGAAGAAACGGCTGAGCTTGAAGAAAACACAGCAACAAAACAAGAAGATGAAGAAGCTGAGCTTGACGCTGACACTGAGATGAAAAAGGAAGATGAAGAAGAGGAAAAATCTGATGAGGATTCTGAAGACATCGACCTTGATGCAGATGCAACTGTAAAAACTGAAGAAGAAGATGAAAATGACTCTGATTCTGAAGACATCGATCTTGATACAGATGCAACAGTGAAAACTGAAGAAGAAGAAGACGAAGAAGACGAAGAAGAAGATACAGAAGAAGACGTTACTGAAGATACAGTGAACACTTCTGCTGTTAACAAAGCTAATTCAAAAGCTTTCAACGCAAGTGAAACAGCTAAACTGAATGCTAACGAAAATTCCGCTGTTGCTTTGTCTGTTGAAGTGACTGAAGATGAAGTAACTGAAGAAGATGTTACTGAAGAAGACGCTACTGAAGAAGACGCTACTGAAGAAGACGTTACTGAAGAAGA
>NZ_BASE01000119.1 GCF_000813125.1 Mesobacillus selenatarsenatis SF-1
TGCGTTTCTAGGAGGCGACACTAGACAAACGTCTCGAGGAATTAGGAGCCGCAGCTAGACAAGCGACTCGAGCTGCTCAAAGCTAACGCTTCTCGCAAGATACTCAAGGAAGTACTCTCGGGGATGAAAACTGGCTAGGCGCTGGAGCTGGACACTTCTCGAAGTGATTTTATTCATTCATTTATTGGTGGACCGCCTGATTCGGCGGTCTTTTTAATGTTTGTTTTATTGTGGTGAATGGTAAAATAGAGAAAATGAATGAGACGGAGGGTTCTGCTTGAGAAAGGCATTCCGCGTGTTATTTTCTTTCTTGCTTGTCCTGGCCTCGCTGGGAGTTTATATATCCAATAAAGTCATGTTCCTGAAAAAGAAAGAGGATGATGAAATCTTCAACCGGGAAAAAGATGCTGGCCACCTGGTTCCAGATGAATATGATGCACTGCCAAAAAGGGAAGTGAGCATTCCCTCGTCCTTCGGATATCCGCTGAAAGCAGTCCTTGTCGAACCGCACAAGACAAATCGGTATATCATCATTGCTCATGGGGTTACCCAGAGCAAGACCAATTCGGTAAAATATATGAACCTATTCTTGAACCGGGGTTTTAATGCTGTAATCTACGACCATCGGCGCCACGGTGAATCTGGTGGAAAAACCACAAGCTATGGGTACTATGAGAAGTTCGACCTTAAATCGGTGGTGGATTGGCTAAGAGAAGAAATAGGTCCGGATTTACTTCTTGGAATCCACGGGGAGTCAATGGGGGCGGCTACCTTGCTTCTTTATGCCGGCATGATTGAGGACAGAGCTGACTTCTATGTCGCAGATTGCCCGTTCTCCGACTTCAGTGAACAACTTGCTTACCGCATCAAGGAAGAGGTTAAGTTTTTGCCGCCAAAACTATTGCTGCCAGTCGCCAGTATGTTCGTGCGCATTCGTGATAAATATTCGTTGAGTCAGGTATCTCCGATTGCAGTTATTGAAAATATTAAAAACCCGATCCTTTTCATCCATAGCCGCAAGGACGATTTCATCCTGCCATCAATGACCGAGGCCCTGTTTGAACAGAAACTGGGGCCGAAGAAGCTATACATGGCCGATAACGGCCTACACGCCCAATCCTACAGTGAAAACCGAGAACAATATGAAAAGGTGCTCGATGAATTTCTTGAGGAATACGGATTCGCCCAGGAAGGAAATGCAAATGACGATACTGTTGTTGTTGATCAGTAACGTTATGTCACCAATAGACTATTGGTGACTGTTTTTATGATTCTATCGGACACTTTTTTCTTTCCGGGCTTCGGTTTGTCCGTTAGGGAACTTGTTCCGTTTCCAGCGGGAGCAAAAAAGGATTGGCTCATCCCCTGAGCCAATCCTCTTTACTGTTTTTCTCCCTGGCGATCGATTTCTTTGCCTGCGGCGTCCAGTGCCCTGACTTCTTTGTAATCGCCTATTGCGTAATAATAGCGTTCGTTTTCTTTTTCAAAGATTTCTATTTTGGAAAACTTGCCATCTGGTCCTGCAGCTTCAATGGTTTTGATATCAGGATTCACAACTTTCCCAAAAATCACGGGAATCTTCGTATCCAATGTTCCGTCTTCTTTAAAGGTTGTGAAAGTGTCGGCATACAGGATCATGAAATCATTTTTATAATAAGTCCAGTGGTTATGCCCCGCATTTTCCCAGCCTTCTTTTTCGCTGCCTTTGATATAGGCTGCTGCCAGTGCTTCGAATGTGTTTGAGCCTTCTTTTTGCTCTGTTGTATAAAAGATGAGCCATCCATCCTCCACTTTTTCCTTGTGGACGATTTGTTTGATGTTGAACGGAATATCGTTTTGGATTGCTTCTCCCGCAGTCTTATAAGCGCACGCTGACAGCACAAGCATGCACAAAATCAATATGGCTGACCTCCACAATTTTCCCATCTTTCTCCCCCGCCTTCGCGTCAAACTTCTATGTATTTCTACATCCCTCTCTCTTATTTAACCTTTTTTTCAATTTTTTGTAAACTTATAACTTCCTTTTATCATGGAAGCTCATTCTTGGGTTCAGATATTCGTTCGGGCTCTTTAATTGGAAGCACCCTGCTGTATCCTTATAATCAATCGTCATTTCTTCAGCAAAAAAGACTTCCTTGGCTTTTTCCATATAGATTGGAATCCCGCCTGTCTCTATCTTGTTTTCTTCCTCATAATGTTCACTTTCAAACCAGAGGGCAGCTACCCCACTTACGGCACAGCCGCATCCATCTATATCATATTTCAATTTTACATACCCTTGCTTTCCCGAAACTTTTTCTTGCAGTTTGTTTGAAGCTGCTTCGGTAATTTTTATTTTCATGACTGCACTCCCTTTCCGATTTTTCATTTTATCATACGAGGATCATTATTTCGTTTTATTGCCCTCGAACACTTTCAAAATAGTCTTGCAATTTTTCCGTTTAGCTTTTACTATCAAAGATAATTGTGACATTTGAAAAGGGGTGCTTATTTTGTCAAAAGTAACGATAAAGGTGAATGATAATGGTTCATTAAGGATTTCCGGCGATGTTGAGCTGCTGGATGGTGCCGGCAATAAATATGAAACGAAGCCTGCTTTTTCGCTTTGCCGTTGCGGCATGAGCAAAAACATGCCGTTCTGTGATGCTTCCCATAAAGGGAAATTCGAATCAGTGGTGCGCGCACCGCAAGCTGATAAAACGGAATAATTTTTTGAGGGCAATGGGCAATCCATTGCTCTTTTTTATGGGGATCTTTCTAATGATTTTTATTAAGGCTCTTATCTCACACTTTGTTGCTATTGAATACGGATTGAAAGGGGCCCCTCAGATTTGTGATGTTTTCAGTGAATTGACTACCATTCATCCGCAATCCTGACATCAGCAATATGTGAAATCCCGATACGGTGGATTTCTTCGAATCTGTCGACAATATGGAGCTTCTGCCCAAGTTCATTCCAATAATGGATTTTCCCGATCACCAATTCATATTTTCTGTACCTGAAATAGGTGATGCTGAGCGGGCGGTTATACTCCATCGCTTCGAGGATTGTTTCATTCAATTGTTCAAGCTGCTGTTCATCCAGCTGCTTCTCCTTTTCATATTCGTCCTCCTGTGCCCAGTCACGCAGCATCTTGACATGCTCAGGAAGCATCATTGACGTCCATTTAATTCTTCCTCGGTCGCGAATCATCTTTCTCTCCTCCTCCTTTTATCATCCCTTATGCCCGCCAACAAGTGCAGCGCGATGCCTTGCTGTTCCGGCTGCCGTATATGATACCGCCCTTAAGATAGCTGTCGAGCCGTAGCGGCTGCGGATCCGGTCCATTGCATAGCCAAGCTCTTTCTTTTTCCAGCCGTTTTTTTCAAATAGATTCAATTGGAATTCGCTGTCGGTGACGAGATTCCCGAGTGCAATTGAAATGCTTCGCACCGTCTTTCCCGTGTAGTTCTCGGCAAAAAGCTCGAGGCAGACACGATACAGGTCCATCGTGATATTTGTTGGCTCCTCAATTGTCCTTGAGCGGTGGAAGCCTCCGCCGAATTCATCCTGGCTGTAGCCGACCCCGAAGCTGATGGTCCGGCCTGCTTTCCCATGGCTTCTTGCCCTGCGCGCGACTTCCTCGCTCATTTCGAGGATGACATGCTTGATTTCTTCTTCTTCTTTGTAATCGCGAAGCAGAATCTGGCTTTTCCCAAAGCTGACCTGCCCTTCCATAATCGGGGCACCGATATCCGAAAAATCGATTCCCCATGCGTGCCAGTATAGCTGGTTGCCCATGATGCCGAATTTTTTCTCCAGTTTCTCAAGGTCATAGCGAGCCAGCTGGCCGACGGTAAAAATCCCCATGCTGTTCAGTGTTTTCTCGACGCGGCGGCCAATCCCCCACATTTCCCTGAGCGGCGAGACGTTCCACAGCTTCGTCTGGACATCGTCATAGGTCCATTCAGCAATGCCCTTCTTTTTTGCATAGAGGTCAAGACAGAGCTTCGACATCAGCATATTGGGCCCAATCCCAATCGCGCAGGGAAGCTGGAACTCGCGCTCGATATCATCCTTGATTTTTTTTGCGATTGAAGCAGCGTCTCCCCAAAGCTTCGAAGCTCCATCCACCTTTATGAAGCTTTCGTCGACACTGTAGGTATGGATTGCTTCCTTTGGAACGTAGCGATTGAATACACGGGAGATTTCCGTGGAGATTCGCAGGTATGTTGACATTTGCGGATCAACGACCATAATTCGCGGATCATCAGGAATTTCAAATTTTCTTGACCCGGTTTTAATGCCGAATTCTTTTTTCAAACGGGGTGAAGCTGCGAGGACGACACTCCCGGGACGATCCAGATTCCCGACGACAGCCAGGTAACAGTCAAGCGGATCAAGGCCAAGCATCACGGCGGCACAGCTCGCATAAAAGCTCTTCATATCCACACATAAAATTTTATTTTGCGGCATTTCGCTGTAATCGACCATGTTTCTTTTCTCCTCTCCGCATGAGTATCAGCCGATAATAAGAACATCTGTTCCGTTTCATTATACCCATTATATTAAGCGAATATGCGTTCGGTTTCAATGGTAATTTTCCGGGTGACTGACTTAATTAAGGTGTAAATGGTGAGTCATGCCAATAAAGGGCAATTTTTCGGAGAGGTGTTTTCTCCGGCATTTCCAAGTATAATCAGGTCGAGAGGTGCTTTTTTTATGGATAAAAAACTCATTCGCAAAATGGTCCAGAGATGCTTCGTGCAGTACCGGCATGATGATTCACTGCCGTTCGGCGAGGCGGAGTTCGAAGAGATATATGAAAAGATTGTGGAACTGAAAAGTGATGTGCCTGAGACGGATTTGCACGACATCATCAATGATGCGGTTTATGAATTTTTAGCTACATAAAAAACCACAGAATCGAAAAGGCTGCCCTGCTAAAACAGGACAGCCTTTGATTATTTTAATCTGATATTTGCTTCGCCTTCGATTGTTGTGGGATAATCATTCAACTTCAGGGTAATCGGGCCGGGTGCTGCACCTTCCCCGAAGTAAGGAATCAAGATTTCAACAAATCCTGATTCGCCGCTCCATCTAATTGCTGATGAACCATCACCAATTTCTTTTTTATTCCGATCAACGGCCAGATCAAATGAAACATGGTTAGGCCCTTCTTTTGAATTTCTTTCGAAAGCGAACAGCAAATGATTCTCCTCCCTGTCGATCTTCAGCAATCCCCCATTACTAGGAGCCTTCAGCACTTCCATCTTATTGGGATCGACAATGATTTCCAGATCATTTTTATCAAGTGCACGCAAAGTATTGAAGCGGAGATAAAGCTCCTCTGGTTTTTTAAAAAAGTTACTTTGCAGGAAAAATTCCTTTGTAAACTCATCCATATGCCGGGCAGTAGTTCCATTATTGATAGCGGCCCATTCTTCGCCAGTTTTATCGACGAGCCTCAAATCGTTGAAAGCGAAGATTTGCTTAGAATTTTCCTTATCAAAATGGACTGTCACTCCTATTCTCGTTGGATAAATCGACACTTTCTCTACAGTAACCTTCTGCCCTTCAATTTCGACTGTTTCATTGACATCAATGATTTCTTTTTTATCCTTGAAAGCATCCTTGTCAACCGAGAATGGAAGCACCCATGTGTCAGCGAACTTATGCACAGGCTCGCTCTCTTCCGTTCTGCCCTCACTAAGCTCCATGCTCAGTTTAAGATTTTCAGGGCGGTTATTGCCATAAAATTCAAAGGTAGCTTGAAGCAGCCTATCTTTATCCTGAGGATTGATTGACCACCCGTCATAAGAAAATGCTATTTCTTCGATACCTTTTCCCTCGTGGTCGGTCAGCCAAAATTTATCAATCGAAACTTCTTTATGCTCCCCGGAAGTTTCCACCTTGTAAAACAGCACCATCATTTGTTCATCCACAATCACCGAATCAAGCGTAATCTTGATGCCGTCATGTTCGTCGGATACTCCGATTTTCTGAGCGAAATCATTTTCAACGGCTGCAGTCAGCCCTTTATCATACAAGACCAGCTCCACAATCTTCTCCATCCCCGGAATCGAGGTGACAAACGAAGCAAATGTCTCCGAAGTCCGCAGCATCGCTGTAAAAGCAAAAACCAGGATCGCTGCTGACGCAAAGGTTCTCATGAATAAAAGGTTTTTCTTCCGCTTCCTTTTTCCCTTGCTGATCCCGGCAGCGATTGCCTGATCCAGCTGGAGTTCAGGAACTTCGATATTCTCAAGTGCCGCCTGAGCCTTTGTCAGCTTTTTTTCCTCGGCATTAAGCATAGCCCAATCCCCCCTTATCTTCGAGCTGTCCGCGAAGCTCTTTCAGCCCTTTGTTTAGCCAAGTCTTCACGGTACCTTCAGGGCATTCCAGTATCTCGGCAATTTCTTTGATTTTAAAATCATGCACGTATTTAAGTTCGATGACCTGCCTCGTTTTGGAATCAAGTTTGCCAATGACTTCCTCGACCTCAAGCCAGCTGGACTGGTGCTCAGATCCCATCAGGCTGATGAGATCATTGCTGACGAAAATTTTCTTCTTCTTCTTTAATTCATCATTGCAGTAGTTTATTAGGATCCTTGTCAGCCAAGTCGTAAAATACTGTGGCTCCTTCACCTTCCGGATCGAACGGAACGCCCTGTAGGTGACCTCCTGCAGCGCTTCGACTGCATCCTCGCTATTTTTCAGATAGCTAAGGGCAATCCGGTATAGGCGTACTTTATGAAGTTGCATCAATTCGTAAAAAGCCGCTTCATCGCCTTTCTTAGCTCTCTGTACGAGTTCTTGAAGCTCCAAAATGTCTCCCCCTGACTTTGTATCTATCTATTAGACCTTGAAGCTGGAAAAAAGTTTTACTAAATTGAAAAAAACCGCCAAAAATTTCAATAGGCGGTCTTTTAAAGGTAAAAATAGATTTTAAAGCAAAAGTTATTTCTGATTAAAAACTCTTTTGCCAAAAAGTTCGAATGTGCGAGGAAACAGTGTATAAATAATGCTTCCAGGACTCATCCAGCGGGGCAGATTGATTTCACGAGTTCTCGTCATCATGCGATTGACTACTTGTTTTGCCACATACTCAGGCTGCAGCATAAAACGTTTTACATTTTTCACGTAGGTTCCCTGTTTATCTGCAACCTCAAAAAAGTTGGTAGCGATTGGACCGGGATTGACTGAGGTGACTAAGATATTGTCATCAGCAACCTCCATTCGCAGGCTGTTCGTATAGCCAAGCACGGCATGCTTTGTCGCTGAATATACACTTGATTTCGGCGTGGCAATCTTGCCAGCCTGGGAAGCAATGTTGATGATATGGCCGCTTCTTCTCTGCTTCATAGCAGGCAGTACCATCGAGGTGCATGCCATCAAGCCGACGACATTGACATCGAACATCGTTTTGATATCTTCAATTTTCGCTTCGTGTGCATAATCAAAAATACCAAAGCCAGCATTGTTGACCAATATATCAACGTAGCGGATGTCAGTAAGCACTTCTGAGAAAACCCGCTTGATTGCTTCAGGGTCAGACACATCCAGCTGCTGGGCATGGACATTGATGGCATACTTTGATTGTAATTCCTTTTTTAAACTCTCAAGTTTATCGATACTCCGGGCCAGAATGACAAGGTTCGCGCCACGTGCCGCACAAAGCTTGGCAATCTCGACTCCGATTCCCCCCGAGGCACCGGTAATAATAATATTTTTCCCTTTTAAGGATGGCATCGTCTTTCACCTCATTTTGCTGTATAAACGAAGGATATTCCTTCTTCCCTGACCGACACTGCGTCAAGGGAATACAAATAATCCAATTGTCCGACTGTTTCTGAGATGGTTAAGTTCAATTCACGCTCATAGACTGTCGGGAAGAGCATTTTACAAACCTCAAATACAGTCAGTTCCCTGCCCTCAAGCATTCCCCTTACCTGCATGGCCCGATCATGCTGACGTGCAAGCCTTTTTTCAATCAGGCTTTGCAATTCTGTTATCTCCGTTCCATGTCCGGTGTATACTAGTCCAATCGGGTACTGCTGCAGTTTTTTTAGTGTTGCATTATATTGAACCAGTGGTTTCGGCCTGTCCGTTTCGCCTGGAAGCGGCGGCTCAAGTAATGGATTGGGCGAGATCCCAGCAAGGATCGTATCCCCGGCAATCATTGTACCGTCTTTTTCACGCAATAGCACGATATGGCTCTGGGCATGTCCCGGTGTCTCGATCACTCTCCACCCTGGCAGTGCCGGCGGAATATCATTTTCCAAAATTGTACCAGTCAATGAGCGATTACAAGAAAATACTAATGTCTTCTTCATTACTTTCATCGATGGCACAAAATATTGCTCTGGTATTGCTAGTTGTAAAAAGAATTTTTCATAAAATTCTTTATGCTCCTTCTCGAATTCCGGAGTTCTGTTGATCCACCTTTCATTCAGGTGATGGCCATATACGTCAAGACCTGGTGAAAAGTAGTCCAGCATTCCCACGTGATCCGGATGAT
Organism: Mesobacillus selenatarsenatis SF-1; assembly: GCF_000813125.1. GTDB lineage: Bacteria > Bacillota > Bacilli > Bacillales > Cytobacillaceae > Mesobacillus > Mesobacillus selenatarsenatis. Next base: position 8,502 of record NZ_BASE01000119.1, read on the forward strand.
CATGGGACAGGATCACCTGCTCAATGTCCTCCGGCTTCAGGTTTAAATCGGCCAGCTGCGCCTTGAACGACTCCCAGGACTCCTCTGTTTTCGTTCCGGCATCAACAAGCGTCAAGCTGTCTCCTTTAATCAAATAGGCATTCACATCACCGACCGGGAAAGGCGTCGGCAAAGTCAGTTTGGCAATTCCATCTTTCCATTCAGCCATATAATCTATACACCCCAAAACATTATTTTTCTATAAGATAAACGGATTGTTAATACTAGAAATCATTCAACTTTATAGCCCCTGGTATTTTTTCAATATAAAATTAAGTTTACCTTTAAAGCGGGCAAATGTCATTATTTTCACTTTATATTTTCAGAAAAAACTAAAAATTTATCAATTTCCTCTTGACATAAGGGTTGTCTTTCTTGCATAATCACTATTAAAATTTCGTAAAATCTTAAAAAGCATTTGAGCAAGACGAGTAGACAGGAATGGTGTCAGAGAGTGGAGTCCACCGGCTGAAAGGCTCCGCAACCCTCTTCATGTTGAACCCTACCTTGCGAGCTGCCAGGCAAACCTGGACGTATACCGGCGTTAACGGATGTTGAGCTGCACTTTTTTGGCGTTGTCCGAAGAAGTGAATGAAGGTGGTACCACGGAAGCATGGCCTTTCGTCCTTTTATGGATGAAGGGCCTTTTTGTTTTTCCGTTGACAATCGCGTAGCCAATTACGCAATACAAATTTTATGGAGGCGAAGTTGATGAAGAAGCTTGTTTTTGTTGGCGCAGGGTCAATGGCAGAAGCGATGATTTCCGGTATAGAGGCAAGCGGGCTTCTTCCGGGAGAGCAAATTTGGGTGACAAATAAACAGGATACTGCCAGATTGAAATCTCTGGAACAGAAATATGGAATCAATACGACATATGATTCAGGAATGCTTTTTAAAGACGCGGATGCAGTAGTCCTGGCGATGAAACCAAAAGATGCAGCATCTGCGATCGAGGAGATCAAATCTTATTTACCTGAAGGAACGCTTGTCATTTCCGTCCTCGCTGGGGTTTCAATTGAGACTATTGAGTCAGCAGCAGGAAAATCGCTGGCAGTGGCAAGGGCAATGCCAAATACCTCGGCTGCGATTGGCAAGTCGGCAACTGCCCTGGCAGTCAACTCTCTGGTGAATGAAGCGCAAAAAACGCTGGTGCAGGAGCTTTTTAACACTATCGGCCTGACAACAAACGTTGAGGAATATCAGCTTGACGCAGTCACAGGACTATCAGGAAGCGGACCAGCCTATATTTATTACCTTGTCGAAGCGATGGAGAAAAGCGCCGCTGAAATCGGCCTTGAAAAGCAAACCGCGAAGCAGCTGATTATCCAGACGCTACTGGGTGCAGCGGAAATGCTAACTAAGTCTGATAAGGAGCCTGCCCAGCTTCGCTTTGAGGTGACCAGCCCAGGCGGTACGACTGAAGCAGGAATCAGCGTTCTTGAACAGCATGGCGTCCAAACTGCTTTCGTATCCTGCATAAAAGAAGCCACAGCCCAATCACAAAGGCTTGGACAACTGCTTGGCAGTGAGCTTGCAGCCGCAAACCGTCCGCTCTAAAATTGCATTTTGGCCCTATGTTTCTCTACAATGGAGAAAAACAACAGGGACGTGTGCTTTGTGCTTATCATTTTACTCTCTTTAACTTTGGTCATCTGGATTGCAGCGACAATTGACGCTTTGATTGGTTTCAGGAAATTGGATTCCCTTGAAAAGGCAGAGGTTGCTGGCCAGGAACCACTCATCAGCGTGATTGTAGCCGCCAGGAATGAGGAAGAACATATCTTACAAAGCATTCGTACCCAGCTGAACCAAACCTACAAAAATACCGAGTGGATTCTTGTTAATGACCGATCCGACGATGGTACCGGTAAAGTGATGGAGAGCTTAGAAAGGTTGGATTCAAGAATCAAAGTAATTCATATCGATAGCTTGCCAGAAGGATGGCTTGGCAAAAACCACGCTCTCCATAAAGGCTATCAGGGCGCGACAGGGAACCTGATTTTATTTACAGACGCTGATGTTATGTATCATCCGGAGGCTTTTTCAAAAGCGGTTGGCTATTTTCAGAAACATGTCCTTGATCATTTGACCGCGGCTCCTAACCTTAGTGCAAAGCCATTCTGGCTGAAGGCCTTCGTTGCGTTCTTTTTGTTTGGCTTTTCCTATTATAAAAGACCGTGGCTCGGCAATAATCCGCGTTCGAAGACTGGGGTCGGCATTGGTGCATTTAATATGGTCACCAGGGCGGCCTATGAAAAAGTTGGTACTCATGAATATATAAAGATGCGCCCTGATGATGATTTGCAGTTGGGAATGCTGGTAAAGCGCATGGGTCTCAAGCAGCGGATTGTTACAGCGATGACGCTCATTGAAGTGGAATGGTACCAAAGCTTGAGTGATGCTTTAGCTGGCCTTGAGAAAAACACCTTCGCCGGCCTTCACTACCGAATCAGCATGGTGCTATTTTCGGTGTTCGGTGTCTTTGTGTCCCAGGTCGTGCCATTCTTCACTTTATTCTCAAATAATCAGGCAGTAGCAATCCTGAGTGCCGTTAATCTCGTATTCCTGGCTTTTCTTTATGTGATGGTCACAAAGAAAATGACCCGTTTTTCACCATGGCTGTTCCTGGTTCTGCCCTTCACGGCCCTTCTGTTCATCTTCTCCATACTGAGAGCCAGCTACCTGACTTTCAAAAGAGGCGGCATCATCTGGCGCGGAACGAAGTATACACTTGCGGAATTAAGAAAAAACACGTTGCGGTGAGTACAATTTTTCCTTTCCACAGAAAGCCCTGTTATACTTGAATTATATTTTGGTTAACGAAATAAAAGGAGGCTTCTGGATTGGAAAAGAAATTATTTTCCCCTTATAAAATTAATGATCTTACACTAAAAAACAGGATCGTCATGGCTCCGATGTGTATGTACTCATGCGAAAAAGAAGATGGGTTTGTCACGGACTTTCATATAACACACTATGTAAGCCGGGCTGTCGGGCAAGTGGGATTGGTCATTCTTGAAGCAACTGCGGTTACTCCGCAAGGACGGATCTCCCATCAGGACCTGGGAATCTGGAGCGATGAGCATGTACCCGGCCTTACAAAATTGACTCAACAAATCAAGCAAAGTGGTGCCGCAGCTGGTATCCAGCTGGCACATGCCGGCCGAAAAGCAGCGTTGCGTGATGAAATCATCGCCCCCTCTGCTATTGCTTTTGATGATAAGTACAAGGAACCGAAGGCTATGACGGTAGAAGAGATCAAGGAAACTGTCGAGGCATTCAGGCTGGCTGCAGAAAGATCAAAGCGTGCAGGCTTCGATGTAATCGAAATTCACGCTGCACATGGATATTTAATCAATCAGTTCCTCTCCCCTCTTACGAATAAACGTGAGGACGAATACGGCGGCACTGCCGAGAAGCGCTTCCGCTTCCTCCGGGAAGTGCTTGAAGAGGTAAAAACAGTTTGGGATGGACCTCTGTTTGTCCGGGTTTCTGCATATGACTACCATGGAGAGGGTTTGACTGTCGATGATTATGTAACGATTGGCTCATCGCTAAAAGAACTGGGAGTTGACTTGATTGATGTCAGCTCTGGTGCAGTTGTACCAGCAAGAATCCATGCATATCCAGGCTACCAGGTGAAATTCGCAGAAAAAATCAAGCATGAAGCCGATGTGGCTACTGGCGCGGTTGGATTGATCACGACAGGAATCCAGGCAGAAGAAATCCTGCAGAACGATCGCGCCGATCTAATTTTCATCGCCCGCGAACTGCTGCGAGATCCATACTGGCCAAGGACAGCAGCTAAAGAGCTTGGAACAAGCATCCAATCACCTAAGCAATATGAACGAGGATGGATATTCTAAGATAAAAAAATTTTAATTCAAAAGAGGCTTTTCCAGAGTATAGCTTTGGGAGGCCTCTTTTTTATAGGAAATCAGTGTTGTTTTGGTACTCAGGCATCCTGATGCCATATTTAATGAATGACGGACACTTTCTTTCGCTTTTCAGGAGTTTCTGTCCTTGATGACCTTGATGACGGACACTTTCTTCCGTTTTTCAGGAGTTTCTTTCCGTCATGACCTTGTTGACGGACACTTTCTTGCATTTTTCAGGTGTTTCTGTCCGTTATACTCCTAAGATCATTTTACTAATGTATGAACCCATAGAAAAAGAGGCTGTCATTCAAACAGCCTCTTCCCCTCTGGAAGCATCCTATTAACAGTCTTTTTCGAGCAAAATCCTGCGGTACATATTCCCGAACATGACTCCTTCATCAGAAATCAGCCTAACATTTGTCTTTTGCGTTTCGCAGATTTTCTCAAAAGATACACCGATATCCGTTCCAAGGACCTTGATCACATGCCTAATGGCCTTTTTAAAAATGGATAAGTTTTTCCCTGGTTCAGCAAATTTATCGAATACCAGCACCAAGCCATCCTTGCGGCAAACTCTTACCATCTCGCCAAATGCCTTCCTGCCGTTGGGAACTACTGACAATATTAAACTTCCTACAACATAATCAAAGACACCATCAGTGAAATCGAGCTGTTGGGCATCCATTTGCAAAAAAGTAATCTTCGAGTTCCGATATTTATCCTTCGCTTTCTGAAGCATATCTTCTGAATAATCAATCGCGGTGATTTCCAAGTGTTCATGGGGCAATCTATCGATGTCAGCACCTGTTCCGACACCAACGAACAGCACCTTATCTCCGGGCTTGAAGTGGATTCCTTTAAATAGTTCATCTCTCGCCTTCGAAAAAGGGCCAGCATTGAAAATGGCATCATAAATTGGCGCCCAGCCTTTGTAGATGACCTTATTCCAAGAGTTTCTCATATTATCCACTCCAGCCCGAATAATTTTAAGCTTTTAATAAAGTTAAACCTTCTTTGCTTTTGTCCTTGCTTTTTGAGGGAATTAATATCCCAATCATGGGGTAATCCTATTTATCCTTTACTCTCAAAAGCCTCAAGCCGTTCAGAGTAACAATCAGGGTTGCACCCATGTCGGCGAAAATCGCGATCCACAGAGTGAGCCAGCCTGGAATGACCAATAGCAGTGCCAGCAATTTCACGCCTATTGAGAAGCCGATGTTTTGCTTGATGATTGCCAGTGTTTTGCGGCTCAGCTTAATCGTGAACGGCAGCTTTTTCAAGTCATCTCCCATCAGGGCAATATCGGCGGTTTCAAGTGCCGTATCGGTTCCTGCTCCGCCCATTGCGACTCCAACCGTCGCCGCGGCGAGTGCAGGTGCATCATTGATGCCATCACCGACCATTGCAACTTTTCCGTGGTTTTTCTGCAGAGCTTTTATGAAACCTAGCTTATCTTCAGGCAGCAATTCGGATTCTATATCCGACACACCAGCCTGGCTGCCAATTGCCTCGGCGGTTCCTTTGTTGTCCCCGGTAAGCATGATTGTTTTTTCAATACCAAGCTCATGCAGACGGGAAATGACTTCCCTGCTCGACTCTCTTACTTCGTCGGCAACCGCGATTAGAGCAAGTATTCGAGACTCAATACCTGCAACCATGACTGTTTTACCCTCAGACTGCAGGCGTGTAATTTCTTCAGCAGTCACAGCTGGAATCCCACCATCGACGATTTCTTCAAGGTATTTTGGGCTGCCGATATAATAAGCAATTCCGTCGACAGTTCCCTTTAACCCTTTACCGGTTACCGATGTGAAATCTTCGATTACTTTATCCATATAGGGTACTGTTTCTGCTTCTGCCTTGCGGACTATCGCAGAAGCAAGTGGATGCTGGGATTTATTTTCAAGGGCGGCGATTACTGCAAAAAGACCGCTTGAATTATGACCAGACAGTATTTTGAAATCAGTAACAGCAGGCACTCCTTTTGTGAGTGTCCCAGTCTTATCAAAGGCAACTGCTTTCAGCACGCCCATTTCCTCAAGGTGGACTCCACCCTTTACAAGCACACCGTTTTTAGCGGCGTTGCCAATCGCTGTAACGATTGAAACTGGAGTTGAAATGACAAGGGCGCACGGACATCCGACAACGAGGACGGCCAGGCCTTGATAAACCCACTCACTCCAGTCTGCACCGAAGAGAAGCGGCGGTACAATAGCGACCAAAAATGCGACAAGAATGATAATCGGTGTATAATACTTGGCAAAGCGGTCAACGAATGCCTGGGAAGGAGCCTTTTCCGCCTGGGCCTCTTCGACAAGGTGAATGATTTTCGCGATTGTGGTATCATCGACCAATTTAGTGATTTTAACCTCGATAAGACCTTCCCCATTCAGCGTGCCGGCAAACACCTCATCGCCTACGTCCTTATCAGCTGGTACAGATTCGCCTGTAATCGCCGCCTGGTTGACAGCCGAGAATCCAGCAATCACTTCCCCATCCATGGCAATTTTCTCGCCCGGTTTTACAATCATGATGTCGCCGACTTCTATTTCATTTACATTAATGCCGTATTCTTTGCCATTCCGCCGGACCAGTGCTTCTTTTGGTGCGATATCCATTAACGAACGAATCGAGGCTCTTGCCTTATCCATTGAATATCTCTCAAGTACTTCACTGATCGCAAACAATATGACAACGACGGCACCCTCGCTCCACTCCCCAATGATGGCAGCTCCGATGATAGCAACAGTCATCAGTGCCCTCATGTCAAAATCGAGCTTAAGAAGATTCTTTATCCCGCTTTTAAACAGGGAGTAGCCACCTACAATAATAGCTCCTAAAAATAATAGGATAGCCGGCAAACTATCTTCCCCATAATTAAACTGGAAAAAGTATGCGGCAATGATCATCAGTAAGCTGATCAGAACCGTAGAGTTTTCCTGCCAGAACGGTTTCTTTTTTTCAGGGATAATTTCTGCTTTATCCGGGTAAATCCGCAGGTTCTCAAAAGCACCTGCTTGCTCCAGTTCATCAATGGAGGCTTTACCGAAAACAGTCAGTTTGGAAGCGCCAAAATTAACTTTTGCATCAAAAACACCATCCAGGTGCTTTACGTTCTCTTCGAACTTTCCGGCACAGCTAGCTCAGGTGAAACCCTGTACACGGTATATTGTTTTCTCGCCAGTTTGCGCTGCTTCAGTCATTCAATTCCAACTCCTTTTGATGTTCAAACACCAGGTGAATCAATTGCTTTACATGGTCATCGACTAGTGAATAATAAACAAGCTTACCTTCCTTGCGGTATTTAGCGAGTCCAAGGTTTTTCAACAGCCTCAAATGGTGTGAAGCAGTTGCTGTGGACGAGTTGACGACTGCAGCTACATCACAAACACAAAGCTCATTCCCTACATATAGTGAGTATGCGATTTTAATCCTAGTTTCATCTGATAAAGCTTTGAAAATTTTTGCTGCTGCAGAGGTATTTTGTTCTTTCAGTTCTGCAGACACCTGCTCCACTTTATCGTCATGGACGCAATTGACCTGACAGACATCCTGCTCCTTCAAACTGCTCACCTCGTTAATTCAAATGATCATTTGACTATATCTTATTCAAATGAACGTTTGATTGTCAAACAAAAATAAAAAAACCAGGAAATCCTGGTTTTAAAGTTTAAGCTATTTTCTCTCCTTGACGGTCCGCAACCCTCTTGAAGTAAAACCCCAATTTAACGAGACCAACTGCGGTCAAGGAAAGAATCATATTGAAGAAAACTGCGAATATCGCAAGATCCATCACTTCAAAGATGACGGCATATAAAAATCCAACTGCTCCAAATAGTGAGATCGTGATGAGAAAATGCATCCTTGGGAAGAGAAAGGTGATAATTCCGCTAAACAAAAGAACAAGTGAACCCATGATAAATAGATGAAGACCGAATAACAGCAAAAACTCCATAATAATTCCCCCAGTATTCGTGTTGTTGATAGGATGGAAATGATTCCACCACTTTCCAATTCCCTCTGGGTTCTTTTTTAAACTAAAAAACTCTAAATTCGGTCATCCCATATTCGATTCAGCATCGTTTTTTCACTGGAAACGACAAGTTCAAATACATCCGGATTCGTCATTTCCATCAGGCAGTCGTATCCGAAACTTTCATTGAAATACCGCATGAGCAATGTAGTCATATTACCATGGCTGACTAGTAAAATGTGGTCATGTTCCGAACATAATAAATCCTCAATCAGTGATTTCGCACGATTCATCGCAGCTGAATGGGATTCTCCTCCTTCAAAAACAAGCTCAAAATCCTCAAAGGTTTGCTTTAGCTTATCACGCCAGTCCTCAAAATTGACCGTACTCAGCACTCTTTCTCCGAGTCTGTCATCTTCGAGAACTCTTATCCTCCTTGCATCAGATAGAGGTTTAATTGTATCGACGGCTCTTTTAAAGGGGCTACAATAGATGATATCTATTTCTTTTCGTTTGAAAAAGTCAACTAATGCCAGCGCCTGTTTCCTGCCCTGTTCAGTCAGTGGAGAGTCTATAGGCTGGCCAGCCGCACTTGCATGACGTACAAGATAGATTGTTTTCAATCAAAACACCCCTTTATTCAGTCATGTTCATAAGGTACGGAAATTTCCATAAAATCTTCTGAAACAACAGTGTTGGCAAACACTGTTCGTGCTTCCGCTTCAAGTTCCTTCCAGTCATTGCGGTCATACCTGGAGCTAATATGGGTCAGGCACAGTTTTTTTACACCAGCATTCAAGGCTGTTTCTGCGGCCTGCAGAGTGGTCGAATGGAAATACTCATAGGCAAGGGTACCTTCATCTGCTGAAAAAGTCGCTTCATGGACGAGAAGATCTGCATTTTGGGCAAGAAGTTGAGCACTTTTACAAACCCTTGTGTCACCCAAAATCGTGACAACCCTTCCTTTCTGCGGGGGACCGACAAATTCAGCAGGATTGATGACCGTTCCATCGTCCAAAATGACTTCTTCTCCATTCTTGATTTTCCTGTAGTCAGGACCAGGGTTAACCCCTGCGGCTTGAAGCTTATTGGCGAGAAGCGTTCCTGGCCGGTCCTTTTCCTTTACTCTGTACCCATATGAGGGAATTCCATGCTCCAGGAGTTTAGTCTCAACGATAAACTGCTCATCTTCAAAAATGACCCCTTCCTGTAGCTGGATGATTTCAATTGGATATTTCAAATAGGATTTACTGATTTTCAAAGATACCTCAATATACTCTTTAATCCCGGGAGGTCCATAGACGGTAACCATCGACTCTCCTCCCTGAAAGGAGCGGCTCGACAACAACCCAGGCAGGCCATATATGTGGTCTCCGTGCAGGTGGGTAATGAAGATTTTCTCAATCCTCCGCGGCTTTATGCTTGTATGTAAAATTTGATGCTGGGTTGCTTCTCCACAGTCAAACAGCCAGACACTTCCCCGCTCCTCAAGCAATTTTAGTGCGATTGAGGTCACATTCCTCAGCTTGGCTGGGACGCCTGCCCCTGTTCCAAGAAAAAACACATCCATAATCCTGACATCCTCCCGTACAAAATGCCTGTAATCCTTACAGGCATTTATTATTCATTTCAATATATCACAACTGGCTTTATTCATCTAAACCAAACGCTGGATTTAACTCATGCGGGGATAGTTCCAAGCAATTGGAAGAAAACTAAGCTCAGTTTAAACAGTTGCTAATTGTTCACGAAAGGGATAAAATTTTGTATTTGTAGAGTGTTTTTTATACATACTTTTAAATTCACATAAAAGAGAGGTTCTATATTGTGGCACAAACCGAAAAACCAACAGCTTTAATCATGATCTTCGGGGCAACGGGAGACCTGGCAAATCGTAAATTGTTTCCTTCCCTCTATAATTTGTTTGAAAAAGGAAAACTGGACAAATTCGCGGTCGTCGGCGTTGCCCGTCGTTCACTTTCAAATGAAGAATTCCAGCTGAGGGTAAAAGAATCTGTGAAGGAAAATGGGGAGACAGAAGCTGACATCGAAGAATTCGTTTCCAAGTTCTATTACCATTCCCATGACGTTACTGATTCAAGTTCTTATCTCGCTCTTGGAAAGCTTGCGGAAGAATTGGACAGCCACTATGGACTTAATGGCAATAGAATTTTCTACCTGGCGATGGCACCAGAATTTTTTGGAACAATTGCTGAACATTTAAAGAAGGATAAGCTTACTGACGTAGCCGGGTTCAAACGCCTTGTCATCGAAAAGCCATTCGGGCATGATCTTGAGTCTGCAAAAGTGTTGAACAAGCAAATTCGTAAAGCTTTTTCTGAAGATGAAATTTATCGGATTGACCATTATCTTGGCAAGGAAATGGTTCAAAACATTGAAGTAATCCGTTTCGCGAATGCGATGTTCGAACCACTCTGGAATAACCGGTACATTTCTAATATCCAGGTGACATCAAGTGAAACGCTCGGAGTCGAAGAACGCGGACGTTATTACGAGAAAAGCGGAGCCTTGCGCGATATGGTCCAGAACCATATGCTGCAAATGGTTTCCTTGCTTGCGATGGAACCGCCGATCAAGCTGACGACAGATGAAATCCGTTCAGAAAAAGTAAGAGTATTCCGTGCTCTCCGTCCTGTAAAAGGCGAAGAAGTCAATGAATATTTTGTTCGCGGCCAATATGATAAAGGCAGCATGAATGAAACAGACGTCCCTGCATACCGACAGGAGGAAATGGTCAATCCTGAATCCAATACGGAGACATTTGTCGCTGGTAGGCTGATGATTGATAATTTCCGCTGGGCTGGAGTTCCTTTCTATATCCGTACAGGAAAAAGAATGAAGGCTAAGTCAACTAAAATTGTAATCCAATTCAAAGATATCCCGATGGATTTGTACTATCAGCCAGAAAAAACGGTGAATCCAAATCTTCTCGTCATTCATATCCAGCCTGAAGAAGGAATCACGCTTCACTTGAACGCCAAGAAATCTGGCCAGGGTACAGACGCTACACCTGTAAAATTGAATTATGCCAATAAAGGCATTGACGGACTGAACACTCCTGAAGCATATGAAAAACTCCTATTTGATTCATTGCGAGGAGACGCTACAAACTTCACGCATTGGGATGAAGTCGCATTGTCATGGAGCTTCGTTGATAATATTTCAGCTGTATGGGAAAACACAAAAGAACCGTCATTCCCGAACTATGCATCCGGCTCTATGGGCCCTGACGCTGCAGACAAGCTGTTAGAGAAAGATGGATTCTTCTGGTGGCCAATCACTGAAATCGATGTAGAAAAATGCTAATAGAAGAGCAAAAAGCGCAAGCGCCTCGTTCAGCCCCGACAAGCGGTGGAGGGCCGATCAGTGAAGTCGTTCTTTGACTTCATTGGGCGGACCGAAGCGACTCGAGGGGCTAGGCGCTGGAGCTGGATTAAGAAGTCTTCATGGAGTTATCCACACCTCAATAACTTTATAAATTCCTTAACAACAATGAAATCCCGCCATGGCAACAGGCGGGATTTTTTTAGTTCATCCGAAAAACAAATCAAGGATATTAGAACCTGCAGATGCATCTTTATTGTAAAACTCCGAGTATCCGCAATTCTTGCAGTAAACGACGGTAAACTGGTTATTCTGGATATCAAACATCTTGGACAAGCCCGTTCCCGTCATTGCAACATCCTTCTTTCCTGCATCTGTGCTTCCGCATTTTATACAACCATTTCCGTTCATGTATTCCATCTCCCTTTTTTAAGCTATGTTACATTTACGATTCAGGTGAAAATCGGTTTCACTTTTTTGCTGTTATGAGGAGTTTTAGATTGGAATGTATAAAACCTTCAGTTTGTGCAAGCAGCAAAGTTTACGAAAAGAGCCTACATAAAAGAAACCTAAAAGGGATAACTTATGTTTGTTCTATTTTCAGACTAGAGGTGAAAACATGGAGTGGTTTGGTCACAGTAATCAAGACTTCGATTTCGATATGTTTTCTGCGAGTCATTATACGATATTGGTTATCTGTGTTTTGGTTAATACTTTCATTTTCGCTAACCGAAAAAAATTAAGTGATGAAAGATGGAGGAAAGCGGAGCTGGTAACAGCATTGTCCTTAATCTTGATTGAGATCACCAATCATCTTTGGATGTACAAGCATGCTGTCTGGAAATTAGGCCGGTCAATGCCCCTGGAATTATGCAATATAGGTCTTCTGCTTGCGATTGGATTATTATTGACCAGGAAGAAGATATATTTCGAGCTTTTATTTTTCATTGCTTTATTAGGGGCAACACAAGCCATCATCACGCCTGCATTAACTTATGATTTCCCCCATTTCCGCTTTTTTCACTTTTTTTATGCACATCTGATGATTGTGTGGGTAACCCTTTATTTCCTATGGGCAAAAGGTTATTACCCAACATTCAGTTCTGTAATAAAAGTTGTTCTATTTATCAATCTGCTGTTGCCAGCGATCCTGTTCATTAATAAGGCAGCTGACGGAAACTATTGGTTTTTACGCCATAAACCAAAAAGTCCTAGCTTCATGGATTTACTCGGACCTTATCCATGGTACATTTTATCTTTGGAAAGTTTATTGGTCTTTTTAAGTTTAATCGTATGGCTCTGTTTACGAATCTGGCTAAAAGGAGATAAAAGAACTTCTTTTTCAGAGTCCTGAACTTTCTTTTTGTGACCCGTTTTTTCCTGTGATTCCTTGACCGGGCACATATCACTTCTTTATGTGACCGGTTTTGTCCTGTCCTCCCCAGACCGGGCACATATCACTTCTTTATGTGACCGGTTTTCTCCTGTCCTCCCCAGACCGGGGACATATCACTCAATTAAATTAATTAAACATATATCTTTGTGAACACCAAAATGCACTTTTCAGGATACCTGGAGTATTTACGACCTTTTAAAGAAATAAAAAAGCTCGTGGAAGAAAACTTCTCCACAAGCTGTTAGACATTCACATATATTAAAGTTGTTTTTTAATGAACTCAAGCGTTTTATCAATGATCATTTGCTGGTCGTTGTCCAGGGTAGCCACGTGGTAGCTTTCTTTCATATGATAAATCTCTTTTGTTTCTGAGCTGATTAGATTGTAAATGGTTCGTGAATTATCAGGCGGGACAACATGGTCTTCGTCTGAAACAAAAATTAAAGCTGGACAAATAACCTTCGAAAGATTCTCTTTTACAGTTTTCATAAATGGCAATATTTCTTTAATGGATTGAACCGGGGTTTTTTCGTATGCAAGCTCCGTTACTCCCGGCTTCTTGATGTCAGAACCGATAGCATCAAGGAATCTTGTTCCTTCTAGCTGGAGAACTGGCTCCATTGCTGGTATTTCAATAGCCGCATTAATCAGGACAATTCCTCTGATCTCCTGATATTTTTCAGCCATATACAAGGTCAGCGTTCCGCCCATTGAAAGGCCAGTCACAAAAATCTTATCACAACGCTCTTTTAACCATTGAAACCCTTCTTCTATCGATGCAAGCCAATCATGATATGTTGTTTGTTCCATGTCTTCATGATGTGTACCATGACCTTTCAATCGAGGTCCGCAAACGGTATAACCCTCAGCAGCATATGCCTCACCCAGGGGCCGTATACTCTGTGTAGAACCAGTAAAACCATGGGATACTAATATACCTACAGAATTCCCCTCAAAATAAAACGGTTCGGCGCCTTCAAGAACTGGATAACTTTCTGCCATACTCATTTCCCTCCAATCTTAAATACCACATTAAAAGGTTTCGACTGGGCCTTTCGAAAACCCTCCCTGCGTGAATAAACTTTTAAAATGAAAAAACACAGCGAACGTTGAATTCGCTGTGTTGCTTTCTTATTCCATCCATTCTGTGTGGAAGATTCCTTCTTTATCAATGCGCTGATAAGTATGGGCACCGAAATAGTCGCGCTGGGCCTGAATCAGGTTTGCCGGCAATGTTTCTGTTCTATAGCTGTCAAAGTATGAAAGTGCAGCAGAGAAGCTTGGCACAGGAATTCCGTTCATGACGGCGGCTGAGATAATTTCACGTAACGACTGCTGGTAGCTATCTGCTATTTCCTTGAAATATGGATCGAGCAGCAGGTTTTTCAGGTTCGGATCGCGGTCATATGCTTCCTTGATTTTTTGCAGGAACTGCGCTCTGATAATGCAGCCTCCACGGAAGATCATCGCGATATCGCCATAACTCAAATCCCATCCATACTCTTCGGACGCCGCTCTCATTTGCGCGAAACCCTGTGCGTAAGAACAAATTTTGCTCAAGTAAAGAGCCTTGCGGATTGATTCAATGAATGCCTCACGGTCACCATTGAATGGCTTTGATTCTGGTCCAGAGAGTACTTTACTAGCTTCCACTCGCTCTTGCTTCATTGCAGAGATAAAGCGGGCAAAAACAGATTCTGTGATGATTGGCAGCGGCACTCCAAGATCAAGCGCACTCTGGCTTGTCCATTTTCCAGTACCCTTTTGGCCAGCAGTATCAAGAATCATGTCAACAAGTGGCTTGCCTGTCTCATCATCTTTCTTTGTAAAAATATCAGCCGTTATTTCGATCAAATAGCTGTCAAGCTCACCTTTATTCCATTGTGCAAAAACTTCGTGCAGCTCGTCAGCTCTTAATCCAAGAACATGCTTCAACATGAAATAGGATTCAGAAATCAGCTGCATGTCGCCGTATTCGATTCCGTTGTGGACCATTTTCACATAATGGCCTGCTCCATCCGGACCAATGTACGTCGTGCATGCTTCACCATTAACTTTTGCAGATATATCCTGAAAAATCGGCGCAACCAGGTCATATGCTTCTTTTTGTCCGCCAGGCATGATAGAAGGCCCGTGAAGTGCTCCTTCCTCCCCGCCTGATACACCGGTACCGATGAAGTGAAGCCCAAGCTCGCTCAATTCCTTGTTCCGGCGCTGAGTATCAGCAAAATATGTATTACCACCGTCAATGATGATATCCCCCTTTTCCAGATGAGGCTTCAATTGCTCGATTGTCGCGTCCGTCGCTGCGCCAGCTTTGACCATCAAAAGGATCTTTCGTGGTTTTTCAAGCGATTGAACAAACTCCTCAATCGTAAAAGTTCCGACGATATTCTTGCCTTTCGTTTCCTCAAGCATTTCATCCGTCTTTTCCCTCGATCGATTATATACAGATACAGAATAACCCCTGCTTTCGATATTCATCGCCAGGTTTTTCCCCATGACAGCGAGACCAATGACACCGATTTGCTGTTTTGACATAGTTCTGCTTCCTCCTTTATGAAACTGTTTTTTAAAATCATACACATTAATTTAACAAGGTACATATGAGGTTGCAAACAATCTGGTTTGTTCCTCTTTATTTTGACTTAAGCTGAAGTTGATAAACCTCCATTAAAAATCTTTTCTCTCACTTTCATTACTTCTTCTGCGGTTCTGGAGGAAATCCTTATTAAAACTCGTCCCTGCCCCAGTATTCTCCTTAGTCGTAGGCTTTTTCACCTGTGAGCCAGCACTCTCAATGATATTTTTGCCGTATTTCTCACGTAACTGGCTCATCGTATTGATTAGTGGTTCCTTTTTCGCATCCTGCTCATAAGAGAATAGGTCGAGCTGCTTGACTGCTTTGTCCGCTTCAAGCAAGTCGGTGCCCGTAATCCCTAGCAGGCGGATAGGGTCTCCATTCCAGTGCTTCAGAAAAAGCGTTTTGGCTGCCGCGGCTATTTCGTCCTGCTTTGATACAGGATTCTGCAGTTTCTGGCTTCGGGTGATTGTCTTCCTGTCCTTGAATCGGATCATTACACTAATGGTTGTGGCGACCGCTTCCTTCCTCTTCATCCTGGCAGCTACTTGCTCCGACAGTCTATCAAGAACTTTCAGGAGCTCATGCTGATTCGAAATATCACGTGGCAGTGTAGTCGAATTGCCGATGCTTTTAAAATCGTACACAGAATCCGGATCCACTTGGCGCTTGTCCTGGCCATTAGCTCTTTCTTTCAATTTTAATCCATTGATGCCTAGCAGACCTTTAAGCTGGATTTCATTTGCTGCCGCCAATCCGCCGATTGTATCGATTCCAATACTTTTTAGTTTGTCCGCTGTTTTTGTTCCTACTCCATGCATTTCCCCAACCTCAAGCGGCCAGAGGGCCTTAGGGATGTCGCGCTTTCTTAATACGGTAATCCCCATTGGCTTTTTCATGTCCGATGCCGTTTTCGCCAGGAATTTATTAGGCGCAACACCTATGCTGCACGGCAAGTCAAGCTGCTCAAGGATTCTTTTCTGGATGCTTTCAGCAATCTCCAGAGGCGCTCCGAGATCGGAGCACTCCGTTATATCCATATATCCTTCATCTATTGAAACGGGTTCGACAACCTCTGTGTACTGCCGCAAAATATCGAACATGGCAGCAGATGCGGTACGGTATCTGTCAAAATTCGGTTTTTTTATGATTAACTCCGGGCAAAGCTTTTTGGCTTCCCATAAAGGCATGGTTGTCCGGACGCCGAATTTTCTCGCTTCATAGCTGCAAGTGACAATGATTCCGCGTCTTTCTTCTGGATTGCCGGCAATCGCCAGTGGCTTGCCTTTCAAATCTGAATCGTAAGCCATTTCTACTGAGGCATAGAAGCTGTTCATATCTACATGCAAAATGACTCTGCCCTTTTTTGGATACATTTCTTTCATGATCCCACTTCCCAAATATACGTTCCCTCTTAGTTTAACAAAAAAGGGGCTTCAACACTTGCAAGAAGAATGATTAACATGAAAAAGCAGCACTTATGAACTTTTTGTGAAGATTTGATAAAACCTTTAAGATTGCGTATAAAAAACCGATAAATAATTATAAGGACAAAGTAAAGACGGAGGAGTATAGTATGCAACATTGGTCTATTGGAAGAAAGTATGCAAGCGTTTTCGCATTTATTATGGTCATTTTTCTGGCCAGCTTTATTTATTTATCAACGGTCTTAACTAATCTCCAAGGCGCAATTAATCTTGCTGAGGAAAAAAGTGATTATGCAATCATGATTAGTGAAATGGGGGCTGCTTTCCGCCAGAAATATATAATTATAACGGACTACATAACAGAACCAAAGCCTGAACTTCTTACAGCGTATGAAAAAGAGACAGAGCAATTTAGTGCTTCATCGAAAAAGCTGCAAGAATATGTGAAATCTGAAGAAGCAAAAACTTTACTTACTGCAATAATCAAGATCGATCAGCATATGGATAAAGTTTGGGAAGAAGACATCTTAATGACAGTCTCAGAATTCCAGCAGAACTTTGAACAGGTTGATATTTATACCCAAATCAGTTTGACGAACAAAGCAGAAACAATTCGTGATATGAACATCGAAAAGTTAAATGCTATCAGGATAACGATCCTTGATGATAGAACCAAAATCATGAAGGAAACCCACTCTTCAATAGCTTCGATGATCCGTAACACTTTTATCCTTATAATAATTGCATTCATTATTTCATCTGTTGCCATGTACTTTGTTTCCCGCAACATCAGCAAGAGTCTTAAAAATGTAGTTGCATACTGCAAAAAACTCGCTGCCGGTGAATTAAATGTGCAAGCATTGGAAGCCAAGAGCAAGGATGAAGTCGGCCAAATCATTTTGGCAATGAACCAATTATCAGGAAACTTGAAGGCATCCATTTCAAGTATTATTGCGTCTTCTAACCAGGTAAATGAAATGTCGAGAAATTTAAAACTCAATGCTGAAGCTACGACTGAAGCCAACAATGAAATAACAACATCCATCATGCAGGTGGCATCTTCATCTGACGAACAAGTGAAAATTTCTGAAAGAACAAATAAAGCGGTTGAAAATGTCTCTTCCCAATTAATTGAAGTAACCGGTTCATTAAAAGAGACGCTGTATACAACCTCTAGTACAAAGAATAAAATCGAGGAAGGCAAACAGTATGCGGTTAACGTTACTGAACAGATGGATCAGATCAATGGAAAAGTGTCCGAGTTAGCGAATGTGATTCATTCTCTGAAAAACAATTCTCAGGAAATCCATAGAATTATTGAAATCATTACCGATATTTCAAATCAAACTAACTTACTCGCTTTGAATGCAGCAATTGAAGCAGCCAGGGCCGGTGAGCACGGAAAAGGGTTTGGAGTCGTCGCCCAGGAGGTTCGCAAACTCGCTGAACAGTCAGCTGGTGCAGCAGACAGTATCCGCACCATCCTTGAGCAGACTGGCAAAGAAACAAACCAGGCTGTAAGCGTCATGGATGAAAGCCAGGCAACCGTACTAAAAGGCAATGAACTTGTGGAGAAAGTAGCCACAATTTTCGCGGAGATTGCTCAATCAATAGAGGAAGTAAGCTCAAATGGCAACACGGTAAGCGATGCAGTCTTCAATGCTAATGAAAAGATGGAATCCATGGCACAGTCTGCCAATGAAGTGATAACCGCATCCTCAAGATCCGCGCTATTCCTTGAGCAGGTAGCAGCGACAACAGAAGAACAGAATGCAACGATGCAGGAGCTTTTGGAATCATCCAGCAAACTATCAAGCATGGCCGAAGACCTGAGAAAGTCATTCTCCAGTTTTAAGCTCTAGACGAAGACAAGCTGACCTCATGAGGTCAGCTTGTTTATTATTTTACCGACGAACGTCTCTAGTTATGTAACTCTTGCTTTTGATTTTGCATATACTCCTTTATTTCTTTGATACCTTCAAGTGTTTGGATCAATCTCTGAGGGTCGATCAACATAATCATTCGTTTATCAAAATTCGCTACACCTGTTATGAAGCTTGTCTTTTGATAAGCGATTAGGCCCGGCTGCTTGAGGTTCTCCGCAGGAATTTCAAGAATTTCCTTCGCATCCCTTACAAGGGCTCCGATTGAAAGTTCCGCCGTCTCTATTACAATCAGCCTGGTTTTTTCTTCAACTTGAATATCCCGGTTGTACAGCACCTTTTCCAGGTCAATGACCGGAATCAACTCTCCCCTTACCTTCGTTATGCCTGTTACATAATCAGGCATATGCGGGATCGTTGTCATCCCTTCCATTTTTTCAATGGAAACTACATAAAGAATCGGAAATGCATATTCTTCATTCCCCGCTTGAAAAACTACAGTCTTATTGCTCTCAGCCATGTGAGTCCACATCCTTTATAAATTTCTTTCTATCACTCTATTTATGTAGATTAATTGGTTCACTGATGAATGATGTAATTGATATGAAGGACATTCTAAGTATTATATCGGATTCAAAAAGGTCACCTTTAGGATTTTTGATTCATGAGCATGTTTTAATTGACATTTTGATTTCATGTTTCTTCCAAAATGTCCATTAAACCTTGTTTATTGGA
>NZ_BASE01000118.1 GCF_000813125.1 Mesobacillus selenatarsenatis SF-1
CCTCCGCTACCTGAAACCTGTCACAATAACTGCTTATTCTTGACAGCTTTAGCCTCCGTAGACTGAAACCTGTCATAATAACAGCACTTTCTTGACAGCTTTGG
>NZ_BASE01000117.1 GCF_000813125.1 Mesobacillus selenatarsenatis SF-1
CCCTGTTTATTGGACATTTCGAGGGCTCACTCTTCTTAAAATGTCTATTAAATCTTGTTTATTGGACATTTCGAGGGCTTCCTCTTTCCGAAATGTCTATAATATTTCTTCTCTAGGACATATACATAGTACCTGTTCCAATAAACAAAGGGCTCCCCCGTGGGAAGCCCTTCAATCTTATTGTGCTGCTACTTCTTCAATCAATGCGATAACCATCTCGGCAAGCTTGTTGAGTTCTTCGATTGGCATTCTTTCGTTTGTTGTGTGGATTTCTTCATACCCTACAGCAAGGTTGACTGTTGGGATGCCAAAGCCTGCAATGACATTTGCGTCGCTTCCGCCACCGCTGTGCAGTAATTCTGAGCTTCTGCCGATTTTTGCGGCTGCTTTTTTAGCAAGCTCAACGACAAGGTCACCTTCACCGAATTTGAAGCCAGGGTACATTACCTGGACATCGACATCTGCCTTGCCACCCATTTCCTGTGCAGCTGATTCGAATGCTGCTTTCATTTTCGCCACTTGCGCTTCCATCTTTTCAGGAATAAGAGAACGTGCTTCTGCAAGGATCTCTACATGGTCGCAGACGATATTTGTCTGTGTACCGCCCTGAAAACGACCGATATTCGCAGTAGTTTCCTCATCGATACGGCCAAGCGGCATTCTTGCGACAGCCTTGGCAGCAATCGTGATGGCAGAAACACCTTTTTCTGGAGCAACACCTGCGTGTGCAGTTTTACCATGGATGACAGCTGCAACTTTTGCTTGCGTTGGCGCTGCAACAATAATGTTTCCAACCTTGCCGTCACTATCAAGCGCATATCCATATTTCGCTTTTACCAAAGAAGAATCTAATGCTTTTGCGCCAACGAGACCTGATTCCTCTCCAACAGTAATGATGAACTGGATCGTTCCGTGCGGGATCGATTGTTCCTTCAGGACGCGGATTGTCTCAAGCATGACAGCAAGACCAGTCTTATCATCAGCTCCAAGGATTGTCGTTCCATCCGTGACGACATAACCATCTTTAATGGATGGCTTGACGCCTCTTGCTGGAACAACAGTATCCATATGAGAAGTAAAGTAGATTGTATCTACACCTTCTTTTGTACCTTGCAAAGTACAGATCAGATTTCCTGCTCCGTGACCAGTTTGTGCCGTTGTATCGTCCTCGAAAACCTCTACTCCGAGGTCCTCGAATTTTTTCTTAAGGACGCGTGCGATTTCAGTTTCATACTTTGTTTCAGAGTCAATTTGGACAAGCTCTAAAAACTCATTCAATAAACGCTCGTTATTAATCATCCTAGCCGACCTCCAATTATGTATATACTACTAGAGTATAACGCTAATTGAATCTCAACACCAAACACAAAATCCTATAGCGGGATGTTGCCGTGTTTTTTGCCCGGTCTGTCTTCCTTCTTTGTCCGGAGCATATCAAGCGACTGAATTAATTTGATTCGTGTTTCGCGCGGATCGATGACATCATCGACCATTCCCTGGCTTGCAGCGACATATGGATTCGCAAATTTCTCACGATATTCATCGATTTTCTGCTGCCTTGTCTGTTCAGGATTGTCACTGTTCTGGATTTCCTTCGCAAAAATAATATTGGCAGCTCCCTGCGGTCCCATTACAGCAATCTCAGCATTCGGCCATGCAAAAACAAGATCGGCACCGATGGACTTGCTGTTCAAGGCAACATAGGCTCCTCCGTATGCTTTTCGTAAAATAACGGTAAGCTTTGGTACAGTTGCTTCTGAATAAGCGTAAAGGATCTTCGCGCCGTGACGGATGATGCCGCCGTGCTCCTGTTTAATACCAGGGAAGAACCCAGTCACGTCTTCAAATGTAATAATCGGTATATTAAATGAATCACAGAATCTAATGAAGCGTGACGCTTTATCGGAAGAATCAATATCAAGTCCGCCTGCCATTACCTTTGGCTGGTTGCAGACAAGGCCAACGACCTCTCCTTTGATCCTTGCAAGACCGATGACAATATTTTTCGCGAAATCCTTTTGTATTTCAAGGAATGAATCGGCGTCGACCACTTGCTCAATTACCTTGCGCACATCATACGGACGGACCGCGTCAAATGGAATGGTATCCGTCAGGTCTGGACGATAGTCATCCTTATCATCCGCTTCAAGGCGAGGAGGCTTTTCTTCATAGTTTTGAGGCAGATAGCTTAATAGCAGCCTTACCTGCTCCAGAGTTTCTTCTTCTGACTGGCCATGGAAATGAGCATTGCCGCTGATCGTATTATGTACAATTGCACCGCCTAGATCCTCTGCCGAAATTTTCTCCCCGGTAACCGTTTCAATTACCTTTGGACCGGTAATGAACATCTGGCTCGTCTTCTCAACCATGAACACAAAATCGGTAATCGCCGGTGAATAAACGGCACCGCCTGCGCATGGGCCCATGATTACGGAAATCTGCGGGATTACTCCGGAGTAAATTGAGTTGCGGTAAAAAATATGGCCGTAGCCGTCGAGTGAAACAACACCTTCCTGAATCCTTGCTCCGCCTGAATCGTTCAATCCGACAAATGGAGCGCCATTCTTGGCTGCCAGATCCATGACATTGGCGATTTTCTTTGCATGCATTTCACCTAAAGCCCCTCCGAACACGGTGAAATCCTGCGAAAACAAATAAATTGGCCTGCCATTGACCTTTCCGTAACCTGTTACAACTCCATCTCCAGGTCCCTTCTGGTTTTCCAGCCCAAAATCCGTGCTGCGATGCTGGATGAAAGGATTCAATTCCACAAAGCTTCCAGGATCAACAAGCAACTCAATTCTTTCACGAGCAGTCAGCTTTCCTTTTTCATGTTGCTTTTCAATCCGCTCATCACCACCGCCTAGTTCGATTTCCCTGCGGCGGTCATATAGTTCATTAATTTTTTCATAGATGTCTGGCATTCTATTCAGCCTCCCCGTTTTTCTCGCAAAGTTCGTATAAAACGCTTCCTGTCGATTTTGGATGCATGAATGCGACAAGCGCTCCCCCTGCACCTTTCTTAGGAACATCCTGTATCATTTTGATGCCATTTTCCTTCATATCATTGATTCTTTCCTGGATTGACTCTACCCCAAGCGCAACATGATGGATCCCTTCGCCCTTCTTTTCGATGAATCGAGCGATAGCGCTTTCATCAGATAAAGGTTCCAGCAGCTCTAGCTTTGTTTCTCCGGCTTTAAGGAAGGCTACTTTGACCTTCTCGCTTTCCACTTCCTCTATACCAAGCAGTGGCAGTTTCAGCACATCTGTATAAAATGGGAGGGCATGCTCAATAGATTTGACAGCAATGCCGATATGGTCGACCTTTTTAATCATGTAATTCCCTCCAAATATTATTTAAATATATTTAACTGTTTTTATATTCGACAAAAATGTCACAATTCCTTCTTATTTAATGTAGATTTAGGATTGATTTTCGAAATATGGATTGACATAATAGCCAGTGTCAGTTTTATACTACACTAACATATTAATCATGAATTAATGGCAAAAATGTATCTCTTAAAAGGGTTGTTGAATTCATTAAGTGGTTGTAAAATAATAGTGATAGATAGCGTAAGCTTTGGAAGGGGGATTTCTATTATGCGTAAGCCAAATATCAGGAAGGTCGTAGTATACATCATGCTTTTTACTATGCTTGCTTCAACCCTTCTTATGGGATTATCAACTTTCCTATAATAACTATAAATAATCAAAGGGCTGTCAATTAAATTGACAGCCCTTTTTTATTCCCTGATTGCTCCGTATTCTTTCCCTAGCTCTGTAAAGTCTTTAGAAGTAGAAGTAACCAGGATCTTTGTACCTAATGGTATGTAATCGTACAATGACTCTACCGCCTCATTTTGGAGGCGGACGCAGCCCTGGGATATTTTTTTGCCGATGCTTGAGGGATCATTCGTTCCATGGATTCCGTATGTTCGGCCATCCGTATCCTCTGCATCGAATCCAATCCACCTGCTGCCAAGAGGATTGTTGGGGTCACCGCCCGGTATATCCTTTTTACGGTAATATGGGTCAGGAGCTTTGACAGTGACGGTAAACAAACCTTCGGGTGTCAGCTCCTCTGATTTACCAGTTGCTGCACTGACCACCGTCTGGACTCTGTTTTCATTGATCAGTGCTACCTCATTCGTCTGTTTATTCACAATCACAAATGGATCTCCAGGCAGCGGGTTGGTTCCCAGCGGCCAAATAGGCGAAAAAATGAACGCTGCTAGAAGCATGGAAATAAACACTGGCATGTTAATCCCTCCGTGGTCTATTTCCGTTAGTTTGTCACGGCAGCTTCAGATTTATCCTCACCCGTCTTCAATCCTTTAAATGACCGTTTCAACAAAAGGAATTGTTCCATTTCATTAACAAAATGAAGCAGTGCGGCTCTCGCTTCGAACTCTTCTCTTGTTTTAGGAAGCTCCATATTCTCAAACTCCGTTTTCATCCTCATTAATTTTTCCAGGTAAATAAGTACTGTATTACCAGGATGAATCCCTTTCGACAGCGACTCGATAAACTCAGCGACAATATTAGCCTGTTCCACATGCTTTGGAATAGAAGTGATGGAAGGAAGAACTCTTTCAATGATTTCAAATTGCTTTTCCCTGATTTTAAAATATTGATAATATAAATTTTCATCTCTTAAAAAATGATTTTCTACGTCCTGGATGGCAAGTGCCTTTGCCTTCTCAATCAGCCTCGCAGTTTCGGTCAGCTCCCGGCCATCCCAGCTTGAATCCTGATTTTTAAGGTATAGGGCGATTTCACTGAAAATCTTTTTAAAATGAGCTTCAATGCCTCTCTGGTACTCTTCCAGCTTGTTATCGACACTTGGCATATACAGATTCATGATCAATGCGACACCAATCCCAATCGTAATGATTCCCAGCTCGTTCAATAATAGTTCTCCAGTTACTTTTTCTGCAGAGTAAATATGCATGATGATGACACTGCTTGTGACTACGCCTTCCTTTGCTTTAAACATAACCACGGTCGGGATGAAAAACAGCAATAACAACCCGATGACAAGCGGATGATAAGCAATTCCCTCAAAAAACACCGCTGAGAATGCCAGCGCAATGATACAGGCCAGGAACCGATGCCATGAAGCCTGCAGTGAACGTTTCTTTGTCACCTGGATACAAAGAATCGTCAAGATACCCGCAGACACATAATTTTCAAAGCCAAAGTACTGGGCAATGATGATTGAAATCGCCGTCCCCAGCGCTGTTTTCAACGTCCGATAACCAATTCTGAATTTCACATTATATTCTCCTATCAGTAAAACTTATACCGTTTAAATCCCGCCTAACTTAACGATCAACACTCGGGAAATAAAAAGATGATCATACCTATCTAGATATGATCATCCACTAGTTTATCAGATACGTCAGGCTTTATAAAAGCAAGGCAGCTATTTTATAGCATTTTTTCGAGGAACTCTTTTGCCCTGCTGCTTTTTGGGCTGCTGAAGAATTCTGCTGGAGGAGCATCTTCAACAAGTACTCCTCCGTCAAGGAACAGCACGCGATCCGCAACTTCTCGGGCAAAACCCATTTCGTGGGTAACGATGGCCATCGTCATGCCTGTATGTGCCAGCGACTTCATTACTTCAAGAACTTCTTTGACCATTTCAGGATCAAGGGCGGAGGTTGGCTCATCAAATAGCATCACTTCTGGGTCCATCGCAAGCGCTCTGGCAATTGCTACACGCTGTTTTTGGCCTCCTGAAAGCCTATTTGGGTATTCATTTGCTTTTTCGGAAAGACCAACCTTCTTTAGAAGTTCCATTCCATGCTTTTCAGCTTCTGTCTTAGACAATCCTTTTACCTTAATAGGAGCGTATGTGATGTTTTGCAATACGGTCATATGCGGAAAGAGATGAAAGTGCTGAAACACCATACCGACATTTTCACGAACTTTCATGATGTTCGTTTTTTTGTCAGTAATATCATATTCACCTATTAAAACTTGCCCGCTTGTCGGCTGCTCCAGTAAATTCAGGCAGCGGAGGAATGTTGATTTCCCTGAACCTGATGGGCCGATGATGGCAACTACCTCACCACTTTCGATTGTCGTAGATATGCCTTTTAGCACCTCAAGCTTGCCAAAAGATTTGTGTAGGTTGTCTACTTTAATCACTTTGTCTCAATCTCCTTTCCACTACCTTGCCAATCATTGTCAAGGAGATGACCAATAGGTAATAAATAAGCCCAGCAAAAATCAGCGGTTCAAAAAACCTGTATTGATCCCCGCCGACAATATAGGACCTGCGCATAATATCATCCACCGCAATGACGGTCACAATCGCCGATTCCTTTGTAAGTGTAATAAATTCATTCATCAATGCCGGCAGGATGTTTTTCATCGCCTGAGGCAGAATGATGTCACGCATCATTCTCTCTCCAGGAACGCCCAGTGCCATTGCCGCTTCTTTTTGCCCTTTATCGACAGCTAAAATTCCTGCCCTGATGATTTCTGAAATATAGGCTGCGGAGTTTAAAGAGAATGATGCTACAGCAGCTGTATACGAAGCAATCTCGAATCCAATAAGCTGCGGCAGCCCATAATAGATGATCATCAATTGGAGAATTAACGGGGTTCCACGGAAAATCGATGTATAGGCATCCGCAAACCAATTAAGTGCTTTGGATTTACTGATTTTGAATATCGCCAGGACAATCCCAAACGCAAAGCCAAGCAGCCCTGCTACAATTACTATTTTTAAAGTGACACCTATTCCCTTCAGTATATATGGCAATGAAGGAAGGATGGCGGTAAAATCAAGATTCATAGTCTTAACAGCCCTCTCTATCTATTTCATGAAGGAGAAAGGCGCCCAGAAGACATAAGCATTCTGAACGCCTGTTTTACACCTTACTTTTCTCCGCCAAACCACTTAACGATCAACTTATCAACTTCGCCATTTTCCATTTTTTCTTTGAGAACCTTGTTAAACTCTTCCGTCAACTTGCTTCCTTTTGGAAAGGCGATCGCTGAACCAGCTTCTTCTTCGTTTCCTTCTTCAATCGTAAAGCCAGCAAGATCAGCATTATTCTTGAAATATCCCTCTGCTACTGTATCTTCGATAATTGCTGCATCAATACGTCCAGCTTTGATTTCCTGGACCAGTTCAGGAATTCTTGTACGTTTCTCAATCTTAATTTCCACTGTTTCTCCGATTTTCTCTGCCTCTTCTTCCTGGATGGAAGAAAGCTGAACGCCAACTGTTTTACCTTCTAGGTCTTCAATTGATTTGATATTGCTGTCTTTTGCAAAAACAATCATATGGTTAGCAGTATAGTACACATCAGTGAAGTCAACGTTCTCTTTACGCTCAGGAGTTGGAGTCATGCCTGCCATGACAAAGTCAACGCGCTCTGCCTGAAGTGCACCAATAAGTCCGTTAAAATCCATATCCTTGATTTCTACTTCATATCCTAATTCACTAGCAATAAGATTTGCTAAATCTACGTCAAAGCCAATGATTTCATCACTTGTAGCTGTTTCCACATATTCAAATGGCGGATAGTCAGCTGAAGTACCCATTTTAAGGACTTTCTTTTCATCCCCGCCGGCGCCTGAAGTTTTTTCAGTGCTTGTCCCGCATGCTGCGAGAACTCCCATTAATAAAATACTCATCAATAAAACTGAAATTGCCTTTTTCATTTGTTGTTTTCCCCCTATAATGTACATTCTGTAGTTTTATACAATTTTATTAATATATTAGCTATTAAACTTGTTATTCACTGCATAACAACTAATAATTATTAACTAAAATGTATTTTAACACATATTAATAAATATGCAATAATATTTTTAAATATAAATAAAATGTGTTTTATCCATAATAAAAGAACCCCGGCGAACCGGGATTCTTCAGTACTTACATTTCTTCGCAATATTCTTCGAATGCATTTTGCAGTTTGTTTACGACTTGCATTGGATCGTGCCCTTCGATTTCATGGCGTTCGACCATTGTGCAAAGTTTACCGTCCTTCAGCAATGCGAAAGATGGGGATGATGGCGGATAGCCAGTGAAATAGCTTCGTGCTTTTTCTGTCGCTTCCTTATCCTGGCCGGCGAAAACCGTCACAAGATGATCTGGACGCTTATCATAGTGAACAGCATGTGCTGCTGCAGGACGGGCAATACCTCCGGCGCAACCGCAAACTGAGTTTACCATCACAAGTGTTGTGCCTTTTTTAGCCAATGCTTGCTCTACTTCCTCGCTCGTTGTTAATTCTGTATATCCAGCTGCCCCGATTTCCTGGCGTGCCTGGCGGACTACATCATTCATAAAAAAATTGAAATCCATGCTCATTGATACATCTCTCCTCTGCTGTATAGTAACTAGTACATAAATATATGATACCAATTAAAATAATTTTTTCAAAGTATGTTTAACTCTTATGAATTCCGGGAAAGGTAACAATACAGCTAGATCCATACCCCTAAACTCCCTAGATGAAGGACAACGGAACATTCCGTTGTCCGCTTTTTTTTGTAGAGTTTTCTGTTCAGGATCACATCGAGAATACTCCAAAATGACTTTAGAATAGAGATGAAGAAAAGCTGTCCATTGCTGGACAGCTTAATTTTCGTCTCCAAAAAAAGCTTTGAATAACTCCTCGACACCTGAAGCTACTGGCCTGTTTCCCGAAATGACTTCATTTTCCACCTTAGGAAGCAGGTTCTTTATTGCTGGGTGATGAAAGAAATTTGCCTGAAGCTGATCGATGATCATATCATTCAGCCACTCTTTTGTCTGAAATCTCCTTCTCTCATCAAAGATTCCACTTTGTTTCGTAAAACTCTCAAAGTCAGAAATAGTATTCCAGATTTCCTCAATGCCTTTTTTCTGTAATGCTGAACTCGTCATAGCTGCTGTCTGCCAGCCTTTTGTCGCAGGCTGCAGAAAATGGAGGATCCGATTGTACTCTTCTTTAGTCTTTTTTGCTGTTTGCTCATTTGGACCATCTGCCTTATTCACTATGACTGTATCTGCAAGCTCCATGATTCCTTTCTTCATCCCCTGAAGTTCATCGCCGGCACCTGTCAGGACTAGGAGCATGAAGAAATCAACCATATCCCTGACGATGACCTCACTTTGACCAACCCCAACCGTTTCGACAAGAATGACATCGAATCCAGCAGCTTCAGTTAATAGCATTGTTTCCCTCGTTTTGCGGTGTACACCGCCAAGCTTTCCACCAGAAGGTGATGGCCGGATGAATGCTCTTGGATTTCGCGCAAGCTTTTCCATCCTCGTCTTATCGCCAAGGATGCTGCCTCCAGTCAAGCTGGAGGTAGGGTCCACCGCCAGAACTGCAACTTTATGACCGAGGTCGCACAAATAGCTGCCAAAGCTTTCGATAAAAGTACTCTTGCCAGCACCCGGCACACCTGTGATGCCAATCCGGATGGAACGTCCAGAGTAAGGCAACAGCTTCTGTAAGAGAGTTTGAGCCGTCTGAAAGTCATGCTCCGCATTGCTTTCAATCAATGTGATTCCTTTTGCCAGCGCTGTCCTGTCCCCTGCTTTGATGTCTTTAGCAAGCGAAGCTGGATCCAGTTTGCGTAAATTCTTTTTTTTAACGAATCGCCCGGCTTTTGCAGAAGGCTTTTCGTGATTTCCACCCGACACTCCAGGCTTCACTACACTTGAAAACGAATCAGCCTTTGCGGGATCGAACCATTCCGGCTTTTTCTCATCAGCCATTAGCTAGACACTTCCTCATAGCCCAGACGCTCATAAATAGTCCGTAAAACCTTCTGCGCCGCAACGGGTATGACCGTTCCAGGCCCAAAAATCGCACTTGCTCCATTATCATACAAGAATTGATAATCCTGAGCCGGGATGACCCCGCCGACAATCACAACAATATCTTCGCGGCCTAATTTTTTCAGCTCTTTCACTAGCTGTGGCAGCAATGTTTTATGCCCCGCTGCCAAAGAGCTGATTCCGATCGCATGGACATCATTTTCAACTGCCTGAATCGCTGTTTCTTCAGGCGTTTGGAAAAGTGGACCAATATCCACATCAAATCCTAAATCAGCGAAAGCGGTTGAAATCACCTTTGCTCCGCGGTCATGTCCATCCTGTCCCATTTTCGCAATCATGATGCGTGGCCTACGTCCTTCATTTTCAAGAAACTCCTGCGTCATTTGTTGGACTTCGGCAATTTCCTCACCATTAGAGAAGGCAGTGCTGTATACTCCGCTGACTGACCGGATGACTGCTTTATGCCTTCCAGCGGCCTTTTCAATTGCATCTGAGATTTCCCCAAGTGTCGCCCTTGCACGAGCTGCCCTAACTGCATACTCCAGAAGGTTTCCTTCGCCAGTTTCAGCCACTCTGGCTAATTCATTCAGAGCGGCCTGGGCTTTATCATCATCGCGGTTTTCTTTCAGCTGCTTAAGCCTTTCAAGCTGTTTTGCACGAACGGCGGTATTATCGATATCGAGGATTTCAAGGGGATCTTCCTGGTCCAGCTTGAATCTATTCACACCGATAATCGTTTCTTTTCCCGAGTCAATCTGCGCCTGTCGCCTTGCAGCAGCTTCTTCGATGCGCATTTTTGGAAGACCGGTTTCAATAGCTTTCGCCATCCCGCCAAGACCTTCGATTTCTTCGATATGCTCCCACGCACGCTCGATGAGTGAATTGGTCAGGCTTTCAACATAGTATGAGCCTGCCCATGGATCTATGACCTTGGTAATCCCGGTTTCTTCCTGAAGGAATAGTTGCGTATTACGGGCAATGCGCGCTGAAAAATCAGTTGGCAGTGCGATCGCTTCATCAAGTGCATTCGTATGCAATGACTGGGTATGACCCATGGCTGCTGCATGTGCTTCAATTAATGTGCGGATGACATTATTGTATGGATCCTGCTCAGTAAGACTCCAACCTGAGGTTTGCGAATGAGTCCTCAAGGCCATCGACTTTTCATTTTTCGGATTGAATGTTTTAATCATTTTTGCCCAGATAAAGCGGGCAGCCCTCATTTTGGCTACTTCCATGAAATAGTTCATGCCGATCGCCCAGAAAAAGCTTAAGCGTGGTGCGAATGAATCAATATCGATGCCGGCCTTAAGGCCAGTTCTCACATATTCAAGACCATCAGCGAGCGTGTACGCCAATTCGATATCCGCGGGAGCACCAGCTTCCTGCATATGATAGCCTGAAATACTGATGGAGTTGAATTTTGGCATATACTTGGAAGTGTACTCGAAAATATCTGCAATGATCTTCATCGACATTTCCGGCGGGTAAATGTACGTGTTCCTGACCATATACTCCTTCAGGATGTCATTTTGAATCGTCCCGGATAATTGATCCTGTGTCACTCCCTGTTCCTCGGCCGTCACGATGAAGAAAGCCATGATCGGCAGGACAGCACCATTCATTGTCATGGACACAGACATCTGGTCGAGAGGGATTCTATCGAAAAGAATTTTCATGTCTAAAATGGAGTCAATCGCCACTCCGGCTTTCCCAACGTCACCCTCAACCCGTGGATGGTCAGAATCATAGCCCCGGTGTGTTGCCAAATCAAAGGCAACAGACAAACCTTTTTGTCCCATTGCAAGGTTTCTCCTGTAGAATGCGTTGCTTTCTTCCGCAGTAGAAAACCCTGCATATTGTCTTACCGTCCAAGGCCTATTCACATACATCGCTGGATACGGTCCCCTTGTAAAGGGAGGGAGGCCAGGCATCCCTTCCAAATGTTCCGAAGAGGTTACATCTTCTTTTGTGTACACTGGTTTAACTTTGATTTGCTCATTCGTTTCAAATAACAGATCATCGATGTTTTGCTGAATATGGTGATCCACTTTATCCTTGCTGACTTCCTTTTCCTCAGCAAACAAACGGACTTTTGTAAAGTCAGGCTTTTGCATTGGCGCCAACCTCCATTTCCTGAAGCATAGCTGATAGAGTCTGTATTGCATTGCTTCTTACATGCAGGAACTCAATAATTCCGGAAGTTTTCCATTCGCTTTGTTTCTCGTCTGGAATGCCTGCCAGGTAAAGCTTGAAATTGTGCTCCCTTGTAATCTCCTGCGCCAGCTCTGGTCCAAAAGAATTATAGGCAGACTGATCGCCACAAATAACAAACTGACGTGCTTTCGACGAGTTAATAAACTGAATCGCTGCTGAAATGGTGTCCAACTCGCCGCTTCTTTCAGCATGAATTCCACCCGCTGACAGCAAGCCGGATATGAAATCTGCTCTTGCCTTATGCTTCTTCAGCTCACCCAGGCAAATTAGGCCGACAATAGGGTCCACACCCTTTTTCTCAAGTTTCATAGCTTTGAACCTCATTTCTTCATAAGGCTCAGCTAATCTTTTTAATTTTAACGGTGTAAAGCTTGGTTTCATCTCTTTAAAATTATCTTTGAGAGAGCTCTCAGACGCAATTTTACCTATGACGGCATCAAGAGAGTCGATCATATAATCTCTTTGTATCTCTTGGATGACAGGTTCACTGATATCATCTGATAGGTTTGCATAAACGTTTGTTCCTATCATGCTCTTCTTACGTGTAGCAATCTCTTGTTCGCGATTTTCAGCAGTCTGCACAATCTGCTCCTGAAGCCAGCCTGATTTCAGCGCTTCATAAATCCCGCCCTTGTGATCCACCTCGAGGAATAGCTCCCAGGCTTTCTCTGCCAGTTCCTTTGTCAATGACTCGACATACCAGGAACCTCCTGCAGGGTCGGCTACTTTTTCAAGATGCGCTTCAGATTTAAGCACCAATTGCGTATTTCGGGCAACCCTTTCGGAAAAAAGATTCGCAGATCCTGCTGGTTCGTCAAAGCTTCCAGTGTGAAGGTACTGGATTCCGCCCAAAACAGCCGCAAAGGCCTCATTTCCAGCCCTAAGCATGTTCACGTATGGATCGAAAATAGTTTTTGTGAACTTTGAGGTCTCAGCGGATAGGACCATTTTCCGGTCTTCCTTTTCTGCGCCGAAAGCTTCTGCAGTTTTACTCCATAAAAGCCTGGCAGCTCTAAGCTTAGCCGTTTCCATGAAGAAGTTTGAACCAATCGCAAAATGGAATACGATTTTTGATAACGCTTTCTTTAATCCCCATCCATTGTCAAGCAACTTTTGTAGAAGATAAACTCCGGTAGAAACAGCAATCGCCAGTTCCTGCACTGCATTAGCGCCGCTGTTATGGTATGGGACGGTATTGACCAGTACTGTCTTTACTTCTGGTAATTGCTGTGCTGCCTCATCAAGTACCTTTGACCATTCTGTGAAAAATTCATTTTCCTCCGTTGGGAGTCCGCCAATCAAACTCGCTTCCGCAACAGGATCCGCTGCAACGAAACCTGTAAGCTTTTCTGAACCACCAGCATCCTTACTGGCAATAGCCAAGGCTGCAAGCAATGGCGTCTGAAGCAATCCAGCGTCCAGGCTTAAAGGATACTTATTTTTAAAAGAAGAGAGGAATGACACCAATGCACGATTATCGGAAAATATCTCCGGTTTTACATCAAAGGAAATGGCCGTTTGTCCCTTTGATAGTGCGATGTCGAGTTTCCCTTTCAGCTCTTCTACATCGGAGTAAAAGACGCGGTTTGCTATATGCCAGGACTCAGACTGATATCCAAGAGAATGTATGCCTCTTCTATAATCTGGCTGCCCAGGCAGGTCTCTGACCAGTCCATCTGGAAGATCCCCTTTTGTATAAAGCGGTTTAAGCTTAATATCCTCATATGTATTCGTATAAAGAGAATCAATTGGCTTGCCTTTTAATGAAGCAGCAGCTTTTTCCTGCCAATCTTCAAATGCTGCAACTTTGAACGAGGTAGCTTTCATATTTTCAATCGTCATAAACCTTACTGTCCATAGTTCAGACAGCTTTCCCCCCTTCACCAAAAATTGTAGTAAAATTCTAATTTTTATACTCTTCTATATTTTAGTATAGGAATGCTTTTCTAGCAATGAAGGACATTTGCATGAGATGGCAGATTAAACACGAAAACGCCCAGAAATTTTCTGGACGTTTGTGTTTAACAAATAAATGGCTCTGTTAAAATCGGCTGTTGATTTTCGTTCCAGCCGCTTCGCTTTCCGCGGGCAGTCCGGGAGCCTCCTCGGCGCTTTATGCGCCTGCAGGGTCTCCCCATGACTAGCTAATCCCGCAGGAGTCTACGCGGCTTCCACTACAATCAACAGAGCTTTATAATAACAACGGGTTTTTACAGAGTCTAATAAATAGATGTTGTCTCTTTTGAAGTATTCTCAAGAATTTCTTTAACCCTCGCAAGAAAACGGCCGCAAACCAGGCCATCCAGTACACGGTGATCAAGAGAAAGACAGAGGTTCACCATATCACGAACAGCAATCATGCCGTTGTTCATCACTACAGGGCGCTTAACGATCGATTCTACCTGAAGAATCGCTGCCTGTGGGTAATTAATGATTCCCATAGATTGAACGGAACCGAAAGAACCTGTGTTGTTGACAGTGAACGTTCCACCTTGCATATCTTCGGAACGAAGCTTGCCTGCGCGTACCTTTTGGGCAAGTTCATTGATTTCACGGCCAATGCCTTTGATTGTTTTTTCGTCTGCATTCTTGATGACAGGTACGAATAGAGCATCATCAGTCGCTACAGCAATTGAAATATTAATATCTTTTTTCTGGATGATTTTATCTCCAGCCCACATGGAATTGATTTGTGGGTATTCCTTCAATGCCTGGGCAACTGCCTTCACGAAGAAAGCAAAGAAAGTAAGATTGAATCCTTCTTTTTTCTTGAAATCATCCTTTAGTCCATTCCTGTACTCTACAAGATTCGTAACATCCACTTCTACCATCGTCCATGCGTGCGGAGCTTCATGCTTGCTGCGCAGCATGTTCGCGGCAATCGCCTTGCGGATGCCAGTCACTGGGATTTCAATGTCACCGGCAGCAACTGGGACAGACGGAGCAGGCGCAGCTGGCTGTGCCTGTGCAGCAGGTTGTGTTTGGGCTGCAGGCTGGGCTGAAGCAGTTTCAACCTTAGCCGCCTCTTTAGGTGCTTGTGTCTGTGCAGAAGCTTGAGGAATATTACCGGATTCAATCATTTGCTTAAGGTCTTTACGGGTAATCCTTCCGCCAGCTCCGCTTCCCTTAACCAGGGTTAAGTCGATATTATTTTCCTGAGCCAGCTTCAATACTGCAGGTGAATATCTAGCCTTGCTGCCTTCATCCGCTGAAGGTGCTGGAGTTGCACTTGCATTTGATGTAGATGCAGAATCTGAAGAAGCTGCATCAGCTGCTGGTGCTTCTTCAGAAACTCCGCCTTCGATTTCAATTGTGCAGATAATTTCCCCAACTGCCAATGTATCCCCTTCACCTGCAATCAGTTCTTTGATTGTACCTGAAAATGAAGATGGTACTTCAGCATTTACTTTGTCGGTCATGACTTCTGCGAGTGGATCATACTTATTTACTTTGTCCCCAACGGAAACCAGCCACTTGCTGATTGTCCCCTCAGTTACACTCTCACCTAATTGAGGCATTTTGATTTGTTCAATTTCCACAGATTGACCCTCCTTCTCCAATCATTCTATTTCCAACATGAATATGTTAAAATTCAGCAAGCTCCCGCATCGCTTTTTCAACTTTATCAGGATTGATCATGAAATATTTCTCCATTGTTGGAGCATAAGGCATTGCTGGTACATCCGGTCCTGCCAGTCTCTTGATTGGTGCATCCAATTCAAACAGGCAATGTTCTGCAATGATCGCAGACACTTCACTCATGATGCTACCTTCTTTGTTGTCTTCCGTCACAAGAAGGACCTTACCTGTTTTCGAAGCAGCCTCGATAATAGCTTCCTTATCCAATGGATATACAGTTCGAAGGTCAAGGATATGAGCAGAAATTCCGTCCTTCGCAAGTCTTTCAGCCGCCTGTAGAGCAAAGTGGACCGCAAGACCATAAGTAATGACCGTGATATCCTCTCCCTCACGCTTTACATCTGCTTTGCCAATCGGAAGCACATAATCATCCTCAGGAACTTCTCCCTTGATCAGTCGGTAAGCACGCTTGTGCTCAAAGAACAATACCGGATCTTCATCTCTGATCGCTGCTTTCAATAACCCTTTTACATCATAAGGAGTTGAAGGCATGACAATTTTCAAGCCGGGCTGATTCGCAAACACAGCCTCAACAGACTGAGAATGATAAAGGGCACCGTGTACACCGCCGCCATAAGGAGCGCGGATGACCATCGGACAGCTCCAGTCATTATTTGAACGGTAACGGATTCTTGCTGCCTCAGAAATGATCTGGTTTACAGCCGGCATAATGAAATCTGCGAATTGCATTTCGGCGATCGGGCGCATACCGTACATCGCTGCACCGATTCCGACCCCTGCGATTGCAGATTCTGCCAAAGGTGCATCAAGAACGCGATCTTCGCCGAACTGATCATAAAGACCTTGAGTCGCTTTAAATACTCCGCCTTTTTTACCAACATCTTCACCGAGGACAAAAACTCTCGGATCTCTTTCCATTTCTTCTTTGATTGCCAATGTCACTGCATCTATATAAGAAATTACCGCCATTTTCGTTCCCCCTTACTCTTCAGCATATACGTATTTCAGAGCATGTTCAGGCTCCGCATACGGTGCATTTTCAGCATAATCAGTTGCTTCATTAACCAGCTTCATGATTCGATCGTTGATTTCCTTTTCACTTTCATCATTCATGATGCCATTTTCCTTCAAATAAGCGCCGAAGGTAATGATAGGGTCCTTCGTTTTTGTCCTGTGCAACTTCATCTGGCGCACGGTAGCTTCTATCGTCATCATCTGATGAGTGTGGAGTCAGGCGGTAGGATACAGCCTCAACAAGTGTTGGCCCTTCACCCTGGCGTCCGCGGTCTGCAGCTTCCTTTACTACTTTGTAAACTTCTAAAGGATCATTTCCATCAACAGTGACCCCTGGCATACCATAACCGATAGCACGGTCGGAAACCTTCTCGGCTGCAACTTGCCTCTCGTAAGGAATCGAAATCGCATATTTATTGTTCTCAACCATGAAAATAACAGGAAGTTTATGGACCCCCGCAAAGTTGGCACCCTCATGGAAATCACCCTGGTTGGATGAACCTTCTCCAAACGTAACGAATGTTACTAAGTCCTTCTTCTCCATTTTACCTGCAAGAGCGATTCCAACAGCATGAGGAACCTGTGTTGTTACCGGTGAAGAACCAGTAACGATTCTGTTCTTCTTTTGACCGAAGTGTCCAGGCATCTGGCGCCCCCCCGAATTTGGGTCTTCCGCTTTGGCAAAACCAGAAAGCATCAGGTCTTTTGCAGTCATGCCAAAAGTTAAGACCACACCCATGTCACGGTAGTAAGGAAGCACATAATCCTTTTCACGATCCAGAGCAAAAGCAGCTCCTACCTGTGCCGCTTCCTGTCCCTGACAGGAAATTACAAACGGAATTTTCCCGGCACGGTTCAACAGCCACATCCGCTCGTCCAGCCGGCGGGCCAACAGCATTGTTTCATACATTTCCAAAACCTTTTCATCACTTAAGCCAAGTGCAGCGTGACGATTTTCTGCCATCTTTATACCTCCCAATTGTTCGTACAAGGCTCTTTTCCGGGGAAAAGAGCTCTTGCTTATAAAATAGAAATTAAGAATGGATTGCTTTGCCATCCACTGCCAGGGCAGCTTCACCGATTGCCTCGGATAATGTCGGGTGAGGATGGATGGTATGGGCAATTTCCCATGGTGTAGCATCTAAAACTTTTGCAAGTCCCGCTTCTGAGATCATATCTGTTACATTCGGGCCGATCATATGGACACCCAAAATATCATTGGTTTCCTTGTCAGCTACGATTTTCACAAAACCATCGGATTCACCATATACAAGCGCTTTGCCGATTGCCTTGAAAGAGAATTTGCCTATTTTTACATCGTGACCTTTTTCTTTTGCTTCATCTTCAGTCAGCCCAACGCTGGCGGCCTCTGGAGAGCTGTAAATACATTTTGAGACGAGCGTATAGTCGATTGGCTGTGGCTCTTGATTGGCAATGTGCTCAACAGCGACTATTCCTTCATGAGAAGCCACATGTGCAAGCTGCAAGCCGCCAATGACATCGCCGATTGCATAAATGTGAGATTCCTTTGTCTGGAAAAACTCGTTTGTCTGGATGAAACCTCTTTCCAGCTGAATTTCTGTATTCTCAAGGCCGATTCCTTCTACATTTGCCTGGCGCCCAACAGAGACAAGCAATTTTTCAGCAGTGAATTCTTTCGTTTCGCCTTTAACCTCTGCGCTGATCGTGACACCATCACCTTTTTGCAGGGTCTCTGATAAGACTTTTGCGTTCGTTACGATCTTCACGCCTTTTTTCTTCATCGCACGCTGCATTTCTCTTGAAACTTCTTTGTCTTCAGTTGGAACAATTCGATCTGCATACTCAATTACTGTGACAGCAGAGCCAAAATCAGCAAGCATGGAAGCCCATTCGATCCCGATTACACCACCGCCGACGATGATGATCGACTTAGGAAGATCATCCATCACAAGCGCTTCATCAGATGTCATGACATATTGCCCATCTGCTTCAAGACCAGGCAATGTTCTAGGCCTTGAACCAGTCGCAACGATGACATTCTTAGGGATCAGCATTTCATTTTCTTCGCCATTGTTCATCTCTACAGAAATGGTTCCTGGCATTGGCGAGAAGATGGATGGGCCCAGGATTCTTCCTAGACCTTCATAGACATCGATCTTGCCTTGTTTCATCAGGTGCTGTACACCACGGTGCAGCTGCTCAACGATTTTTTCTTTTCTTTCCTGTACCTTAACGAAATTGACACCAACTTCACCTGTCGTCACGCCAAAGTCTTCGCTTTTCTTTGCGGTAGCATAAACCTCAGCACTGCGAAGCAATGCCTTGCTTGGGATACAGCCTTTATGCAGGCATGTTCCGCCAAGCTTTCCTTTTTCAACGATGGCAGTTTTCAAGCCAAGCTGAGAAGCTCTGATTGCTGCTACGTATCCGCCTGTTCCGCCTCCAACAATGACCAAATCATATTCTTGAGCCATCTGGATCCCTCCTCTATATATGGTTTAACGTTATTTATTTGATTGCTCATTTCCGTTCCAGGCCCTGGTTGGTCCTAATACCCAGCTATCCTTATCTGCCCGGATATTCTTTTACTTTTTCTTCATCGCGCAGGATGCGAAGGGCACCTTCAGCAAGGGCCTGAAGTTCATTTTCACCCGGGTGGACAATAACGTCCGCGATCCAATTGATCCGTTCAGAGATTCCCTGGACAAACTCTTTGCCGTAAGCAAGCCCGCCAGTCAGTACAATCGCGTCCACTTTCCCAGCAAGGACAGCACTTGCAGAACCGATTTCCTTTGCTACCTGGTAAGCCATCGCTTCGTATACAAGCTTTGCCTTCGCATTTCCTTGCTTGATCATTTTTTCGACCTTGACTGCATCATTCGTGCCAAGGTATCCTACGAGACCGCCCTGACCGACTAGTTTTTTCATTATTTCTTCACGGAAATAATCACCGGAAAAACATAGCTGAACTAGGTCACCCGCTGGTACTGTACCTGCACGTTCTGGACTGAATGGGCCATCGCCATGCAGACCGTTATTCACATCAACAACTCTTCCCATTTTATGGGCACCAACAGTGATACCGCCGCCAAGATGGGTAATAATCAAGTTCAGCTCTTCATATTTTTTACCCAACTCTTTCGAAACCCTGCGGGCGACTGCCTTTTGGTTCAATGCATGGAAAATGCTTTTTCGTTCAATGAGCGAGAATCCCGATACACGCGCAACCGGATCAAGTTCATCGACCACGACCGGGTCGACGATAAAGGAAGGGATATTCAAACCTGATGCAATTTCATATGCTAGAATACCTCCCAGATTTGAAGCATGCTGGCCTGAATAACCTGCTCGCAGGTCATCGAGCATCTTATTATTCACTGCATATGTTCCGCCTTCTATTGGCCGTAAAAGCCCGCCGCGCCCACAAACAGCACTCAATTTTGAAATGTTGATCCCTTCAGTATCAAGCGTTTCAAGTATCGTATTCTTCCTGAATTCGTATTGGTCGATGATGGTTTCATAGGAGTTGATGACAGCTGAATCATGACGGATTGTTTTTTCGAAAACGGAAACCTCATTGTCAAATACTCCAATTTTCGTTGATGTAGATCCTGGATTAATAACTAGAATCCGATGTTCTGTTTGTTGCACAGTTAAACCTCCAATTTGCTCGCGGAATGCAAAAGTCCGCAATACGTCAGTAGCATTTAGGAAACAGCAGAGGCGCCGAAACAAATATTCAGCGCTCTCTGCGGAACCTTTTAAAGGCTGTTTTCGAATTCATTGTTGCAATTTGTATTACTCAACCCATTATTATTGACTTCGGGGCATCGTCCTACCCTTGATAAACATTTCTTACCATGTTTAACACCAACAATTATCTCGATATTAGCCTAAATTAACGGCGGCTAAGGATATGGTGGCCGTTTTGCAGGAACTGGCTGCGGGAATTGCGCATTCTTTCAATCCGCTCTTCTGCCATACGATCAGCCGCTTTATAAGTAGGAATTCCATCCCTTTTAGCAATTTCAATTACTTTTTCGATATTGTTGTAAATAGTTTCAACCTTTTTCATTGCTCTTTCAGCGTTATAGCCGTAAAGCTCATCAGCTACATTGATTACACCGCCAGCATTGATGACATAGTCAGGTGCATACACAATACCCATTTCATGGATGATATCTCCATGTTTTGTATCCTTAAGCTGGTTGTTCGCTGCTCCGGCAATAACCTTCGCTTTTATCTGAGGAATTGTTTCGTCGTTGATTACTGCGCCTAATGCACATGGTGCGTAAATGTCACAGTCTACGCTGTAGATTTCATCCGGCTCAACAGCTTTAGCACCGAATTCCTCAACAGCTCTTTGTACTGCTTCCTTGTTAATATCAGTAACAATCAGCTGTGCGCCTTCTTCATGGAGGTGACGGCAAAGATTATATGCCACATTGCCCACACCTTGAACTGCGATTGTTTTTCCTTCTAGAGAATCAGTCCCAAAAGCTTCCTTAGCAGCTGCCTTCATTCCTCTGTATACGCCGTAAGCCGTTACTGGAGAAGGATTTCCAGATGAACCAAATGCTGGTGAGATACCAGTTACATAATCAGTTTCCTCATGGATTAAGTCCATATCTGCCACAGTAGTACCTACATCTTCTGCAGTGATATATCTTCCATTTAAGCCTTGGATATAGCGGCCGAATGCTCGGAACATTTCTTCATTCTTATCCTTGCGCGGGTCGCCGATAATAACTGTCTTACCGCCACCAAGGTTCAGGCCAGCAGCAGCATTTTTGTATGTCATACCTTTAGCAAGGCGAAGTGCATCCTCGATTGCCGCTTCTTCAGATGCGTAAGTCCACATGCGAGTTCCGCCCAAAGCTGGTCCAAGAGTTGTATCATGAATTGCAATGATTGCTTTCAATCCTGACTGTTTATCCTGGCAAAATACAACCTGCTCATAATCGTACTGTTCTAGATACTTGAAAATTTCCATTTCTAATTCCTCCCCTGGTTTATGTAACTTATTTAGAAGCAGAGCATAACGCCAATGCAAGTGAGTATAACTTGCTCTCAGCAGTGTCCGCCCGGGATGTTAACACGATTGGTGCTTTTGCCCCGGCAATGACTGCCCCAACCTTTGCGTTGGCAAAGTAAATTAATGATTTATAAAGGACATTTCCTACCTCGATCGCTGGGACTAACAGGATATCAGCCCTGCCGGCAACCTCACTTTTTATCCCCTTATGCTCTGCGGCAAGCTGTGAAACCGCATTATCTAAGGCTAGCGGGCCATCTACGATACATCCGGGAATTTGTCCTCTTTTGTTCATCATCGTTAATGAAGCTGCATCTACCGTGGCCTGCATGGCCGGATTGATCACTTCAACCGCTGCGAGTGGCGCGACTTTTGGCAGTTCAATCCCTATAGAATGAGCTACCTTGACAGCATTCTTGATGATTTGGGCTTTTTGCTCAAGATCTGGTGCAATATTCATAGCTGCATCGGTAACGATGGTAAATCGATCGTAGCCCGGCACTTCAAATACAGCCACGTGGGAAAGAACTGCACCGGTCCTCAGACCATATTCTTTATTTAGGACAGCCTTCAAAATCGCAGCAGTAGGGATATTCCCTTTCATCACGACATTGGCTTCTTTCGCTTTGACTGCTTTCACGGCCATTTCTGCTGCAGTATTATTATTCGGCGCAGAAATGATCTTAACCCCTTTTCTGTCTGTAAGTTCTGGATGCTTAGCTGTAATCATTCTTTCGATTTCTTCCTTGTTTCCGTATAGAAGAAAATCGGCAAGCTCCAGGTTTACAGCTTGAGCAACTGCCT
Source organism: Mesobacillus selenatarsenatis SF-1 (assembly GCF_000813125.1). GTDB lineage: Bacteria > Bacillota > Bacilli > Bacillales > Cytobacillaceae > Mesobacillus > Mesobacillus selenatarsenatis. The sequence goes on from NZ_BASE01000117.1 coordinate 22,455, forward strand.
CTAATACCTCAGCATCTTCAGCCGCAGCGACAGCAACTGTTTTCCTGTCATTTTGGGATGCCATGCTGATAAGTGAATCTAATTTCATGAATGATTCAACCCTTTCTGTTCTTCTCGCATCACCGCTAATTATTTATGCAAGAACTGTGCCAAGTTAAAACGTTGAAAACGCTTTACTTTTGCTCAAAAATATTATGCAAAAAATTGCAGAGTGTGAAAATTATTGCATGCTATCTGCTTCAATATTATATTTTTCGAGCTTATAATATAAATTTCTGACTGATACACCTAAAACTTTGGCTGCAGCTGTTTTATTCCCTTTTACAGCCTTAAGAGTTGATTTGATTACCTTCGCTTCGTACTTGTCCAATTGGAGCGCAAGGGGTTCAGTCGGAATTGACTGGCCTATCGTATCTTCACTATCCTTCTGTTGGCTGTTCTGCAGTTCAGGCAAATGCTCAATCCGGATGATCGTTTCGCTATAGCTCAAGAAGATAATTGCACGGCCAAGGACATTTTCAAGTTCCCTTACGTTACCGGGCCAATCATAGTCTATCAACTTTTTTATGGCATCATCAGAAACACCTTCAACGTTACGTCCATAATCTTGATTAATTTTGCGAATCAACCTTTCACATAGAAGAGGGATATCTTCCTTCCTTCTTCTGAGAGGTGGTATATGAATCGGCATTCTGTTCAAACGATAATATAAGTCTTCTCTAAAACTGCCGTTCGCAATCGCTTTTTCAAGGTTCATATTCGTGGCGGCTATAACCCTGACATTGATTGGTACAGGTTTCGTTCCACCCACCCGGACAATTTCTCTCTCCTGTAAAACCCGAAGTAATTTGGCTTGCGTATTGGCAGGCAATTCACCGATTTCATCAAGAAAAATACTGCCGTTATTGGCTTCTTCAAAAATCCCGCGTTTACCGCCCCGTTTGGCACCTGAAAACGCTCCTTCTTCGTAGCCGAAAAGTTCACTTTCCAGCAGCGATTCAGAAATTGCCGCGCAATTGACACGTATAAACTTGTTGAACCTGCGGTCGCTGGCATTGTGAATGGCATGTGCAAATAATTCTTTCCCAGTTCCTGATTCCCCGCGAAGGAGGACAGTTGCAGGCGTTTTCGCCCCGAGCTTCGCTTGTTCAATCGGAATCGTCATTTCTTCTGATTGGCCGATAATATCCTCAAACGAGTATTTCGCTTCAAGGGTCCTGATAATCTGCCTTGCGCGTGTCAGCTCCCGATTCAAGCTCTGGATCTCCGACATATCATGGATGACCCCGACACTTCCCTTGAGCTTCCCATCTACTATGATCGGGGCTACGTTGACAACAACTTCTTTTTTATTTGGGCCGACCCTCATCGCTGTTCCACGAACTGGTCTTCTCGTCTTAAGGACCTTCATGTGCATGCTCTCGCCCTCAGAAATATCAGCGGTGGCTGGCTGTCCGATTACTTCCTCTTCCTTCAGTCCGGTTATCCTGGTATAAGCAGGATTGATCAAAATCCCCCGGCCATCTTCATCTACTACTGAAATTGCTTCATCGCTCGAGTTTATGATTGCCTGGAGCATTGTTTGAATCTCTTTTAAATTCGTTATCTCTTCCGCTAGATTCACAACTTCTGTAATATCCTTAAAAACAGAGAACGCTCCAATCAATTGGTCATTTTCATCAATGATCGGAATTCTTGTAGTGATGATTTTCGATCCATTTGGAAGCAATAATTCCTGGTTGGACTCTGTCTTCCTCGTGTTCAAAATTCTCGGAAGCTTGCTTGTTGGTATAATTTCTAAAACATGTTGCCCTTCTGCCTGTTCCCTTGTTGTTCCGATAATTTTTTCGGCGCTTTTGTTAAACAAAGTTATGATTCCTTCTGTATTGATGACTACCATGCCATCTCCAGAAGAGTTAAAAATCAAGTCATGCTCATATGTAATTTTTCTGAGAGTTTTTATTAACTCTTCCTTTTCCTCTAAAAGGGTCGCCAATAGAAATGCGACACTGCCGGGAATCAGTACAGTGTTTTTACCGCGGGCTTCCCTTAATTCCTTGAAGACTTCCTCTTCACCGGTCACTTCGATGATGATATCGAGATGGTCTGACATATATCGATGCCAATCTGTTCCGGTTTGGATGCCAGCATTTTGCGCCGCGATAATTCCGGGGGCGTCAGGATTAAGATCAACCACAGCTATCACATCTGCAGTCTGTTTGAAAATGTTCAGGATGGCCGTTCCACCCTTACCCGCTCCTACAATCATTACTTTCTGCATAATATACACCACACATCTGGAAAAATATTTCATGGGTCCAATTTTCTAGTCTGCAAAATCTTTCACTATTATTGTAATTCTTTTTGTATGCGCTGACAAATTTCTTTGTTTTCTAACTCTTCTGTAAGCAATGCTCTTTGAATAACTTATATTGCGGAAAAACACAGGGTTAAGTATACTTTTTAACAGAGGACAAATAACGAGGGGAAACCAAATGATCAGGATCATAGCATTAATCATTATGTTGATACCAGGCGTCATTGCTGCTTTAGGGGTAAAACTTATGCGAGACATGGTGTTTGGAATCTTGCAGGCGCCATTTCCGTATTTGTGGCTTCAATTCCTTGCGGGACTTCTTTTTTTCCTGGCTGGACTGGGGTTCATCGCCGGTTTTATCCTGCATCGTGATCGTAAAAGAAATAAAGTCCAGGCATTTTTCCGAATACCTGATAGCAATAAAAAGCAAAACAGGCCTTGATTTATTCAGGCCTGTTTATTTTTTCCCTTATTCTCCTTGCTTTTGCAGGGTCATCTGTTATGATCGCACTGCAATCAACCTTGAACAACCTTTCCAGCTCTGTCTCTTTATTTACAGTATATGGTCTCACTTCAATCCCGCTCTCCAGGGAGGCTCTGACGATTTGATCCGGTGCAGCCCGCCAGTGAGGATGAAAGCCTTTAGCTTTTATCGACTGTGCGTAAATCCAGGGCATGTATAAGCCTTCGGAAAGCAAAGGAGCGATTTCAATCTCTGGCGCAAGCAAATAGCTGTGGACAATGCTGTAATGATTGAAGGATGAAATGATGATCCTGTCTGATAAGTCGTAAGCCCTAACCATATTTATGACCTTTTCCTCCATGCCTTCATAAGTTATAATACTATTTTTCAATTCAATATTGCAGACCAATTTGGTTCCTGATAGCCATTCCAGTACTTCATCTAAAGTAGGGATGAGTTCTTTTTTTGGTAAAGCCTCGAATTTGAAACGGGCATCCAATTTTTTTAACTCCTTTAAACTGTAGTCCTTTACCAGTCCGGTGCCATCCGTTGTTCGATCAACCTTTTCATCATGAATCACAACTAGTTCACCGTCTCTTGTCATCTGGACATCAAGCTCCAGCCCCTCAGCACCCGCTTTTTCGGCTTCTTTAAAAGCGAGCAAAGTGTTTTCAGGATATTCGGCTGCATAGCCGCGATGTGCTAAAATAAGAGTCATAAACCATCACACCCATCTTTTCAATTTGGAGGTAAATAAACAATGAGATCATTACATATTTCCGCTGAGACTGCTGTTAAGCTTTCCGAAAAGCTCGGAGTGCCTATCGAACAAATCATGCACATGCCCCAACATATCCTCATTCAAAAATTAACGGAACTTGAAAAAGAAAAAGAAAAATAAATCTCAAAACGCCTATTGGGCGTTTTTTTATGGATTCCTGCGCTATATATACATGATAATATGCATACTCATGGTTTACCAATTTTCAGGCATATAAAAACATCTTACTTTAGTACGGTAAAACCGTGATAAAGTAAGATGTTCCATATAATATTAAGAATAAATAGCTAAATTTGCCCTAACTCTTTCAAGAAGCTTTATGCTCAAGGCGCAGCTTGTCAGCGACCATCGCGATGAATTCGGAATTTGTCGGCTTTGCCTTTGACATCGAAACAGTATAACCAAACAGCGAGGAAATGGAATCGATATTCCCTCTGCTCCACGCCACTTCAATCGCATGGCGGATAGCACGTTCTACACGGCTTGCCGTTGTATTGAATTTCTTGGCGATATCTGGATAGAGGACTTTTGTGATCGAGCCAAGTAGTTCAATATCGTTATAAACCATTGAAATAGCCTCACGCAAGTACATATAACCTTTAATATGTGCAGGGACGCCAATTTCATGAATGATGCTCGTAATGCTCGCATCAAGGTTTTTAGGCTTTTGTTCCGCATTCAATCTGCCATAATTGATTGATGACGATGGTTTTCGCGCTACTGATTTTGCCTTGCCGCTTACCTGACGAATATGGCCAGCCAGTTGCTCCATATCGAACGGCTTGAGAATGAAATATGATGCCCCAAGGTCTACTGCTTTCTTTGTTACATCTTCCTGGCCAAACGCAGTCAGCATGATTACATTTGGAATGATTCCCTTCTTCATTTCACGAAGTCTCTCCAGGACCGCCAAACCATCAAGGTGAGGCATAATAATATCTAAAAGCAAGACATCTGGATCTGTATCTTCGAGCATCTCTAAACATTCCTGGCCATTATGGGCAACTCCAACAATCTCCATATCATCCTGAGAGGAAATATATTCCTCAAGAAGACCTACTAATTCTCTGTTGTCATCAACTACGCATACTTTTATTTTGTTCACTACTTGGTTCCTCCTCAATCCAATTATGATCACAAACATTATCTTCTCTAAATTCTATTCTAAATGACTAATTCGACAATGCAACAGAAATTCCTCTTATTTTTAATTTTTTCTTAAAAAAGTAATATTTTCTTATTAATGCTTCATTTTCCTTTGTTTTTCGACTTATTTCGATAGTTGACAAAAAAGCTTCAGTTAATTTGTCGAATAATCTTTATTTTTAGGCATTAATATTAGTTTATGCTGTTTTCCGTTCCAAGCGCTAGGCTTTCCGCGGGGAAGAATTATGAAAAAGCCCAACATCCGGCTTTTTTAAAAAACGAATTCTTCCTCACTGGCGGTGAGCCTCCTCGTCGTAAGCGAACATCTTCGTAATTTTTATAGATTTCTGCCCGTCTTAACTCCTGATGATGGACACTTTATCGTGATTTTCTTCGATTTCTGTCCGTCATACCCTTGCGTTGTCTGTTTATTGTTATACATAAAGAAAAGGCGGCTATTTGCCGCCGCCGAATTCCTGTATTAACTTGCCTGCTCTCTTGGTTTTTCGTAAATATCTATACCTGCTTCGTTCAACATCCATTCTATATGAACACCATATCCACTTGTTGGGTCATTTACAAAGACGTGGGTCACTGCCCCCACTAACTTATCTCCCTGGATGATCGGACTTCCACTCATTCCCTGGACGATTCCGCCTGTTTTTTCCAACAGTTCCGGGTCGGTTACTTTAATGACCATGCCTTTTGTTGCTGGAAATTTCTGCGGGATGGTGCTGACAATCTCTATATCAAAAAGGTTTACTTCGTCATTATTCACGACCGTCAAGATTTTCGCCGGACCTTCTTTCACTTGATGTGAAAGCGCAATTGGCAGAGGTTTATCAAATACGCCATTTGAAATATCTTTGTTCAGTTCGCCAAAGATTCCAAAAGGACTGTTCCTTCGGATATTCCCTATTACTTCCCGGTCAGATGAAAAGCGAGCCAGCTTTTCCCCCGGATTGCCTTTACCGCCTTTTTCAATCGAAGTAACTGTAGATCTTACAATTTGTCCGTCACCAACGACGATAGGCTTCTTCGTATCCATGTCGGAAATGACATGCCCCAGTGCTCCATATTTTTTTGACTGAGGATGATAAAAAGTCATCGTCCCGATTCCTGCAGCTGAATCGCGTATATACAACCCAAGCTTATAGGTGTTTTCATTAACATCCTTTTCTGGCTGTAGTTGAGTTTTGATTTTTTCATTTTCCCTTTTTATTACAACATTCAATGGCTTGCCATCTTCACCAGCTTGCTTAACAAACGGTCCAACGTCCGCCATTTTTTCAATTTGCTGTCCATTGATCTCTGTGATGATATCGCCTTTTTTTATGCCTGCTTTTTCACCTGGTGACACTCTTCCTTCATCAGCCTGAACCTGGTGATGCCCGACCACAAGGACACCAACCGTGTTCAGCTTTACTCCTATTGATTGACCGCCTGGCCTGACCTTGAAATCCTTTAGGACATTTACATCGACTTTTTTAACCGGAAATCCGGCTAGTTCAAGGACCAGTTCATCCTTCCCATGTCTTTTTGCCTCTAGAGACAAGGTTTCACCTTTTTGGTCCACTGCGATATTTGAGTCTTTTACGGGAGCTGAAACTTGAACTGCATTCGTCTGGAAATCAAGCTTTTGCCCCTCGAATAATGTTATATCTCCTGGAATAGATAAATATTCATGTACTGGTTTTGCAAATCCTAAAGCAATTAATGAAACAAGGAGAATTCCACCAATAAATTTTCTAAGAAAATCCTTTTTCAAATCCATTCACTCTCCTCGCTTCTAGTCCACACACATCGAAAATGGCTACATCTTTAATTTTGCCTCGACTCCCCGCATTTATAACCTGTATAAAAATAAAAAAGCTACCCATTATGGATAGCTTTTCAAGTAACTGCCTTCATATTCTGGGCAAGCTTCAGCAATTCTTCAGCATGCTGTTTCGTGAGGTCCGTAACTTCCACCCCTGATATCATTCTGACGATTTCCTTTACCTTCTCAGAGGAAGAAAGTGGTGTGACAGATGTTTTTGTCCTGCCATTCTTTATGACTTTTGCGATATACAGGTGGGTATCAGCCATCGCTGCGACTTGAGGTAAATGCGAAATACACAGAACCTGTGATCCAGTCGACACACTATAGATTTTTTCGGCAATCGATTGTGCAACCCGGCCGCTGACTCCTGTGTCCACTTCATCGAAAATGATTGAAGTGACACCCTGATGTTTTGAAAAGATACTTTTCAGCGCGAGCATGATCCGCGAAAGTTCTCCTCCGGATGCAATTTTTGACAAAGGCTTCAGTGGTTCGCCTGGATTCGTCGAGATATAAAATTCAACCTTATCTGCACCGTTTTTATGAAAATGATCAGAATCCGCGTCGATTCTAAGGTCGAATACCGTCTTTTCCATATACAGCTCTTTAAGTTCTTTATGAATTAATTTTGTAAGCTTTTTTGCCCATTTCCTGCGAGTTTGAGTCAGGTTATTGGCCTCGATACGCAAATCCTTCTTAAGGGATGCAAGCTCTTTTTCCATCTGGCCAATATGGACTTCTTTATTTTGCAGTGTCTCAATTTCTTCTTCGATTTTCGAGGAATACTCAAGGATTTCTTCTATCGTTTTCCCATATTTACGCTTCAATTGATTGATTTCATTTAGTCTGTCTTCGATTTCAATCAAGCGCTGCGGGTCATATTCAAGGGAATCAAGTTCATTCCTGATTGTCCTCGCTGCGTCTTCCAGCATATAGAAACTGTTCGCTACAGTGTCAGCAACATTTTTGTAGTCTGGATCCAGATCAGCCGCATTCTGAAGATTATCCATTACTAAACCAATCCAGTCAAGGCCCTTTTGCTCTCCCTGCAAAGCTGAATAACTGGTCTGAATGCTCTCGTAAATTCTTTCGAAGTTGCCAAGTTTACGTTTTTCTTCAAGAAGCTCCTCATCCTCGTTCATCTTTAGGTCCGCTGAGAGGATTTCATCATGTTGGAACTGAATCAAATCAAGTCTATGGGCCATTTGCTGTTCATTTTCACTTAAGCTTTTCATCTTTTTCTGTGTTTGTTCAAATGAACGGAAAACCTGCTGGTATTCATGAAGGGCAGGCAGGATTTCATCTGCACCAAATTGGTCAAGCAGATTGATATGCTTTGTTTCATCCATCAATTCCTGGTGCTCATGCTGACCATGAATATCAATCAAGGTCGAACCTACTTCACGCAGGGTTGCGATTGTGACAAGTTTGCCATTAATTCGGCAGACGCTTTTTCCACTCGCCGAAATATCTCTTCTTAAGACGATCATGGCATCTTCAATCTCGATGCCAAACTCAGCTGCTTTTCCATAGCTCGGGTGATTTTCGCCTTCCAAATGAAATAAACCTTCAATTTCAGCTTTATCTTCCCCATGTCGGACGAATTCTGCTGAGCCCCGTCCGCCCACGAGCAGGTGGATGGCATCAATGATGATGGATTTCCCAGCCCCTGTTTCACCTGTGAGTACGGTAAGGCCTTTATTAAAAGAAACGGATAATGATTCAATTATTGCGAAGTTTCGTATCGATAATTCATTTAACAAGCAAACGTCACCTCATTTACAGCATTTCGAGAAAACGATTTGTGACTTGCTCAGTATCCTCTGGAGTACGGCAAATAATCAAGATGGTATCGTCTCCACAAATCGTGCCAAGAATATCTTCCCAATCAAGATTATCAATCAGTGCGCCGATTGCATTGGCATTTCCCGGCAGTGTTTTCATTACTAAAAGATGGCCTGCCTGGTCAATCCGGATAAAAGCATCCATTAACGACCTTTTTAATTTTTGCAATGGATTGAAACGCTGATCTGCAGGAAGACTGTATTTGTATCTGCCATCAATCAAAGGAACCTTTACAAGATGTAGCTCCTTGATGTCACGTGAAACTGTCGCCTGTGTAACGTTAAAACCGGCAGCTTTTAATCGATCAACGAGTTCATCCTGCGTCTCGATATCTTTACTCGCGATTAACTCACGGATTTTTATATGTCGCTGTCCTTTATTCATTAATATCACCCCTGGATATATCCGAAACATTCATATACTCATATGTTAGCCGATTTCAACAGAATGTACAATCATTCGTGGACTTTCGGCAAAAGTTATCGTTGGAATTGACGAAGTGGTGAACTGATTTAAAAAGAAAATGTTTATAAAGAAGGCTCTGTAAAATAGGATGTTGATTTTCGTTCCAGGCGCTTAGCTTTCCGCGGGGCCGGGGCTGAGCCTCCTCGCCGCCGTTGGCGTCTGCGGGGTCTCACCTTCCCAGCTGATCCCGCAGGACATTGAATGCGCTTCCTAGAACCTGCCCACGCACAATGGAAATGCGTTAGCATTTTCGGAGGAGTCTTCGCGCCTTCCACTACAATCATCAGGTGTTAATAATCAACAATAGCATTAACTGAACCTAAAACCTATTGCATCAAGGAATAATTCCACTGCAAACATTATAATTTTTTTGAATTACACAAAAAAAGAACAGGCTAATTCAGCCTATTCTTCTTCGCTAGTTTGCTTTGATTTTAATTCATTATGCGCTTCAGTTACGACTGATTCAGGCTCGGTCTTCAGCAACAGCCTGCCTTTTTTTTCCGCGGTGTTGTTCCACTGAAGATGAAGCAGGAATTCGATATTGCCATCACCGCCTGTGATCGGTGAGAAGCTTAGATCCATAACATCATAGCCCTCTTCTATCGAAAAAGAAATGATTCTGTCCAAAACTTGTTCGTGGACCTTCCTGTCACGTACGATACCTTTTTTGCCGACTTGTTCTCTTCCAGCCTCAAATTGCGGCTTGACGAGAGCGACGACATCGCCGCCTGTTACCAGCAAGGTTTTTAACACAGGCAATATCAGCCGAAGTGATATGAAAGATACATCTATGCTTGCGAAATTCGGCATTCCTTTAATGAGGTCCTCCGGTTTCACATATCGGAAGTTTGTCCGCTCCATCACGACGACACGATCATTCTGACGCAGCTTCCAGGCAAGCTGGTTGTAGCCGACATCCAAGGCATAAGACATCTCAGCACCATTTTGAAGGGCGCAGTCGGTAAAACCACCAGTAGAAGCTCCAATATCCAACAGTGTTTTTCCTTGAACATCTAGGTCAAAAACCTTTAATGCCTTTTCAAGCTTCAGTCCTCCACGGCTCACATATGGCAGGACATTTCCCTTTACAGTCAGGGGAATGTCACTGCTAACCTTTTCACCAGGCTTGTCCAGTCGGTTTTCATTGGAGTAGACGAGCCCCGCCATGATTGTCCGTTTGGCCTTTTCCCTCGTTTCGGCAAGACCGCGTTCAACAAGCAGTACATCTAATCGTTCTTTTTTGATTTTCATTTGCTACGCCCTTTTTTGTTTCTGTCTCGCAAGCTTCTGCATTCGCAAGACGACATCTTCTGTTGTCATTCCAATTTCCTCAAGAAGCTTATCCACACTGCCATGCTCAATGAATTGATCTGGGATTCCCATCCTGTCGATTTCTACATGCTGATAACCCAGGTCATGCGATGTTTCGAGCACGAAGCTGCCGAATCCACCCTGAAGGACAGCCTCCTCAATCGTAAGGATAGGCATGTTATTATTCAGGATGCCAGCCAGCATCTCTTCATCCAGAGGCTTGATAAAACGGGTATTGACTACTTTTACTGATATACCCTGCTTAGCAAGAATCTCCGCTGCCTCCATAGCCATTGGAATCGTCGTACCGAATGTCAGGATGGCTGCGTCTTCACCTTCACGAAGCACTTCCCAGGTTCCGATTGGGATTTCTTTCAACTCTTCATCCATTGGTACACCCAGCCCATTGCCTCGTGGATAACGCATCGCAATCGGGCCTTCATCATATTTTAAGGCCGTGTATACCATATGTTGTCCTTCATTTTCATCTTTCGGCATCATCAATACCATATTAGGCAAGTGCCTTAAAAAGGCGATATCAAATACGCCCTGGTGCGTTTCTCCATCAGCGCCAACGAGTCCGGCACGGTCAATGCCAATAAAGACATTCAAGTTCTGGCGGCAAATATCATGGACCACCTGATCATAAGCCCGCTGCAAGAAGGTTGAATAGATCGCCAGGAATGGTTTCATATTTTGCGTTGCCAGTCCGGCTGCAAAAGTAGCTGCATGCTGCTCAGCAATCCCGACGTCAATCATCCTGTCAGGGAATTCGCTGGCAAAGCCCTCAAGCTTTGAACCAACAGGCATAGCAGGCGTTACAGCAACGATACGTTCGTCCGTCCTCGCGATTTTCCTTACTGTCTCACTAACCAGCTTACTCCAGGCTGGAGGTGAGAATTCTGGCTTCACAAAATCACCGGTTTCCATTTTATAAGGTCCGGTTCCATGCCAAGTGCCAATTTTATCGTTTTCAGCAGGATTATATCCCTTGCCTTTTTTCGTGATCACATGCAACAGTACAGGCCCTTCCTGCTTTTTTGCATATGCAAGGTTTTCAAACAGGTCGTCGTAATCATGACCATCTACTGGTCCAAGATAGGTGAATCCTAATTCCTCGAAAAAGATTCCTGAGACAAACAGATATTTTAAGCTGTCCTTTATCCTTTCGGCAGTCGCTGCGAGCTGACCGCCAATAGCAGGCACCTTTTTTAACAAGTATTCAAGTTCATCTTTTACCCAATGGTACTTACCAGCGGTCCGAAGGCGGCCAAGTACACTATGCAAAGCTCCCACATTAGGTGCAATCGACATTTCGTTATCATTCAAAATGACAATCAACTTCTTCTTTTCATGCCCGATATGATTCAAGGCCTCTAAAGCCATTCCACCTGTAAGGGCACCATCACCGATAATCGGAACGATGTGGGAATCTTCCCCCTTCAGGTCCCGGGCAATCGCCATCCCCATTGCAGCTGATAGTGAAGTTGAACTATGACCTGTTTCCCAGACATCATGCTCACTTTCAATCATCTTTGGAAAACCGCACAGTCCTTTATGCTGCCTTAACGTATCAAATTGACATGCTCTTCCGGTCAGGATTTTATGTACGTATGATTGATGGCCAACATCCCAAAGAAATTTATCCTTCGGGCTGTCAAAACACTTATGAAGGGCAATCGTTAATTCGACAACACCGAGGTTAGGTCCTATGTGTCCGCCTGTAACTGATAGTTTTTCAATTAAAAACTGCCGAATCTCCCTGCTTACCTCTTCCAATTCCTTATTCGAAAGATTTTTTAAGAAGGAAGGGTCTTTTATTGATAAAAGATCCATTTCGGACCACTCACTTTCATTTCTGACTTATTATTCCGCGTTGTTTATTCTTATTCTCAAAAAGTTGTTAGTAATAACATATATTAAGTAAAGAAAGATTTTCAAGCACTACCTGAAAATATGGCGTCTATTTTTCTAATTTATGTATAAAAAAAGCTGCCAACACTACCGTGCTAACAGCCAATTATAGCACACTATTGCACTGTTCTCAACGACTGCTTTAATGGTTACGCAGTCCAATCAAATCGGTGATCTGGTCAAGAATCCCAACCTCAAGTCCGCTTTTGGCAAGTGAATCTTTCGCGCTTCGCAAATGATAATCAAGCGCTTCTTTGGCTCCTGCTAATCCAAGCAAAGCAGGATACGTGCTTTTTTCGTTAGCTGTATCGCTGCCAACCGGCTTGCCGATCATTTCTTCAGTACCCTCAAGGTCGAGGATATCATCACGTATCTGGAATGCAAGGCCAATATGATAGGCAAACTTGGACATTACTTCCTTTTGCTCCTTAGTTGCCCCGGCAATTTCTGCGCCAGCAATGATACTGTACTCGAGCAATTTTCCTGTTTTATTAATATGGATATATTCAAGCTGCTCAAGGGTCAGCTCTTTATTTTCCCCTTCCATATCTGCTACCTGGCCGCCCACCATACCAGGAGCACCAGCGGCAGCTGATAATCCCTTGATCAAGGCAAGCTTAACGGTTGCAGGTGCGGCATTCTCAGGAATATCGGCCAGCATGTTGAAACTCAATGTTAATAAAGCGTCACCTGCAAGGATGGCAGTCGCTTCTCCGAATACTTTATGGTTCGTCGGCTTTCCTCTTCTCAAATCATCATCATCCATACTCGGCAGATCATCGTGAATAAGTGAATAGGTATGGACCATTTCGATTGCCGCGGCAGCATCAAGACCATCTTGCGGGTCTTTCCCGAAGGCGTCCATTACAGCGAAAACGAGTAGCGGACGGATCCTTTTTCCTCCTGCTTGCAATGAATAAAGCATTGCCTTAGCAAGATTCTCCGGTGTCTCCAGGGCACCAACAACCTCTTTTAGCCGTTCCTCTACAAGTGTCTTATATTTTTGTGTAAAAGAATCAAGTGAAACAGGATGCAATACTATTCCTCCTCATTTATGGAGAAACCTTCAGTCCGTCCATCTTCAGTAATGATCTGGGCCAGTTGTTCTTCCACATTCTTTAGCTTATCATGGCAAAGCTTGGATAATTCCATTCCTTCTTTATAAAAAGAAATCGCTTCTTCCAAAGGCACGTCGCCTTCTTCAAGTTTTTCAACTATAGTTTCCAGTTGCTCCATCGCCTGTTCAAAACTTAGTTTTTTTTCATCTGCCATCATTTTCACTCTCCTTGATATCTGTCACGACACATTGAATGCTTCCATCAGAAAGCTTTACCTTTATTTTCCGTTCAGGTTTTACCTGGGTGACTGTTTTGATCAGTTCCCCATCATCTGTGTATGCAAGGCTATAGCCTCGGTCCATGATCTTTAACGGGCTTAAGGCTTCAAGCGTAGCCACGATTCCATTGAACTCTTTTCGCTTTTCAGATAAGACGGCCGTCATTGCCCTGTTTAAAGCCCTCGTAGTCCTTACATGCCTTTCAGCAGACACTTTCCTCAGTTCTTCTGGGTGACTTCGTTCTAATCTTCTTTTCAATTGCAGAAGTGCATCGTTTTTTGCAAAATAAAGCTTTTCAGCTCCACGAGTCAATGATTCCGTCAGCTTGTCCACTTGTTCAAGTTTTTGTTCATAAAGCTTCCTTGGATAACGGAAGGCATATGACCTAATCAGCCGCTGGTAGCGCTCCTGCTGGAAGAACACTTTTTCCCTCATCGCCCTCATCAGCCTTGTTTCCCTGTTCATTACCCTCTCAATGAGCTCCTGGATATGAGGGACGGCCAGCTCCGCAGCTCCAGTTGGAGTCGGCGCTCTCATGTCTGCGACAAAGTCAGCTATCGTGAAATCTGTTTCATGGCCGACTGCTGAAATAATAGGAATTTTCGAGGCGAAAATTGCCCTGGCAACTGATTCCTCATTAAAATTCCATAATTCCTCAATCGATCCGCCCCCCCGGCCGATGATTAAAACATCGATATCTGTCCTTGCATTCGCCTTCTCGATTGCCCTCACTATGGATGGACCTCCCTGGTCTCCCTGAACAAGGGCCGGGAAAATCATCACTTTGGTAATAGGATATCTTCTTTTAATCGTTGTTAATATATCGCGGATTGCTGCCCCAGTTGGGGAAGTGACAATGCCCACAGCTTTTGGATATTTCGGAATAGGCTGCTTGTATTTGGGAGAAAAAAGGCCTTCTTGCTCAAGCTTCTTCTTCAGCTGCTCATAAGCAACAAATAAATCGCCCACTCCATCGGTTTTCATTTCTTTTATGTATACCTGGTACTGGCCACTGCCTTCGTACACAGAGATATCTCCTCTGACCAGAACCTTCATGCCATTCTCAGGCTTGAACTTCATGGACCTGGCGGCACCCGCGAACATGACAGCAAGAATTCGGGCTTTCTCATCCTTGAGCGTAAAATACATATGCCCGCTCGAATGCCTTTTAAAGTTGGAAATTTCCCCTTTGATATAGACGCCCTGGAGATGCGGATCGGCATCGAATTTTCTCTTTATGTATTTGGTTAACGCGTTGACGGTTAGATAACGCTGATTATCCATTGGTAAACTCCTTTTGTGGTGCTTATACTCAAAAAAACTGCCCATACCCATTATAAATTTAGAATCCCGATTCGTCACTTAACATAAGTGGATTTTCAGTTTCTAACTTATAACAGATATGGACAGAATCACGCCTTACAGATTTGAATTTTGAAGTCTATTCAAATGGTTCTTTGCAGACTTCATTGTATTGAACATCAACATGGCGATGGTCATTGGACCAACACCCCCGGGCACAGGAGTGATATACCCAGCTTTTTCTTTGACTTCATCATAGGCTACATCACCGCATAGCTTGCCTTGATCATCGCGGTTCATGCCAACATCGATGACCACAGCCCCTGGCTTGATATGGTCAGCGGTAATCAAGCCTGCTTTTCCGACTGCTGCTATGACTACATCTGCCTGTTTCGTATGTTCCTGTAAATCCTTTGTCCTCGAATGGCAATATGTAACTGTTGCATTTTCATTCAAGAAAAGTTGGCCAGCCGGCTTTCCGACAATATTACTCCTGCCGACCACAACTACATGCTTCCCGGCAAGATTTATCTCTATTTCCTTCATCATTACCATTACACCATATGGCGTGCACGGTAAAAAAGCATCCTGGCCCGTCATCATCCGACCAATATTGATTGGATGAAAGCCATCAACATCTTTTTCCGGGGAAATAGCTTCTATCAGATTTTTTTCATTGATGTGATCCGGAAGCGGCAACTGAACCAAAATGCCGTGAATATCTTCATCACGATTGAGTTCGTCAATTTTAGCCAATAGTTCCTGTTCAGTAATGGAGACAGGATATTCAATCAGGACATTATGCATACCAAGTTCTCTTGCAGTTTTTTGCTTGCTGTTGACATAGGTTCTTGATGCTTGGTTATCACCGACAAGTATCACAGCCAGGCCCGGAGTTACTCCCTGGTTCTTCAACTCCTGAACCTGGTCGGCGATTTCAAGTTTCTTCTTTTTAGCAATTTCTTTTCCATCAATAATACTAGCAGCCATACTTTCTCCCCCTATGTGATCAGGGAAGGTCCAACCTGCCTGCTTCCAATGGTTTTTAGGATATGCTCTGCTTTACTTTTGACAGAACACCATTAATAAATCGGCTTGATTGGTCATCCCCATATAATTTAGCAATTTCGATCGCTTCATCAAGAACGACATTCATCGGTACATCTTCGTTGCAATACTTCAATTCATATACGGCAAGACGCAGAAGATTCCGGTCTACAGCTGCAAGCCTGTCGAGAGACCACTTTTCTAAGTACACCTTGATCTCCTCATCGATTTCCTGCTGATGCTGAACCGTACCGTTCACAAGCTTGTTCAGATAATCATCCCCAGCTTCTTCTTCAAGCACATGTTCAATCGCGTCTGAAACCTCTACCTTGCTTATATCAATCTGGAATAAGGCTTGTAATGCCTTTTCTCTTGCTGTTCTTCTTTTCATTGAATTCCTTAGCTCCTTTATGGCTTGTCTGATTCTAACAAAATAATAGCATATCATATCTCTTTACGCATGGTTTCCTATTATTTTTCACTTTTTAGAAAAAAGTTAATCAAAACAAGCGGAAATATCTCTTGGTTACTAAGAATATTCAAAATTAAGAAAGGGCCTACCGCCTTGAGCCAGCCCCGTGACAGCGTAGTGTTGTCTTTCAACAGGCTTTAGTTAATTAGTGTGGTGATGTTGTCCGAACATGGGTCTACTTCGCACAAATTCTCCCCTTCATTTCG
>NZ_BASE01000116.1 GCF_000813125.1 Mesobacillus selenatarsenatis SF-1
ATCACTTCCGACAAAACCTCATGCTGAAGACGTTGTTTTGTCCGAACACGGCATAACTTCAGACAAAAACCCCAGCTTGAGACGTTGCTTTGTCCGAACATGGCATCACTTCAGACAAAACCTCATGCTGGAGACGTTG
>NZ_BASE01000115.1 GCF_000813125.1 Mesobacillus selenatarsenatis SF-1
GTTTCTACTTTTCCTCGCCTAACCGGGAACATCTCCTTCTTTTATGTGACCAGTTTCCCATTTTCTTCTCCTGACCGGGCACTATCTCTTTTTATGTGACCGTACCTTGATCAGAAACTGGCGCAACAATAAACTAGCAAATCCTCTATGATCGTCCAAAAAAAGACGAAGCCCGCGGGCTTCGTCTTAATGTACCTTTTTCTTGGACATATACAAGAATGCTTTGATCATAAAATAATTAACCTCATCAGGCAGCAGTTCTTTTATTGGTTTTAACCTGTCGCGGCCAGCTTCTGCCACGGATCGCTCCAAGTCGGCGATATGTTCAGCTGGAATTAGCAAGTCATAATCGACTTCCATTCCTTGCTGGATGCACTGAATCAGGTGATTTTCAACCGTGCTTTCCACCAGCTCGCGACTCGCGGCGATTTCAGCAA
The DNA here is from genome assembly GCF_000813125.1 of Mesobacillus selenatarsenatis SF-1. Classification (GTDB taxonomy): domain Bacteria; phylum Bacillota; class Bacilli; order Bacillales; family Cytobacillaceae; genus Mesobacillus; species Mesobacillus selenatarsenatis. The sequence goes on from NZ_BASE01000115.1 coordinate 438, forward strand.
CTGTCTTTCCCACCTGATGCAGCTTGTACGTTTCGAGATGGGAATCCCCGACTGCTTTTTTTGCCGGCTTCCTGGCTGGCTCCGCAACGGCATTCATCACAGGCTCGCGCTCCGGATGCTCCTCGCAGAATTCGATGATCCGCTGAATGAATGGCGAACCATACTTCTGCAGCTTGTGTTCCCCGACACCGGCCACATCGAGGAACTCTGCATCTGTCAGCGGCAGCTTCAGGCACATATCCTTCAACGAGGAATCGGAGAAAATCATAAACGGCGGCACCTTTTCCGCAGAGGCAACTTCCCTCCGCAACTCACGCAGCTCTTCAAACAATGGATCATCATTGGAAACCTGCTTGACCCGCACTGCTTCCTTCCTGAAAACCTTCGTCTTGCCAAGCAAGACATCCTTTCCTTTTTCCGGCACATAAATCGTCGGGTAGGTGCCATGCTCGACGCCAATCAGCTCCTGGGAAATCAAAAACTCAATCAGATCATTGATCTGCTTGGCATTACGGTCCTTCATCAGTCCGTACGTCGGCAATTTATCCAGGCGGAATTCCAACACCTTTTTATTCCTTGAGCCAGTCAAAACATTGGCTGTCATCGCTTTTCCGTATTTCTGTCCCATCCGGATGATGCACGACAGCACCATTTGCGCATCCTTCGTGACATCCTGTGTCTCACGAGCGTCTGTACAATTACCGCAGCGTCCGCATTGCACGGTCTCTGTTTCGCCAAAATAGTGGAGGATATAGGATTGCAGGCACTCTTCGGTATGGCAGTAACCGACCATTTGCTGCAATTTTTCCAGCTCAGGCGCAATTCGCTCGCGGTCTGCTGACTGGTCGATCAAAAAGCGCTGCACCTGGACATCCTGCGACGAATAAAGCACGATACATTCACTGTCCAAGCCGTCACGCCCGGCACGGCCTGCCTCCTGATAGTAACTCTCCATATTCTTTGGCATCTGGAAGTGCAGGACATAGCGGATGTTACTTTTATCGATTCCCATTCCGAATGCTGAAGTTGCAACCATCACAGTAGCTTCATCCTGTAAAAATCGTTCCTGTTCGGTGTTCCGGTCTTCATCGTTCATGCCTGCGTGGTAGCGGGCGGCACTGAAGCCTTCCTTCTGCAGCCATTCATACAGCTGGTCGACGATTTTCCTGGTCGCCGCATAAATGATGCCAGCTTCCTTTTCATTCTTTTTGATAAAATCCTTTAAGTACGCCTGGCGATCCTGGCCTTTGACAACGGAAAAACTTAAGTTGCTGCGCTCGAATCCAGTGATAACCGTGTTCTCAGGATTTATTTTTAGCGATGCGCAAATATCTTCCCTTACCTTCGGGGTCGCGGTTGCCGTCAGGGCCAGCACAATCGGCTTTCTCGGCAAGCGATCAGCAAGTCCGGATATCTGCAGATAGCTTGGACGGAAATCATGTCCCCATTGGGAAATACAGTGCGCTTCATCGACGGCGATCAGAGGGATATCCATGTCCTGCAGGTCATCGATGAACTCCCATGACCCCAGCCGCTCGGGAGCGATGTACAACAGTTTGTACTTTCCGTTCCTGGCGTCATCCATTCGAGCCGCAGCTTCACCGGCAGTCAGCGAGCTATTGATGTACGTTGCCGGAATGCCAAGTTGGGTGAGTGTATCGACTTGGTCCTTCATCAGGGAGATCAGCGGTGAAATGACGATGGTTGTCCCTGGCAGCACGAGTGCCGGGATTTGATAGACAATCGATTTACCGCCGCCGGTCGGCATGACACAGACGGTATTTTCCCCTTCAAGAACAGATGAGATTGCCTGTTCCTGTCCTAGGCGGAATGAAGAATAACCAAAATGGTTTTGCAATAATTCACGGGCTTTTTGCAGCATAGTGAGGTGGCTCCTTTCAGTGAGAAAAATTGAGGGGATTTAAGAGGAAATACTCTTTCATTGTAACAGATATAGCAAGGCGAACGACAGCAAAAAATGCCGTGCTTCCTAAAGAAAGCACGGCATTTAACTTTATCTCTTTTTCAAAAAATCCGATAGTGAATCCTATCCAATCCACCTTGTTGAAACTATTCAAAACGAATCCTTCAAGAAAAGAAATATTTATTTTGGGTTATTCTCAACAAGTGAAAATCCTATGTGTGCCAGGGCTGATTCCAATGAATTCTTTATTAGAATGTCACCAACTAAGAGCCGGTTGTCTACCATCTTTACCGCATGTTCCGGATGTATGCCAGTCAGGATTGGCGTCACTCCAACAAGCTTTAACATTTTCATCATACTGAGCAAATAATGGATAATTCTTTCATTTATTCGAATGATCCCCGAAAGGTCTACAATCAAATAACGTAGTGACAAGCTAGTGCTCTGTTTAAGGGTCGAATCAATAATCAAATTCGCCCGTTTCTCTGTAATGTCGCCGATAATAGGTAATACAGCGACTCCATCGGTCAGGGAAACGATTGGAACAGATAACTCCTCTACCTCTTTATTTACCCTATCTAAATCAAGGACATAACTGAGCAGAGAAGCCATTGTGGTGAAAATTTCTATATGTTCTTCATGAAACTCAAAAGGTTCATTATCTAATCCACAAATTGTTCCATAGTTTGTCCCATCCCCATAATATATGGGAATGCCGATGAAACTGCCATTTCCTAACGAGAGAGTCACGTCCATACTCTTCGTCAACTCACTATGTTGCAAATCAGGAATTAATAGAACCCTATTCCCATGATTGACACTAAGTTTACAGTATGTATCATTGAATGGAAGTTTATCACCCTCATCCAAAAGAACACCTTTCTTATTGACCACCTTCTCTATTTCATTTGTACACTCGTCATTTTTAGCGATAAACAAAGTATTGACAGGCACTATAGTGCTTAGGAATTTCAATATTGTTTCTGCTGCATCATCAAAATTTCGAATAGAATGGTTCACAGGCTTGTTCCTCTTTTCTGATTTGTTCTAGGATGCACGTCATTAACAATATTATTATAATCATTATCTAACCGTAGGAAAAAAAGCTGGTGACTAGAAATGCCATCATTGTTCTATCCCCAGGCTTAATAACAAATAAAAATCTTGTACGATGATTAATAACCCTCATTATTCAGGGAGTATTCCTAGGTACTATTTAGCTAAAGAATCTTTTCTGGAATGAATTCATGAATTCAATCAGCATTCGAACCGTGACAGAGTTTAATCTATGTAATGAAGCATCGTCTTTTTCCTTAATTTGTCCATTGTTCAGTACTATGATACAAGAGCTCAACCTAAGTAACTTGCAGACTCCTCCCAGCACCAGCTTATACCCTTATTCATAATAAATTAAACCTTTTAAGATATTACTCCTATCACTTCGGTCCACTTTATCCAATACTGAGATTTTGAGCAATAACAAATACTGACGCTCTGATAGAGAATTCTCCAAGTTAAAGTACATCCAGAAAAGAGCAACCCACTATATTCCCCACATTTTCACACTGAAAGGAGCCACCCCGCTATGCTGCAAAAAGTCCATGAATTATTGAATATTATTTTGGTTATTCCTCGTTCATGGCTAACAATTCAGAACATGATTCTCATATTTTCTCAAGAGAAAATGGCTTATAAAAATCATTTAAAAACATATAAACCTTATAGATCGACAGAAAAAACGCCCTGCTTCAAAAGAAGCAAGACATTCATTATTCAGCAATCTTCAATGAGTCTACTCGATGGAATCTTGGCAAGCTGATTCTGATTGTCGTGCCCTCGCCAAGCTTGCTTTCAATATCGATATTGCCCTGGTGGAGATCGATGATCCGCTTGCAGGTGATCAGCCCCAGTCCGGTTCCTTTTTCCTTCGTTGAATAAAATGGTTCAAACAAGCGCTTGTACCTTGAGTCCGATATTCCGCATCCTTTATCGAGGATTGTGACCATCACGGAATCACTGCTCATTTCCTCCAATCTTACTTCGATAAAATGCCCGCTGTCCTCGGTCGCTTCAATCGCGTTCTGCAGCAGATTAATCAGCACCTGTTTCATTTTTTTTCGGTCGCAATTCAGAAGAATTTCCGACTCAATCTCAAATTCTACTTCTATGCTCTTAAGGTGTGCCTGCGGTTCCATGAAGTGGATGCATTCGCGTAGCAGCTTATTAAGATTCGTATGCTGAAAATGCACATGTTCATTAGGTTTGGCAATGAACATGAACTCATTGACAATTTCATTGATCCGGTCCATCTCATCCAGCATGATATCCAGATACGGCAACAAAGTCGGATCCGACACGCTTTCTTTGACGATTTTTGCAAAACCTTTCAGAGAAGTGAGTGGATTCCGGATTTCATGGGCGATGCCTGCCGCCAGTTCTCCCACAACGGAAAGCTTCTCCATTTGCTGGACCTGCTTCTCCCTCGCTTTTTCCTTCGTAATGTCTATGGTCGTCCCGATTACCTCCACCGTCACTCCGTTATGACGAACAGGATTCAGGATGGCCAGGTAATGGATTCCGCCAAAGTTCCCTTCATAGTTGACATGCTCTCCCTTCCATGCCTTTTCATAAAAAGCCTCTTTACGGAGAGCCTGTTCAGCCGGAAGGAACTCGAACAATGATTTCCCCACTACTTTTTCAGGGCAAAGACCTACTTTTTCTATCAGCTTGCCTTCAATAAACGTATGGATGAATGTGTTGTCTTGTTTTTCGTATTTAAATATAAAGCCAGTTTCTCTTGGAATGAACTGCTCATAATCCACCTTGCATTCCTGATCATTCACACGGCAACACCCTTAGAAAAAGATTCGTTCTCTTATAATTCTTTTATCCTTAGGGGAAATCCTTTAGAAAATATAGGTAATTCACTTCAGAAGTTGATATTTCACAACTATATGTAAAAAAGCTGCCTCCCAACTCGGGAAAGCAGCCCTCTATCACATCTTTTCTCCAGTCATCTCCATGACCTTCTCTTTCACTTCTTCTATATTGCGCATTTTATTGTCCCAGCACTTCTGGCTGAGGTCGACCGGATATTCTTCGGGATTGAGCATACGTGTGTATTCTTCCCAAAGAATGCCGAGGCAGTATTTTGAATGCTTTCGGACTTCATCCAGGCTAGGCTGGGTGTACACAAGCTTGCCATCCTTGAAGATATCGTGATGCAGATCCCGCGCATCGAAATTGGTGACGAATTTACTTACAAAGGTATGGACCGGGTGGAACATCTTCAGGCGCTTTTCCTGCTGTGGATTCTCACCCTCAAGTGTGATGTAATCCCCCTCAGAGCGATTATTCGCTTTGTTGATGATCCTGTACACGTTTTTGATGCCAGGAGTTGTCACTTTTTCCGGATTGGAGGAAATCTTGATTGTGTCCTCCATCGTGCCGTCACCCCGCTCAACTGAAACAATTTTATAAACCGCTCCTAAAGCTGCCTGTTCGTAGGCGGTAATCAGCTTCGTGCCCACGCCCCAAGTATCGATTTTCGCACCCTGGGCTTTCAGGTTCATGATCGTATACTCATCCAGGTCGCTGGATGCAACGATTTTCGCATCTTTAAAATCGGCTTCATCAAGCATTTTACGAGCTTCCTTTGAAAGGTAAGCAAGGTCCCCGCTGTCGAGACGGATGCCGATGAAATTGATTTTATCACCGAATTCCTTTGCCACTTTGATTGCGTTAGGCACACCAGATTTCAGCGTATCATACGTATCGACAAGGAATACGCAGTCCCTGTGCGTCTCAGCGTATTTTTTAAAAGCGGTGTAGTCATCCCTGTAAGCCTGTACCATAGAATGAGCATGGGTTCCTGCAATCGGGATGCCGAACAATTTTCCCGCACGCACATTGCTGGTGGAATCAAAGCCTCCAACATAAGCGGCGCGCGTGCCCCAGAGAGCCGCATCCATTTCATGCGCACGGCGGGTACCGAACTCCATCGCGATTTCATCTTTCACAACCTGTTTGATTCGGGAAGCCTTCGTCGCAATCAATGTCTGATAGTTGACGATATTAAGCAGCGCCGTTTCAATCAGCTGGGCTTCAACAAGTGGTGCATCGACCCTGACTAGCGGCTCATTGGCAAAAACAATCTCGCCCTCCTGCATCGCACGGATGGTTCCTGTAAAACGCATTTCTTTTAAAAAGGCAAGAAAATCCTCATCGAACTTTCCTTCTTCTCTTAAATATTGAATATCATCTTCCGTGAAGCCAAAGTTCTCGATATAGCTGATGATTTTTTCAAGTCCGGCAAAAACGGCATAGCCATTACCGAAAGGAAGCTTGCGGAAAAACAAATCAAACACCGCGCGTCGATTGTGAACGCCATCGCGCCAGTATGTTTCCATCATATTTAATTGATATAAGTCCGTATGCAGCATCAAGCTGTCGTCTCTGAATTTTGTGCTCATCTAAAAACCTCCAAATATACTGCCATGAACCGCTTGACCACTCAGCGGATATAAAAACTACCCTGCGCACCATTTGGCCTTGCAACTGGCTGCTACTTTACCTCAGCGCCAATCGAACTCTCAAAATGGCGGAGCGACCACTCATGGCCCACCTGGTCAAAAGAAGCAACCGCGTCCTTATACACAATAACCTTAAATCCCTTATTATAAGCATCGACTGCCGTGTGAAGGACGCAAATATCTGTGCAAACACCAACGAGATGAACTTCGGTGATTCCCCGCTCGCGCAGTTTTATTTCCAGATCTGTTCCGGCAAAAGCAGAATACCTCGTTTTATCGATATAATACACATGTTCGAGATGTTTATTTTTTTCATAAACACCCTGCAGGCTGCCGTACAAATCCCTGCCTTTCGTACCGCGGATATTATGAGGCGGATAGAGCTTCGTCTCCGGGTGGAACTCATCGCCCTCATCATGGACATCAATCGCGAAAACAACATAGTCACCATTATTGATGAAATCCCTGGTGATGCCGACTAGCTTCTCCTCGATCGCCTGCCCCGGCTCGCCGCAAGTCAGCCTGCCGTCATCCGCCACGAAATCATACGTATAGTCGATATTGATCAACGCCTTGCTCCCCATTATGTATCCACATCCTTTTATCTTATTATCTTTTATTTTCTTCCAAATATGATTTGTAGGCAAATTTTTCATATCGGCAGGATATTAAGGTTGATTGATTTTCGGAATCTATCTCCAAAACGGACACCAGACAAACCTACTTCTTCGTTACGTCCGAAGTTATATCGGGTTCAGACAAAATCACAGCTTCTCCTCCTGGTTTTGTCCGAAGTCACACCAGGTTCGGACAAAATCACAGCTTCTCCTCCTCGTTTTGTCC
>NZ_BASE01000114.1 GCF_000813125.1 Mesobacillus selenatarsenatis SF-1
TTCGGGATCAAACTCATTTTCGGGCAATGCAGGTGCTCTCCTTTTACCCAAATTCGGGATCAAGCTCATTATCGGGTAATGCAGACGCTCTCCTTTTACCCAAATGCGGCGAAATGCTCTTTTTCGGGCAATGCAGGTACTCTGCTTTTACCCAAATGCAGTGACAAGCACCTTTTCGGGT
>NZ_BASE01000113.1 GCF_000813125.1 Mesobacillus selenatarsenatis SF-1
GCCCTCAACTTCAGACAAAACCAACGCTAACTCCAGTATTTTTGTCTGAACTGCCCCCGACTTCGGACAAATCCTGCGCCACAGCCAGTAATTATGTCCGAACCAATCCATTCATCATCTACCACTTCGCATTCGTCATATCCCGCCCTGCAATAGTCAATATTCATAAAAAATTGTTGTTCTTATCGAACCAAAAATACCCCTGGGGTATGAAAATAATGCACTACCCTTTATAATGAAATCAAGTAGAGTTTTTTCGTTTTTGTATGTCAGTTAAAAAAGGGTGAGCCTCTTTCATGACAATAAATAAACGTAAAAAAGAGATATTGAGCATGTTGATTCAGACGGATCTATATATTTCTATGGAAACACTCACCAAAGAACTGGGCATCACCAGGAGCACTGTTTACCGTGATATAAAGGGAATTAATGAGTGGCTGGAGAGACATCATCTGCAGTCTGTTCAGCATGCACGGAATAAAGGATTTTATTTGAATTCCGCTGAAAAGGCACGAATAAAAAACAAACTTGGTAAACTTACGCTGGACCCTGAATACCAGCTTTCAGCGAAAGAACGAAGAGCATGGATAGGCGTCTTGTTATTAACCAGGGAGAAGCCAGTCTTTCTGGAGGATTTGCTGAAAAAGCTTAACGTAAGCAGGAGTACGATTTTACGCGATTTAGAAGAATTGAAGGCGAGGCTTCTTCACCATAGGCTGGATTTGCAGCTGGAAAAAGAGCATGGGTACCATATCGTAGGAGCAGAGGAGGATAAACGGCGCAGCCTTGTCCACTTCCTTGCCAGGATTCATCCTGTAAAAGAAAGCCACTGGTTAAGCTTAGAACAACAAATCTCAGAAGGAACTTGGACGACTGAATTATTTGCTTCACCAGAAGCAGCTGGAGTTTACCGTATTTTAATTGAATCTGAGAAATATCTTGATATCCATTACCCCGATGACATGATGGAAATCTTGAGTGTTCACCTGCTGTTCTTGCTAAAAAGATATCGTCAGGGAAAGACGATGCACATGGACCCGATGGAGAAAGTTATCCTGAAGCCATCCGAAGAATATTCGGCAGCTAAATTTATCGGCAATCAAATTGAGAAACAATTCGACTTGAGCATTCCAGATGATGAACTTTGTTATATCACCGTATGCCTGATGGGGGCGAAGACTGAGGAGTATTGTCCAAGCAGTGCAGGAGAGGCCGAGCTTGCACTCTTGAAAAAAATCATTAAAAAGATGGTCAGTGATTTTGAAGAGGATTTTCACCTCGCTTTCCGTGACAGGGATGTTCTTGAACGCAGTCTATATTTTCATCTGAAGTCCGCCTATTATCGGATCATTTATGGACTAGAATACGACAATCCACTGGCTGACTCCATCATCAGCAATTTCCCGGATCTGTACAAGGAAACAAAAAAAATAATACATTACCTTGAAGAGGCCATTGGCAAAAGGGTATCAGATGATGAAGTAGCATTGATTGCGATGCATTTCGGTGGATGGATCGAACGGCCAGGTGCTTGAACAACAAAAAAGTAGCGAAAAGTAACAGGTTCAGACCAGAAAGTAGATTTATAAAAGAAAAGTAATCTTTTTTGTCTATAAATATTTCACTGGTTATGTGGACCAAATTGCTATGCTAGCGATTGGTCCTTTTATTTTTGTATTTAAAATCATTCCTACTTTGAAGGATTCACCGCCTTTATTGAATTCCCTTATTAAACGAAGCAGTACTAGCAGTTGAAGAGGGATTTTCATTAAGGGAGTCGAAAATAAAATTAGGCAAATAAATTGCAATTAAGGGAGCAAATATATGTGGAGAGAATTTGTTACTTCTATTTCGAACGAACACTACTTTAAAGAACCTGCAACAAAGTATGAAATTGATCAAATTCAAAAAGATTTGAATGTTGAATTGCCTGAAGAATTAGCTGGGTTATTGAATGAAACAAATGGTGTTTTCGACAATTGGAATTGTCCGCTCATTTGGTCTGCTTCTCAAATTGTCAAAGACAATCTTTTCTTTAGAAATTTTGATGACTATAAAGATATTTATATGCCATTTGATAATCTTTTCTTTTTCTCGGAAGCTGGTAACGGAGATTTATTTTGCTACGCAATATTAAAAAATGGAAATATTGAAAAGAATGATATATACGTCTGGAATCACGAGGATGATAGTCGGACATGGGTAGCAGCTTCCTTGAAGCAATTTATTGAAGGCTGGCTTACTGACAAAATTGGTGTTTAGTTATATTAACAATGAAATGGCCATATTAGTGTTAAGTTCACTCATGGTTTTCACAGTTTACTTCCAGATCATTTTCTATATAGCAGTTTGAAGAAAATCAATTGCAAAAAATAGACCACCAAATTGAATTACCTCTCAATTTGATGGTCTATTTGTCTTATATAAAAATTTATATTCTCTTAGCGCCAATGAACTTTGGCTTCCAGTATGAATTATTGATGCTTACGATTGATACACCCTTTGAAGTCGCAGAGTGGATCATTTGTCCATTTCCAATGTAGATGGCGACGTGGGTTACTTTCTTGCCACCGCTAGTTGCATAGAATAATAGATCGCCAGGTTGGAAGGAAGTAACTTTGGTACCTGCCTTGCTATACATTTCTGATGCTGTACGAGGTAGTTTTACTCCAGCTTTGTCGAATGAGTATGTTACCAAACCTGAGCAGTCAAATCCGCTTGTGGTATTTCCACCCCATTTATACTTGACTCCCAAATTGCTTTTCGCAACTGAGATTGCTTTGGCTTTATAATCAGCAGTCTTGGTAACAGGTTTTGGTGCAGAAGTTTTCTTAGTAGTTTTTGGTGCAATATATTTAGAGCTTACATAACCTGTTTTTCCTTTTGTTGAAACTTTTGCCCAACCTTTTGATTGGGAAGACACAGTTACTAATTGGTTCTTAGGAAGTTTAGCTACAATTTTTCCAGAAGTAGCTGGTTTATTGCGCATATTTAATGATCCAGAATTAACTTTCACATAATAGGTCGTTCCAGAGGCAGAGGCTTGATCGATAGACGGTGCGACAGTAGCTACCAAAGTGAAGAGCAACATAGATGCTAGGATTCTCTTAAACAAGTAGTTTTACCCCCGTTAATTAAAAGTTAAACCTAGTATATAGCGAAAGGGGTTACAAACAAATAACGGTGGAATTACATTTATATTACAAATTGCGACATTATTCCCAAAGAAGAAACAGGAAATGTAACAGAATGAGGAAAAATTTCCTGGCGAAAGTACTTTATTAGCAATCTTTCAGATGTCAAAAATAATCCCAGGTTATCTTTATGATGAAAAAAGCCTCCACCCAAAAGGGCAGAGGCATTGCATTCCTTCCTACTAAAATAGTCTTTCAAACAGCCAGAAGGCTCCAAATAGAATGATCACAATCGATCCGTATTTAATATATTTGCTCGAATCCTTAAGACGATGAAGATAAGTCAGTAAAGGAAGTAACAGCAGCACAATCATAATCTGGACAACTTCAATTCCAATATTGAAGCTTACAAGTGCAGATGCAAGGTTCCCCTTTGAAAGATTCATCTCTTGAAGGATATTTGCGAACCCAAGGCCGTGGATCAGTCCGAAGACAAAGGTCAAACCCCAGCGATGGCTTACTTCTTTTCTAAAAATATTCTCGACTGCCACATAGATGATGCTCAATGCAATCATAGACTCCACAAATTTTGAAGGCAAATCCATAATCCCCAAAACAGCAAGACTTAACGTGATGCTGTGTGCAACGGTAAAGGAAGTCACAATCAGTGCATATTGCTTGAATGTTTGCTTCCGCAGCAATAAGGCGAACAGGAACAAGAGATGATCATAACCAGTTAAAATATGCGACATTCCAAGCTTGAAAAACGACAACCAGGAAGAACCCGCTGTCTTATTTCCAGGTGCCTCGTCTGCCTGGCCGCTGCTGGATGAAGGATCTCCCCCTGCCTGCTGTTCTTGCTGAGGTTCTGTGAGCAGGATGGTCCAGGACCTATTTTCTCCCTGAAGAGCAGCTTGACTGGACTCTCCGAACATGGTCGCGGATAGCAGGTTCACATAATTGGTATCTGCGTCTTTGTAAAAGAGACCGTCATTGATGGTAATGGTATCCCCAGGCTGAAAAGCGGAATATTTTAACGAAAGAGAAAGAAATTCTTTATTATCCTTTTCCTCAATTTCCATCGAGATCACTTCAGGTTCTTGCTGCTCGTTATTTTTATCAAGAATCACGCTATGTGTAAGAAATTCAACGAGATGGTCTTCCTCATTATTGATTTCTTTCATCTGAAGGATATTATCGTTATTTTGGTCGATATCTTCCTGAAGTTCAATGATTGATAGTGTATCTATGGAAAAATGAAAGGTTGTCTCATCTTCATTAAATTCAACATTTGTGAAGCTTGCACTGTAAGGATGCGCAAAAGTAAGCGCAGGGAAGGTGAAAAGAATTAAACTGATTATTGCGATGAGGCGAAAAACTGTTTTTGATTGGATCTTTCGTTGTCTATCCATTTTCACTTGATGCCCTCCTGATATGTAAAAATAGCTATATATTCCTATTTAGTATAATCATATTTTCTTAATTTAGTATATAAGTGTTGGCAAAATGTCGAATTTTAACTAAATTTAAACAATTTTATATATCTTTAGAACTAGATTAATTATAAAATTGAATTAACTACGGTATTTTAGGGAAGGAGTGCACATTAAAAAGATTACATATCAGATAGAAAAAGAGAGAAAGGTAGGTAATTTGATGAACAGGAAAATGAGAAGTTACAGAAAATGGACAAGTGTGTTCATGGCTGCTTTATTGCTTATTAGTACGTTTTTACCAAGCAGTGCGGCAAAAAGTGTAAGCGCCTCCATAGCTGGTAATGTTGTCATCAGCCAGGTTTATGGCGGAGGTGGCAATAGCGGAGCGACATTTTCAAATGATTTCATAGAATTATATAATCCAACAGCTCAAGAAATCTCATTGGACGGCTGGTCGATTCAGAAGGCCAGCAGTACGGGGACAAGCTGGCAAAAGATTAATCTGGCAGGGGTAATTAAACCTTACAGTTATTTTTTAATCGAAGGTAAGGCAGGTAAAACTGTTACAGACAAGCCTTTGCCACAATATGATATCAATGATCCGAATTTTGATATGGGAGCAAAGACTGGAAAGGTAGCACTAGTAAAACATACCGATGAGTTAACCGGAAAGAATCCTGAAGATCTAGTGGATTTTGTTGGTTTTGGATCCGGTACTGAGGGATATGAAGGTTCAGGCCCTACTCCTACTTTATCTAATTCAACCAGTGCTCAACGTCGTCCTTATGCAAACGTTGATCCAGCAGCAGGTTTAGGTAATGCGTGGGATTCAGATGATAATGCTCTGGACTTCGTAGCAGCGACTCCTGTTCCAAAAAACAGTGAAAGCCCTGCTGAAAAGCCGATGGAGTCTAATATTAGCTTGCAGCCTGTTGGCAGCAAGGTTCTATTTACACTTAAAGATTCCTCAGCGACAATCAGCGCTCTTGCAGAAGCATCATTTGCAAACTCAATGATTAAAGTCTATGAAACTAGCTCCAAAGTAAACGAGCTTGCATCTGCATCAGCAGCTGCTGATGGTTCTTTTGAAGTAAGTTTCACGGTTGGAAGTGCAGTGGATGCTGTATTCATCACGGCCACTCAGGACGGCAAAGATGAAAGTGAAGCGGTCCAGGTCGATGTAGCGACAGCAAGTGAAAGTGTTGTGGCAGATAAATTAAGCTACAGCATTGATGGAGATGGCAAAGGTACGCTTATAGGAAATGCAGGAGCGGCAATTTCGCGCTCCCTCATTAACGTATATCCAAATTCATCAGCTGATTCACAGGAAAGATTGAATAGCGAAGCAGTAGAAGTTCTAGGCACGGGCGGTTTCGCAGCGATTTCTTTTGCTGATGCTCCAGATACAGTTTATGTAACGCAGCAAACAACAACGGACAACGGCATCATGCTCGAAAGTGTACCAGTATCGGTCACGAAGGCAGATACTTCTACAACTACACCTTTAAGCGAAGTGAAACAAACGGATGATAAGGGAATCCTCAAAAACCTAAATCAATTTTTCACGGTTGAAGGGATTGTCACCGTTGATAATGGTGTAATGGGAACCCAGAAAAACAATTTCTATATTCAGGACGAGACAGCCGGGATCAATATATTCGGTTATCTTGATACTGGATTGACAATCAAAAGCGGCGATAAGCTGAAAGTAACAGGTAAACTTATTCAGTACAAAGGTTTGTCTGAACTGGATGCAACAGCTATCACTAAAGTAAGTGAAGGCAATGAACTGCCTCAACCTAAGGATGTTACAATCCTGGATTTGAATACATTCACTACCGTTGAGCCTCTTGAAGGCAGCCTTGTAAAAGTTACCGGGAAGGTTTCAGCTGTAGCTTCTCAAGGATCCAACTGGAATGTAACTTTAGTCGATCAAAATAACAAAGCAACGACAGTCAGGATCATGGAAGCTACTGGAATCAAGGGTGATGAAGTATTCACGGCTGAAAAGAGCTACACTGTCACCGGGATTGTCGGACAATACACATCAAATGCTACACATGTAAGCGGGTATCAGGTATTTCCGCGAAACGTGAAGGATATAACGGCACAATTAAGCATTGACCACGCACCTTTAACTCAGGTTTATAAAAATACTGATGTTGAATTTGTCGCAAAGGCAAGCGGAGCAGAAAAAGTCACTGTTTTCTATCGTGCAAACAGTACGGTGGATTATACTGCTTTGCCGATGGCAGAAGGCAGCGATGGGCGTTATACGGCTGTGCTAGAAGCAGCGAAAGTTCCTCAGGATGGCTTTGAGTATTATATTGAAGCAGTTGAAGGCAGCAAAACGCAAACATCAGGATCAAGTGATCAACCACATCAGGTTACTTTGACAGAGGACAAAGAAGGTCCTCGCCTCTATGGTGAAACACCAGTTGGCGGCTCGAAAGTAGAGAGTCCAAAACCGGAAATTTCCGTACTGATGGAGGATCCAAGCGAAGTTGATGAAACAACAGTGAAGGTTTGGCTGGATGGAACAGCGGTAGAATCTGCATCCATCAGCAAAAGCCAGGTGAAGTTCACAACTGCAGAGGGACTGTCCCTTGGAAAACACACTGTAAAAGTAGTTGCTGAAGATAGCTTAAGCAATGCAAGCGAATTTGAATGGACATTTGAAGTCGTCACTCGTTTTACTGGCGGCGAGCACTTCCGTGGCACAACACATAACCATACAAAGATTTCTCATGATGCTACAGGGGAACCTCTGGATGCATTGAAGGCTGGCCAGAGGTATGGATATGACTGGTTCGCTTTCTCCGACCACTCACATGATATCGATCCTGGACAAATGGATACAGTTGAGCGCGAAGGACTGGCGGAGCGGACTGGCGGTTCAGACTGGCAGTTAACGAAGGATCTATCTGATCAATATACGAAGAATGGCGAATACGTTGTATTCCCAGCGTTCGAAATGACGTCAACTACATGGGGCCACTCGAATGTTTTTGGAACAGAAAACTTCATTGACCGTAATGTTAATGGCAAGATGTATCAGGACCTGAATAATTATTATGCATGGGTCATGACATATGACGATATTGTCGGGCAGTTCAACCACCCTGATATGTCTAAAAACGCATTCAACAACTTTAAGCCATACGACAAAGACGCTGACAGGCTCTTCACGATGCTTGAGGTTGGAAATGGTTCCGGACACTATGGCTACGCGAATGCAGAGAAAAAATTCTTCTCGGTCCTTGATCTAGGATGGCATGTAGCACCGACATATGGTGAGGACAATCATGAAGGCACATGGGGTCAGACAAGGGCAAGAACAGTGATCGTTGCTGACAGCTTGTCACAGGAATCACTGCTGCACTCTATGCGCAATATGCGTGTGTACATGGTAGAAGACCCTAACTTTACATTGGATGTAAAGGCAAACGGATTCTACATGGGTTCAACTGTCGATAGTAAATCTCTGAAATTCAACATTTCAGGAAGTGACGCAGTAGCGGAAGACAAGTCAATGGCTGATTATAGCTATTTATCCGCTGACTATAAATCGGACGACAGAGTCGAAAAAGTTGAATTGATTTCAAATGGCGGCACTGTAGTAGATTCAATTTCTCCGATGGAAAAAGATTTCACATGGGAGCCTTCTTACACTGTTACTGGCGGCCAGCAATGGTTTGTTGTAAGAGTGACTCAGGCTGATGGAGAGCGCATGTATTCTGCTCCGATCTGGTCTAAAGAAGAAGCTGTTGATGTCAAAGTCAACGGAATTGATGTTGCAGGCGATGTCATTGTTGAGGGCAACCCGGCTACATTAAAAGCGAATATCAGCAACAACGGAACTCAAGAGATCAAGAATATCAAGGTTGACCTTTACTATGATGAAGTGAAGGAAGCAAACCAGATTGGTACACAAACACTCTCTTCGATCTTGTCAAAAGGTGTGGGAACAGCGGAATTCACTTGGAGCAGCCCTGTCAAAGGCAACCATAAGTTGATCGCAGTTGTTACTTCACTGGAAGGTCTTGATCTGGGTGATACGAAATTTGAGCTGCAAGTACAGGTCAAAGAACCATTAGGCATCAAAGTGCTGATCGATGCGAAGCACGGTAATGAAAACACAAGCAGTGATGGTGGTTCGTATAAAGACAACCTTAAGGCATTCACTGTCCTTCTTCAAAAAGAAGGATATACAGTTGAGGAAAATACGAAGACGATCACAGATGAAGTATTATCCAATGTGAAACTATTGGTGCTGACACATCCTAAGACCGATTTGACTCCAGAGGAAAATACTGCTGTTGCCAAATTTGTCAAAGAAGGCGGAAGCTTATTGATGGCAGGGAAGAGCAACTACAGCACAAATCCTGCTATTAACAATGACCTGCTCGCTGAAATTGGAGCAGAAATCCGCATGGGGAATGATGGAGTATTTGATGTAAGTGAAGATGGAAACTTCTGGAGCGATCCAGCAAAGAGCCCATTCGCAGTCAGATTATTCCCAGGTTCGGTACCAAATTATATTACTGACCGCGTATCATTCATTGATTATTACAGCGGAACAAGCTTATCCGGTGCGAACGATACAGCTTTGACTGACAGCGAAAAAGTGACGATCCTTGCAAAAGGTAATGAAACAACCTATCAGGGCAATATCAAAGGTGGATTCACTTATGATGCTGTTTCAGATGAAACCGGCGGATCTGCAATTCCGATGATTGCATCAGAAGAAATCGGCGAAAAGGGACGTATCATTGTATCTGGTATGAATATTTTCAACGATAAGCAAATGGATGAATCCTATGAACCAAAAGGTAATGATGAGTTCACGCTGAATGCGGTCAACTGGCTCGCGAATCGTGAAACTACAATCAAGAAAATCGGCGATGCAAGAAAGCTTGCTGAAGATACACACACAGTGATCGAAGGAACAGTCACTACAGGTGCAGGAGTATTCTTTGACGCATTCTACGTCCAGGATGAAACTGGCGGAATCATGGCATTCCAGGAAGTCCCTGATGGCTCGCTCAAGCCGGGTGATAAGGTCCGTATATATGGACATATCATCACATTCGATAACAACAAGGAAATCGAGTTTGTCAAATTCGATCAGGATGTCATCAAGATTGGCGAGGGAGATCCTATCCAGCCAAAACAAGTGACAACTGGAGAAGCAACATCAGAAGCTAACCAGGGATTGCTTGTTAAAGTCAAAGGTAAGGTAGTCTCCAAATTTGATGATAACTCTTATGTAATTAATGATGGTTCTGGTGATGTACTAGTATTTACTGACGGTTACATTGTGAACCAAAGCGGACCTGTTCCTTTGCTCATGATTGGTGAAACGCTGGAAGCAGTCGGTCTTTCAGGTTCATTTGCACAGGGAGAACGAATCAGGGTACGTGATACGAAAGAATTGCAAAAGGTAATTGAACTTCCTGGTGGAACGGACCCAGGAGACGGTGACACAGACCCGGGTGATGGTGACACAGATCCAGGAGACGGTGACACAGACCCAGGTGATGGTGATACTGAACCAGGCGATGGCGGCACGAAACCAGGAGATAATCCAACCAAGCCAGGAACAGTCGTAAATCCAGTTAATGGAGTCATTACACCAGTTGGTAAGACTTCTAAAGATAAGAAGTCAATGACTGTAGTTATTGAAGGAATTAATTTAGAAGATATCAAAAAAGGTCAAGTGGTTGCAATCAAACCAAAGGATTCATCTACAACTGAGGTGCTTAAAGTAACATTAACTTCAACTGCACTTGAGAATTTGATTGAAAATAATAGTGGAATGAAGATCAATAAGACAGATGCTGAGTTAGTTATTCCGCCAGCAATGCTTGAAATGATGGTGGAATTGGCTAAAGGAAAGGACATTTCTATTACTTTGAAGCAAATGTCCGCTCCAGGTGCAATTGGATTTGTGTACGACTTTACTATTCTTGCAGGTACTGAAACACTGCATGACTTTAATGGCAAGAAGATCACTATTGCCCTGAATGTCGACAAAGATGCTGTAAAGGGAATTGATCCGGCAAATATTAAAATGTACTACTACAACGAATCCACCAAGAAATGGGAACTTCTGAAAGATAGCGTGTACGATGCTAAGACAGGAATTGTAACAGCAACGACTACACACTTCAGTACATTCGGTGTTTTCGAAGCGACAGAAGAAACAAAAGGAGCTCCGGTTACAGTTGAAGAAGGCAATAAACTGCCAAAGACAGCAACGAATATCTATAATTACTTGATTGCTGGCCTGCTTCTATTAATGGGTGGCACCTTCATTCTCTTCCGCCAGCGCAGAAGAGCATAATATCTTATCAAGGAACCTTATCCTCCGTTGAGGGTAAGGTTTTTTGTCTGATCCCGGTTAAATCAAAAGCTTCTAACAGGGATCAGACAAATTCATCAAAATTAATCATTATTATGACCTTTCTTATTTTGTTTGCTTATAACTGTTAACAATAAAAATTTTTCCTCCGGGCTCAACATGCTCCAGCTTCCTGCTTTTACTTTCATTTGAAACACTCCTTTAAAATGTATTTTTTTTACTATTGCTTTCTGTTAATCCCTATATACCGCCTTTTTTGAAAAATGAAACAACAAAAATTTCTACAAATTACCATGTATTCCTGCAAGCTAGTCCACATCTTTTGTCGAAAAGTCGATATATAACGATATTAAATATTTCCAGTTTGAGTTCATCTACGTCTCAAGACCTAGAACACAGTACAAACTGAGTCTGTAGAAAAACAGCTTGTTTTGAAGTATTGTATAAGGGAGAAAACATTTTTTTACAGCGAATGAAACATTCTGTGTCTCCTATTCGTATAGATAGGAAGATTCAAAACAGGAGTCGATACTAATGAATAAATTCCTTTTACGATTTATGCAAACTGGTGCGGCAATCCCCTTTTCGGCGTTCATCTGGCTGCTGGCTTATGCAGGTTTTGACCAGACATTCTGGATGTCGTCGCTTTATGGGTTTATGGGCGGCGGAGTGATGTTTTTTGGACTAGGTTCATACATGCAAAGACGCTTTTTGGAAAAAAACAGGCTGACCATGAAGGAATACAAATATATTAAGAGAAATCTTAAAGAAGCGAATGTGAAGATCAACAGAATCCAGAAGTCGCTCTTTTCCGTCCGGCATATCCGTTCGCTGAAACACAGGATGGAGCTTTTGCGGCTTGTGAAAAACATCCAGAAGCTGAGCAATCGCGAACCAAGAAGATTCTTCAAGGCGGAACAGTTTTATTTTTCTCATCTTGATTCGATCATGGAACTAAGTGAAAAGTATGCCTTCCTATCCTCCCAGCCAGCCAAAAATCGGGAATTGGAGTACTCGTTACAGGATACGCAGGACACTTTAAAGGATCTTACGAAGATCGTTGAGAAAGATTTGAATTATATGCTGGAAGAAGATCTTGACCATTTGAATTTTGAAATAGACGTGGCAAAGCATTCGATCAAGAAACGAAATGAAATTCCTGATGAAACCAGGAGGTTAAAATAATGACGGAAAAAAATCCTGACCTATTAAAAAATACCGGAAATATCATGGACGATATCTTAACGAACCCGTTTGGAGATTCACCTGAACTGCAGCTGCAGCCCAGCCCGCAGCGACAGGACAGCAAACCAGTTAAGCTGATTGATGTCATCCCTGAGGAAAATCGTCAGCGAGCCTATCAATTGGCTGAGCAGATTGACCCGAAGAATCATCAGGCGATGATTCAATATGGTACCCAGGCACAAGGGAAACTGCTGACTTTTTCTCATGCGATGCTTGACCATGTCCAGAAGAAGGATATCGGCGAAGTAGGGGAAATCATCAATGACTTGATGAAGCATCTCAATGATATGAATCCCGATGAACTCAGTACCGAAAAGCAATCTTTCTTTGCTCGGATGTTTGGCAAGATTTCAGGTTCTGTTCAGGAGATCCTCTCCAAGTATCAGAAGACTGGGGCACAAATTGACCGGATCAGCGTGAAGCTAGACCGAAGCAAAAACGTCTTGCTGTCGGACATTGGCATGCTCGAGAAATTGTACGAAACAAACAAGGAATATTTCAATGCGTTGAATATTTATATAGCTGCTGGAGAACTGAAGCTTGAGGAACTGCATGATAAAACAATTCCTGAACTTAAGAAGGCTGCAGAAACTTCACAGGATCAAATGAAGTTCCAGGAAGTCAATGATATGATTCAGTTTGCTGACCGGCTGGATAAGCGTCTCTATGACCTGAAATTAAGCAGGGAAATCACGATCCAGAGTGCGCCGCAAATTCGCCTGATCCAGAATACGAACCAGGCGCTTGTAGAAAAAATCCAGTCATCGATCGTGACAGCGATCCCGCTCTGGAAAAACCAGGTCGCCATTGCCCTGACACTGATTAGGCAACGGCATGCGGTGGAGGCACAGAAGCAGGTGTCCAAGACAACCAATGAACTACTGCTGAAAAATGCTGAAATGCTTAAGACAAATACCATCGAAACAGCGAAAGAAAACGAGCGCGGCATTGTCGATATCGAAACGCTGAAGAAAACGCAGGAAAACCTGATCACGACATTGGAAGAAACATTGAGGATTCAGGAAGAAGGCCGGACGAAGCGTCGTCAGGCAGAACAGGATCTGGCTTCAATGGAGAATGAGTTGAGGTTGAAGCTGTTGGAGATTAAGGATAAGTAAGAAAGAACGGGGGGAATACTCCCGTTTTTTTATGAATATATATATAGAAAATAAAAAGCCAGTTACCGTGGGCAACAAGCTGTATTACTACTATTATTCAGGATAGATACTCTGTTTCTATATGTACGGAAATGGTATCAGCCAAAGATCTTCTTTCGGGGTTTATTGCCTACTTTGATAAATGTATGTCCGTCTTTACTCTTATAAAGTTTGATTCCTATGAACTTCAATGGGGTGAACACTTCTTTCATTTGTACTAATGGCATCTCAAAACCCTCCCGTGTAAAGTATACATAAATTGTACCTAAATAAAGAACGTAAATAAATAAAATGTTCTCGATAAAAAACGACGGATAATGAGCTTTCAGGCTGATATTATGGATTAAATTGTTAGTAATTGTCTTTTTATGGAGGTTTTAAGGGTAAAAAGTATTATATATTTTAATGATATCAAGAATTTTCTTATATATCAGTGATTAAAGTCCCATATGATGACCCAATCTTCTTTATATTCAACAACATACACCTCTTGCAAAAAGCTGAATCTTCCATATTTCCCTGTATATCTTTGTTTGACTTCAAACCTAAAAGCAGTATCAAATGGTTTTTCTCCCTTAGCTGCTTTCCATCCTTTCAGCTCTTCCGCTTCGCTGATTTCATATGAAAATGTTTCTGCGCCAAAATGGCCAATAAATACATGTGATCGATCCTGGATGTATGCGGCTTTATGGAACTTCTCCTTCATATATGGGTGGAACAGTTTCCAGGAGCCAGAAAAGTTCGCATCCTGCTCGAAGGAATAGAACTGGTCAACAACTTCTTTTGCCTCACTGGTAGGCGAGTTTAGCAAAAAGCGGGCTCCAAGAAACCCAATGACCATAAGGACCGCTAGAAATATGAAAAGGACAAGATGTTGCTGCTTTTTCTTATGCATTGGTGGGACTCCTTTAATGTGGATGGCTTATTCCAATAATATGAGAAGGGTTTTAGGGATATACGAAATAAGTGAATTCTCGATTTTCCTCAATTTTCTATTTTAAGAGCATTTTGTATAGAAAGATGATTGGAAGAATGTTACCATTTAACAAGAATGATAGATTGAGAGGAGAAGGGGAATGAATAGATTAGTAACAATCATGCTGGCCATTTTGCTAATTGTAGTACCGTTTCAAGGTATTCAAGCAGAAGGAGCCGAGTATTATGAGAACCCGCCATTAAAGGTTATTGACCAGTATTTGACGGATGCAGCGCTGAAACATGATGTGCCGCCGGAAATCGTCAAAGCAATTGCCATGAAGGAAAGTGATTGGGAACAATTTGAAAACGGGAAGCCTAAAATAGGAAATGATGGTGCAGGGATTGGCATTATGCAAATAACGAATGATCCCCGCTTTGACATTAATAGACTTAGAACAGATATTAAATTTAATATAGACGCTGGAGTTCAAATCCTTAATGAAAAATTCAGTGCTTTGAACGACAACGAACAGCTTCCAACGATCAATAATAATGACAGGCATATTCTAGAAAGTTGGTATTTTGCGGTATTGGCTTACAATGGAAAGGTCCAAAAAAATAGTCCTATTGTTAAGGCCACTGGTGAAACCAATGATGAGGCTTATCAAGAAATAGTCTATAGTTACATTGAGGAGAAACACCCTGGTATGGGAGTTTACCCTTTGCCTTTTGACTTTAAGGCGGAAGATTTTACTTATTCAGGTTGGCCTAATTATCGATTGTCTTTTGAAAAAGACCACTATGAAGTGCCTGATCATCTTCTAACCGAAAGTAAGTACTTCTTCAAGCCTAAAGATGTTGTGTTTTCGGCTAAAGCTGCCAATATTCGCACAGAACCAACACAGGATTCAAAAGCTGTGAAGACTCTTCCTAAAGGTGTAAGCGAACCGGTAACGATACTAGAAGATTTTAAATACGATCAATCCAAAGAGCCTGCAAAGTTCGATGATTATGACCAATTTATATGGTATAAGGTAAAAGCGAAAGACGGTACCGTTGGATACACGTCTTCCCATGAGCTCAAGCACATTGCCAGCAGGCTATCAGGTCCTGGCCGTTATGAGACAGCTGCTGCCATTTCACAGGAGGGCTGGGAAAGGGGAGCCGACACAGTTGTCCTGGCAACGGGGATTGATTTCCCGGATGCATTGGCAGGAACTCCGCTGGCATACCAGCTAGATGCCCCTATGCTTTTGACAGAAACGGACAAACTACCTTTTGCGACAGAGAGAGAAATCATTAACTTAGGGGCGAAAAGAGCAATTCTCCTCGGAAGCACGTCCGCGATTAGTGATAAGGTAAGGGATCAGCTTAGGGACATGGGTCTGAAGGTAGAACGCTATGGGGGAAGTCATCGTTTCGCTACAGCGATTACAATCGCAGAGAAACTTCCAGTGAAGGGTGATACGGCAATACTTGCTAACGGACGCAATTTCCCGGATGCTCTATCGATTGCTGCTTATGCGGCAAGAAATAACTACCCGATCTTCCTGACTGATAAATCGACACTTAATGCTGCTACCTTTAACGAATTAAAGAAATATAAGCACACCATCGTTGTAGGAAGCGAAGATGTAATCAACCAAAAGATTCTCAGTGGTCTCCCTGATGTAACGCGTTATGGCGGCAGTGACCGCTACGCAACGAATGCTGATATTGTAAGCAGGCTTCCACTTGGAAAAGAGAAAGCGTACATTGCCAATGGAGAGAGATTCGCGGATGCGTTGACAGGAGCGGTTTTGGCAGCAAAGAATAACGCCCCGCTGCTGCTATCAAACGCAGACAACATTCCATGGGCGGTTCATAACACGATGATCAAACAGGATTACAACCATTACACACTGCTCGGTGGAAACGACGTCATGAATATCCAGTATGAACTAGCTGAACTAATAAGGTAGTAATTTGAGACAATGAGTTTATCGCTCATTGTCTTTTTTTTTTTGCTCTGTTAACGTCAATTGTTGTTTTTACACCCTGTTGATTGTAGTGGAAGGCGCGAAGACTCCTGCGGGATGAGCAAGTCATGGGGAGACCCCGGAGGCGCGTAAAGCGCCGAGGAGGCTCCCCGACTGCCCGCGGAAAGCGAAGCGCCTGGAACGGAAATCAACAGCCGAATTTATCAAAGAGTTTTTGTTAAAAAAACACAAATTTAACTAAAATGTAACAAAATATTACTGGAAAGATATTTACAAATGGCTGGAAGTTTAATAGAATGATGTCATATTTTAGCGAACGCGGAGGATTTATTCATTGAAAGACGTGAAAGTGGAAGAGGCTAGTAATCTTGATTTTGTCGCAGTGTTAAAGAATGCCTATGAAAAAGGCTTGAATGACAAAGAAATGACTGTTGAAAAGATTCTGGAAGAATTAAAGATCGACCTAAAGAATATTATCACTATATAAAAATTCAGGAGGCGGATTTCCGCCTCCTTTCTTCTTGCTACAATGAAGCTGTGTTTAGTTTCAGCCATTTTCTGTGTTGATCAAGTCACTTCAGCTTTCTTATGAAAAACTAGTCTGTAAGCTTTGAATCTGGCGATGGTGATCGGCCGCCATCTTCTCGTGGAATTCCATTCTATTCGCAAGTTTCTTGCGTAGATCCGGACAGATACAATCTTTAATAAGGGCTTTATTATAGCCATGTTGATAAGAATGCCAATGGTACTTAACGCGGTAAATAAGCTTTTTCATGTCAGCTTACCTCCTGGAAGTATTGGTATCTTTATATACCCCAGATTATTCGAAGGAAAACAATCGTTTATTAGGGTTTTAGTGTAACTCGATTAATAATAGTAGTATTGACCCATTACAAATATTGTAAAATCAAATAATATTAGCTTGTTAACTTAATTGAAAAAAAGGGGCGTTAATATTGAAGGCGTTTTTAAAAGTGTTATCTACAGCCACAGTCGTTGCAATGGTGTCCACTTCGTTATCGATTCCATTCGTAAGTGCCGATGAAAGTCTCCTGAAAGACCGAATGGACGAGAGAAAAAACTTTGTGATTCAGCAGTTGGAGCAGCAAAGTTCACAATCTTATCAATTACAAAGCCAATCACTTTCCTCGCAAACTGTCGTGACTGAGATTGAATATAAACAGCAGATTGACTATAACCAGATTCACGAGTACTTTTTTACCACAAGAGGCGGTGAATTCACTGTAGAAGCACTTCATGGAAATGCTGATGACCCTTTTGGTCCCGATTACTTTATCTACGAAATGAACTCAGAGGAAATAATTGAACCTATAGATTATGATACATTCGAATTGTCTGAGGGAGCTTATTATCTTGTGGTGATGGGCTACTCTGAAGAAAAGGAAAGTTATCAATACCGTGTAAAGGGTGAATTCTCAAATGCACCGGACTCTGTATTGCCAAAATTGACGGTGAACAATCCAGCCTCAGCAGATACCAGGCTTCCTAAGGATTCAGCACCTAATTATCCGGTCTCTGGAAGTTCAGATGCTGTTAAGCTTAATGTCACCCTCAATTATGAGCAGGAAGTCGCTTTAAAAGCACCTGGTTTATTTAAGTGGGATCATTTAGTCCTGGGACAGGGATATAACTTCTTAACCTTCGAGGCGATGAAATTAGGTGGAAATAAGGTTATTTCATTTTATTCTGTTACTCTGCCGGGAGTATCAAGAATCCAGGGGAATGACCGATACCATGTGTCAAGCAATGTAAGCCGGACTCTAAGGTACTGGGGCTATGGCAGCGGAACAGTAGTTATTACGAGGGGGGACTTATACCCCGATGCAGTTTCAGGCGGTCCACTTGCATTTACAGAGGACGCACCAATCCTGTTGACGAATCCTAAGTCCCTTCCATACTCAGTGATGACAGAACTTGAAAATATTCAGCCTGAACGGGCGATCATTCTTGGGGGACCAGCTTCAGTATCTCCTGATGTGGAAGAACAGTTGGAAGACCTTGGGATAGAGGTAGATCGAATCGGAGGAAATGATCGTTATGCTGTTTCTGCTAGCATTGCAGAAAGAGTGGCAGATCAATGGGGTGAAGGTACAGCCATCATTGCCAGCGGCGAAGCATTCCCGGATGCCCTCTCAGCCTCTACGATTGCAGGTCCATCAGGAATGCCGATCCTGTTGGTAAAGAAGGACGGCGTGCCGGCACCTATTGAAACGTTCATTAAAAATAATCCAAACATAGAAAACTTCATTATCATTGGTGGTCCTGCTGCAGTAAATGAATCAGTAGCCACAAAATTGAAACGCATACGCTCGGGTGCAGAGGTCGAACGCATTGGAGGAAGTGACCGCTATGAGGTGTCTGTCAATGTAGCCAAATACGGGATAAATAATCTTGGCATGGATGCTAGTACCCTGACATTCGCCCGTGGAGACCTATTCCCAGATGCGCTTTCGGGAGCACCTCTGGCAAACATGTTCTATGCGCCGGTCATCCTTACACCTGCGAATAAAATGCATAGTAAGGTGAGTGCATTCCTGACAGCCAAAAGCAGTGAAATCGATAATATATACATCCTTGGCGGTACCGGAGCGATTTCACCGGATATAGAGAAGCAATTGAACAGATTTATTAAATAACACAAAAGTCCTTCTCTACACGGGAAGGACTTTTCATTTTGTATCAAATACCGCTAATCATACATGAATAGAAAAATTGAAGCCGTTTCTTGTTTTTATAAATGGACGAGCCGGTATTGATTAAATAAGAGGACCTACATCGGACCTAGATTGTTCTTCACACCAACATGGACAAAAAAAGAAAATAACCCTCTATTAGCAGGTAGTTGATGATGATATAGTAATGGAGTAGATATGAAACTGGCAAAATTCGGAAAGGAAGAACGTTAATGAAAAAAATACTGCTGGCCATTATATTAGCTGCTCCCACATCTGCTGCACTGATCACCTTCTACGGCTATTTAACATTTGGTGCAAGCCAGGAGACAGGGCATTATGATTATAACCCCTATCAGGATACAATTCTGATTCTAACGGTCTATCAGATTCCTTTCTATTTAATACTCGGCATTCCTACAACGTTATTGATTGACTTGATTATCAAAGAAGCAAAAATAAATAAGTATGCTTATATACTACAATTCGTTCTATATACTATATCCTCTGTAATTGTTTCATCAACTATGTTTACTATTGGGTATCAAGGCTGGCTTGTTTTCGCAATAGCGGTACATACTTATTTCCATATCCTATATTTTCTAAGGCGATTGATGAAAAAATGAGTGCGAGGTCATCCTCACACTCATTTTTTAGTATTATCTCATCAAGCTTTGAAGCGTCTTTTCTGTAGACTCTGTTGATTGTGTGTTGAGTTTGAGTTCCACACCTTTGGCAGGATCAAGCTGTTCAAGTGCATATTTTTGAAGTCCTGTGCTGCTGACTTCAAGTAAAGAAAGGACATATAGCTTTCCGTCTTTCTGATATATCGCTTCTAGTTCCCCATTAAGCTGGTAATAACGGTTAAACATAAAGTCAGAGTAATCATGCTTGAAGATAAAGCTGCTGATGCCTGTGAAAAATCTGTTCCGGTCAAGGTCGAAGGCCAAATCATCGTATGGGAACAACAGCTCGGCAGCATAGTCTAAATTCCCTTTGAATACATGGCCCATATTATTAAATAGATATTTTCCATCAGGAGAAACTTTGATGTTTGTAATAGTATGGAAATCGCCTAAATCATAATCACCATGGTATGGAGAATCTTTTTCCCCTGTGATCATTCCTCCTGAAATATAATATTCGCTTATATCACGAGGAGATAGACCTGTATCAATAGAATATATTTTGCTCTGGTTAGGGCTTAATTCAAGATAGCCCTGCTGGTAGATTCTTTCCCCTGATAGTTCTTCGCCCGTTACTCCTGAGTAGCTTTTTAGCTCCGTCCACTGGCCGGACCCGCCGGAAACATAAATGAAACCTTCTTGGTCGACAACTATATCAAATGGATCAAGCGCAATTTCGAATTCCTTCTCCAGCTTGAATTGTTCTGCATTTACGATGGCAATTCCGCCTGATTGATCATCGAACCAATAATCATCATGCTCTCCATGAACGAGCGTAACATAGACCTTGTTGTTCGCAACATAAAGCTGTTCTGGCATGTCGTTGAATTTGATAGATTTCTGCTCCCCTGTTACATAATTATAGGAATGCAGACTATTATCGTCATCGCTTAAAGAATATAAAACTGGTCTTGTCGGGTCCATCGCAGAAGCAATGATATTTTGCCCGAAGGTTTTCAATACTTTTGAATCCGGGTGAAAGCTCAAGTCGATTGCGGTTTTAGTTGATACAGCTTTCTCTCCGCCAAGTATGAAATATCCCCAATAACGGTTCTTGTTGAAATAATCTAATGTAGCCGATACTGGAGTATCAGGATGGGTTAAGATAATATTCGCGTCGATTTTGTGGGATAACCCAGCTCCGGCGACTGCATCAGGGTATTCCTCACTTGTTGGGCTTGTACTGATTCCGCGTACGATAATGACATGATTACCCAGGGAAGGGTCAGCCGCCGCAAGGTTAGTCATATATCGGTTGCTGCCAGCGATCCTCGTCACCTTTTTCCCTTGGTTCTGCAGGTACTGGGCAACCTGTTTTCCGACTACGCCTTCTCCGCCATAGATCAGGACTTCTTTAATATTGGCTGGCAAATTGACTGGCAGACTCGTTTTGTTCGCAAGGTAAATTGGAATCTGGTTAATCGCTGAGTTGCTTGAAGCGGATAAAGCATCAGCAACTGCAAAGCCGTTGACGACGATTGCTTTAGTTCCCAATGAACTTCCGGCTTTCTTATTGATATTAGCCGCGGTCTCAAAACGGTTGTTCCCGTTCACTCTAATCGTATTAAGTTCCAGCTTGTCCAGTGTGGCTTCAACTGTAATGCTGATGGCAGCAGTGCCACCTAAAATATAAACATTCGCAGCACCTAAGCGGTCAATCTCATCAATGACAGATTGAGAGATTTTATTAGGGTAGGTAAGCAGGATAGGCGCATCTAAAGCACCTGATAAGGAAGCTGATGATAAGGCATCCGCTGGATTATCAGCCCGTGCCAGGATGACTGCATCTGCCTGCTCCCAGCCCATATTCGAAATTTGTACAGAGGTATCAACCCGGTTCGAACCGGCAACCCTCTCGTAATTTGCTGCCGCAGACGCTTGATAGGAAGTGGCAACAAATCCAGTCAGTGTTAGTAAAAATACTAGTAAAGCAGAAAACTTGATTTTCGACAAAATAAGACCCCCATTTTTTATTTTTCTTCCATAACATTCCTTTTATCGACATGTACGCAGAAAACTTAAATAAAAAATGCCCTTCCAAATGAAAGGGCATTGATCTCGATATTAGTTAATTCTTAGCAACCAAATAATCCAGCATATATTGAGCCCAAAGTTCATGTCCTTTTTCATTAGGCGAGCCATTGGTCAAGTAATCATTCATTTCTTGTGAGTCCAGCTCTGGCCATGCTGTCCAGTGGTCCAGGTATGGAATGTCGTTTTCCTCAGCATATTCCTTCAGTGCATCTACCTGTAGTGGGTAATACTTCGCATTATATAAAGGATTAGGAGGAGTCAGGATTACCACTGTATTGGCACTTACATCTCCAATATGATCTAAAACCCGCTGGACATTTATCAATGAATTTTCCGCACCAACACCATTGGTATTATCATTCAAAGTGAATGGTTCGAAAATAATTAAGTCAGCTTCAGCCGCTACCAGTTCTTCCTGATGGTTTTCCTGAACAAAATTCAGGGAAGTGGTCTCATATTTCAATATTTCAACAATCAAGTTCTCATCACCGAATGCTTCCGTCAGTCCATCCTTCGTCTGGTAAGCCCAGCCGTTTGGTTCCTCTCCTAATGCGTTGGATCCGACAATCAGCACCTTATATTCTTGTCCTTCTTCTTGAGCCTTCTTGAAGGTTTCTACAGCTTCTACGGGCCAGTTTTTAGTTAGAGATAGGAGCCCGACTTCCTGTCCTTGTGTATCTTCGCTCTTTGCTTTGCTTTTCTCAGCAGGTTTTTCAACCGCCTTCGTTACACTAGCTCCGTCCACCTTGACAGCAGTCTTGTTGCTCCAGTGAATATTCCCCCACAGCAAGACTCCTCCGCATATGATTGCCAGTAAAGTAGTAAGAAATGGTTTCATAACAACCTCCAAATATATTTATTTAACCAACTGGTATAACTTTAAACCTTGAAAATAATTCCAATGCTCAAAAAACTCTTTCCGCTAATTACATATCCTGTTAAATTAAGTATAAGGTTAGTAAAATTACAATATCATTAAAATTATGACAAGAAAATCCAAAAAAAACAACAATTTATGATATAATACTGAGGTTTAATTCAGAATTAATGGAGGAGCAAATGGAAGAGACTATCAGCTTAAAGGAATTAATGCAGACATTGAGGAAAAGATTGAATTTGATTTTAGTAGTGACATTGATTGCAGTTTTAATCAGCGGGATCATCAGTTTCTTTTTCCTGACACCTATATATCAGGCATCTACACAAATATTAGTTAATAAGACAAAGGATGACCAGGCGGCGTATAGCGTCGGCGAGGTACAGACGAACTTGCAGTTAATTAATACGTATAACGTCATCATCAAGAGTTCAGCTATTTTAGAATTAGTAAGCAAAGAGCTGGATTTAGATATGACAGCAAACGAACTAATGGGGAAAATTAACGTACAAAGTGAGCAGAATTCCCAGGTTGTAAATATAACTGTTCAAGACCAGGATGCTAAAATGGCTGCGGATATTGCAAATAAAACGGCAGAAGTATTTCAAAGAGAAATCGTCACTCTCATGAATGTGGACAATGTCAACATCCTTGCAAAAGCAGCAGTAGTTGAAAATCAATCACCGATCAAACCGAAACCACTTCTAAACATCGCGATTGCATTGGTTGTCGGTTTAATGGCTGGTGTAGGAATCGCGTTCCTGATCGAATATCTCGATAACACAATCAAGACAGAACAAGATATCGAAAAGGTCCTTGGCATGCCAGTGCTCGGAGTTGTCGCTACAATCAGTGATACGAAGGAAAGAGCCAGCCGCCAGGAAAGCAATAGCAGGGTAAGAGGTGAGTCGCATGGTAAATAAAAAAAGCACGAAGAAAAAACTAATGGATAATAAAAGGAAGTTGGTTACGAAGCTGGATCCTAAGTCCCCAATCTCTGAGCAGTACAGGACGATCAGGACGAATATCCATTTTTCTTCTATTGATAAAGAGATCACTACATTAATGGTGACATCGACAGGGCCAGGGGAAGGGAAATCGACTACCGCGGCAAACCTTGCCGTTACCTTTGCACAGCAAGGCAAGCAGGTCCTTATTGTCGATGCCGATATGAGGAAGCCGACAGTGCATTATACCTTTAACCAGACAAATTCTGTAGGCTTAACAAGTGTATTAACAAATCAGACTCCTTTGCTGGATGCGGTGAAACTAACGGATGTTGCCAATTTGATGGTGCTTTCAAGTGGTCCGATCCCGCCGAACCCATCTGAGTTATTGTCTTCTAGAGCAATGAAACAGTTCATTGAGGATGCATCGAAGAATTTTTCGGTGATTTTATTCGATACTCCGCCAGTATTGGCAGTAACAGATGCACAAATCCTTGCGAATCAGTGTGATGGGACGATTCTTGTTGTTAGCTCTGGAGTAACTGAACAAGATCAGGCGCTAAGAGCGAAAGAAATGCTCACTTCCGCAAAGGGTAAGCTGCTGGGAGTTGTCCTGAACAATAAAAAGATGGACGGAAAAGAACAATATTATTATTACGGGGCAAACTGACACGATTCGACAAAATCATCCCCTTGTAGGTATGTTGATAGAATGCTAGTATTAGAAAAGTCATAGAAAATTTACAGTTAAAAGGAAGGAGAATAGCGATGATTGACATACATTGTCACATATTGCCAGGAATTGACGATGGTGCCCAAAGCATGGAAGATACCATCAAAATGGCCCGTGCAGCAGTAGATGAAGGTATTCATACAATTATCGCCACTCCTCACCATAAAAATAGCAAATATGATAATCCGAAAGAGTTCATTCTTCCTATAGTAGAAGAAGTGAACACGGTCCTAAATAACGAGGGAGTCGATTTGAAGGTCCTTCCCGGACAGGAAGTTCGGCTCTACGGTGATGTGATTGAGGGTATTGAAAAAAATGAATTATTGAGCTTGAACAATACTCAGTATTTATTCATTGAATTCCCTTCGAATCATGTGCCAAGGTATGCAGAAAGACTTTTGTTCGATTTGCAATTGAAGGAAGTCACGCCGATCATTGTCCATCCTGAGAGAAATCAGGAAATCATCGAGCGTCCAGAGGTTCTATACAATCTCGTCAAAAAAGGCGCGCTGACACAAGTGACAGCATCGAGCGTGAGCGGTCACTTCGGGAAGAAAATCAGGAATTTCTCCTATCAACTGATTGAAGCCAACCTTACCCACTTTATCGCTTCTGATGCCCATAATGTTGGGAACAGAGGGTTTAAAATGGCTGAAACGATGGAACTAATTGAATCAAAATATGGAATCGACCTAGTCTACTACTTTCAAGAGAATGCTGAATTATTGGTTCAAGGGAATCATGTCTATCAAGAAACTCCGGAACCAGTAAAAAAGAAAAAGTTCCTCGGAATTTTTTAGCCTACATCCAGAATCAACATATTGAATGTCAGTGAGACTGACCGGCGATGCCTCCTGCCCGATACCCACGGGGGCACTCGATCATGCTGTGGGATACAAACGTGTACTCCTTAGACACTTCGGTTGTCAATAGTGTGGTGTGAGGGTGGGTTAGATGCCCATTGTTTGCCTATAGGGGGGAATTCCCCCTATAGGTTTTTAAAAAATGAAAGTTGAATTTAATTGGAAATAAGAATAATAAATATCTGATGAAAGTACATGTCTGGACGTGGGTTTTCATTAGATATTTATTTTTGTCAGTCAGCCTTTAGTGTAGTAGAGCGTTAATAATAGAGGGGGAATACGATGAGTTATCATAAGCGTCTGCTTTTTTTAGCCGGTCTTGATTCGATAATTGTTTTATCCGCAATTTACTTAAGTTACATACCACTTCATCCATCACTTGAAACCTTCAGTTATGAACATCTTTTTTTGAGTGCGATCGTTTTGGTCAGCAGCTATCATTTATTTGCATCATTTCTTCAGCTATATAACAAAGCATGGGAGTATGCGAGTATCGGAGAATTGGTCGGAATCTTCAGAGCAGTAACACTTGCAATTCTTACAGTTGCGATGTTCCAATTCGCATTCAATGTTCCTTTTTACGGGAGAGTGCTTTTTAGTGCCTGGTCCGTTCTTATATTGACAATTGGCGGTTCTCGTTTCTTGTGGAGAGTCTATCGTGACAGATACATCAAGCCAGATGATAATACGAAGCGAGTATTAATCGTCGGTGCCGGACAAGCAGGTACTTTGCTGGCAAGGCAA
Source organism: Mesobacillus selenatarsenatis SF-1 (assembly GCF_000813125.1). Taxonomy (GTDB): domain Bacteria; phylum Bacillota; class Bacilli; order Bacillales; family Cytobacillaceae; genus Mesobacillus; species Mesobacillus selenatarsenatis. The sequence goes on from NZ_BASE01000113.1 coordinate 25,811, forward strand.
CTGAAGAACAACCCCGAACTTGGAATGGTGACAGCGGCATTTATAGATGATGATTCAAGGAAATTTAAGCTGCAGGTATTAGGCATTCCGGTCGCAGGAACTTCCAAAAATATTGTGGAGGCAGTTGAAAAGTACCGAATTGATCGAATTGTCATTGCGATTCCTTCATTAAAGAAAGAAGAGTTAAATCGTATCTTTGCAGAGTGTGCAAAAACCAATATAAAGACACAAATCATGCCGAAAATCGAAGACGTCATGCTTGGCAAGGTAGCAGTAAGCCAATTCCGTGATGTAGAGGTTGAAGATCTGCTTGGGCGTGAACCAATCAAGCTGGACATTGAGGGTATTTCTGAATATGTTTCAGGCAAAACGGTCCTTGTTACCGGAGCGGGAGGCTCGATCGGATCAGAAATCTGCCGCCAGATTTGCCAATTCAATCCTGGTAAGCTAGTGCTCGTTGGTCATGGTGAAAACAGTATCTATACAATTGATATGGAACTGAGAAACCAGTATGGACAGGCTATTGAAATTATCCCGGTAATTGGTGATGTACAAGACCGTGACCGTATGTTCGAAGTGATGGAAGAGCATAAACCGGATGTCGTCTATCATGCAGCGGCGCATAAGCATGTGCCTTTAATGGAGTACAACCCTAGAGAAGCAGTAAAGAACAATGTGTTCGGAACGAAGAATGTTGCCGAAGCCGCCGATACATTTGGTGTCGGAACATTTGTCCTTGTGTCTACAGATAAAGCAGTAAACCCTACAAATGTCATGGGGTCGACTAAGCGGATTGCAGAGATGATCATCCAAAAACTCGATCAGCACAGCAAGACAAAATTCGTCGCTGTCCGTTTTGGTAATGTACTTGGCAGCCGAGGCAGTGTCATTCCTCTATTCAAGAAGCAAATTCAGGCTGGCGGGCCGGTTACGGTTACCCACCCTGATATGACAAGATATTTTATGACCATCCCTGAAGCGTCTAGGCTGGTTATTCAAGCTGGTTCACTTGCTCGCGGTGGGGAGATATTTGTGTTGGATATGGGTGAGCCAGTAAAGATTACTGACTTGGCTAAAAATCTAATCAGATTGTCTGGTTATACTATAGAAGAAATCGGAATCAGGTACTCTGGCTTAAGACCTGGTGAGAAAATGTTTGAAGAGCTGTTGAATGAAAAAGAAATTCATCCAGAGCCTATTTTCCCTAAGATTTTTATTGGGAAGGCTGTGCTGGATCAGGAAGAGGAAATTAGTTATCTTCTGGAGCGATATGAGAATTTCACTTCTCCGCAGCTGAAAGAGTATGTGATTAATTTGGCTAATCGGAAGAAGAATAAGATTTTTTTGGTTGCGAAGTAATTAGGAGGTAAAAGTAAATGAAGAAAGTTAGAAAAGCGATCATTCCGGCAGCAGGATTAGGCACACGTTTCCTTCCAGCAACGAAGGCAATGCCGAAAGAAATGTTGCCGATCGTTGATAAGCCGACTATCCAATACATAGTTGAAGAAGCAGTTGCTTCAGGTATTGAGGATATTATCATTGTTACAGGTAAAGGAAAGCGCGCGATAGAAGATCACTTTGATTTTGCGCATGAACTTGAGCAGAATCTTTTTGAAAAGGGTAAGTTGGAGATTCTTGAAAAGGTTCGTTATTCTACAAACCTGGCTGATATCCACTATATTAGGCAAAAAGAACCTAAGGGGCTTGGGCATGCAGTATGGTGTGCGCGTAACTTTATAGGGGACGAGCCTTTTGCGGTGCTGCTCGGCGATGATATTGTGCAGAGTGAAACTCCGTGTTTACGCCAGTTGATTGAGCAATATGAAGAAACTCATTCCTCAGTGATTGGTGTGCAAACGGTGCCGGATAGCGAGACACATCGCTATGGAATTGTTGAGCCTTCTATTCAAAGTGATAGAAGATATCAGGTTGAGAACTTTGTAGAGAAGCCTTCACCTGGGACAGCGCCTTCGAACCTAGCGATTATGGGGAGATATGTACTTACTCCTGAGATTTTCATGTTCCTGGATCAAATGGAGACTGGTGCTGGTGGAGAGATTCAGTTGACGGATGCGATTCAGAAGTTGAATCAGATCCAGAGGGTGTTTGCTTATGATTTTGAGGGCAAGAGATATGATGTTGGGGAGAAGATTGGGTTTGTTAAGACAACTGTAGAGTTTGCGCTACAGAATGAAGAGCTTCGGACTGAGTTGCTGGATTATCTTAATGAGGTAATGTCGAAGGAAAAAGTTAAATAATTTTTTTGGTACCCGGGTTCATATAGAGTTTGACATGGACTCGGGGTGTTTTTTTGAGGTTTGAGCTCCTGAGATTGCTTATTTGAGTGGTTTATATAGTAGGAAGAAACTCGGTTTTGAATTGATTATGAAATGAATATCTAATACGTATTTGTATGGTTGAGTGAATAGATATTACGAGGTAGCTATTACTAGTAGATACTAATTTAGTAGTTTAGTAGTTGGTTGGAATTGAAGAATAACAGATTCTAATTAAGTCCTATTCTACTAAAATATTGACTTAACAAGGAAAGGAAGTCTAGAAGATGGAGACGACAAAAGTGAAAAAAAGAATATTCCTCTCTTCACCACATATGAGTGATGAGGGTTATGAAATGCAATATGTAAAGGAAGCTTTTGAAACAAACTGGATTGCCCCCCTTGGTGAGAATGTCAATGGATTTGAAAGGGAGCTGGCGGAAAAAGTTGGTTCTAAAGCAGCTGCGGCACTATCCTCTGGAACAGCTGCTATTCATTTAGCCCTCAAAGCAGCAGGAGTTAGAAAAGGAGATATTGTATTCTGTCCAACGCTTACGTTCTCTGCTACTGCAAATCCAATCATCTATCAAAATGCGATTCCTGTATTTATCGATAGTGATTATGAAACTTGGAATATGAGCTCAAAAGCATTAGAAGAAGCTTTTGAAAAGTATCCTGAAGTAAAGGCAGTACTGGTCGTCCATCTATACGGTTTGTCAGCAGATATGGACAAAATCATGGAGATTTGTAAGAAGCATAACGTAGCGGTAATTGAAGATGCTGCTGAGTCTCTAGGTACTTACTATAAAGGTAAGCATACTGGAACTTTTGGTGACTATGGCATCTTCTCTTTTAATGGAAACAAGATTATCACTACTTCTGGTGGGGGAATGCTAGTTTCTAATAATGAAGAGAGAATTGCTAAAACAAGATTTTGGGCAACTCAATCCAGAGATCAAGCAAGACATTATCAACATAGTGAATTAGGGTTTAATTATCGAATGAGCAATGTGGTTGCAGGGATTGGTAGAGGACAGCTTAAAGTGTTAGATCAAAGAGTTGCCCAAAAGAACTACATTTATGAATTCTATAAGAGAGAACTTGGTGAACTTGAGGGTGTTGAGTTTATGCCTGGAAACGAGTGGAATGAACCTAATTACTGGTTAAGTGCAATGGTTTTAACTGGAACGGTTAGACCAATTGATGTTATGGAGGCTCTTGAGCAAGAGAATATCGAGTCAAGACCTGTTTGGAAACCAATGCATATGCAGCCATTCTTCGAGAAATATGATTATGTTGGTGAAGGTGTATCGGAGAAATTGTTTGAAAATGGAATTTGTTTGCCATCTGATACAAAGATGACGGATGAGGACTTAGAAAGAGTTGTAAAGATTATTAAGGGGTTGTGGTTAAAGTAATGAATAATTCCAAAGGTGGTATTTATAGGAGATTCATAAAAAGACCGATGGATTTCATACTGTCATTAATCGCTATTAGTGCTCTTAGTCCGATACTTCTAGTAGTTGCAATTCTTGTTAGAATAAAATTAGGAAGCCCTGTTCTTTTTAAGCAAAAGAGGCCTGGGCTTAATGAAGAGATTTTTATGATGTATAAGTTTAGGACTATGACGGATGAAAGAGATAATAAAGGGGAGTTACTACCTGATAGCGTTAGGTTAACGAAGTTTGGTAGGTTACTACGTTCTACATCTCTTGATGAACTACCGGAACTTTTTAATATCTTGAAGGGTGATATGTCTATTATTGGTCCAAGGCCATTATTAGTGCAATATTTGCCGTTGTACAACAATCATCAAAAACGACGTCATGAAGTTAGACCGGGGCTATCTGGTTTAGCTCAGGTTTGTGGTAGGAACTCAATTAGTTGGGTAGAAAGGTTTAACCTAGATGTGAAATATGTAGATAACGTGAGTTTTATTAGTGATTGGAAGATTATTTTTTCTACTATTAAAAAGGTTTTTGTTAGGGAAGGCATTAACTCAGAAACAGCCGCAACTATGGAACCTTTTAAAGGTAATTTTAAATCGGAGGAAAAGTAAATGAAAGATATTGTAATAATTGGAGCAGGTGGATTTGGAAGAGAAGTTGTGTGGCTGATTGAAGAAATTAATAAAGTGAAATTAAAATGGAATATATTGGGTTTTGTTGATGACAATGAGGAGCTTCAAGGAACAGAAGTGAATGGATATAAAGTTGTTGGTAATATAGAATGGCTTAATAAACAAGAACTAAATGTAGTAAGTGCTATTGGAGATCCTATTATAAAGAAGAAGGTAATTGGAAGGTTAAAGGGCAGTAAGAACACATATCCAGTCATAATTCACCCAAGTGTAATTTACTCTGATAGGGTGACATTAGGAGAAGGGTCAATTGTATGTGCTGCAAACATTCTAACAACTGATATAAAAATTGGAGAACATGTAATAATTAATCTGGATTGTACTATTGGTCACGATTCAATATTAGGTGATTATACAACAATTCTCCCGAGTGTAAATGTATCTGGGTTTGTAGAAACAAAAGATTGTGTAAGTATTGGAACAGGTTCTGCAATAATTCAAGGTGTAACGATAGGAGAAAATACTGTTGTAGGGGCAGGTGCAGTGGTAGTAAGAGATTTACCTCCAAATTGTACTGCTGTTGGAGCACCAGCAAAACCTATTAAGCTCCATGAATAGTATTATTATAGATTATAAATTTGCAGAGTTTAACTGAGGTGGTAGGAATTGAAGAAAAAAATTTGGTTGTTAAATCACTATGCGACCGATATGTACAAAAACCGAGGAGGACGGCATTATTGGTTTGCAGAGAATCTTATTAAACAAGGATACGATGTAACGGTCTTTTGTGCGAATACTTATCATAACAAATCAGAATATATTGATACAAAAAATAAGAAGTATGCTACCGATACTGTGGATAATATTCCTTTTGTCTTTGTAAAGACCACAACGGCTTTAGGAAATGGGATTGATAGAGTAAAAAACATGGGATTATTTTATTTTAACCTATTCTCTGTCGCAAAAGAATATGTAAAGTTACAAGGTAAACCTGATATTATTCTTGCTTCAAGTGTGCACCCATTAACAATGGTTGCAGGAATTCAGATAGCTAAGAAACTTAATGTTCCATGTATATGTGAGGTGCGGGATTTATGGCCGGAAGCAATATTTTCATTCAATAAGGCCAAAGAAAGAAGTTTACTAGGACGATTATTAACAGCAGGCGAGCATTGGATTTATAAAAAGGCGGATGCTCTTATTTTCACAAAAGAAGGGGATACTGACTATATAATTGAAAAAAAATGGGATACTGGACAGGGTGGAGATATTAATCTTGATAAATGTTACTACATCAACAATGGAGTTGATATAGGAGGATTTGAAATATCTTCTAATGAAAATAAGGTTGAAGATGATGATTTACATGCTGATAAGTTTAATGTGATTTATGTTGGAGCGATACGACCGGTTAATAATGTTGGTAATATCCTCGATGCGGCATCAATATTAAAGCATGATGAAGATATTCAGTTTTTGATTTATGGTGATGGTAATCAAAAGGATATGCTAGATAAGAGAGTTGCTGAAGAAAAGCTAACCAATGTTAAAATGAAAGGCTTTGTAGACAAACGCTCGATACCTTATATACTAAGCAGATCATCAGTAAATATTCTTAACTATTCTCAAACACAATACAATTGGGCTAGAGGAAATAGTTCCAATAAATTATTTGAATATATGGCTTCAAGTAAACCAATTATTTCAACAGTGAAAATGGGTTATTCAATATTAAATAAGTATAAATGTGGAATTGAGTTAGAAATAGATAATCCAGAAGAATTGGCTGATGCAATTTTAGAAATAAAAAATATGTCTAAAAATCAATATAATAAGATGGGGCAAAATGCCAGGAATGGCGCAAAGGATTTTGATTTTAAGAAACTAACTATGAAATTGGTTGATGTGATAGATAGTGTTGATATAAACAAAGAAAAAGAGGTTTCTACGAAATATAAGAATGTAATTTAAAAATCAACAATATATAGTTGTTATATTTAATGGTATTGTTGAGCTAAATAAAAATATGGAAAATGAGGTATTGCAATGATTGGTTCATTAATAACTGAATATGGGATGCCGTGGGTTTTTTACCGCTCACTCTATTCGGCAAAGCTGAAGATGATGAGAGCAATACCAATTACCGAAAAAATATATGAGAAAAAAGTTTTAGTCAAAAGAATAGATATTTTTAAACTAGAAACTAAACCTATTGAAGAATTTCTGAAGAGATTGTCGGAAGATAAGCAGATGGAAATTGTGCTGCTAGCCGATAATGCAATAGAAGGTAAAATAAAGGGTTTTTCCTCAGTAGAACTTGATTATGGTAGCCCTATAAACTGGCATTTTAATCCTATCACAAAAAATGAGGTTGATAAATCTTTAAAGTGGTATCAAATTCCGGACTTTGATCCAGAACGAGGGGATATAAAAGTCATTTGGGAAGCTTCAAGATTCACCCATTTTTTTTATTTTATTAGGGCATATATGATTACTAAAAATAGAAAGTATTTTGATGCATTTTCCAATCAACTAAATTATTGGTTACAAGAAAATGTATATCCTTATGGTTCTAATTATAAATGTGGTCAAGAAGCGACATTACGAATGATTAATGTATTGATTACTTATTCCGCATTTAAATCATATGGACTGGTAACCTCTAAAGATGATGAAAATGTTCGACACCTTGTAGAAGGGAGCTATAAAAAGATCTTATCAAATTTTTTCTATGCCCATAAGTGTATTAAGAATAACCATACCCTTTCTGAGATTACTGGTTTAATAATCGGAGCTTGGGCTTGTGGTAATGATAAAGGATTGAAAAGAGCCTATGTATTGCTTGATAAAGAGATTCAAAATCAGTTTCTTCAGGATGGGGGATATATACAATACTCATTTAATTATCAACGATTCGCACTTCAAATAATGGAATTCGTTTTAAATATTAGTAATCAAACTAAGATTCAAATATCCAATCGAAGCAAAGAATTAATAAAAAAGAGTGCTTACTTGATATATCAATTGCAAGATCAAACTGGCGATGTCCCTAATTATGGATCAAATGATGGAGCTTTGATATTTCCGGTGACATCTTGTGGTTATAGGGATTTCAGGCCAGTTGTAAATACAATTATCTCCTTAATTGAAGGGAAAAGGATATTTGAGAACGGTGATTATGATGAAGAGCTAATGTGGTTTGGAAAAAGGAATATGGAAGACTTATCAACTACCACAGTTGATAGAAAATCTGCATCTTTTAATGAATCAGGCTTTTATTCTTTAAGACATGACAATGGGTTTTTAATGACTGTATTACAAAATTATGAGACTCGTCCTGCACAGATGGATCAACTTCACATTGACTTATGGCATAGAGGAATTAATGTATTTTGTGATAGTGGTACATACTCTTATGCAACTGATATTGGTAAAAAGATGGCCCTAACAAGAGCTCATAATACTGCTGTGATACAAGGCAGGGAGCAAATGAAAAAACATGGCCCTTTTCTAATCTATGATTGGACCATGCGTGGAAAAGTAGAGTATGATGCTGATAGTTTTATAGGGACAATGAATTCTAAAAATAATTATTCACATACAAGAAGAATTAAAAAAAATGAGCTTGGTTACTTGATAACTGATTCTGTTGTAGGAGTTGGAGAAGTTTGTGAATTTTATTTTCACACTCCTTGTGATGTAATAAAAGTAAAAGATGGGTTTGAGCTTTATAAAAATAATAAGCCTATATGTAGTGTAAGAGCGGTAGGGGATATAGAAGTTAAAAAGGCCTATAGAAGCCTATATTATTTAAAGAAAGAAGAAATAAACTGTGTAGTTGTTAGTACTAATATGATTGATAAAAATTGCAGTTTGGAGCTCTTGATAGAGTTAAAAGATACAAACTAAAAAACCAGAAGGGAAGTTATACAAATGATTAATGTAATTGGATTAGGATATATAGGATTACCCACAGCACTTATGTTTGCAAAATCTGGAATTAAGGTAGTTGGAACTGACTTCAATGAAAAATTAGTTAATTCTTTATGTCAAGGTGAGCTTACATTTGAAGAGGAAGGACTGGAAGAACTTTTTCAAGCAGCTAATGGGAATGGGATTAAATTTACAACCGAATATCAGAAGGCTCATACTTATATTATTGCAGTTCCAACACCATTCCTTAAAGATAGTAAGAAACTTGATCCGAAGTATGTAATTTCTGCTGTCAATAGTGTTCTTGATGTTTGTGAAAGAGGGGCTGTACTAATTATTGAGTCAACAGTATCACCGGGAACAATCGATAAATATATACGCCCTGAAATTGAAAAAAGAGGCTATGTTATCGGTGAAGATGTTCATTTGCTGCATGCTCCAGAAAGAATTATTCCCGGAAATATGATCTACGAGCTTGAACATAACTCAAGAACAATTGGTGCTGATAATGAAGAGATAGGTGAGAAGGTTAAGGGACTTTACGCAAACTTCTGTAAAGCTGAAATTGTTGTAACTGATATAAGATCAGCGGAAATGTCAAAGGTAGTTGAAAATACTTATCGTGATATCAATATTGCCTTTGCAAATGAGTTAGCTAAGATTTGCCATACAGACAATATGGATGTTTATGAGATTATTAGAATAGCAAATATGCACCCACGAGTTAATATTATGCAACCAGGACCAGGAGTTGGAGGTCATTGCATCTCTGTGGATCCATGGTTCTTAGTTGGGGATTACCCAGATTTAACAAACCTCATTTTGGCAGCTCGAAAAATTAATGATTCTATGCCAAGACATGTATTAGGACTAATCAGAGATATCATGAGAGAGCATGATATTAAAGATATATCAAAAGTTGGTCTATACGGTTTAGCTTATAAAGAAAATGTAGATGATACAAGAGAAAGTCCAACTCTTCAATTATTAGAAAGAATGGATGAGCACTTGGCATTTGGAGTAAAGGTATATGACCCGTTCGTAAAAGAAAGAATTGTAGACCACCAGTTTATGAATTTTGAAGACTTTTTAAATGAAATAGAAATTCTTGTTGTTATGGTGGGACATGATCACATTAAAAACAATATGGATCTCATCAAGAACAAGATTGTTCTTGATACTAAAAATATTAGTTCTTTTGAAGGTGTCTATAAATTATAAGTAAAGTAGGTAGAAAAAGTTGAAGAAAAAAGTAATGGTTGTTTTTGGGACAAGACCTGAAGCTATTAAGATGTGTCCTCTTGTCAAAGAACTAAAAAATAGAGATAGTTTAGACACTATTGTATGTGTTACAGGTCAACATCGAGAAATGCTAGATCAGGTATTAAATGCATTTAGTGTCATACCAGATTTTGATTTATCAATTATGAAAGCGAAGCAAACGCTATTTGATGTTACCGTCAATATTCTTGAAAAAATGAAAGAAATCTTGGAAGAAGTAAAGCCAGATGTGGTGTTAGTTCATGGTGATACATCGACAACTTTTGTTACATCATTAGCATGTTTTTACTTGCAAATTCCTGTTGGACATGTTGAAGCAGGGCTTAGAACTTACAACATCTATTCACCATATCCCGAAGAATTTAACCGTCAGGCAGTTGGCATTATAGCAAAGTATAATTTTGCCCCAACTGATATGTCTAAAGAGAATCTTTTAAAAGAAGGGAAAAGTCCATCAACAGTATATGTAACAGGTAATACTGCAATTGATGCACTAAAAACTACTGTAAGGGATGATTATTCTCATGAACATCTAGATTGGGCAGCAGATAGCCGACTTATTATGATAACAGCTCATCGTAGGGAAAATCTAGGTGAGCCAATGAAAAATATGTTTAAAGCCATTAAAAGAATTATTGATGAACATCCAGATATTAAAGCAATATACCCTATTCATATGAACCCGGTTGTAAGAGAGTCTGCCAATGAAATTCTTGGAAATAGTGATAGGGTAAGGATTATTGAACCCTTAGATGTCTTGGACTTCCATAATTTTCTATCGAAATCATATTTAATTTTGACTGATAGTGGTGGTATTCAGGAGGAAGCCCCAAGTTTAGGTAAACCAGTGTTGGTTATGCGTGATACCACGGAACGTCCAGAAGGTATAGCTGCAGGAACGCTCAAATTAGTAGGTACAGAAAAAGAAGATATCTATAAATCTTTTAAGCTATTACTTGAAGATAATCTTGCATATGAAAAAATGAGTCTATCAAGTAATCCTTATGGAGACGGTCAAGCAAGTGTACGGATCGCGGATATACTGGAAGAAAATTAGTAATTGCGATGTGGGTTAATGAGGTTAAGAGGGTGTCCTCCAGAAAAAATTGATTTAAAAGATTCCATTTTATTATAACTAATTAAAATTATAAGCTTACAAGAAACTATTGAATACTATAGATTGATAATAGTAAAAGATTTTTAGGAGGAGAGTAATGAAGGTAGGTTTAGTTTTACCAGCAAATATTTTACATGCACCCTATTTGGAATATTATACAGAGATATTAGATGATGAAAATATAAACTATAATATTATTTACTGGAACAAAGTAAACTTAGATGAGAATGTTAAAAATTCAATTGCATTTAATCATACTTGTTCCTATGATTCAGGTAATGTAAAAAAGTTAATAGGTTATTATCTATTTTCGAGGTTTGTAATTAGAGAAATTAAAAGGCGGAACTATGATAAGCTTATTATCCTTGTTCCACAAATTGGGCTCTTTTTAGCAAATTATTTAGAAAAACATTATAAAAATAATTATATACTAGATATAAGGGACTATAGTAAGATGAATAGATTTGCTGGGAAATATAATGCAATTATTAAGAACTCTAATTTCACAGTGATTTCTTCTGAAGGCTATAGAAAGTGGTTACCTAGTTTCGACCGATACACCATATCACATAATGTCTTTATAAACCGACTCCAACAAGTAGAGGACTTGAACTCTAACTTAAAAAATAAAAATGAAATTGTGTTCAGTAATATTGGGTCAATTAGACACTATGAAGAAAACATAAAGATATTAGATATGTTTAAAAATTCTACTAAATTCCAGTTGCGTTATATAGGAACTGGAATTTGTGAAAAAGATTTAGAATTGTACTGCGTAAACAATAAAATAAACAATGTATATTTTCACGGAAGATATAGTAGAGAAGAAGAGTTGGATTTTTATTATAAAAGTGATCTTATAAACTTAATTATGCCAACCAAGGATTTGGGTCCCCAGACTTCAATGTCAAATAGGCTTTATAATGCTTGTGTTGCCAAACGTCCCGTAATAATATCAAATAATAGTTATATGTCTAATTTGGTACAGGAGTATAATTTAGGGTTAGTGGTTGATATAGAATCAGATAATCTTGAAGAAAAAATTAATAGTTATATTAGTTCATTTAACTATGAGACTTATAAATTAGGTTGTATTGAGTTCTTGAACAGAGTACAAATTGAGGAAGAAAAATTCAAAAACAATTTAAAACAGTTTCTTGTTGAACAAGCAGGGTGATTGCAATGAAAATTTTATACATTACTTCAACGTTAACTAGGGAAGCTAATTCGGCATCAATTAGAAATATATCGCTAATAAATGGACTCGTTAAGAATGGTGCTGAAGTTGATGCTTTAACTATAGATTGGCCAATGGACATTATTGATGATTATTTAGAATCTATTATTTCTAAAAAGGTAAATATATATAGAGATAAATTGTTTATTTTAGATAAGTATTTTAATAATAAACTAAAAAAAGGGATGTACGTTGAACATAATGAAAATGTAAGAAAAAAGATTTATAAATTGGTGAAAAGCATAATAAGGGACATTTTGTTTTTTCCAGAAGTTGATAAAGAGTGGATAAAGAATTATAATGAACAACTGAATTTCAAGGATTATGACTATATAATCTCGTCTTCAGATTCGAAAACTGCACATTTTGTTGCAATGAAAATAAAAAAGAAGTTTAATACGGTAAAGTGGGTCCAAATCTGGGGTGATCCTTGGGCTGAGGATATAGGTATAAAAGGTTTGAGTAAGCTAAGAGCTAAGAATGCCGAAAAAAGATTATTGAAATTAGCAGATAAAATCTTTTATGTGTCATTACCAACTCTAAGACGTATGGAAAAGGAGAATATTAATTATTCTTCAAAAATGGGTTATATACCTAGAGGTTATTTGCAGAAGGTTAATAGTGAAAAACAAATTTCCTCTGATTGTTATGTAATGTCGTATACCGGTGTTATAAGCTATGGAAGAAATATAATGAATTTATTAAAAGCTATTAAAGCATTTAACTCAAAGTCCGTAAGGAAATTCCAGTTGGAGATATATGGTGTTTGTGATGATGAAACAAAAAAACAGCTAAAACAATACGAAGATTTTGTTAATTGGAATCAACCTGTAAGCTATAAAAAAATTATAGATGTCTACAAAAACTCAGATGTATTATTGTTTCTCTCAAATAAAAAAGGTGCACACCAGATTCCAGGGAAATTGTATGACTATTTTGGTACAAACCGAAGTATTCTAGCTGTTGTTGATGATTTGAAAGACAATGTATCTAAGTTTATTCATGATACAGGTAGAACAGTGATAGTTAGAAATGATGAAAATGAAATTTTATCTAAACTAAATTTATTAGAATCTGAAATACTAGAAGGAAATAAAAAGGCACTTGTTGATTATAGTGATGAATGTATCGCAAGGGAACTTTTAAATAGTATATAGGAGATTTTATATGCTCTCAAATACGAATAAAAAATCACTCTTATTATATATGATAATCACTTGGATATTTCTAAGTATATTATCTGCAGTTTTTGTGAATATAAGTATATTCATATTCGGGTTATTATTAAACTTAATTGCAAGCATTTCACTGAATAAAAGTTATAACAAATCTTTATTATTCCAAAAGGTTTTTTTATAAGCTTAATAATAATAATTTTTATATATTGTGTATCTATAGTTCAGTATGATTCACCTTACTATAAGGGTGGTTCAGATGATTTAACCTATGAGCTAGATGCATACGAAGTAGTAGAAAATACAGGTTTTTTTAATTACTCAGATATTAGGGGAAATATAGTAACAAAATATCATAATTCTGTTGGGTATATTTATGTTGTCAGCTTAATTATGCGCTTTTCTAACCTTGTAGGAGAGTTTCATACGTTATTGCCTAGGATATTTAATGGATTCCTCGTGGGGTTGATAAGTGTATTAGCTTTTAGTATCTCAACCAAATATCTAAATTTAAACAATAAAAACTCTAAGATACTAGCTTTTATTATAGGAGTTTTTCCTATATTAGGGTACACAGCTGCCCATACTTTTAGAGATATAATGTTAGTTTTTATTATCATATGTACCTTTTATTTGTGGTCACAATTTAAAAGAAATAATTTTTTTGGCAAGCTTCTGACCGTTATAGTAACTGTTGCTTTTATAGTTATTTCTCTAGAGATTAGAGCGGTTGTCGCATATTATTTATTAGTAATTCCATTTTTATTTATACTTAGGTACAGTAAGTTAAATATAAGATCTATAACTCAGTCTTTAATTTTACTTCTAATATTATATGTGCTTTTTTATGAAGAGTTTATACTCTTTTTTTACAATACGTATGGTAGGTATAGCGAATACTTAGTTTCAGGGGCAGATGGATTAAGCAATCTAATATTTAGTATGGATTTATTTCCATTTGGTATTATTTTTAGAACAGCGTATGCATTTATTACTCCGTTTCCTAATCTAGAACAAATAGAAAGCTTGTGGCTAAGCATAGGTACAATATTTCAATTATTATTTTTGCCATATTTATTTATAGCTTTTAAAAATAACAAATATTTTGAGTTGAAGATAATTTTTGTTTTGATATTTATAAGTATTATTACCACCACCTTTACATTTAGACATATAGTTATGTATTTACCATTTGCAATACTTTTAAGTGGACAAGCATACTTTGAAAGTGGAAGAGAGATAAAGAAAACAGTCCTAATAATAAGTTACACTATATTCATCTTCCTTTTTATTTTCTATTCGATCATAAAATATTTTTAAACTAGAAGATAAGGAGTTCCTATGCATATTTTAATCATCCCTTCATGGTATTCATCAGATGAAAACCCAGTATTGGGCTCTTTTTTTAAGGAGCAGGCAATTGCTTTAAAAGATAATGGATTTAAAATTACTGTCGCATATACAGAAACGAAAAGTATGTTTAGTAAAGATGTTTTTGACTTTTGTAAATACGGATATAAAAAAAGTTATGAAACTGATGTATCTACCTATAGATACAAAGCACTTAACTATTTGCCTTTAATAAAAAATGGGACGAATTTTATCATTTATAAAAAGTTAGATCTTCTTCTGAAAAAGATAATTGAAGATAGGGGAAAGCCAGATGTAATACATTTACATTCTTTTGTCGGTGCAGGATATGCAGTTGAGAAATTAAGCCGAAAATATAAGATCCCTTATGTAATAACTGAGCACCACACTGGATTTTCTAGAGGTATTTTTTCTGAAAACCAGTTATCAGTATTAAAGAAAGTACTAGAACAATCAGAAGAAATTATTGCAGTTGGTAGGGGCTTATACAATGATTTAAAAGAATATACAAGTAAAGAGATAAGTATTATACCAAATATGGTTGATATAAATAAATTTAAAAAAATGGACATCTACAAAAAAGATAATAATTGTTTTTACTTTTTATCAGTGGGTTTCCTTACTTATAAAAAAGGATTTGATATATTAATTAAAGCATTAAGTAGACTTAATATGTTAGATGTTAAACTCCTAATCGGCGGGGATGGGGAGGAAAGGGTGCACTTGGAAAACCTTGTAAAAGACCTTGGTCTTGAGGAACGTGTAGAATTTCTAGGCGCACTTTCTAGGGAAGAGGTAAATAAATACATGAATGTATGTGATGCTTTTGTCTTACCAAGTAGACACGAGACTTTTGGAGTTGTTTTTATTGAAGCATTAGCAGTCGGTAAGCCAATTATTGCAAGTTCGTGTGAAGGACCATTAGACATCGTAAATGAGAATAACGGATTAATTGTGCCTATTGAAAATACAGCAGAATTAGCAAAGGCAATGAAGTATCTATTTTTCAACAGAAAAGAGTATGATGAGGTTAAAATTAGAACGGATTGTATTAATAAGTATAGTAATGAGGCAGTAATTGAGAAGTTAGCATCACTATATCAAAGAGTCTTAAAAAAGAATAGCTATAATTAAGTTACATGTAAAAATTTTTCAACCTTAATTACCTGATACCATCTTAAAGATTTTGTCTCAGTAATTAAGGATTTTTCTAATAACAAGTTAATAACTTATAATAGCGTTTAGTTTCGAGAAAGGAAAAATTTGAGTGAACGTATTATTAAAAAAATTCTTGTCTTTCTCTTATGGTAAATGGGTAGGTTTAATTATAAGTTTTTTATTAACACCAATACTTACCCGCATTCTTGATCCAAATCAACTAGGAATAGCATCAATGTTTACCTTAGCTTTAGAAGTCCTATTGGTTATTTCACTTTTGGGTACAGATCAAGCTTATGTTAGATTTTATTACGAAGAGAATGAAAAGAAAAGAAATCTACTATTAAGAAATAGTCTGAAAATCTCCCTGTTTGTATATTTTATTGTCACTGTGTTAGTTTTTATTTTTAAAGAGTCAGTTTCTGTATTTTTGTTAGGTGAATATTCTCCCAAAATAATTTACTTACTACTGATATGTTTGCTTTTTAATATTATCTATAGGTTTGGAAGTTTATCGATCCGGATGCAACAAAAGGGAATGTTATACTCTTTGTTGCAAATTGCTAATAAACTTATTAACTTTGTAATGGTTATTTTCTTATTTTATATTATTGGGTCGCAATACGAAATAATGATTTATTCAACGGTTATTACCTTTGTTAGTATTAGTTTACTATCTATATTATTAGATAAGTATAGTTGGACTATTTTAAAAACTACCAATGTTAATTCTAGGCATTCAAGAAAAGAAATGCTGCAGTATGGATTTCCAATTATGCTTACTACTTTAATAGGAATGTTGTTTCAGGTTGTTGATAGATTAGCGTTAAAAGAATTAGCGAATTTTACTGAATTAGGACTATATGTTGCAGCTTTTAAAATAATTGCCTTACTGACTATAATTCAAACTTCATTTTCCGTTTTTTGGGTACCAGTTGCTTTAGAGACCTACGAGAAAAAACCGGAAAATAAGGCTTTCTTTAAGAAAGCTTTCACAATAGTATCATTTATTATGTTTATTTTAGCACTATTAATTATTGCATCAAAAGACTTTATTGGTTTATTGCTAGGTAACAGTTATAGTGGAGCTGCGATGTTAATGCCATTTTTAGTATTTATTCCTATTATGCGTACAATTTCTGAAGTCACAGTAATGGGAATAACCTTTAAGAAAAGGGTGAAGCTAAATTTAATTATCGATATAACTACACTCCTTGTAAATGGATTGGGTAACATATTATTAATTCCTATTATTGGTGCCAAAGGCGCTGCAGTATCGACAGGTATCTCATATATACTGTTCTTTATATTAAGAACTTTTATTTCTGAACGCTTATATAAAGTAGAGTATAATCTTAAACTAACTTACTCAATAATTATTATATTGTTCTTTTACGCACTTTATAGTACCTTTTACGTTTGGTCTATTTATAATATGCTAATAGCTGTCTGTATATTATTCTTTATCCTAATTTCATATAGCAAACCAATGATTCCTATTTTGAATACATTGTTAAATAAGAAAAAGTAAGGGAGATATTGATGAAAAAGATATTAATTATTATTCCGTATTTTGGTGAGTGGCCTAGCTGGTTTAATCTATATATAGAGTCTTGTAAAAATAACCCTTCAATAGATTGGCTATTTTTTACGGATTGTGATGAACCAGAAAATAAGGCGGAAAATATAAAGTATCATAAAATTACTTTTGCTGACTACAAAAAAATAGTTGAGGAAAAACTATTAATTAACTTTAACCCTTCAAATTCATATAAGCTTTGTGATTTAAAACCTGCTTTAGGATATATACATGAAGAGCATCTAGCTGGATATGATTTTTTTGGGTATGGTGATATAGATTTAATTTATGGAAATATTAAAAGTATTTATACAGATGAATTACTTAGTAAGTATGAAGTTTTTTCAACACATGAAAACTTTTTAAGTGGGCACTTTGCACTTTTAAAGAACACACAAAAATATAGGGAATATTTTAAGAGAATTAAAAATTGGAAGGAAATACTGGAAAGTAACAAACACGTTGCATTTGATGAATTTTACTTTGGGGTAGATTTAGCAGGCAGGTATAGAATATTAAGTAAGATATTAGGAAAGCAAAGTAGTATAATAACGAGATTAAGAAAGTTAAGGAATTCTAATAAAAGGTATTTGTTTCGAGAAGAATATACAACGCCATATACTAGGATACCTTGGATAGATGGAGGTGTGTGGGATAATCATCCCACTGAATGGTATTGGAAGAATGGGATACTTACAAATAATATAAATGGGAATAGACAATTTTTATATTTCCACTTTATGAATTGGAAACCTAATAGCGCGCATTTAAGAGGAAAAAAACCGATATGGGAAGATATGGATGGTATTGTTTTGGAAAACTATAAACAGTATTTAAATGGTTTTAAGATTAATAAAAATGGATTTCAAGTGCTTTAAAGTGAGTTTATAAATTTCATAACATTTTTCACTGGGACACATGGACGGTTTTCATGTCCCTTCGTAAGTCGAAATAGTTTGCTGGCGATCAGTTTTTCCGCGATTTGACGGTGTTATTAGTCTTGATCTTTGAAACAACATAAGTCTTAGTGAATGCATAATCTAAAACCATGTCGGAAGGGGTTCTGACATGGTTTTTTGTTTTTGATTATAATGGTGGCACTCTATTTTAGATCCTTTGTACTGTAACTTTTGTTTTGGTTTATGGTGGCGAATTAAATATAATTTAAGCCAAGTTTGCTGGGATTGATTTCTCTTGCATAGTGTTAATGACGTTCTAGAATGTCCAGAACTTGACGATGTTAATTGTCCTAAAACTGACGGATCTACTGTCCAAAAATGAAAGGGAAGCAGTTCACATGCTTCCCAAAAGTTTTTACAAATCAACTTGATAAGTCTCATTTTTCTTAAGGTAGAATCTAACGTCATTTCGACCCGTGAGAATATACCAGTCTCTGCCCAATTCCAGGCGGCAGGAAAGAGTCTTCCCATTTCCTAGATGTAGATCAAACCATTCACCACATCGCATCTTATAACCAGAATTTTCTCCCCAAAACACAACCCAACGATCCAACTCTTCATTGTAATTCATTTCTTTCAAGCGACTTTTCATGAAAGCTCACCCTGGATGACTTGCTTAATCATATGGTCGTCAATAATTCTTCGGCCATTTTGTGAGCCATAGAGTAGACTATGTGTGCAGAGTTTATTTATGAGCCTTGCGGCACCACCAGAAAACCGATGGATTTCGTCAAGAGCCCCATCAGAGAATATTGGTTGTTCAACTCCGGCATAACGAAGATGCCTAGAAACATATTCCTCAACCTGAGCACGATCGAGATGTCCTAACTGGAATTGAATATCGATTCTTTGACGTATCGCTGCGTATGATTGGAGTCGAAGCCGATCCCACAATTCACTTTGACCGACGAGAATGAGTGCCATCGGGCTTTGCGAGTCCATTTTGAAGTTCAGTAGGAAACGAACCTCTTCAAGCATTTCCCGGTCCAGAAGATGGGCTTCGTCCACTACCACCACAGGTTGTAGCCCTCCTATGCCTTTCATTAATTCAATCTCACGATGAAGCTGCCGTTTTGCATCTCCTCGATAAAACTTCGCTTCAGAACCTAACTGTTCCAAAAGACCTTTGTAAAAATGACGAGGCGTTAACTTAGAGTCGGACAGGTAAAGGATGTGGAATTTCCCTTTATCCAATTTGTCCACAAACTTACGGATTGTCGTGGTCTTTCCTGTACCACTATCCCCACTCAGAACGGCAAATAGCTGTCTTTCAGCTGTGTCAGAAACACAGGGACGGTTCTTGTGTTTCTTTCGGGTATCGGAATATTTTTGGAGTGGGATGTTGTGTCCTTTATTTAACGTTTGTTTCGGTGAATAATTCTGGATAGGCTTGTTTATATAGTAGAATCATTGCTTTTTTGGCTGCTTGTTTTTTGCTTCTGGGGTGTATGGCTGTGGCGGTTATGTCTCTGTATGGTGGTTGTTCGTCGCAGATATTGACGGTGATTTGATATTCGTGTGGATATTGAATGATATCCATTTCTATTTCGTCACTGTATTCGTTTATGAACTGAATTACATCCCAGGAGAGGTAGTCGGATGTTATCATGATAATCACCTTTGTGTTTTATTGTGGATATTTAATGTTGTTCATCTTCTATGGTAACAATCTCGATGATTTTACGGATGTCTGTGATGTTAAGTGCTTCGCTAATTCGTTTGATGTGGTCAAAATGGATGCTTTTTCTCTTATTGTTAGCCAATTCACTTAGTGTTGCATGGCGGATGTCTGCTAATCTTGATAATTCCCTTAATGAGATTCCATGATCATTTAACAGTTTATTCAAATTGATTTTCACCTGTTTTTCTGCCATAGCTTACACCCATTCCTAATGACTATAAGCCAAAACTATCATCTTTGGATAAGCGAAGTGGTACGCGTTCGCGTACCACTTCGCTTGTTTACAGAAAATTTTTATGGATTGGTAAGGTAGTCCTGTTTTTAGGCAGAATCCCATAACACAAGGACGGGTCTCACGTTTTCATTCGAGAGTTTAAATAGTTACAGTTAATTCTCATATTCTTATTTTTTAAATCCCTTATGGAAAATAAAATCAATCATTAGTAGGACTTGGTTTGTTGGGAGGAGAGTTTTTTCTCTCTTTCTTTGTTAACCAATGGTGTTTGGCTGGGAATTTATGAGTGCTAACTTCTGATAATTGGTATATGATAGTTTTGAAGATTTCTCCTCCTATTCTTCCTTTTAATCTCCTGTAAGTATGTTGTCTCCTGTTTTCATTCTGTATTACTGGATTCCCAATCTATTTATTTTATTACCTACGATTGTTTTTTCCTCATTATGTTTTGCACCCATTTTGTTATGCGCAATTACTTTTTCTTTTTCTAAATTGACCTGTATGGAGGTTTGTTTATGTCGGCAAAGGTTGTAAGTGTTGGTTTGAAGGGTCTTGAGGGATACCGTATTGAGGTTGAGGTGCAGGTGAAGGAAGGTTTTGAGTCGATTGTGATTGTTGGGCTGCCTGATGCTGATGCTTCTGTGAAGGAGTCTAAGGAGCGGGTTTCTGCAGCCTTGCATACTTTGGGATTCCCGCTGGTTGAGAAGAAGGTGATTATCAACCTGTCACCGGCTGAGCAGAGGAAGAACGGACCTTTGTTTGATCTTGCGATTGCTCTTGGCATTCTTAAAAGCGGGGGATTCATACAGGATGAAATCCCGATGGATGCGGGTTTTATCTGCGCCTTGTCGTTGGATGGGACGATTCATCCGGTTGAGGGTATGATTGCTGCTATATTGGCGGCTAAGAAGCTGAATTTAAAAAGGCTGGTACTTCCTTTTGATCCTACCATTCCAAGGATTGAAATCGATCATTTGGAACTTGTATATGTTGAAACCTTACAGGATGTGATGAATTTGCTGGCTGGTCAGCAAATGTTGCCTTTGCTGCAGGATGTGGATGTGGTAGAGGAGCCAAAGATTACCGACAGAGACTTCAGCCAGGTCATTGGCCATGAATTTGCGAAAAGGTCACTTGAGATAGCAGCGAGCGGAGGCCATTATGTTTTGATGGATGGGCCGCCAGGTTGTGGAAAGAGCCTCTTGGCAGAGACATTCCCATCAATCCTTCCGTCGCTTTCGGAAGAGGCGCAGCTAGAAAAAATCAGTCTATATCAATTGGCAGGTGCACCGTTCTCCTCGCTGACTCTTCCCCCATACCGCCATCCACACCATTCCGCATCTGCTGTCTCGATCATAGGAGGCGGCACGAACCCCAAACCTGGTGAAGTATCCCTTGCCCATCGCGGTGTTCTTTTCCTTGATGAATTAGGCGAGTTTTCCAAAAAAACATTGGATATGCTCCGTCAGCCTTTGGAGAGTGAAAAGGTGACTATCAGCCGAATCCACTCTACTGTGACTTATCCGGCTAAATTTATTTTCATCGCAGCCATGAACCCCTGCCCATGTGGATATTTAGGGTCAGACAGTCATTACTGCACTTGTTCGGAAAAACAAATTAAGTCATACAAGAACAGAGTATCGGGGCCTATTTTAGACCGAATCGATATTCTCCTTTCCTTAAAGGCTGTCAATCTTAAAGGGCACGATTTTAACAGAAATGAATCATCAGAAACTGTTAGAAAAAGAGTCATGGCTGCCAGGGAAAGGCAATATGAACGATATGGTAAAGAAATCTGTAATAGCAGCGTTCCGTATGAGCACCTTATTGGCAACAGTCCGCTCACGAGCTCGCAGCAGAGTCGATTGCAGGACTTGTCCATAAAGTTTGGTCTCAGCAACAGGTTTCAGATCAAGCTCATCCGTCTGGCGAGAACGATTTCTGACATGAGAAGTCAGCGGTTTATTTCTGATGAGGCAATCGAAGAAGCGCTAACGCTGCGCAAAATAGGAAAGTGAGGTGGTCACTTTGCCTCGAGAAGCGAGAAGGAAAAGTGCAAGCGAGGTCTATCATGTGATGCTGCGGGGAGCGAACCGGCAGGAAATTTTCCATGATGACGAAGACAATATGAAATTCCTTGATATTTTGAAAAAGTATAAAAGGATCTCGAAATTTGCCCTGTATGCCTGGTGCCTGATGAGCAATCACGTCCACCTGCTTTTAAAAGAAGGCGAAGAAGGTCTCGACACAACCATGAAGCGTATCGGGGTGAGTTACGCTTCATTTTACAATTGGAAATATCGCACGACGGGTCATCTTTTCCAGGACCGGTTCAAAAGCGAAAATGTTGAAACTGATCAGTATTTTCTTACCGTCGTTCGGTATATTCATCAGAATCCTGTGAAAGCAGGGATCAGTCCCAGGGTCGAAGAATGGAAATGGAGCAGCTGCGCTGGGTACTATGACCAGGTATATTACCCAGGAGGAATGCTTGATCGTAATAAGGTGTTCAAGATGTTTGGTGAAGGCCGTTCCATTGCGAAAGATCAATTCAAAGAATTCAACGAGCGAACAAATAACGACGAATGCCTCGAAGACATCTATAAAAAAAGAAAACTGACAGACGAGCAGGCAAGGGAGGAAATCAAGCGGTTGCTCGGAGAGGTGGAGATTGCCCAGGTGAAGAGCCTGCCAGGGTGGCAAAGGGACCACCAACTAATCAAAATCAAAACAATCGAAGGCCTCACCCTTCGGCAAGCTGCCAGGATATTAGGGGTATCAGTTAGTCTGGTTTATAGGGCGGGGATTTGAAGGGAAGAGACAAGGACAAGACAGGGGAATGGCTTTTCATTTCGTTAAAAGTAAAAAAATGTAATTGTGTGAAACGACAGAACCGTCCCTGTGTTTCCACAGGACATCTATTCCAGGACCGGTTCAAAAGTGAAAATGTCGAAACCGAGGAATACTTTCTCACCGTTGTTCGGTATATCCACCAGAATCCCGTCAAGGCAGGTATCTGTTCACTGTTGGAAGACTGGGAATGGAGCAGCTGTGCGGGATATTATGGCGAGAAGTATTTTCCAGGAGGGTTGTTGGATCGAAATATAGTGTTGAATATGTTTGGAGAAAATCGTCCATCCGCTGTAGAACGTTTCAAAGAATTCAATGAGCGATCCAATCATGATGAATGCCTTGAAGATACCTATCGTAGACGGAAATTGACAGATGAACAGGCACGGCAAGAAATCAAACAGCTGCTCGGCGGCATGGGCATTGCCCAGGTAAAAAGCCTGCCCGGATGGCAGAGGGATCACTATCTCATGCAAGTCAAAACTATTGAAGGCATCACCCTCCGACAGGCAGCCAGGATTTTGGGCGTATCCAAGGATCTAGTGCATAGAGCATGTGGAGTATAGGGAAGGTTCTAGTTTTAACAGGAAAGTAAAAACTAACTTAACATTTGGACCACAAGAACAGTTCTATGTCTTTCATTCCTCTTTGAGACATTAGAACCGTCCCTGCGTCTCTTTGGTTCCATTTAAACTGCCAAACTCGCTCTTTTTAATATTGAGTCACAGACAACTAGAAAAGAAAAACTTAAGAAGTCTAGATAAAATTCGACAAAAATATTAAAATAGTCCTAAGAATAATCGTGGGGGCTATGTCTTGAGAACTATAAGCTTTGAAGAAAATATGAAGTCACTTATGATGAAATACTCAACTATTTTTGGCTTGAACAGTACGGGTTTGTATGAAGTTTATTTGAGTACATTTTTAAATCGTCCGCTAAAGGAAATTATCCCGAAATCCTTTCTTAAACTATGTGCTCATATAACAGATAATAGAAATGAATTTTTACGAATACATGATTTAGTTGTATTCTTTAATGAGGAAAAATTTGATGGATGGCTGGTTGGCAATACCAAGCACCCAAACAGTTTCGACCTTATTTTGTATGTACCGGAGGAGTACTGGCCAGATTTCAGATATGACCGGGAAGAAATCATGGATTATCTATTTTTAAAAGGATATATTGAGATGGATGGTCCAACATCGATAAATGCCATTGAGATGCCCTTGGAATTCGAAGTTTTTGATTTGCCTTTAAAGGATATTCACCAGTTTATTGTGGCAGAAGAATTTTACTTTCTTGCTGAAGAACTGGCAAGAACCTTAAAGGATAAAACAGTTTGAATAAAAAAAGGAAAACAAATTCGTTTTCCTTTTTTTAGCTTAAAAGTACTTTAATTATATCGATTATCTTTCTTTTTTCCTTACTGTTTAGTTCTTTGTCTTCAAAGGTTACTTGTTTTGACCCCTGCAATATTTCTTTAAGGTTCACCTTATTCGAAGTCTCCTCATGCTCTATCATAAACCCGCCTAAGGATAGCAATTCTGAATATGGATAATCATATCCTTCTGATAATCTTTTTAAAATTTCCGGGGTAGCCTGAATGGGTCTTTGGTTTCTTGGATCAATGCCCTTTTCCAATAAATTTAAATAATTATGGGAGATCCCCACCAGATCTGAAGCCTTGCGCAGGGATAATTTAAGTTTGTTCGTTCTGATATCATAAAGGACTTCCCCCAATGTTCTCGAGCCTGCCTCATTCATTCCCTTCACTTCCTATAAAAAATTCCTAACGTTAGTATAATGTAATCTTTCTGCTTTGTAAAACTGTGATTACAAAACGTTTATTTTCCTTTGTAAAAATAAGATTGACAACGCGTATTCAATATATTACAGTAATCAATATATTACATAAAATGATAAGGAGAATATCATGAAAAGAAAATCATTGTATTTGATGTACTTCCTTCTGGCTTCTGTCCTGCTCGTAACTGCCTGCTCCAGTGGTGAACAACAAAGTTCTGAAGCCAACGCAGCCGATGTGTCTGAAAGTAAAGAACCTGGAGGAAATCAAAGTAAAGAAAATGAAAAACCTCAAAACGAAGAACTGACAAATGAGGATATAGAGAAAGCCTTCGAACACTATTTCAATGCGAATAAAGAAGGAAATTGGGATTGGGTGTATACCTCATCTTCAGAGAAGCTGCGGAATTTGTTAGGGCAAACCAAAGAAGAATTCATTAAACAACAGGAAGAAATAATTTTCATAAATAATGTAACTTTTAATGATTATCTAATTAAGAATGTAGAGAATATTGACAGCTCAATCAAAAAAGTTGTTTTAATCGTCAAAGGCGATAATAATAATGGGCCATTTACAAACGAATCTATTATTTATTATGTAAATGAAGATAATAAATGGAAATTTGACACGATTGGCATCCTGGAAGTAAAGCCCTATGATTTTTATGTAGAGAATGAGGGTTATTATAAATTCGAAAATATGAAACAAGTAAAAACCGTGAAAGGCATGGCTTTCATGGCCGATATCACGAACCTTAGCGCTGATCGATTCCAGGTTGGCTGGAGCATGAACGGAAGTGCGACCTTTAAATCAGCAGATTCGGAAAAGGAAGTTCCGCTTGCTTTCAGGATTGAACCTGGCCAGGTATCGAAAAATTATATCATTCAATCTGATTTGGAAGGTGGGGATCTCCAATCAATCACCTTCCATGATGTATTCTTTGGATTGGGAAGTCCAACAGAATTTTCAATTGATCTGACAGGGGAGAATGTGGAATAGAGGAAGGCGGGGTAAATGCTTTTCTCCGCTTTAATGGAAGTGGGGGCTGCGCATGTCCTTCGGAAGCAGCATAAGACTTTCCCGACAGGCACCCAGGAGACTCTGCGGAAACCCTTTAAAAGAAAAATGATAATTAGGAAGGAAAAACATGAAAAAGAGCCTTTTATTACTCATACCGATTATAATAATAGGCGTAAGCCTGGTACTGTTTAGGAATGAAGAGCAAAATGAGTTGATTAAAAAGGAAGACCAATCTGTTAAAGCTGAAGTGATACCGGTTCATGAGGAACCTGTTACAGAAGCGGTAACGGAGGCTGAAAAAGTGGCTGTTACAATCCCTTCAGAGAATATTGAGAAAGAAGAGCAGAAAAAGATCGATGTTCAAAAACAGGAAAGCCCGCAGGCTATATCTATTGAACAAAGGCACCAGGAGATTTTGAAACAAGGAAATATTTATAAAATAAGGAATATGGAAGACCTTAATATGTTGGCAGCGAATACAAAGTATTTAACCATGACTTTCTATGATAATTCCTGTTTTGCAAATACACAGCCATCTTACAACATGATTCAGAATCAGCCAGAAATGAAAAAACGTGTTCCAGACATGATATTTGTTAATATTCCAATAGAACAATTTCCAGACTTAGCAAAAAAATTCCAAGTGAACACAACCCCATATACCATCCTGATAGATCAAGGACAGCCTGTCGCAGGTTCCCCAGGATATTATGATTCAGAAGGGTTAGAAAAATTCATGCGTGAATTCCTCCCACTGTAGAAGCATGGGGACGTGAACTGCACCCTAATTGTTAGACACACCTAACAATTGGAGGTGTAGTTTTTTTATGCGAAAGTATCTTTTAGAAATGAAATCCCAATAGGATTCAACCTATTGGGATAATGAGCTCGAGTAGTTTTTTTACTTTTTCATGAAAAGGTCCAAAACTTATCCAGTGCACCTCAAGCTTTTCATGCTTAAAACGAAGGTTCCCACGATCTTGATTTTACACAAAAGATAAAGTTTTAATTTAGTTTAAAATAAAATCTGGATGGTTATTGATCGTACCCGTATATACGGTCGTACCATTTCGAGTTGTTTTCTGTAAGTATGCTATATCCCAAAAAACGCTTTGCATTTTCATGGTAGCATTATCTATATGAGTTAGTTTGCCATCAGTTCTTATTTCCCTTTTTCTGCTTGCATTTATTTGAGCATCAATTCCAACTCCAAAATCACCTTTTTCCAAGGTCCCTTCAAGAGTAATAAAAACTTCATGTCTTATTAATTTATCATCTAATTCATAATAGCTCTTTGCTACTCCATTTCCTTTGACTCCGATAGTCTTGATCCCTCTGCCCTCTAGAGTTGGTTTATCTTTGGCAAACTTCGGATCAAAAACCATAGTCAAATTTCCAAGGTCTTTATGAAAATAGGTTAGCTCCGTTCTAGCATCAAACGGAATGTCTAACACTGTATAACGGCCGACCGCCTTATTTGGTAAGGCCGCTTCTCCTCCAAACACATATAAACTATCCATTTTTTTCATATAATTTAGTACAGCGTTATTACTATTAACAGGATGAGTTAATATGATAGGCATAGATTGTCTTAATGCTAGTCCACTTCCACTAAGTGCATCTGGAAAATTGGTCCCACTTGCAATTCCTGTTTTTTTCGCTCCAGGGAAGTAGGTATTTGCTATTGCTAAAGATGTTTCATAACGACTGCTGCCCGCTATCCTCTCCACAACAATATCTCTGTTTTCTAAATACTTTTGTGCTTGATTTGGTACGGCAGCTTCACCACCAATAATGGTTACTTTTGAAGTAGAATGTGCTTCTATGTAGTCTTTTATTTCTTGATTCAAATCATTTGAATCTGTATTTAATAGAATGGGAATAAATTGTAGAGCTGCATATGGTACGATTGATAATGCATCCGCGAAGTTATTACCACTCACTATAATGATTTCAGATGGATTTGTGTTTACACGATCAGCGATTTTTATCGAAGTATCAACTCGATTAACCCCACCGATACGTTCTACACTAAAATGTTTTTTTAGTACATTTTCTGCATTTTTTGAAACAGCCATCTCTCCACCAAGGATGAGGACTTTTCCGTTACTCTTCAACACCCGTTCAGCTTCAGTAATAACCATACTTACTTTACTATCATCTACTAAAATAACATTTCCATTTAAAGTATTGCTCAATACTCCTCCCGCTAATGAATCAGGAAAGTTATTCCCGCTTGAAACAATTACATAATCCAGTCTATTAGCTGGTATACGTTTTGAAAACTCCAAGCTCGTTTCATAACGATTGTCCCCAGCAATACGATCCAATTCCTGAGCAGATGCATCTGCTGGGAATATTGACATTGCTAATAATGCTAATAATAAGAAAAATATCCTGTTCAAATTTGTTCCCCCTCACTGCTATGGTAAATTATTCATTCTATTAATAGGATAACAGATTGAGAAGCGTAGGGACGTACCTTTTGCTTCTTTCGCGTTGCGAAAGATATATGAGGGCGTACCCTTTGCTTCTTTTTGATTTTTCATAGGCGGGAAGGTTTCTCAAGTCATGAGAAAAAGTTTTATATAAAGTATGAGTCCCAGAAGTTAGTTTCTGGGAGGGACTGGGTTGAATATACATTGGGGGAGAGGCACAAGGATTCACTTCCATTTAGAAAAACTTACCCAGAATAAAAAGTGGCTACTCCTAGAAATATGAAATCCCAATAGGGCGCACCCTATTGGGATTATTAGTTTGGATGAAACAACGTCCCGATGTTTCTACGATTATGCTTAGAATCGCTATGATGACAGGCTACAAACTAATAATATGAATGATATAATAGTAAAATAGTTATATTATGGGGCTGCATAGATATTATGCAGCCTTATTATTAATATAGGAAAGCAGAGTGATAATAATGGATTCCATAAGGCAGTTTATGGAGGACCATTTGCAAGAGATTATAGAGGATATCAAGTTTCTGGTCGAATGTGATTCTCCATCATTGAATAAAAAACTCATGGACGAGTGTGGAGAGAGGATCCAGGAGCTTTTATATCGCTACTTTGGTAAACGGGCAGAAGTGTTGGAAGAAGAGAAATTCGGAAATCATCTGAAATTTGAATACGGGGAAAGAGACGAAACAATCTTAATCCTTTCCCATTTTGATACAGTATGGGAGCCTGGAGATTTAGAGTTTAAAATCGAAGGCGATCGCGCATACGGGCCTGGCATCCTGGATATGAAGGGAGGCCTTGTACAAGCGATTTGGGCAATAATAGCCATTAAGGAACTGAAAATTCCGTTCTCAAAGAAGATTGTTTTCCTTTTTACCAGTGATGAAGAGGTGAGCAGTCCGACATCACGCTATGTCATCGAAGAGATAGCGAAGGATTGCGATTATGCATTAGTTACGGAACCGCCCGTTGTTCGGACGGGTGCCTTAAAAACGGAAAGAAAGGGTTCAGCTCGTTATTATATTGATATTACAGGCAAGGCTGCCCACGCTGGCAACAACCATCATGAAGGAGTTAGTGCTATTCAAGAGGCTGCCAAGGCCATCGATTTTTTAGAGTCCTTAACAGATTACGAGGTTGGAACCACCGTCAATGTTGGATTTGTTAAAGGCGGAGGAAAGCTGAATGTTGTGGCTGATCATGCAGAGATTGGCATCGATGTCCGCGCAGGGACTAGTGAAGAACAAGAAAGAATCGATGAAATAATTCATGGGCTGACACCTTTCACAGAAGGGACAAGTCTCGACGTTAGAGGAGGCGTCTCCCGCCCGCCGATGGAACGAAATCAAGATACGAAAGATCTATTCCAGACCGCCAAAGAAGCAGCAAAAGAAGAAGGCATCAAGTTAAAAGAAGCTTCTGTTGGGGGAGGAAGTGATGGAAACCTCACAGCCAGCATGGGAGTCCCAACCTTAGACGGCCTAGGTACCATTGGAGACGGAATCCATGCAAGAAACGAACACATAATCATCAGCTCAATCCCTGAACGAGCAGCCTTTTTCTCTAACCTGCTGATTGGTATTGGGACGAATGACGGGGAAGCGTAGGGACGTACCTTTTGCTTCTTTTTGATTTTTCGTAGGTAGGGCTGTTTGTCGTGTAATATGGGATAGTCTAAAAGAAAGTATTAGTCCAAGTTCCTGTTTTGAGCACTTCTGAAAGATCAATCCACTATAATCCTGAGTTTAAGCTAAAAACAGGCAAGAATTATAAAAATTGAAAAACCCCAAGTTGTTCAGTATTAACAGAACAACTTGGGGT
The DNA here is from genome assembly GCF_000813125.1 of Mesobacillus selenatarsenatis SF-1. Taxonomy (GTDB): domain Bacteria; phylum Bacillota; class Bacilli; order Bacillales; family Cytobacillaceae; genus Mesobacillus; species Mesobacillus selenatarsenatis. Next base: position 55,851 of record NZ_BASE01000113.1, read on the forward strand.
TTTTCTTCTATTTATTTTCTAAGTTTTTTAATAACAAAGATGGTTAGTCCCAGGAAGATTATGAGAGCTAGGATTGGAACTACATATACTAAGAAGATAAATGAATATATACTTTTCTTTGTCTGCTCATTGACATTAGGCTGCTCAGGACTACTATCATTTTCACCATTGATCTCATTAGTAGGTAAAACATAGACATTTGAATTTTGGCTTCCCACAATTAAATGATCATTCATTAGGACAGGTCCAGAGGGCGATAGCTTTCCGCCTAAATATTTCTTTCCTAATAACTCACCATTTTCTACATTAAAAGCATAAACCAGACCTTTGGTATCTGTGAAATATACGACACCTTTATCTGCTACTGGTGGTACCTTGTTTACATTACTTTTATAGGTCCATAACTTTTTTCCTGTCTTAGCATCATAGGAATAGAAAGTTTCGTTAATTGGGCTCCCTACGAATATTTTCCCGTCATAGACAATGGGTGCACCAGATTTGTTATTAGTAACCATAGGACCAATACCGAGACTATCTTTCCAAATAACTTCTCCAGATTTAATATCCATAGCATACATTACATGATTCGGTAATGACAGAGGAGGTTTGTTAATGAAGTCTCCTATTGCAAGTTTAATCATTTGTTTATAGGCTTGGACTATTCCTTTTCTCTCATATACTTCTCTTACACTTAATATTTCATCAGTTCTTTCTAGTGCTGTTGTTATTACTAAATTTTCAAAAATAACCGGTGGTACATCATCTAAGCCAGCATATACATTATTAAATTCAGTCTCCCATAATATTTGCTTAGTAGTTAAATCAATCCCAAAGAAACTGTATGGATGGGGAAGACCACCACCAACATATAATTTTCCATCCTTTATGTTGGGTGAAGACATGCTAACTACATGACCTAATTTTAATTTCCATTTTTCTGTACCGCTTTTGGGATCAATAGCATATAGATGCTTATCCCCTGTAGTTATAAAAACAGTACCATCATAATACGCAGGAGTCGGCATTACTTCACCTTTTGTTTCAAAAGTCCATAAAATCTCTCCTGATTTAGGATCAAGACTCATCAGCCCACTTTTCCCTGTACCTCTCGACCCATCTTCTTGATAGAAACGATTTCCGAAACCAACAAATAATTGATTGTTTACATTTATAATTTCAGAATGAATCCAATTGGGTGCTTTTGTTTGCCAGTTCATTTTTTTATTAATTAAATTATAAGAGTATATGCCTCCAGAATTATGATTTCCTATGAAAACATTATTTCCGATAACAACTGGAGTTGAACGAATTTCATCACCGGTATTAATAATATCTTTTAATCTAGAATCGAACTCACTGTGGTAAACTGGATTATTTTCAGGATTCAATCTGTATTGGCTCCATTCTGAAGGACCGAAATCATCAGCAAATACAGGTATAACACTAACTATGGTACTAAATACCATAAGGCATAATAAAAGAAAAAGCTTATGTATTCTAGAATAACTCTTCATCATTTCCCTCCTGACAGATTATTATCTACATATCCTGAAGTTTTAATAACCAACCTAGTGATTAACCTATAACAATCAATTTTCAATTATAACAAATAAGTTAGGAATGACAGCATGGTGAAGCGTGGGGACGTACCTTTTGCTTCTTTCGTCTTACGAGATTTCTAAGAAAATGGATGATTCCTGGGTCTTAGTGGATGTCAAAATATATTTGCTGACGGTTAGGTTGTCCGGGGATTGATGGTTTTATTTGTTCTGACTTTGAAACAATATGGATGTTATTTAATTAGGAAAGTGGGGAAGCGTAGGGACGTATCTTTTGCTTCTTTTTACTTTTCGTTGGTGGGAATATTTCTCAGATCTTGACAAATAGTTTTAAAGAAAGTATTAGTCTCAAGAATGAGGGTCTCGGAGGTACTGGATCGAATATGCTTTGAAGGAGAGACACCAGGGGATCACGTCCCATTCAGAAAAACTTATCCAGAATAAAAAGTTGCCACACCGAGAGCAATTAAAACCAGGAGAACTCCTAGAGACAAATAGAGTATTTTTTCATAATTATCATCCCATCTTTCTGTAAGTTCAAAATTCACTAAATGAGATGTTCTATAAACTAAACTAAATTTCCTTCAAATCCATATATATAAAAATGGTAAATCAGTCTAGGCATCTTGAAGGCTATGATGCCTCCGTACTTCTTCCCGCTTTTCCGGCTTTGTTCATTGCGCTTTTCTTCCAGGTATGCTATGTATGAAGGGAAGGAAAGAACGGGTGATTATGATGATTAAGGTGTTGTTTATTGCGCCATATCCTGCGATGGCTGTACTGATCGATGAATGTAAAGCGGATGCTGAGGATTTGGATGTTACTGTAAAGACTGGAAACCTTGGCTCTGCGGTCCCGCTGGCTAAACGGGCGGAACAGGACGGTTTTGATGTAATCATAAGCCGCGGAGGAACTGCTAAATTGATTGAAGAAGTGACCAATCTGCCGGTTATTGATATCCATGTTTCCGGTTATGATATGCTTCGTGTGCTTACCCTTGCGAATGAGTTTCCTGGCAAGAAGGCGATAGTTGGCTTTTCGAACATCACATTGGGAGCAGAAACAATCACTGATATATTGGAGTTTCCAATTGAAGTATTTACAGTTGAGAAAGCAGAAGAAGTCGGACCGCTTATAAAGGACCTCAAGGATCAGGGATATAGTGTCATTATGGGGGATGTCGTTACTGTCCATAATGCTGACCGGTACGGAATGGAAGGAATCCTGATTCAGTCAGGTCGAGAGGCAATTTTTGATGCTTTCCAGCGAACAAGAACTATCTATTCCTTTTACCAGAAGAAACAGACAGAGATCGATTTGATGAAGGCTATGCTGAAAACAGCAGCAACAGACCTTGTCGTCCTTGACTCTGCTGGTGGTGTTGTTTACGAACAGTGGAATTCAATCTCTCCATCAATAATTGATATATCTACATTACTCCATGCCGAAGATGGAGGACTGAATTCCCATGGGGTTATTACGGTCAGCGATGTAATGTACAAGGTGAAACCGTCTGTGCTGACTAATGGAGGCAGGAAATACTATTTGTATTCTTTTTCAAAGGTTGAACGATCAATGGATGAATCATTGATAAAAGTAGAACATGTATCTCAGCTTCCTTTAATCATTCAGGAAAGCGAGCAGATGAAGAATTGTATTTCCTCGATAGAAGCAAATATTAAAAAGTCCAAATGGGCATTAATTGGCGAAAATGGTACTGGTAAAGGTTTGATTGCAAGGTATATCCATTATATGAAGCATGGTGGCGAGGGACTTTTTGCAGTCGCGGTGGCAAGGGACTTTTTAAAAAAATCAGAAGTTGATGAGGATATCAAAACGATTTACCTTCAGGGCATAGAAGCTTTGGATTTTCCTGAACAACAGAGACTGCAGCAGGTGGCTGATTACCATTGCAGCATAGGAATTAACATCCTATTTTCTGTTCAATCGGATAGCGAAGGAGTCTTTGATACGGACGTAGCCCGAATCTACTTGCCGCCTTTGCGGAAACGGAATGGTGACATAAGGGCGCTTGCAGCTTATTTAATCGCGGATTCAAATCAGCGCTTTGGCACATCGCCAATCAAGATTAAAGAGGAAGCTCTCGACCTTTTGGAGAAATATCATTGGCCTGGTAATGTAGCAGAGTTAAAGGCTGTTCTGCAAGATGCCGCTGCTGCGGAAAAGGGTTATGTTTTAAGTACTGAATTGATTGGTCCTTTAATGGAATCAAAAATTTCAAGTGAATTATCGATTCCAGAAGATTTTTTACAGGGAACATTAGAAGAAATCGAGAAGAAAATTATCCGCAAAGTCATGGAGCATGAGGATGGCAATCAGACAAGAGTCGCGAATAGGCTGAATATCAATCGTTCCACATTATGGAGAAAGCTGAAGAATTGATTCTTCAGCTTTTTATTATTTTTGTTTAAAAATGCAACACTTTAATAGTTTAATAATTTTATGTGAACATTCTTAGATAAAACTATTGCAAAAATAAAACGTTTTCATTAAAATGAAACATGTAAGCGATTACTAAATCGTTTAAATTTGAAACAATACAAAAGGGGATGCTAGAATATGAGAATAAAGGCAGGTTTAGAAAGAATTCCTGGTGGGATGATGGTTGTGCCGTTGCTTTTAGCAGCAACACTGAACACATTTGCACCAAACTTGCTTCGCATTGGTAATTTTACAGAGGCGCTGTTTGTAAATGGCGCAGGTACTTTAATTGCACTTTTCCTATTGGCGACTGGTGCGCAAATAAATGTTAAATCTTTCGGTGTTTCGGTTGGTAAAGGTGCGACATTGCTTGGAATCAAGTGGATTGTCGGTGCCGCAGTTGGACTTATTGCATACTTATTCGCTGGTGACAATGGATTGTGGCTAGGGCTTGCGCCGATTGCCATAATTGCCGCAATGACAAACAGCAATGGCGGATTGTTCGTTGCCTTAGTTGGTCAATACGGAAATAAAGAAGACCGTGCTTCTTACTCACTGCTTGCTTTGAATGACGGACCATTCCTAACGATGGTTGCCCTTTCAATCTTTGGTGCAATGGGCTTTGTTGACGGAATGTTCTCCATCCAGTCATTCATCGCTGTATTGCTGCCAATCCTTGTTGGTATGGTGTTAGGTAACCTGGATGAAGAAATGCGAGTGTTCCTTGATCAAGGAAGCTCAATGCTGATTCCATTCTTTGCTTTCGCGCTCGGTATGGGAATCGATTTCGGAGCGATCGTTGCAGGTGGATTAACAGGAATTCTATTAGGGGTAATGACTGTTCTATTCACAGGTACTGCAGGTTACTTTGTATTCAAAGCTTTCAAGTGGAATCCAATTGTCGGCGCTGCTGAAGGCTCGACAGCGGGTAATGCGGTTGCGACTCCTGCAGCGATTGCTGCGGCAAACGCAAGCTTCTCGCAATATGCTGAACTGGCGACTGTCCAGGTAGCTGCATCGACTGTTACAACGGCAATTCTACTTCCGTTGTTCATCGCTTTCCTTGTTAAACGACTTGAGAAAAAGGGGTACGCGTTCAAGCAAGGAAATGTCATAAAAGTGGATAGTTAAGGGTGTGTTCATATGGGTGAAAAAATCGGAATCATCGCAGACGACTTAACAGGTGCCAATGACTCAGGTGTTCAATTGGCGAAAAAAGGATTTTCTTCAACCGTAGTGTTCAATCTAGAAGGCATTAAAGAAGCAGGCTCAACCCCTGATGTTCTGGTTGTCGATACTGACAGCCGGGCAGTTGCTGGGGAAAAAGCACATGAAGCAGTTGTTAAAGCTGCTTCTCTTCTTTTTCAGCATGGGTACTCACATGTTTACAAGAAAATCGATTCTACCTTACGTGGAAATGTAGCGGTTGAAATTGCTGCAGCTGCCAGTGTTTATAAGCCTGAAGCAGTTGTGATTGTGCCAGCTTTTCCGAAGGTGAACAGGACCACAGTCAAAGGTCTTCATTATGTGGATGGCACACTGATTACGGAAACGGAATTTGGGCGCGATCCGAAGACTCCAGTTACAGAAGGGTTTATCCCGGATTTGCTGAAGAAATCTGTGGATGAAGATATTGCTTTGATTGACCTCGATTTGATTCGAGGATCAGAGGACCAGTTAGCTGCGTTCGTTGAAAAATCTATTGACTGCGGACATTCCTGGTTCGTTTGTGACAGCGAGACAGAAGACGACCTAAAGGCAATCGCGGCATTTTTTGCGAAGCTGGGCAAAAAGATTGTTTGGGCAGGGTCTGGCGGTTTAATAGAGTATCTTCCTGCTGAGTTGGCGATTTTTCCTCAGACAGGTCAAAATATGAAAAAATCCTCCATCGACCGGACTCTTACTGTATCCGGGAGCCTTTCTCAGGTAACGAAAAACCAGCTTGTGAGCCTAAAGGGGTTAAAGGAAGTTGAGTTTATAGAAATAAATCCAGTTCAATTAGTTGAAGATACACTTGAGGCGAATAGCTTGGCAGTAGACAAAAAGGCCAGTCATTATGTCCTTTATGTTGATTCTTCCGAAGAAAACAGAGTGGCTGCGCGTGAAGCTGGCGGCAAATTGGGCTATAACAGCAACCAGGTGAGTGAAGCGATTGCCTCCGGACTGGCGAAGGCTGCAAAAGCATTCCTGGAACAGGTCGAGGAAATTGGCGGCCTAGTTTTAACAGGCGGTGACACTGCGAAAGCTGTTTGCGGTGAATTAGGTGTAAATGAAATGGAACTCCACTCTGAGGTCGAATCCGGACTGCCGTTTGGCAGGATCCGCAGCGGGGAAAAGGACTTCTGGGCAATTACAAAGGCTGGAGGATTCGGTAACGAAGCCTCGCTTGTAAAAGCAGTGGAATACATGACAGGAAAGGTTGGGCAATATGAAACAAACTAAACCAGTGGTCGGAATAACAATGGGTGACGCAGCAGGTGTCGGCCCGGAAATCATTTTAAAGACGCTTGCAAATGAAGAAATCTATAACATCAGCAATCCTTTTGTCATCGGTGACAGCAAGATTCTTGAACGTGCTAAAAGCTTTGTCGGCAGTGAGCTGGAAATCCAGTCCGTTACTGCAGAAGGGCTAGGAGAGATAGAATATAAGCTTGGGACGGTACATTGCCTGGACTTGAATCTTCTGCCTGCTGACCTTCCAGTCGGAGAGGTTTCTCCCGATGCTGGACATGCAGCTTTTGAATACTTACGTACAGCAATCGAGCTTGCCAATGAACAGAAGATTGATGCGATCTGTACTGCTCCTTTGAATAAAGAAGCGCTGCAAAAAGGCGGACATAAATATCCGGGCCATACAGAAATTTTAGCTGACTTGACTGGCACTCAGGATTATTCAATGATGCTTTCTGCTCCTAACCTGCGTGTAATCCATGTTACGACGCATGTAGGGATCATCGATGCAGTTAAAATGATTAATCCAGAACGTGTATATCATGTCATCAAGCTTGCACATGATACACTGCGCAAAGCAGGAATCGAAGCTCCGAAAATCGCCGTTTGCGGCATCAATCCGCATGCAGGCGAAAATGGATTATTCGGTTATGGTGAAGAAGATGAGAAGGTCGTTCCGGGTGTCGAAAAAGCTCAGGGTGAAGGAATTGATGCGGTTGGACCACTCCCAGCTGATACACTATTCTTCCGAGCAGTCCGCGGAGACTTTGACATTGTCGTCGCGATGTACCACGACCAGGGACACGGACCGGTTAAGGTTTTAGGCTTGGATGCGGGCGTCAACATCACGGTTGGATTGCCAATCATCCGCACAAGCGTCGATCACGGTACAGCATTTGATATCGCTGGAAAAGGTATAGCTGATGAGAAAAGTTTGATTGAGGCTATGAGACAGGCTGTAGAGCTTGCTCCGAAGAGATAAAGTTACATTCTATTAAAGGTATTTCCTTCAAGGGAAATGCCTTTTTAAGTAGGGTTAAGCAGGATGTTCATCCCTTTTGTTAGAGGGATTCTGGACTATACCTCCAATTGTAAGACACACATATAACAATTGGAGGTGCATTTTGTTTGCAAGTAATGTTTTTACAGGCCTAGTCTCGTCTTCTATAAACAAAATCATTAATAGTGGAATACAAAAACTGTCTATGTCCGTCTTGAACAATAGCTTTACCTTTATTTGAAACTGAGTAGAGTCTTTCTGTCTAATCTAATGAAACTCCTAGTCTCTGGCTGGCGATTTCCCAAACATGAGCAAACCGACTTCCGAACTCACGCAGTGAACAGGAGTCGAAATGAAGGAAATCTCCTTTATGGGTTAAGCCTGTTGATGGCACGAATGAAAAGAGACTATGAGTATTCGTGATTTCCTTTAGAACATCGTTTATCGTTTCATAATAGGTACATTCCTCATATTGCTGTAAAAATTCTCCTAACTCCCCAAGGATGATTGGTGTCTTGGATATTCCTAAGTCTTCTTGTAAGGAATCAATAAAGACCAGGAATCTGTTCCTATAAGTCTGTGCTGAAGCCAACTGATCTGAGTCAGTTTCTCCCTGGTGCCATAGGATTCCTTTTAAATTGCTGCTTTTTAAAGCTTGACTTGCTTGCTCTAGTGCATTTACATAAAGCGTTTCGCCTTTTTGCCATTGGGATAAAGAACTGCCGCCAACCGCGCAGGGAATTAGTCCGATTGGTTTATGGTACTTCTTTTGCAAAGCGTCGGCAAAGCTCATGCCTAAACCAATCCCTGCCAACCCCAAAGGATCCGTATGTAAAGGTTCTTTCGCTGTGGCCCATTCACCGTCTCGAAACATATAAATCTCGTTATTGTCAATTGGTTCAACGTCGCCTATTTGGCCTCTGCCTGCCATATTGGATTGTCCAATTAAAAGGAAGGAATTTAACATCTCATTCATCCTCCACTTCCATTAACGAATTAAAGGTTATTGCTCTTTGGAATCTGGTGATTGGCCATTTTTTCAAAAAAGTCAATGATATGGGAATGGTCCTTTGTTGCGTTGCCATTCGCAACCTGAGAGCTGAAAATTTCACGAACCTGAGTGGTTAAAGGTAGTGGAACGCCTAATGAATTTGCAGTTTCCTTCACATTATTTAAATCTTTGAAGTTAATTTCAATCCTGCCGCCTGGCTCAAAATCCCTTGCAATAATTTTTGGCATTTTAGCATCCATTACTGCACTGCCAGCCAACCCTCCACGAATGGCTTGATATAACCTTTCCATGTCAATGCCAGCCTTGCTTGCAAAAACAGCTGCCTCAGATAAAGCTGCTAGATGGATGCTCACCATGATTTGATTCGCCAGCTTCGCAATAGACCCAGCACCGCTTCCGCCAACGTAGACAACATTCTTACCCATACATTGGAATACAGGTAATGCGCTATTGAAGACTGCCTCATCACCGCCAACCATGATTGAAAGTGTTCCTTCAATTGCCATGGGTTCACCGCCGCTAACAGGTGCATCAAGAAATGAAATTCCATACTCTTTAAGCCCCTTTGCAAAGGATTGGGAATCATCTGAGGATACGGAGCTCATATCGATGACAATCGTGTTTGGTTTTGCGCTTGCGGCTACGCCTTCTTCGGAAAACAGCACTTGCTGAACGTGTTTTGCAGCTGGAAGCATGGTGAAGATGACATCCGATTTTTCAGAAACTTGTTTTACAGAATCGCAGCCATGACCTCCAGCCTTCTCCAATTCCTGGATTACCTCATTGTTTAAATCGTAAAGATACGTTTCGAACCCTTTATGAATGATGTTTTTAGCCATTGGCTTTCCCATGATACCTAATCCGATAAAACCTACTTTCATAATTATTCCTCCAATTATCATATTTTAATTTTATTTTAGTTCAAATTTTTCGAGTTGTACATAAAATGATAAAAATAAAAATGAAAAATGAAATGTAATGAAAGGAAAAAGAGGTTTTGTATAGTTGTTTAATAATATTTTTAGTTATAAATGAAAATAAATGAAGGTTTTCTTGAATAAAACGAAAATATATAATAATATTGCTTTGTAAACGATAATCAAGTGAAAGGGGTAAACGTTTTGCGAATAGGTATTGGAAGTGATCACAATGGATATGAATTTAAAGAGGAGATTAAAAGATTCATAGAAAATACTGAACATGTGTTAGTGGATTATGGATGCGATTCAAAGGATCCGATTGATTATCCTGACATTGCATTTGAGGTAGCTAATGCTATCATTGATGGCAAGATTGACCGGGGAATCTTGATTTGTGGGACTGGGATTGGAGTAGCAATTGCGGCAGGGAAGTACCCTGGTATCCGAGCAGCGCTGACTCATGATACATATTCCGCAGAAAGAGCTCAGCTAAGCAACAATGCTCAAATTATTACTATGGGTGCTCAAATTATTGGAGTCGAAGTTGGAAAGAAAGTCGTGGAAGCTTTCCTGAAATCTCATTGGACAGGGGGATCCGAAAGGAAAGTCAGTAAAATTATCGAAAAGGAACAATCCTTTTTAGGTCAATTAGAAAAGGACGCTACAGGGAATCGTTGTAATTGATAATAAAGGGAGCGTGGGATAACTAAGACAAACCTTCATCGATTACTAAAGGTGAAGGAAAACTACTTCATGCTCCCCTAATTAAATGATTCTCTATAGGCAATTGGGAAATATATGCTTCTGCTAAAAGTGACTGTGAATTTTTGGACTTCTTATTAATAGGAAGTTACGATTATTTGAATGTCTTTCATTGATGGGTGGCTCATGAGATCCTCATTTAATTCCATATCCGTAATAATGGTGTGGATTTGGTGGGCTTTTGCAAAGACTGCACTTGAGTTAAATCCTATTTTTGTATGGTCAATCAATGCAATGACCATCTTGGCCTTATTCACCATTTCTCGCTTCAACTGAACCTCATATAAATTAAAATCGCTTAATCCTGTTTCAGGAGTGAATCCATTAGCCGATGTGAACATAATATCGATATTTAACTGATCAAGAATACTGGAACCCATTATTCCTTCGATGGAAGAGGAACCCTTTGTCATCATTCCGCCTATTAGGATGACTGTAATATTCGGGTTTTCATTTAATTCCATGGCCGTTTTCACGCTACTAGTTACTACAGTAAGGCGGATGTGCTTATCTTTTAGGAATTCGGCAAATGCAAGAGCAGTTGAGCTTGCATCTAATAAAATGCATTGTTCTTTTTCGATAAAACTAAAAGCTTTTTCTGCGATTAATAATTTTTCTTTCTGATTTTTTTTGACTCTGGCAGAAAAACTGGTTTCATTTCCTTTTAAATCATTAAGAATAGCGCCACCGTGTGTCCTGGTCAGATGTCCTTCTTTCTCCATCTTATTAAGATCGGATCGCAAGGTAGCTTCCGAAACTCCAAGACTGGCTGCGAGCTCCTGCACGGTCATACGCTGTCTCTCATTTAGTAATTCTAGTATTTTGTTTCTTCTTTCGGTAACAAACATTTTCATAAATTTCTCCATCCTTTTACTTTAGGGATACCCAGTTAAATATTAAGTGATTTAATGATTGTTATCAACCATTATGAATAAAATTATTATTTTTTGTTTTCATTTTTTATTGAAAGTTATCGAACTCTTTTCAACTTTAGAAAAAGGTTGACTGAATGATAGTAAATGATTAAAATCATAAATAAGTACTTGAATATTAAAAATATTGAAAGCGTGTTCAATTCACTGATTGTAGGGAGGAGAATAGCGATGGGCATTAAATTTGGATGCCAGGGATCCACTTGGATGCTGGATTATGATATCGAAGCAGATATGCTGGATAAAATTATGGATGATATTAAAAATGGTGGTTTCAAAGGCCTTGATATGCAAGTTACCCTGCTGGGGAGATACAGGGAAGAACCTGAACGGCTTAAAGGGGAATTGGAAAAGAGAGGCCTGGAATTAGCTGCCTTAACCCTGCCGATGGCTTTTGAAGGGGGAAGGGAATCTGGGGAAGAAAGAGAAAAAGCTGACTACTACATAAATTTCCTGAAACATTTTCCAGGTGCCATTATGAATGTCCCTTCCAGGGTTGGACCCAACCGAGATAATTTAGTGCAAAGGCAAAAAGAAATTATCCAGGGTATGAACGAGCTGGGAAAGCGTGCCTATGAAAATGGCATTACCACCTCTATGCATCCTATTTCATATAAAACTTCCTATTGGAGATTTGAGGAAGACTATAAAGTGCTGTTGGAAGGACTGAATCCCAAGTATATGGGATACACTCCGGATGTTGGCCATATCACATTTGGTGGTATGGATGCTGTGGAAATTTTTAAGGAATATCTTCCGCTCATTAAACACGTGCACTTCAAGGATGCATCAAATAATTGCGAGTGGAGGAAAATGGGTGAAGGTGATATTGACTTTGCAGGCTGTGTAAGAGTTCTAAAAGATGGAGGATATAAGGGCTGGATTATGGTGGAAGAAGAAACCCCGGAAGCTCAGTTAAAAACAACAGAAACTATTGCCGAAATAGGGAAGTTTGTAAGAAAAGAATTGTACCCGATTTTAGAATAAACCTAATAGATTTTCAGTTTTAGAGTCAGAGTTTTATTAGGAAGGAGCAGTTCAAGTGAAAAAGCTGATTAACAATCCGACTTACGTAGTCGAAGAAATGCTAGATGGGTTTCTTAAAGCTCATTCCAACTACATAAGAGTCCTGCCTGAAAATGATCGTGCATTAGTCACTTCCAGGACTACCCGTGAAGGTAAGGTTGGTGTACTAATCGGAGGGGGTTCAGGCCATGAACCGGGTTTTTTGGGATATGTTGGGGACGGCATGGCGGACGGTGTAGCGGTTGGTAACATTTTCGCATCGCCTCCGCCAGCACCCATACTCGAAGTCACCAAGGCAATCGATAAGGGGGCCGGTGTCGTTTACTTGTACGGCAACTATGCAGGTGACGTTATGAACTTCGGTATGGCAGCCGAGCTCGCAGAAATGGAAGGCATAAAAGTAGAAATGGTTTTAGGTTCTGATGATGTTGCTTCCGCTCCAAAGGAAGAAAAACATCGCCGTCGCGGGATTGCGGGGGAATTGTTTGTATTCAAAACGGCCGGTGCAGCAGCTGATCTTGGATACAGCCTTGAAGAGGTTGCAAGGATTGCGAGGAAAACTAATGATCATACGCGTTCAATGGGTGTTGGATTGACTCCGTGTTCCTTGCCTCAAACAGGCAAGCCTAGTTTTGAAATAGGCGATGATGAAATGGAAATCGGCCTGGGTCATCACGGAGAACCGGGAATAAGGAAGGCAAAGCTGCAACAAGCTGATGTTGTAACAGATGAACTCGTGGCAGCAATACTGGAGGATATCCCTCTTAATGAAGGTGAAGAGGTAGCTGTTCTTGTGAATGGCTTAGGCTCCACTCCTCGTATGGAACTTTACATTATGTTTAGAAGAGCAGAGCAAATTTTAAGAGAAAAAGGCATTAAAATCTATCGTTCCTACGTTGGTGATTATATTACATCACTCGAAATGGGCGGATGTTCAATTACAATTACAAAACTGGACAACGAATTGAAAACGTTGCTGGACCACCCGGCAGATTGTCCGATGTTCGTTCAAAAGTAAGGAGGATTTAAAGGGGAAATGCATATTACAACAGCAGATTTTATTGATTATTTTAAATCAGTGACCGAAATGATTGAAAAAGAAAAAGACTACCTTTGTGAGCTTGACCGTAAATTAGGTGATGGCGACCATGGTGTAACAATGTCAATTGGCTGGCAGGCAGTCAATCAAAAGCTGAACAATGAGCTAGCAAACGAGAGTGACTGTGGTAAGGTCAGTTCAACCATCGGGATGACTTTCCTTAATGCGGTAGGTTCTTCAGTGGGCCCTCTGTATGCAACAGGTTTCCTTAGAGGGGGGAAAGTAGCTTCTCAAAAGTCAGAACTGACAGACCGAGATCTTGAAGAATATTGGATTGCCTTCATTAACGGGGTTAAGGAAAGAGGGCAAGCTAAAGTCGGCGATAAGACGATGATTGATACATTGGAACCAGCACTGATTGTCTTGCAAGCTAACGCGGGAGGCACCCGGAATTTTGCAGAAGTGTTTAGCGAGGCGGTAATTGAAGCTGAAAAAGGAATGAAATCTACAACGAACCTGATTTCAAAAATTGGCCGCTCAAGCCGTCTTGGTGAAAGGTCCCTCGGTGTGCAAGATCCGGGAGCTACATCAGCTTATCTGATTTTGGCTGCTTTTCTGGATTTTATTAAAATCAAAACTTTAGCATAAATGGATTTCTGAATTTATTTTAAAGTTGGGATAGTCTGGTCCTTGGGCCGTTTTAATCAAATTTAAAAAGGGTGGTTGTCAATGAGTCAAATAATGAATCCAGTATTGCCCGGATTTAATCCAGACCCTTCAATTTTAAGAGTAGGTGATGATTACTATATTGCGACGTCCACTTTTGAATGGTTTCCCGGTGTACAGCTTTTCCATTCAAAGGACATGATAAATTGGAGGCAGCTGCCGCATCCATTAACTCGCACCTCTCAACTGGATATGGTAGGCAACCCAGATTCAGGAGGCATTTGGGCACCCTGCCTTACGTATGATAATGGTTTGTTCTATCTTCTTTACACAGATGTAAAAACAAGGAGAGGGGCTTACCGGGATACCCATAACTATCTAACCGTTTCGGAAAATATCGAGGGCCCATGGTCCGAACCTATTTACATTAATAGCAGCGGTTTTGATCCATCACTTTTTCATGATGACGACGGCAGGAAGTGGATTTCTAATAGGCTTTACGATCATCGGAAAGGTAAAAGTCCGGTCGGCGGTATTGTCCTGCAAGAGTTTTCACTTGAACAAAAGAAAATGGTCGGTCCGATTCATAATATTTTTAAAGGAACAGAGCTGGAGTTTACAGAGGCTTCCCATATTTATAAAAAGAGTGGATACTACTATCTTATGACCGCGGAAGGCGGCACTGGATACAATCATGCAGTGACAATGGCCCGTTCTACATCATTATTTGGCCCGTACGAAGTAGATCCGCAGAATCCAATGTTAACTGCCAAACCCAAAAATGAGCTGCAAAAAGCAGGACATGCCTGCCTGGTCGAAACACAACACGGCGAATGGTATATTGCACACTTAGTGGGAAGACCGGTTGCGGATCAAAAATGCATATTAGGACGTGAAACCGCAATCCAGAAGTGCTATTGGTCAGAGGATGGCTGGTTAAGGATTGAGGGAGGAGGCAACGAACCTAAAAAGATTGTACCTGCTCCGAGTAAACTGGAACCCTTTCTTTTCGAAAATGAGGATACGCATGACCACTTTGTTTATCCAACATACAAACTATATTGGAGTTCACTTCGCAGACCTTTTTCGGAGGAATGGATTTCATTGACGGAGCGACCTGGTTATCTGCGTTTAATTGGCGGTGAATCCCTGAGTTCACGGCACCGTCAAAGCTTGATAGCTAGAAGGCTTGAAAACTTCCATGCTGAAGTTGAGACTTCGATTGAATTTGAGCCGGAAAACTTCCAGCAAATGGCCGGATTGATTCTCTATTATGATACAGAGGATTACGTATATCTACGTGTAACTCAAGAAGAAGAAAAAGGGAAATGCTTGGGAATCATCCAATCGAAATATGGGAAATACGATGAGCTACTCAGTGAAGACAACAAGTTGCAGGACAAGGGTGCATGCAAGCTTAAAGCAGAAATCAAAGAAAACTGGGTTCAATTCTATTATTCTGAAAAACAAGGTGAATGGAAAAAAGTTGGGAACCCAATCGATTTCAGCCACCTTTCGGATGAGGGCCAGGAGGTATTGAGGTTTACCGGGACATTCGTTGGTCTGGCTGCACAGGATTTAAGCGGGCAAAAAAAGTTTGCAGACTTTGACTATTTTGACTATAGGGAAATTCAAGCTAACGAGCAAAAATAATAGGAAATCGGAAAGGGTGGGGGAATTATGAAGAAATTTAAAGTTTTGATGGCTTTGGTTATGGCAGTAGTGGTATCTTTGCTAGCCGCTTGCGGAGATGAAAAGACGTCTTCAGAAGGGGAGTCATCTAAGGAGTCAGGAGAAAAAGTAACACTTAACCTATGGCACTTTGACCCGGGGACAAGGGAACAAGTTTACCTGAAGGCAATTGAGCGTTTTGAAAAAGAACATCCAAATGTAACGGTAAAGCCACTTTTGATACCTAATGATAAATACAAGCAGCGTCTAGTTGTTGCAATGGCTGGCAAAAACGCACCTGATGTTTTTGCGACATGGGGTGGAGGCTATCTGCAAGAATTTGCGGATTCCGGAAAACTTGTAGACCTGACAAATGAAGATATTGATTATTCAAGATTTGTAGATGTTGCATTGAAGAATTCCACTTATGATGACAAAGTTTATGGGCTGCCATTGGGGATTGCAACGTATCAGTTCTTCTATAACAAGGAAATTTTTAAAAATAACGGAATTGAAGTTCCGAAGACTTACAATGAATTCCTTGCCGCAGCAGAAACTTTGAAGAAAGCCGATGTTTATCCAATTGCGCTGGCAAACCAGCCGCAATGGCCAGGAGCTTTTTACCTGATGTATTTAGCTGACCGCATTGGGGGGGAAGAAGTATTCCAAAAGGCTTACAACCGGGATGGCGGAAGCTTCGCAGACGAGGCTTATGTTAAAGCTGGAGAAATGATTCAGGATTTGGTTGATCGGGACGCATTTAACCCAGGATTTAACGGCCTTCCATATGATGCAGGATCAGCGCGTCAAATGATGTATACCAACAAAGCAGCAATGATGCTTATGACTTCAGGTTTTGTTAACAACGTCCGCGATGAATTCCCTGAGTTTGAAGATAAAATGGGTGTGTTCCAGTTCCCGGCATTAGAAGATGGAAAAGGAGACCCAACAAATATCAGCGCTGGTGTTTCTCCGGTGTGGTCTATCTCTAAAAGCAGCAAACAGCAAGAACTTGCACTTGAACTGATCAACGAATTGACAAGCGTCGAAACAGGAACGGATTATGCAGATATGTCTGGAACTCCTGTTGCCATTAAAGGGGTTGAGCCGAAGGATGAATACGTAAAAACATTCACTAACTGGATCAACGATGCGAATTCCATTCAGTTCCCGTATGACCAAACATTGTCACCAGAGCTTGCACAGCTTCATAAAGAAACAACATTCAAATTGTTCGGCAAAACCATGACTCCTCAAGAAGCTGCAGATGCGATGGAGAAGAAGGCTGCGGAACTAGAGAAAAAATAAACAAACAATAATGTGAGAAGGCTAGATTCCTAGCCTTTCTCCGGTTTATCTTTAAGGCACTTTTAAAGGATGCTGTATACTTCTGCACCGCGATCTCCTTTAATAGTGGCCTCAATAAAGACATCAGGAGGGGGGATACCCATGAAAGCTGCAGCGGAAGTAAGTAAATTACCTATAATTGACATAACAACAGTCAAAAGAAAAGAAAAAAGGAAACAAACGCTGGCCATTCTATCGTTTATGTTTCTGGCATTGTTCGTATACACTCTCTTTATCCTCTATCCCATCCTTTCCACTTTTATATACAGTTTTCATGAATGGAATGGTATAGAAGCAGAAAAAGCGTTTGTTGGTTTTGCGAATTATTCGGAGCTATTCTCCGATCCTACTTTTTGGCAATCCTTGAAAAATAATTTCTATCTTGTTGGTGTTTCTGTGTTTGTTCAGATTCCGCTCGGACTGATGATGGCGTTGGTCTTAAACAGCAAAATTAAAGGACAAAGACTCCTTAGTGTCATCTTCTTCCTTCCATATCTCATGTCGACGGTTGCAGTAGGTTTGTTATGGGTCTTCATGTTCGACCCAACTAACGGCCCTATTAACATGGCGTTGAATGCAATCGGAGTGGAATCAATCAACTGGCTTGCAGAAAGTCCTTCTGCATTGATTGCAATTTTGATTGTTATGGCATGGCAATTTGCACCTTTTTATATGATTCTATTTAAGGCAGCATTAGTAGGTATTCCTGAGGAACTTTATGAAGCAGCCGGAATGGATGGAGCGAATGACATTCAAAAGTTCTTCTATGTGACGCTCCCTTCGTTAATACCAATGCTGATCAGTTCTTCTGTTCTAGCGGTTGTCGGTTCCCTTAAGACGTTTGACCTTTTCTATGTCATGTCCGGAAGCGGGGCAGGAACCTCGACATCCATCCTGGGTACATTCATGTACGAAGAGACCTTTGTTAATTTCAGGATGGGTTATGGAAGTACAATAGCCGCAATGATGTTCGTTATAGCATTAATCAGCGTAGTCATTATCCAGGTTATAGATTCAATCCAGAAAAGAAAAAGGGGTATATCATGAGGCCATTAGAACTTACAAAAACTTCATTGCTATATGTCCTGGCAGCAATCATCGCATTATTTGCAGGCTATCCGTTCGTTTACATGATAAGCACATCATTTAAAAGCATGAACGAGTTTTTTACCAACCCGTTCTCAGTATTACCTGGTTCATTTACTTTAGAACAGTATACTTCTGTTTTTGACATGGGCTTAAACAGCTATTTCCTAAATAGCATAATCATTACTGTGTTATCAGTTACATTGGTTGTTCTTATAGCAGCGCTTGCGAGTTACCCACTGAGCAGGCTTAAATTCCGCCTGAACAAATCAATTTTCACTCTGTTCATCATCGGTATGATGGTGCCAATCCATGCTACTTTGATTCCAATCTTTGTCATGACCAACGATCTCGGCTTCTATGATAAATTACTCGCGCTCCTTGGGCCGTACGTTGCGTTTGCCTTGCCAATCTCCGTTTTCATCTTCACTCAATTCATGAGCGAAATACCGGCAGAGCTTGAAGAAGCGGCAAAGGTTGATGGCGCGGGACATTGGATCATCTTTTCGAAGGTTATTTTTCCTAATATTAAGCCTGCGATTTCCACAGTCGTTATCTATAACTTTGTTCATATTTGGAACGAATTTATCTTCGCATTGATTTTAATACAAAGTCCGGAAAAAATGACACTGCCAATCGGTCTTCAAAAGTTCTATGGGGAGTTCTCAGTCAATATACCTGGTCTGATGTCGGCTCTTGTTCTCGCAAGTGTACCGGTAATTATTACATTCGTATTGGCTCAAGAAAAAATTGAAAAAGGTTTGCTTGGCGGTTCTGTTAAGGGATAATACCTTTGTTTTTTAGAAGGTATTAGAGAGAGTAATTTAATAGCAGCTATATTAGCGCCTGTGTCAAAAGGAAGATATATTTTTTCCTTTTGACACAGGCGCTTTTGGCTCACCCTGAAAAAGTAAAACAAAAAATACATTGTAATTCATGGAAGAATAATAATTGGAGGTATTTTGTGGTGAAAAAAATCAAATGGGGAATTTTAAGTACCGCTAACATTGCCCAAACACAAGTCATTCCTGCGATTCAAAGATCGGCTTTAGCAGAGGTTGGTGCGATTGCTAGCTCTAGTGGCAAAGCGGCAGAGGTGGCGGCGAAGCTGAATATTCCAAGAGTATATGATACATACGAAGAGCTTCTGCTTGACCCGAAAATCGATGCTGTCTATATTCCTCTGCCTAACAGCCTTCACCGTAAATGGGTTCTCGAAGCAGCCAAACATGGTAAGCACATTCTATGTGAAAAGCCGGCTGCTTTAGCAGCTGAGGAAATGATCGAAATGGACAGGCACTGCAAGAAAGAGAATGTTTTATTTATGGAAGCTTTTATGTATCAATTTCATCCTCAGCATGACCGTGTCAAGGAGATCATCGCGTCTGGAGAAATTGGCGAGGTAAAACTGATGCGAAGCAGCTTCTCTTTTTACATGGAGGACCGTGAGACGAACATCCGCATGGATAAAAGCTTGGGCGGGGGCAGCATTTATGATGTTGGCTGTTATTGTATCCATAGCATGCGGCATATTTTAGGAGCTGAACCTGTGAAAGTTCATGCACATGGTAATCTCGATCCAGATACAGGTGTGGATGTTTCGGCTGTGGCTTATCTGGAATTTGACAGGGGGATGATTCAGGGAGTTTTTGATTGCAGCTTTGAGGCATCCTTCAGACAGGAATATGAGGTAGTAGGAACAAAAGGAAGGATTTTCGTACCCCGCGCTTTCCGTCCGGACGTGAACGGCGATGTTGGACTGGTTACGGTTGAATCGAACGGCCAGCAACGGACTGAGCTGGTGGAGGGGGATATTTATTTACTCGAGGTAGATCATCTTTCCGAAGCGATTCTTGAAAAGAAACCCCTAATCTATCCGGCGGAAAAGACCATCCAAAATATGCGTGTCATTAATGCCTGCTATTCCTCTTTAGAACAGAAAGAAGAAGTTACAATATAAGAGTTTCAATCGAAAGCTGGAAGTTGCTCACAGACTTTGGGACAAGAGAACTGTCCCTATGTCCCGAAAAGTTAGTTTAATCGGTATACAAAGGGGATAGATTTCGTTTATAATTTAAAATAGATCATAATATGAACATGGAGGTTATCAGTGTGAAAAATTCTAGGCAGAATGACCCTTTGGTTACGCATATTTTTACGGCAGATCCTTCCGCGCATGTTTTTGAAGGGAAGCTTTATATTTATCCTTCGCATGACCTTGATCATGATGAGCCTTCGAATGATAATGGTGACCAGTATAAAATGGAGGATTACCACGTCCTTTCGATGGAAGATGCCGATGCTCCATGTATCGACCACGGGGAAGTGCTTCATCTGAAAGACATCCCTTGGGCAAGCAAGCAGCTATGGGCCCCGGATGCTGCTTATAAAAACAACAAATATTATTTATTTTTCCCTGCAAGAGATCAAGATGGGATCTTCAGAATCGGTGTGGCGACAAGCGAAAGTCCTGCGGGCCCTTTCAAACCTGAGCCAAATTATATTCCTGGCAGCTTCAGCATTGACCCAGCGGTGTTAGTTGAAGATGACAAAGCTTATGTTTATTTTGGCGGCCTCTGGGGAGGACAGCTAGAAAAGTGGCAGACAGGCGAGTTCATTTCTGATGCTGAAGGCCCGGCACCGACAGAACCTGCTTTAGGACCAATCGTTGCTGAATTAACCGATGATATGCTGAACTTCAAAGGGGAACCACAGGAAATCTCCATCATTGATGAAGAGGGCAATCCGATTCTTGCAGGTGACGAAGACCGCAGATATTTTGAGGGACCATGGGTTCATAAGTACAATGGTCTTTATTATCTTTCTTATTCTACCGGCACGACTCATAAAATAGTTTACGCTGTCAGTGAGAATCCACAGGGGCCATTTGTATATAAAGGCACGATTCTTACACCTGTCAGCGGCTGGACAACCCATCATTCGATTGTTCAATTCAAAGATAAGTGGTATTTGTTCTATCATGACTGCTCGATGTCCGGCGGCGTGAACCATAAACGTTCTGTGAAGTTTACGGAATTAAAATATAATGAAGATGGAACGATTCAAACGATCGATCCTTATGGCGATAAATAAATTTTAGCAAAGTTAAACCCGATTCAAAGGCTGAATCGGGTTTTTGCTTTTTAAAATTATGCTTCTCCTGCTTTGATAAAATGGTCAACGACAAAAGCAGAAACACCTAAAGCAGTTGAATATTTTCCAAGCTTCGAAAAGTGGAGTTGCATCTCCTTTTGGTGGTATGCAAGTGTATGATTTTCAATCGTTGTAAGGATCGGCTCCTCAATCCATTCTCTGATTGATGCTAAACGGTTTCCGATGATCACCTGGTCAGGATTGAAGGTATTGATGATGTTATTGATTCCGAATCCTAAGTACTGTCCAATCTTTTCAAAAAGCTCGATGGCGGATTTCTCTCCGTTTTTAGCCTGCTGGATCAAGGATTCCAATGAGTCAATATTTTCTTCGGCCATTTCAAGCAGGGCGTTTTCAGAGGCATATGCCTCCCAGCACCCTCTGCTGCCACAGTTACAGCGTTTGCCGTTCAATTCTATAATCATATGGCCCATTTCACCTGAAAATCCACTTTTCCCCTGGTACAGCTCTTTGTTTAAAATAATTCCGACACCAATACCGATTCCCGCACTGACATAAAGGATATTTTGATAGTCCTGGCCTGCGCCAAATTGCTGCTCGCCGACAGCTCCGGCATTTGCTTCATTTTCGATGATGATAGGCACGTTAAAGATTCTTTCCAGGTCCTCTTTTAATTGGATGTTAGTCCAGCCTAAATTTGGAGCAAGCAGGACTGATCCCTCTTTGTTCACAATTCCAGGGACACCTACTCCGATTCCGACAATGCCATATCTGCTTTTAGGCATCTCATCTATCAGAGATTGAATCATTGTTTGGACAGTGCTGATGATGGCAGAATAGGAGGTCCGGTTCACATTTTGGCTTTTCTCAACAATAATCTTCCCTTTTAAATCCGTTAACACTGCCAGGACATAGTTGACGCCGATATCAACACCGATCGCATAGCCAGTATTCCTGTTGAAATGGAGAATGACCGGTCGCCGGCCGCCGCTTGAGATCCCCGGGCCGGATTCATAAATCAGTTCATCCTCTAATAATTCAGTGACTAAAGACGAAACGGTCGTCTTATTCAAGCCTGTTACATTGGCAATGTCTGCTCTAGAAATTGTCTCTTTTTCAATGATCAAACTCAGGACAAGTGCTTTATTATTTTTCTTTACAACATGCTGATTCCACGTTAAGGTTCCCACTTATTTATAGCTCCTTATTCAATAGTAATTTTATTTTATCATAATCTTAGTTTGCCAAACATACAAACTTCGGGGGATAGGTTAAAAATCGTAGTAGATAAAACCTATGTTTAAGTGCGAGGTATGAACTAGTAATGGTTTGGTCTATACTATGTCTTAAAATTTCTTCACAATATCTTAGTTTATCAGATAGACAAACTAAGTTTCGGGTGCTATAATTTGAGGTGTAGCAGGTTAGAAGATATTTTTCAAAAACGACCTTTTGTAAGCATTTACATTAATGATTTTTAAAACAGAAACCAGGGAGGAATTACGGCATGGCTTATTTTGAATCAGTGAACAAAATCCAATTTGAAGGTCCACGCTCCAACAATCCTTTTGCATTTAAATATTATAATCCGGAAGAAAAAATCAATGGGAAGACAATGGAGGAAATCCTTCGTTTTTCAGTTGCTTACTGGCATACATTCACAGCTGATGGCACAGATCCATTTGGTGTGGGAACTGCGATTCGTTCATGGGACCGTTACCAGGGCATGGATCTGGCAAAGGCACGTGTTGAGGCCGCGTTTGAACTTTTTGAGAAATTGAATGTTCCTTTCTTTGCTTTTCACGATGTGGACATCGCTCCAGAAGGAAGCACTTTAAAAGAAACAAACGAAAACCAGGACGAAATTGTTTCCATGGTTAAAGAATACATGAAAACAAGCAAGACGAAATTGCTCTGGAACACGGCTAATATGTTCACGAATCCAAGATATACTCATGGTGCAGCGACTTCTCCAAATGCGGATGTTTTTGCATACTCTGCAGCAAAGGTGAAAAAAGGCCTTGAAGTAGCGAAAGAACTTGGAGCACAAAACTATGTATTCTGGGGCGGCCGTGAAGGCTATGAAACACTGCTGAATACAGACATGAAACTTGAGCAGGACAACCTTGCCCGTTTCTTCCATATGGCAGTCGATTATTCAAAAGAAATTGGCTTGAATGTTCCATTTCTGATTGAGCCAAAACCGAAAGAGCCTACTAAACACCAATATGACTTTGATGTTGCTACTGGTCTAGGATTCTTGCAAAAATACGATCTGACAGACTACTTCAAGTTTAATATTGAAGCGAACCACGCTACACTTGCCGGCCATACTTTTGAACATGAACTAAGAACAGCACGAATTAATGGAATGCTTGGATCAGTAGATGCCAACCAGGGTGATACACTGCTTGGCTGGGATACAGATGAATTCCCAACAGATTTGTATACAAACACACTGGCAATGTATGAAATCCTGAAAAACGGCGGCTTGGGAAGCGGCGGCTTGAACTTCGATGCTAAAGTAAGAAGAGGTTCTTTCGAGCCAGAAGATCTTTTCCACGCACACATTGCAGGAATGGATGCATTTGCAATCGGCCTGAAAGTTGCAAACAAATTAATTGAAGATAAGGTTCTTGATAGCTTCATTGAAGAACGCTACAGCAGCTATACAACTGGAATCGGCTTGAAAATTGCAGAAGGTAAAACAAACTTCCATGAACTTGAAGAATATGCACATCAATTAACCGAGATTAAAAATCAATCTGGCAGAACAGAACGCTTAAAAGCACTGATCAATCAATACTTACTAGAAACACTTTCAAGTGTAAGAGTGTAAAACATAAACATTGGGGTTGTCTAAATAACGAAGTGCTAAATCCTCGAAATGAGGACCAGCCTGGTTAGACAGCCCCATTTTCATAGAATAGGAGGATCTTGATGAAATACGTCATCGGTGTGGACCTTGGTACAAGTGCCGTTAAAATACTGCTGGTCAATCAAAATGGAGAAGTGTGCAGGGAAGTTTCTAAATCCTATCCCCTTATCATTGAGAAGTCTGGTTACAGTGAGCAGAACCCTGAGGAATGGGTTGAGAAAACCACTGAGGGCCTTGCTGAACTATTAGAGCAATTTGATGGTGATGCCAATGAAATTGAAGGCATCAGTTTTTCCGGGCAAATGCATGGACTTGTCTTATTGGATGAAAACCATCAGGTATTAAGGAATGCGATTTTATGGAATGATACGAGAACTACTAAGCAATGTGAGGAAATTTATAGTGTTGTTGGCAAGGAGAGACTGTTAGAGGTAACGAAGAATCCTGCATTGGAAGGATTCACATTGCCAAAGATCCTCTGGGTAAAAGAAAATGAGCCGCAACTATTTGAACGTGCCCGCACTTTTTTGCTGCCTAAGGATTATTTGCGTTATCGTATTACCAAGAAGATTCAGATGGAATACTCGGATGCTGCCGGGACTTTGTTGTTGAACGTGGCTGAGCGTCAATGGAGCCATGAAATCCTCGATGCATTTGGTCTTTCTCCTGAGTTTTGTCCGCCATTGGTGGAATCCCATGAATTCGTTGGCACCGTTACGGCTGGGTTTGCGGAGGCAACAGGATTAACGGAAGGAACAAAAGTGTTTGCTGGCGGTGCAGATAATGCCTGCGGTGCGATTGGCTCCGGGATTTTATCGGAAGGAAAAAGCCTATGCAGCATCGGAACCTCTGGTGTAGTTCTTTCTTATGAAGAAAGAAATGACCTCGATTTTGCAGGTAAGGTTCATTATTTTAACCATGGGGAAGAGAATGCTTACTACACAATGGGTGTGACACTGGCAGCAGGTTACAGCTTAAGCTGGTTCAAGGATACTTTTGCAAAAGAGGAAGCGTTTGACCAGTTTTTAGCGGGAGTGGATGAAGTATCAGCCGGCAGCAACGGGCTGTTATTTACTCCTTATATCGTCGGGGAGAGAACACCGCATGCCAACTCAGCGATCCGCGGCAGCTTTATTGGCATTGATGCTTCACATGAACGGAAGCATTTTGCACGCGCGGTACTTGAGGGAATCACTTTCTCATTGAATGAATCCATTGAGATCTTCAGAAGCAGCGGAAAGACGATTGATTCCATCATCTCCATCGGCGGCGGAGCCAAAAACGAAACATGGCTGCAAATGCAGGCAGACATCTTCAATGCGAAGATTGAAAAGCTGGCAAGTGAACAGGGACCTGGAATGGGAGCGGCAATGCTTGCTGCATATGGCTGCGGCTGGTTCCCTTCACTGAAGGATTGCGCAAAAGCTTTCATTCAAGTCTCTAAAACCTATGAGCCAATTCCGGAAAATGTTGAACAATATAAGAAGCTCTTTTTGATTTATCAGGATGTTTACACACAGACCAAGACGCTTAATGACCAGTTAAGAGAATTCAGGAGATAATCTTGATTTACATTCCCCACTTAATGTGGGGCTTTCTTTTAATGAAAGAGAGGAGGATCTGCATGGAAGTTTTGAAAGAGAGGTTTGGCCAAATTGGCAGCCAGCCTGTGCATTCATTTACTTTGAGAAATGACCATGGCATGGAAGTGACGGCCATTAATTATGGCTGCATTATCACCAAAATGAATGTTCCCGATCGAGATGGGGAATTTGAAAATATTGTTCTCGGCCATGACACACTTGATGAATATCATAAAGACCCTTACTTCCTCGGTGCTGTTGTAGGGAGGGTGGCAGGACGACTCAAAGGCGGCAGTTTTGAACTGGATGGTAAGAATTTTACTTTGGCTAAAAACGATAACACCAGCCATCTCCATGGCGGATTGAAGGGCTTTGACAAGGTATTATGGGATGCGAAGGTCATTGACGACGGTGTTCTGTTTTCCTATTTAAGCAGGGACGGCGAGGAAGGCTATCCTGGAAATCTGTACATAGAAGTAACTTACAGACTGAATAACGACAATGAATTATCGATCCAGTATCGGGCGCAAACGGACCAAAAAACGCTGCTTACTGTCACCAACCACTCTTATTTTAACTTGAGCGGCAATATGAAACGGGACGTTCTGAACCATTCCTTACAGCTTAAAAGTTCGCGATTTCTTGAACTTGACGAGGAATTCCTGCCGACCGGCAGTTTTTTGGATGTCAAAGATACGCCATTTGATTTTACAAAAGGTGGTATGGTAAAAGCGGGGGCTGAATCGAATCACTCCCAAAATGTTCTCGTAGGAAATGGATATGACCATCCGTTTATATTGGATGTGAATCATGATCATGAGATTGTTCTGAAGGACCCTGAAAGCGGGCGTACCCTGACGGTGGAAACGGATGAACCTGCTGTTGTTGTGTACTCGGGGAACTCCCTAAAGGCAGAAGGAGACTTCAGAGGTGTTCCTTCCAGAAAGCATTTGGGAATATGTCTGGAAACACAAGCCTTTCCTGATAGCATCCATCACCCACATTTTCCATCAATGGTTCTGGACAAAGGGGAGATGTACTCGTCTATCACAAAGTATAAATTTGGATTGGAATAAGGAGATGACGAAATGAATTACCGTGAATTAGGAAATACCGGGATCAAGATCAGTGAAGTGAGCTTTGGGACATGGGCAATCGGCGGGTCATGGGGAAAGACCAATGATGCAGAAGCGTTAAGGTCTCTGGAGTACGCGATCGACCAGGGTGTCAATTTCTTCGATACAGCCGATGTTTATGGTGACGGCCATAGTGAAGAATTGTTAGCGAAGGCCACCAAAGGTAAGGAAGACCAGATTCATATCGCAACAAAATTCTGCCGCAAGGGTGACATATTTGATCCGAAGAACTACAGCTATGAAACAGTCAGGTCTTATTGTGAAGATAGTCTTCGCCGTTTAAACAGGGAAGCAATTGATTTGTATCAGATCCATTGTCCGGCTACAGAGATTTTGAAGGATGGCAGTGTGTTTGAAGTACTTGACCGCCTTCAGGAAGAGGGTAAAATCCGTCACTATGGAGTCAGTGTCGAAACGGTGGAAGAAGGGCTGATCAGTCTCGAGAACCCAAATGTCAAAAGCCTGCAGATCATTTTTAATATGTTCCGCCAAAAGCCGCTCGAAACATTGATCCCTCAGGCCTATCAAAAAGGGGTAGGACTGCTGGTGAGACTGCCGCTTGCAAGCGGGCTGCTGACTGGTAAATTCACAACTGGGCATGTATTTGAAGAAGATGACCACCGCCGCTTCAATGAAAATGGAGAAGCGTTTAATGTCGGAGAAACATTTGCCGGCCTTGGGTTCAAGAAGGGTGTTGAACTGGCCGACCAGCTGAAGTGGATTGCAGAAGAACGACAATCGATGCCAAGTGCAGCACTGCGCTGGATACTCGATCAAAAAGAGATTACCTGCATCATTCCTGGCTTTAAGAACATTGATCAAGTTAAGGATAATCTCGGAGCATTGGAAACAAAGCCATTCACAGAAGAAGAACTTCAGAACATCCAGCGTTTTTATCAGGAGAATGTAAAGGATTTTATTAGAGGGCCTTACTAATCATTGAAGTATTGAAGCACAAATATAAATTTTGTGCTTTCTTTTTTGATTCTGGGCGGTGGACGCTTACTCAAACTGTTTTATAATGATAGGAAGAGGGTTAATTCGCATAATTTAGCCCTCTTTCCTTAAGTTGTTGTTACCGTCTGTCGGTGTGCTGACAAGAAATATAAAAGGATTACATGTCAAGGGTTTGGATGGAGGGGTTTGATGAATACATTGGCAAACCGAGCTTTTGCAGCTACGGAATGGATTTCGAAATTTGCCTATATAAATCTTTTATGGATTGGGTTTTCACTGGCGGGGCTTATTGTCCTAGGTTTCTTCCCAGCGACGATTGCGATGTTCACGATCATTCGCAAATGGCTGAAAGGGGAAACGGAAATCCCGATTTTTCGGACCTTTTGGACAACCTGGAGATCGGAGTTGTTCCGCAGCAATGGATTAGGATTGCTCGTAGCCGCAGTCGTTGGGTTGATTGTTTTTAACCTGGTCTTCGTGGAAAGGTCAGGAAACGGTTTTACAAGTCTCATTCAAATTCCTATCTATCTGTTCATGTTTGCTGCCATCATGACTATACTCTATCTCTTCCCGGTATATGTCCATTTTGAGTTAAAGTGGTTCCAGATTGTTAAAAACTCATTCCTGATGATGCTGATCAGCCCAATTGAAAATATCGTGATGATCGCAGGAATCGTCGCAGTACTATTCGTAGTAAAATTTATTCCTGCATTAGGCTTCTTCTTCGGCGGCAGTCTCATAGCAGCCATCATTATGTCCGCCGCCTATCTCGGTTTCGGCAAGATGGACAGAAAAAAAAGTGTATTTGAATAAAAACTATTAATCTTGAAGGGGACCCAGTGACAACCATTGGGTTCTCTTTTTTAGCAATAAAAAAAGACAGATATCAAAAGTTTCCTTTTGTATCTGTCTTTTCCGTATCAACCTTTAACAGATCCAGCTGCCATACCCTCGACAATCTTGTCACTCAAGAACAAGAAGGCTAAAAGAATTGGTACAATGCTGATGACTAGAGTTGCTCCGATTGCGCCCCAGTCTGTTAGATATTGTCCTACGAAGTTATTGATCCCAACCGTCAGTGTCTTCCAGTTGTCTGAACTGATGAAGGTGTTAACAAACACGAACTCATTCCAGTTGTAGATCATATTGATGATTGCGGTTGTTGATAGAACAGGTACGGTCATCGGCAGGGTAATCCTGAAGAAAATCCTGTGGACCGAGCAGCCATCCATTACCGCAGCTTCTTCAATCTCCCGCGGAAAGGTTCGATAAAAACCTAATAGAATCATAATCGTTAAAGGCAGATTGAATGCTGTATACGATAAAACAATCGATACAGGGCTATCAATTAAGTTCGCACTGTTATACATATTAAACAAAGGTATGATGGTGGAGTGCAATGGAATCATATAAGCGACTAAGAATAATCCCAGAACTAGGCCGCTAAGTTTCCAGCTCATACGAGTAACTGCAAATGTCACGAAGCTCGCAAGGATGATCGTAAGGGCAACAGATAAAACGGTGATCCATACACTATTGAAGAAATAGACCCCGATATTGCCTGATGTCCAGGCCTTTGTATAATTGCCCCATTGCGGGTCTTGCGGCAACGAGAAAGGTGACATCCCGAATACTTCCTGATTCGTTTTTAATGAAAAGAACAACAGCCATATCAATGGGTAAATTTGAATGACAGCAAATAACCCTAATATTAGATAAAGAAATCCAAATCCGATTTTGTTCAAGTAAGATTTCTTTGTTTTATGGGGCGCGGAAAGGGTCGTTGCTGCTGATGATTGTGTACTAACCTCACTCATGAGTGTTTCACTCCCTTAAAATTGAACATCGTCTTTAGATTTCGTCAGTTTCGAAATTAACCAGGTCATAAAGAGTGCGATCACTAATAGTCCAAACCCGATGGCACTTCCATAACCGAAATTATTCAATTTAAATGCTTCTTTGTACATATAGGAAGCCATTACTTCGCTGGCTCCGTTAGGTCCTCCGCCGGTCATAACATAAATCAAGTCAAAATATTTCAGTGAACCCACTACTGCCAGCATGATGGTTACTTTAAAAATTCCAGATATCAGGGGCAGTTTTATTTTATAGGCAATCTGCAATGAGCTTGCTCCATCAATTTTTGCTGCTTCGATGATTTCATCTGGTACGTTCTTTAATGCAGCATAATAAATAAGAATGTAAAATCCTGCAAACTGCCAGATAACCGGGATGAAAATCGCATATAGCGCAATATCGGGGTCTGCCAGCCAAATTGGTGTATTTTCTACACCGAACATTTCAAGTAATTTATTGGCCATACCGTTGGTTGGATCGAAAATCTTCATCCAAAGCTGGGCGATTGCGACTGAGGATAATAGCATTGGAATTAGATAAATCTTCCTTAATAGATCCGAGCCTTTGATTTTACTGGCTAGAACCAGGGAAATGGCCAGGTACAGCAGCAAGCTCGCTGTAGAGAAAATGGCTAAAAGAAAAGAATGATAGGTACTTGTCCAGAACAATTTATCTTGAATGAGGGTGATGTAGTTATCCAGCCCAATAAACGTCATCTCACCGATTCCATCCCAGTCCATGAAACCGTAATAGCCTGATAACACAATGGGAATATAGATAAGGGTGAGGATGAGAAGTAGTGCTGGAAGCGTATAAAGGGCGATTACGTATTTATTCGACATAACATTTTTCATGGTTGTCAGCCGCCTTCCTTTCTATAAAGAAGAGGGCATATTCATCAGCAATATGCCCTCTTTCCAAGCAAGTATTATTTCTCAGCAGCGAGTGCTTCTTCTTGCGTTTTTGCAAACTCTTCAGGAGTTGTTTGTCCGCCGAATAATGCTTGAATCTGGTTCAAGTGAACATCAGCTACGCCGGCAGACATTTGAACATCTGCATATAGAGTAAGGTTCGTCGCGTTTCCTAAATCATTCAGGATGTCGATATACATTGGGTGAAGCTCGCTATTCGATGTATCAACGACTGTAGCAGGAATGACTCCAGCATCAACAACAGAACGCTTGCCCCATTCTTCAACCAGGTAGGAGACGAATTCTTTCGCTTCATCTTTTACTTTTGATTGTTCAGATACAAACAGTCCAACACCAGGTCCGCCTACATAGCTGTCAATATCGCCTTTTCCGCCTTCATAGGTAGGGAACTTGAAGTATCCAACTTTATCCTTGAATTCCTGAGAGACATCAGGAGTTGTTGTATAGTTTGGAAGCTCCCAGGTAGCCATTAAGTACATAGCAGCCTGTTCATTCATAAAGTATCCTTTTGCTTCATCATTTGAAAGTCCGTTATAACCTTTGACGAATGCGCCCATCTTGACAAGCTTATCAATTTCTTCAGCTGCCTGGACAAGAGCTGGATCTTCAAAGCTTCCAGAACGGTTGATTGCATTGTTTAGTGCTTCAGGTCCGCCAATGCGGTCAGCAAGGTACATATACCACATGGATCCAGTCCAGCGGTCTTTGTTTCCTAAAGTGATCGGAGTAACCTTGTTATCAGCAAGTGTTTCTACGACGTTCAGGAATTCGTCATATGTCTTTGGAGCTTCTAGGCTATACTTCTCAAAAATTTCTTTATTGTAATAAACTGGGGTGATGTTTAATTCAAGAGGTACAGCGTATGGCTTTTCGTCAACTGAGAAAGCATCCAGCGTACCAGCAACGAAATTGTCTTCTTTAGCAATATCATCTAATGGAGCAAACATTTTTCCATCAACGAAAGGCTTCATATATCCTGCTGCCCAGGTGATCCCTACGTCAGGCAGTTCATTTGAAGCGGAAAGTACCTTTACTTTCTCTTTGTACTGCTCATTGCCTAGAATTTCAGTCTGGATATCCACATCTGGGTTTTCTTTTTCATAAGCAGTGATAATATCATCAACGATTGTGTACTGTGCATTTGAACTGCCTTCTGGCCATAAATGCATCATCTTCACGACAGTTTTGTCCCCGCTGGACGATTCGCCATTAGAACCAGTAGATGAGGAACAGCCTCCAAGAATCAGTCCGCCGGCTAATGCCAAAGTCATTACCGAGGAAAACGCTTTCTTTTTCATTAATCCAAAACCCCCCTAAATGTTTGTTTATCTATGCCTTACATTTAAAGTCTAACACCAGGGGGCAGACCAAAAAAGGCAACTATGATTAGGAAAAATACTACTATTTTTAGAAAGCCCTTTCATTTCCTGTTTTTCGGTAAGCGCTAGGTGTCATGCCCTCTATCTCCTTGAAGATTTTAATGAAGTATTTTGACGTTTTATAGCCGACATCTTCTGCTATTTCGTTAATGGGGAGGGTAGTAGAAAGAACTAATTCTTTTGCACGCTGGATTCTGCGTCTGGTCACATATTCACTGAAATTCAGATCTACTTGCTCCTTGAACAGCACGCTAAAATAGCTCGGGTTCAAATGTACTTGAGCAGCAACGTCTTTGAGGGTGATTTCTTCCTTTAAATTCTGGTCAATATAGATCATTGCCTTGCGGATGGTATCCTTGGTTGAGTCCATCTTATTGCTGGCATCGACTATTTTCTCGTCGACCACTTTTTCAATCAATCCGGCCCTTTCTTGTTTCGCCATGACCTTCACTGCATCTTCGACAGCTTCTATCAGCTTCTTCTTCCCAATGGGTTTTAAAAGATAATTGATGACACCTAGCTTTAATGCTTGCTGTGCATACTCGAATTCGGAATAGGCCGATATGACAATCACTACTGGCTTCATTCCTTTTTCCTTCAGTGTCTTCAATAACTGCAATCCTGTCATTTCTGGCATTCGGATATCAGATAGTAAAATATGAATCTTTCTTTCCTCTGCAATCCGCAGGACATCCTCACCGCTTTCTGCAGTGAGGATGATGTATTCACCGTTGTTCCAGCTTTCAAGTGTTCTTTGCAGGCCTTGTCTTGTCCTGGGCTCATCATCGACAATCACAATATTCTTAGACAACATACTTATCGCCTCCTTCAATCGGCAGCTCGAACGTAATTCGAGTTCCCTGGTCTAATTCACTCTCAATCAAAAGGTCTGTGTGTGAAATGCCCTGGTAATATAGTTTTAAGCGCTTATAGACATTTGAAATGGCCATTCCTTTTCCGCTCGCAGAGGATGTGCCGCCATCCTCAATGGACTGGATAATCTGTGAAAGCCGCTCTGGGTCCATTCCAGATCCATCATCTTTTACGATGATACGAATCCGATCCTGGTTTTCATGTTTGACGGGTTCTACGGTTACAGAAATCTGGCAGTTTCCGGTTTTAGTTCCAGCTCCATGGAGGGCTGCGTTTTCCACCAGGGGCTGTATGATTAGTTTAGGAATCCTCACATGCTCAAATTTTTCCGGGACGGAGACATGCCATTGCAGACTGTTGCCAAAACGCATTTTCATGATTTCCATATAATCGCTGATGTGTTTAACTTCGTCTTTCAGGTACACCCAGTCATCATCGGTTTCTTTTGTGATGGTATAACGGAATAAATCAGACATGGCCACTACCAGTTCTGCAAGCTCTTCTTCATCTTTTTCATCAAGTGACCAATGAAGTGCATCCAGCGTGTTGAATAGGAAATGCGGGTTTATTTGGGCCTGAAGCGCTTTCAATTCACTTTGACTTCTTAAAATCTCTTTCTGATAAACCATTTGCATTAAATGGTTCG
The DNA here is from genome assembly GCF_000813125.1 of Mesobacillus selenatarsenatis SF-1. GTDB lineage: Bacteria > Bacillota > Bacilli > Bacillales > Cytobacillaceae > Mesobacillus > Mesobacillus selenatarsenatis. The sequence goes on from NZ_BASE01000113.1 coordinate 89,119, forward strand.
TTTCTTTGACCAGCTGGTTATAGGTACTGTTCAATTCATTGATTTCATTGACAGAGTACACTTCTGGATTCAGGGTTAATGAACCATCTCCGGCTCGCTGCATCGTTTTTGTCAATCTTAATATCGGGCTTGTAATTATGGTTGTTAGAAAGAAGGAGCTGATGGAAAAAATGATGAGACCGACTACCCCAGACAAAATTATGCCGTTCCGGATCCAGGACATTCCCTCAGTCAGCTCACTGACAGGGGTTAAAATGAAGACAGTCCACCCTGTAAGGCTTGATGTTTCCTTTGTTACTATATAGTCCCGCTCATTGAGCTGCACGACGTTTTCTTTGCTTTCAATGATGCTCTTAATATCGCCGGTATAATTCTGGATGATCGGATTTTGATATTGATCCAAAAGAATCGAGTATTGGTCGTTCTCATACTTTTCATTCGCAAAGTGAAAATGGTTTCGATTAATACTGATTAAAAGATAACCACCATTTCTATATTGTCTTTCCATTAAATTGACTCTTCGAATGGCCAGGAAATAATTTTTATCATTTGGATCTTCACCAATCCAAACGATTCGTCCTTTTGCCTGATTTGCTTCCTCAATCCACTTTGTGCCGACACGGTTAATTAACTCATCCTCATCGAGAGGGAGGACCCGCTGCCTTTTTTCAGAAAACAGCTGAAAGGAAAAAATCCCATCCGTATTCCCGATAATCCTGTTGATATGCCCCATTAAGCGCTGTCTGTCGTTAAATGATACTTGTGTTCCATCATGGACATCCGTCAAGATTCTTTGGACTTCTTCATCGGTTATGACAAGCTTTGAATTCATGTTGATTTGCTCGTAAAGAGATTCGATTCGTCCATTGGCTTCGATCGCTACTTGCTGGATTTGCTTTTCTGCGTTGTTCTGCAGCAATGCCGAGACTTGTCCTAATGTAAGAAGACTGACAATCAATAGAACAATGACCATGACAATCAAAAAGATAAATAGAATCTGGTTGCGTAGTGTGTTCCATTTTTTTAGTTGATTCAGCACGGCGTTTCGCCTTTCTTTTTCTAGTAGTATTTGTATTTATTATTATATCTCCTTTCTAACTAACTGGTGAGATGTCTATTTCAGGTAAGTTATGTGAAAAATCAATTTCCATCTAGTCCTATTTTATCATTTTTAGAGAAAACTTTAAATTATTAGTTTATTAAGTGGATAAACAAAGTTTGGTGCTGATATAATCTTCTTACGTCAGGTAACTGCTGCATATTTTTTTTACACCTCAATGAAAGCCCTTTCTTTTGTTCCTGGCCAAGTAAACTGATTGAGGGGGGAGAATTCGTTAGAACTGTGTAAAATGCAAAAACTAATTTTGGAAAGCGGGGAACTCCTAATATGTTAAAAGTATTGCGTAAACCATTTCTTACTGGACTGGCTTTGGCCCTATTTTTACCTGCCGGAATATCCAATGTTGCAGCAGCTGAACCGATTAGTGCACTGGATGTCGAAGTAGAACTTGATGAAAGGTATGCAGATTCATTCGATATTGGTGCAGCCGTTGAACCTTATATGTTCGAAGGCAAGGACGCTGAAGTTCTAAAGCGACATTTTAACAGCATTGTTGCCGAGAATGTGATGAAACCGATCAATATCCAGCCTGAAGAAGGGAAGTTCACCTTCGAGGAAGCAGATAAAATCGTTAAGTTTGCAAAAGAAAATGATATGGAGCTGCGATTCCATACGCTGATATGGCACAGTCAAGTCCCTGAATGGTTTTTCCTGGATAAGGAAGGAAACCCTATGGTCGACGAAACAGATCCTAAGCAGCGCGAAAAGAATAAAAAGCTATTGCTGAAACGTTTGGAGACTCATGTTAAAACGGTCGTAAAACGATATAAAAACGATGTTAGCTCCTGGGATGTAGTCAATGAAGTAATTGATGAGTACGCGCCTAACGATAAAGGTTTACGTGAATCTCCATGGTATCAAATCACAGGTACAGATTATATCAAGGTTGCTTTCGAAACAGCAAATCGATTTGCTGCAAAGGATGCTAAGCTTTACATCAATGACTACAATACAGAGGTAGAACCGAAGAGAACCCACCTGTACAACCTGGTGAAGGAATTGGTTGAGGAAGGTGTTCCAATCGATGGAGTTGGGCATCAGGCACATGTCCAAATTGGCTGGCCATCTCTTCAGGAAATCGAGGATTCTATTAATCTGTTTGCCGGGCTCGGTCTGGATAACCAAATTACAGAACTGGATGTAAGCCTTTATGGCTGGCCGCCAAGACCAGCTTACCCAACTTATGATGAGATTCCTGCATTTGAATTCGAACGCCAGGCAGAACGCTATGATCAGCTATTCCAGCTATATGAAAAACTGGAGGACAAGATCAGCAGTGTGACATTCTGGGGTGTGGCTGACAACCATACATGGCTGAATGATCGCGCAGAAGAATACAATGACGGCGTTGGAGTAGACGCACCGTTTGTATTCGATAATGAATACAATGCCAAGCCGGCTTATTGGGCTATTATTGACTAGAAGTTTAGATTAATAGCTGCATTTTATTGATTTCCTTGGGAATTCCCGCATCCACTTTGTTGTTCTGAACAACAAAGTGGATGCAGCTAAAATAGGAGGGAACGGTACGGATGAAAAAAATAAAAGGACTGTTTATGGCTTTGATCCTATTACTAATTGCGAGTACTCAATACCAGCTGCCAGTCAGCGCTAAACAAACTAAAAAGGTTGAGATTCCTGTCTTGCTTTATCATGTTGTGAAACCTAATCCAGACCCGAATAATCCCTATCAATTCAGTCTTGAAGAATTCGAAAAGCATATGGCATACCTGCATGAAAATGGCTACCGCACTTTAACAATGAAGCAATACTTCAACATCCTTGATAAAAAAGCAGCGATGCCAAAGAAGCCAATTCTGCTGACATTTGACGACAATTCAAATGATTTTTATCCTTATGTGTATCCAGTCTTGCAGAAGTATGGAATGAAAGCCACTCAATTCACAGTGTCAGATTGGGTAGATGGCAGCTGGAATATGACTTCAAACGAACTTCTGACCGTAATGGAAAACGGGGTAGACATCCAAAATCATTCAGTAACACACCCAGCCCTTGCCGATCTAAGCAGGGAACAGCAATACACAGAAATCAATGAAGCAACAAAGGTCCTTAAAAATCTGACAGGCAGAACACCCAATACCTTCGCCTATCCTTATGGAAGCTATAATGCCGATACAATCTCCGTTTTAGAAGAATTAGGATTTAAAGGGGCATTCAAAGTAGGCGGCGGACTCAGCACAGACCAGAGAGACAGGTATGAACTGCCGAGGATCATGATTTTGCAAAATCATACATTAGAAGACTTTGTGAGAATGGTAGAGACGGGTTATTAGAACAGAAGGCTAATGTTCTCCTGTTTAATAATTGTTGTTTGTTATAGCATAGTTGACCAGTTCGATTCATCGTTCTTGCTTCCAAGAGGAAAGGCACCCTCCAAATTAGGGGTGCCTTTCGCCTTTAGTATTAATTTTTATATTCCAGGTCTGTAAGCGGTCTTTGGAATACTGTCATAATCCGAAGCATCCAGTTGTTCAACGCTGCCATCCACGACGCCGTTAATGATTCCATATAGTCCGGTTTCGACCGCTTTAACCAGCTGGCCTTTTTTCTTATGGCCTAGTGTATGAGATTGACCGCGTACTTCGAAAAGTACGGTTCCGCTGCCATTTAAAGCGAAGCTTCCTAGTGCTGTTCCTGGAAGGTCCAAGTTTTGTTGATAAAGGGTAATATTGTTGAAAGGTGAATTTTCACCAAGTGACTGCAGCGCGTTGTACGCTGCCAGATTCAATTGCTTGGAAAACTCGAAATTGTAGTTGTCCGCATACTGAGCGTACTTGGCTCCCACCGGTGTGTCTGGATCGGGAACAAAGTCAGCTGACAAAGACATTGTAACAAGGTCATCTGTTCCTTCTACGTAGTATTGGCCTTGGTGATGGAGGTCAATGAACACATCTACCTTTCCGAACTCTGCTTGCAGTGACTTGTAAACATCGCGTACGGTTTGTGACTCAGGTGTGATGTACCAGCCCGCCTTGCTTGAATTGCCAGGGAAGTCGGATGCCTGTGGGACATAGTTCAAGTCTGGATTGAAGTCGCGGTTCACATCGAAACCAGGTCGCCCGTTGTAATCTCTGTCCTGGATGATCGCGTTGTTATAGTAATTCCATGCAGGGCCCGCAGCGTCGGCCAGCTGAGGGAAAGCTGCGACAACTTCCTCCCATGACATGTCATTTCCGCGGCGGTCCAATTCGGAAGCATCAGGGTTCATTTTTGGAAGAGTGACAAGGGTGATTTCCTCACGGATCTTTTGCGCATCAGGTGAATTGCTTGATCCTAAATATTGAAGGATGCTTAACAGCGCTTCAGTCCCAGTGCTTTCGTTTCCATGGATCTCACTCTCAATTAAAACTACTTTTTCCCCAGTACCGACTCTTGCCTGGTAAATATCTCTTCCCTGGTTTGATTGGCCAACTACCTCCAAAGTAACCCTACCCTGGCTATTAGCTTCAATTTGCTGAAGACGATTCACCATCTGAGTATAGTCGGTATAACCTTTTACGGAGTATACCTGATTTTCGTTGTAGAGTTTCCCATTTGGCGAGTTGGTTGCCAGTGTTGGCGTAGCAAGGGCAGTACATAGTGCCAATACACTTAGTCCGGCAATTACCTTATTTTTCTTCATCGACTCATCACTCCTTAAACTAGTAAAAGTAATTTCCTAGCTATTTTAATAAGGATAATAGTGAAATGTTGCTATAATTTGTCGAATATTTCGTTTTACGAAATAAATGAGAGAAAGGGACTAGGCAGACCTTGGGGAATTGGTAGTTTTGAAATAGAAACAAGGTAGAGGGAGGGTATAACTAATTTCCTGTATTTTTGAAAGGGAGCAACTATGCGGAGGTGGGGTAGTATGTAGCTGAATGAAGCGGAAGCGGGAAATTTTAATTGTATGAGTGTTACGAAAAGAAAGTAGTTCTTTGTTAGTTAACTAATGGTTGCTAAAGAGTAATTAGTCAGCTTGTTTTTATCAGGGGTTATTTACGCCTGATTCTCCTTTTGTTCGGTTAATTAGATAGTTAGGCTCTTTGAAGAAATCCACTGTTTAACTAAAACAAAACACACTCCAAATACTACCAAATATTTAAGATTGCTAATGTGCTACCCGCAAAGTAATATCATCTTATTACTACTTAATAGGACGGGTTCGAATTTGATCAACTTCTTGGTGCTGTTTCTATTTTATTATCCACTTGTCATGGGAATTGTTTGGATTACGGGAAGTTTACTTTATTATATAAAAAAAGAAAAGCAGGATCGTGTCCTTGAACATGGTATGGAGGAGTTACCTTATGTTTCCTTGCTGATTCCAGCCTACAACGAGGAACAGACAATCGAGGAAACGGTGAAATATGCATCGAGCCTCAATTATCCCAACTATGAAGTGATTGTCATCAATGACGGCAGCAAGGATCGGACCCTCACCATACTAAAATCTCTGCTGGACCAATACCCGAAATTACGGGTCGTCAATGTCGTGAACAATAAGGGCAAGGCGAATGCTTTAAAGCAGGGCGTGCTGGCCTCCAAAGGCGAACTCATTGCGACGACAGACAGTGACGCAATCTTGGATAAGGATGCGCTTATCCATATCGTTCCTCATTTCATCACTCCGAATAATGGAGAGAGAGTTGGAGCGGTTACCGGAAACCCTAGAATCCGAAACCGGACAAGTCTGCTTGCGAAAATCCAGCTGGTGGAATACGCAAGTATTATTGGCTTGATAAAAAGGACGCAAAGAGTGCTCGGCAAAGTCATGACGGTTTCTGGTGTTTTTGTCGTATTTCGGAAAAAAGCCTTGCTGGACGTGGGAATGTGGGATACCGACTTAATTACGGATGATATCGGGATTACCTGGAAGCTGCAAAGAAGATTCTGGGATGTCCGGTACGAACCAAAGGCGCTTTGCTGGATGCTTGTCCCGGAAACGTTGAAGGGAATCTGGAAGCAGCGCCTGAGATGGACCCAAGGTGGAATCGAAGTCATACTGCGCCACAAGGATATCTTTCTGGATTGGCGCCAGCGGAGATTGTATCCAGTCTATATCGAACAGGTACTGAGCGTTCTATGGTCGATTACCTGGTTCGTATCACTAATCATTATGCTGTACCAATACATTTTCCATCAAGTATTCATCCTGCCAACATTATGGATTGGCAACTACCTTTCTATTATATGCTTGCTGCAATTCTTGGTTGCGCTCTACATTGAAAGGAAGTATGAAAAAGGAATCCTAAAATACATGCTGTGGGGAATCTGGTACCCCATTCTTTACTGGCATATCAACGCCCTGCTCGTCATTATGGCATTGCCGAGAGGATTAAAAATACTCAGGAAAAATAAAAACCAATTTGCCACATGGGAAAGTCCAGACCGAGGACTCCATCTATAAGGAGAAAATATGATTATTAACAGCAAGCAATCAAACCCTCGAAAAATTATAGATATATTGCTTACCTTTTTCGGATGGATGTTTCTCGCTCTTTTCCTATATAATTTCATCACTCATTTCAACGTTACCGTGGATTTCACATTTCTAGAACTGAATTTAGCTAACGCGAATTCTATCCTGCTTATCACCGTTTTTTTGGTAATCACAAGCGCAGCCTTCCTCAGCTGGTGGAGTTCATACAACAGGCGCAAATACGGACCACTCAAAAGAAGGACCTTCCCGCGAGCGACCAGTGAAAAAGAGTTGGGTGAGCTTTTTGAATTAACAGAGGGAGAAGTCAGAGAGATACAATACTATAAATATTATGAGAGAAATTAAGTAAAACAAAGGACGTACTCGGTTACGATCCTATGCTTTATCTGCTTGGCCTTTTTAAGAAACTATATAAAGTCACCTTCCCTTACTCTTAATATTTGAAATTTTCATCTCTATATAAAGATTTTTGATTTTTAGATACTGAAGTCTAATAAATCTCCACAAAACAATCAGGAGTGCCACTATAAATACACTGATAAAGGTACCTGCGATCATGATAAAAACAGTAAAGAATGTTGCCATTTTATCACCTCATTCTTGATAAAATATTAATATATAACTTTAACAAACAATCGTTCATTAAAGATCCTCTTGTTAATTACGAGTATTGTGAACGTTGAAGCCTATGGCTTAGACAGAATATTGATTGGAAAGGAAAGAATGGGTTTTATACTTCAAAAATTATAAGTAAAAAAGTGCATCGATGTAAGATGCACTTTTTTGAAGTGAAAAGACATTATTTAAAAGTTCCTATTCTATATCCCTTTCCAGCTGCTAACCACCCATAATCTCCGTAATTCCATAGCGGCCAACTTGGTGTAATAGAAGGATAATCAAATTCCACTTCATATCGTACGCTATACCATTTATTGGGTTCCCATCCTGCTATTTTAGAACCGTTTGCGCTAGTGTACTTTAAACTAATAGTTTCTGAAGATAATATTCTAAAAAAGTATTTTGGAAGGAGAATGGGAAAAAAACTAAAATTCTATTGGTTAATGACGATAGGTAGTTTATAGGTGAAATATACTACTTTTATGAGGGACAGGTTCATAAGCGTTATAATAATCCCTTTTATAACAGATGTTTTACTCGTTGGGTGTTATGAGAAATTATTAACTGAGAAAGGAAAAATAGAATGAAAAATATCATTTTATCCTTGCTTGCCATCCTGTTCGTGTTATCAGGATGCAGTCAAGAAAAGAGTCAGGTGGAAGAAAAAGAAGTCGTTGTAGAAAAACAAGATTCTAGTGACGCTGATCCTAATCAACCAGAAAACGAAGAGGTTTCAACCGAGGAAGAAGAGGCTTCTCAGCCTTCTGACAATACATATTCTATTCAGCTTGATGATCGCTTAGAGGGACAGGTTGTGCTTGAAAAGGATCCATCCTCTGACAAGAGAGCGTATATTTATTATATGGATCAGACCTTGCTAAACGATAAAATCATAATCGGAACAATCGATTCGGGGTCTTCCGACTCGATAAAAAGCTCTATAGATGAAGGAGTTCTTACACTTGTGAATTATGAAGGTGGAGAGAACAACCCTAAGTATATGTACACTGCTAATATGGAGGATCCCTATTTAGAGCATTATCAAATAAATGAAGATGGTGATGCTTACCTTCCGCTTGAAGAAGCGATTAATTACTCAAGAGCAAAGGAATTAGTACATACAAGTCTCCTAAACTCGAATTTTATGTATGGTTCAATTATGGTAAATCAAATTGTTCCTGAGCAAATAGATGCAAACGGAGAGGCTGGTCTTCAAATATCAAGGGCGTATCTTGAAGATATACAAGCCTGGTATGAAAGATTAAACAGCGCTGCAAATTCAGGATCGACCGAAGAGTTTTTTACCGCTCGGGCAGAGGTAGGAAATGAAGTAATCGATAAATATCCTGAATTAAGACAAATTCCCTTTCCTACACAAGAAATAGGTTATAACATTTCAACTTCCATCCAAGCTCTTTCCTACTGGAGTTATGAAGATTATGAAAAAGATGCGGAAGTAAAGTATTTAAGTGAAGTAAATCTAGTAAAAGGAATTGGTCAATTTGTGGAGGTTATCCAAGAACAACTAGCAGAATTGGAGAATATATAACCTGAGGTGGAGTAAAGAACTGAAGTCGTGGAAATTAGGCTGAAGACAAAACTTAACTCTATGTGAAAGCCTATCTTTCTTTAAGTGAAAGGTAGGCTTTCTGGGTTTTACGACAGCTAGTACTTAGGTATAGTTATCACTCCTATACTTTTACTAGCTTCAACCTTCTTAAATATTGTCTCGCTACTTCCACGTCAAAATAGAAGGGGATAAAGAGACTATCATCCTCTTTTTGATATATAGGTTCCGATAGAGCAACCATTGACTTTCCGAATATTCTTTTTAACCCATTAAAGAAACGTGGCTCCTAATCGCTATGCAATACTTAATTTCTGCATGTGTCAACACTTCTATAGCGGTATCTTTAGCGCACATAAGTATTGTTTTGAAACCTCGTTTTTCTTTAAGAATAGTGAATTGATCCAGTTCTATTGTGTGTTCAATATTATTTCTTATCGGTTCTGCTTGATCAAAGCGATATATATGGTTAACAAAACTCTTTATGTCGGGATTATAGTTTAAGATTGTAATAGTAGCAAAACTTTCTCCATTAATATCCTTGAAGAGATAATTTTGTCCCTTGATTGCATATTGCTCCCACTGCTTTTCCTTCCATCCTCTTGAAAGAATGGTTTGGAATTCTTGTTCATCTCTCCGGTTTTTCACCTTCACTAATGGCAATCGATACAACTCCTTATAGCGGTTTGTAGGAATATATTCACAAGTATTATTCATCATTCTTACAAATAAGGTTATTTTTACCTAATAAATCTCGAGGGAAAATTCTAAAATTCAAGTGGCTTGTGTGTTCTCTGAGGGTTGTTCCGAGACAATCCTTCGGTTGTTAGAAACAAAGAGACGGTGGTCAAGCCCTTTGTCCCAAAATAATGAAACCGTTTACAAAAATCCAAACCTAAAGAAACATGTCGAAAAAGGATAAAATTAAGTGTGGTACTGATAAATAATCCCATAAAAAGAAAATAAATGCGCCGACATCCTTAGATTAATTAAAACAACTTTCAACTAAGTCACTTGATTAGTAGATATTGTTTTAGAACTCTTTTATTTTCTTGCTTGTGAGAAGGGGGCAATAAGGAAAGGGCCAAAGGACACCGAACTAGCAAAAGGGTAAAAAACGAAGGAGGAAAAAGTTTGAATAAGCCATTTATTATTCTATTAACGTTCTTATTAGCATTTCAAAGTTTAGGACTTGCAAGTACCCCTACGATCAAACCGGAAGCGGCGACAAATTCAACAAATGATTCAGATTGGACACTTTTCTGGTCGGATGAGTTTAACGGAACAGCCATTGATAAAACGAAATGGTCATATGATATTGGAAACTGGATTGTCGATGGAGATGGAAATGGAGTAGCTCCAGGATGGGGAAATAACGAACTAGAGTATTATACCGACTCCCCTGAAAATTCCTATATTCAAGATGGGAATCTAGTAATTGAAGCCAAGAAAGAAGAAACGACGGATGAGTATGGCTCATTTGACTATACTTCTGCTAAGCTCAAAACTAAGGGTTTGTTCAGCAAAAAGTACGGGAAGTTCGAAGCTAGAATGAAGCTTCCAAGTGGCCAAGGATACTGGCCAGCATTTTGGATGTTACCTGAGAATGATGTGTATGGCGGTTGGGCAGCTTCAGGTGAAATAGACATCATGGAAGCAGCAGGTAAAAACGTAAAGGAAATTGGTGGTGCCCTTCACTTTGGAGAGGTATTTCCTAACAATGTTCATACAGCAAAAGCATACCAGTTCCCTCAAGATGAGGCTATTACAGATTTCCATACATATGCAATTGAATGGGAACCTGGAGAAATTCGTTGGTATGTAGATGGAAACCTCTATCAGACTTCGAATAATTGGTATAGCAAAAATAAAAATAATGCCGAAAAGTACTCTTTCCCTGCCCCATTTGATCAAGAATTCTATCTTGTTTTGAATCTTGCAGTCGGCGGCTGGTATGGTGGAGATCCAGATGCAACAACTTCTTTTCCTGGTAAAATGGAAGTAGATTATGTACGAGTTTACGAATTGACAGGAAGAGACTATAAAACACCGGTTGAACCATCTGTTGAAAAAGTAGAATTGCCAGCGGGTGCAAAGATGCCGCAAGCAGATGGCAATCTTATTTATGACAATGAGTATATTAAGGGTTTTACAGATATTTCAACAGACACACAATCTATGGATTCCCTATACTGGAATTTTCTTCACCTGCCAAGCTTTGGCGGTGACGGGGTCATAACAACTGACACCATTAACGAAGAGGCATTTGCCAAGGTAGAGGTTAAAAACCCAGGAACTGCTCTTTGGTCCCTGCAAAAGATTCAATTAATGTCAATTGCAAAGGGCGGCAAGTATAAAGTCAGCTTTGATGCGAAGTCCACTGGTAATCGGAATATGATGGTGAAAGCATCTGGCGGTGCTGACAGAGGCTGGGCAAAGTATTCAAATGAAGAAACCATTGAATTAACGAGCGAAGTCCAATCCTATGAATTCACCTTTGACATGATTCAGGAAACGGACCTAGCTGCACGATTAGAGTTTAATATGGGAGCCAACGGGAACAATCCGATTTGGATTGGGAATGTCAGAGTGGAAGATATTACAGGAGTTCAACAGGATTATTCTGCTAAGCAACCTCTGCTAAATGGCAACCATATTTATAATGGTACGTTCGACCAAGGAACAATGGATCGCATGACTTTTTGGAATTTTATTCAAAATGACGGTTCAGCCACAGGGGATGTTAGTGAAGCAACCAGGGAATTCAAGGCCACCATTGCTGATGGAGGAAGCAGCTCAACTGCTATCCAGTTAACGCAAAAGGGTATGAATTTACTCGAAGGTAAAGATTACGAATTGACCTTCAATGCAAGAGCAGACCAACCAAGAGATATTCAAGTAGATTTCTTAAGCAAGGATGGAACAGTCGTTTACTCAACGAATACTGTCAACTTATCTCAAGAAATGAACAAGAAAACGATTGAGTTTACAATGCCTGGTGGAGTGACAGACACTCAAGGTCAGTTAGTATTCAACTTAGGTGGAAATAGTTCGGATGTTTATATTGATGATGTTAAGCTGCTGAATCTGTCAGGGAATGCAGTAATCCCATCATTAGTAAATGGTGATTTTAGCAATGGACTAGAACCTTGGTCACAATACATCCACTTTGATGCACAGGCACAAATAACAGAAGCGAACGGTGAAGCGAAAGTAGCGATTACAAATCCTGGTGGAGAAGAGTGGGGCGTTCTTCTTGAGCAAAAAGGCTTGAAATTTGGCCAGGGACAAAAATATACTGTCTCTTTTGATGCAAGATCAACAACGGACCGACCAATCGTTGTCTCCTTGGAAAATGCAGAGTACAAAAGATATCTCTCTGAAATTACTGAATTAACGAATGAAATGAAAACCTTTACCTATGACGTTGAAATGACAGCTAATGACACACTAAGCTTGAAATTCCAAATGGGAAAACAAGGCTCAGGAGCACATGACATTTTTATTGATAATGTTAAGATTAGCTTGGCTGGTGAAGCGATACCAGAAGAACCGGAAGCTCCAGAATTTACACCTGAACTAGACAATGGCACTTTTGATACAGGAATGGATCATTGGACATCTTGGTGGGGTGACCAATGGAGCGGTGTAGCTGAAGGATCGGCTGCAGTAGAAAATGGAGAATTAAAGGTGGACATTACGAAGGTGGGCGGTGCATCTTATGCACCACAAATTTTCCAAAAGGGCATTACA
>NZ_BASE01000112.1 GCF_000813125.1 Mesobacillus selenatarsenatis SF-1
CGAAAAGACAGAGATTCATATCCCTGTCTTTTTTAATCCCTATATCATTCTTTTCCAGTTATTGTGGGTTGTTAGGTAACACCTCAGGTGTTATTATAGTAACTCAGTTCCACTTGATCGATTGTTTAAAAGACTTTCAAAAAAGTGTTGACGAGCTGGTTGAAAGATGATAAGATTTAAAAGTTGTCATTTGAACGACGACAACATTATTGTTCTTTGAAAACTAAACAAACAAGCGTCAACAAACAATTTTTTATAGTGACTTCTATTATATAGATGG
>NZ_BASE01000111.1 GCF_000813125.1 Mesobacillus selenatarsenatis SF-1
CTGTTTGAAAAATTTAAATGGATTCTTATATTATCGACGCGGGGTGGAGCAGTTCGGTAGCTCGTCGGGCTCATAACCCGAAGGTCGCAGGTTCAAATCCTGCCCCCGCAATAATCCATCTTTTTATACATATTGGTCCCGTGGTGTAGCGGTTAACATGCCTGCCTGTCACGCAGGAGATCGCCGGTTCGATCCCGGTCGGGACCGCCATTTTTATAAATTGGTAGATTAGCAGGACGAAACAGGGTTTCGTTTTTTTTGTTTAAAAAATGAAAAATAACTGCTTTTTTTGCTCGTCCTTGATAAATCGTGTAAACTACATATAGAATCGTCATCCTTAGGAGGCATCCTAAGGTTTTTTTTATCTTTTAAAGCAAGTATATACCTTTTGAATTTAGATGAGTGTCTAGCTCCAGCGCCTAGCCCCTCGAGTCGCTTGTCTAGCTGCGGCTCCTAACTCCTCGAGTCGCTTCGCTCCTGCCAATGAAGTCAAAGAGCGACTTCACTGTCAGGCCATCGAGCGCTTGGCGGGGCTGACCAAAGCGCTTGTGCTTTTCATTATAAAATTGATTGTTAGTTAGGTGATATATATGGCAAGTTATCAATTCATATCAAAGCAGCCGGAAGAGACAAAGGATTTTGCGAAGAGGCTGGCAGGTCTTCTTCAAGCGGGAGATGTGATTGCCCTTGAAGGGGATTTAGGTGCAGGAAAGACGACTTTTACAAAAGGCCTTGCAGAAGGATTGGGAATCACCAGGAATGTGAACAGTCCTACTTTTACAATTATCAAGGAGTACCAGGGACGTCTTCCGTTATATCATATGGATGTATATCGTGTTGAAGATGCGTTTGAAGATCTTGGTTTTGAAGAATACTTTGAAGGTAATGGTGTGACGGTCGTTGAATGGGCTCATCTGATTGAAGCCCAGCTGCCTGAAGAGCTATTGCTCCTTCAACTATATCTTGATGAAAATGGAGCTAGAAGAATCGTTGCTGAGCCAAAGGGAAATCGGTATGAAGAATTGTGTAAGGAGATTTTTTAAATGAAGGTATTATCGATTGATACGTCCAATTATGTTTTAGGTATTGGTCTTCTTGATGGTGAGACAGTTTTGGGCGAGTATATTTCCAATATAAAAAAGAACCATTCGGTACGCGTCATGCCGGCGATCCAGACATTGATGGAAGAGTGCAATATTAAACCAGGTGATCTATCGAAGATTGTCGTGGCTGAAGGGCCTGGATCATACACTGGTGTCCGGATCGGAGTGACGGTCGCGAAAACAATGGCCTGGACATTGAAAATCCCGTTATCAGGCGTATCGAGCCTTGAGGTTGCGGCAGCATCGTCTGGCCGCTATTTTGACGGATATGTTTCTCCTTTTTTTGATGCGAGGAGAGGACAGATTTATACAGGTTTGTATAAGTTCGAGAATCAAAAGTTGCAGATTGTAAAAGATGATCAGCTTGTTATGTCAGCTGATTGGGTAAAAACATTGAATGAAATGGACAGCAGGATTCTGTTCACGAGCAATGATTTGAAACTCCATGAAGATGTCATTAAGGAAGAGCTAGGAGACAAAGCAGTTTTAGCAGCCGTCACTGAACAGAATCCTAGACCTGCAGAGCTTGCATTATTAGGGCGGGATAAAGAGGCTGTTGACCTTCATACATTCGTTCCTAACTATATCCGCCTGGCAGAAGCAGAGGCTAATTGGCTAAAAGCGCAAGAGACTAAAAAATAAGTGAGAAGAGAAGATGAATAAAACGATAACGTTCCGGAATATGACGGTTGATGATCTGGACCAAGTGATGGAGGTAGAGGTTAATTCCTTTACCATTCCATGGAGCAGGGAAGCTTTTTTCAATGAATTGACGAAGAATCAGTTTGCTCAGTATCTGATTGTGGAAGTGGATCAAAAGGTAGTTGGTTACTGTGGAGTGTGGATCATCATTGATGAAGCACATATCACAAATATTGCCTTACTTCCTGAATACAGAGGAATGAAGCTGGGTGAGGCGCTTATGGCCAAGGTAATGGAGCTGGCTCGTGAAATTGGCGCATTAAGGGTGACGCTCGAAGTCAGGGTCAGCAATGAAAGGGCCCAAAACCTTTATCGCAAGTTTGGTTTCGAAGAAGGAGCTATTAGAAAACAATATTATACAGACAATATGGAAGACGCTTTAGTAATGTGGGTGAATTTATAATGACAAAAGATCAATTAATAATGGGAATAGAGACGAGCTGTGATGAGACGGCTATAGCGATTGTGAAAAATGGACGGGAAATCCTTGCGAATGTAGTCGCCTCTCAGATTGAGAGCCATAAGCGTTTCGGAGGGGTAGTTCCGGAGATTGCGTCAAGGCATCATGTTGAACAGATCACTCTTGTGTTGGAGGAAGCATTAGCCCAGGCAAATGTGGATGTTAAGGATCTGGATGCTATTGCAGTTACAGAAGGACCAGGCTTGGTTGGCGCGTTGTTGATTGGCGTTAACGCAGCCAAAGCATTGGCGTTTGCGAATGGCATTCCACTCATTGGTGTCCATCATATTGCCGGCCATATATATGCGAACCGACTTGTAACGGAGATGAACTTCCCGCTGCTTTCACTTGTCGTGTCCGGCGGGCATACTGAGCTCGTCTATATGAAGGAACACGGTCATTTCGAGGTGATTGGAGAGACACGGGATGACGCAGCAGGCGAAGCCTATGACAAGGTAGCAAGGACGTTGCACCTTCCATATCCGGGTGGTCCGCATATCGACAGGCTGGCTCATGAAGGAAAGGCAACAATTGACCTGCCACGTGCATGGCTTGAGGATGGCTCCTATGATTTCAGCTTCAGTGGGTTGAAGTCGGCTGTGATCAACGTTGTGCATAACGCACAGCAGCGTGGAGAGGAAATAGTACCTGAAGAGCTTGCAGCTAGCTTCCAGGAGAGTGTTATTGATGTACTTGTAACAAAAACTCAAAGAGCTGTGAAAGAATACGGTGTAAAACAAGTACTGCTTGCTGGAGGAGTTGCGGCGAATAAAGGATTGAGGGAGAAATTATCCACAGATTTTGCAGATTCAGATGTGGAAATTGTCATTCCTCCGTTGTCTTTATGCACAGACAACGCCGCGATGATTGCCGCTGCAGGCAGTATTTTATATGAAAAAGGCCAACGGGCCGATTTAACCTTGAATGGAAATCCTGGTCTGGAGATAACTATCCACAACGAAAGTCGGAAGTGAGAAAAATGTTGTCAGACTCTTCTGTGGATATGTTGATGAATACTGTGTACAACTGTGCGTAATGTGGATAAAAGTATCGAGTTTTGTGGATAATGTGGAAAAGTCTCTGGATAAGCTATAAATCAGTGTTTACTATGTGAATAACCATGTGAACAAAAAGTCCCGGTTTTAAACCGGGACTTTTTTTAATTCTTAAGGAAATTATAAAATTATTTAGGTTTGAATAACTGCATGTAGTTTTCTTAATCCAGCTCCAGCGCCTAGCCCCTCGAGTCGCTTCGATCCGCCCAATGAAGTCAAAGAACGACTTCATTGGGCGGCCCTCCAGCGCTTGTCGGGGCTGAACGAGTCGCTTGCGTTTTTTGTTCTGTAGAATAGTGTAGAATTACAAACTGGAAATTATCCGTGATTTTTTCCAGTTTGCGAATAAATACATGGATTTGCGAATAGATGCTCGGTTTTTGCGAATAAATTAAGCTTTTTGGGAGTTATCGATAAGTTTTTACGAATAAAATGGACTTTGCATATTACGAGACACAAAAAAACGGGCACATTTATGCCCGTTTGGTTAATTCCTACGCCAATTCGGTCCACTCTTCCATCAGTTCATCGAGTTTCTCTTTGGCGGTTTCGATTTTACTATTTATTTCTCCTGCTTTTTCATGATCCTGGAAGACTTCGGGATCACAAAGCAGTTCTTCGTATTCAGCTACTTCTAATTCCAGCTGTTCAATCTTCGTTTCAACTTCTTCCATGCGGCGTTTGCGCTGGCGTTCGAGTTTTTTCGCTTCTTTGTCCTGCTGGTAGGAGGTCTTGTCCTGCTTTGAGTTGTCCACAGCACTTCCTGAAGCTTTGGCGGCCTGCTCGGCCAGTGCCTTCAGCTCTTCCTGCTCAAGCTTTTTCTCGACGTAATAATCGTAATCGCCAAGGTATTCAGTTGAGCCGCCACGGTCTAGCTCGAGAACCTTTGTGGCAATCCTGTTGATAAAATAACGGTCATGTGAGACGAACAGGATGGTGCCTGGATAATCGATCAGGGCATTCTCGAGAACTTCCTTGCTATCAAGGTCGAGATGGTTTGTCGGCTCGTCCAAAATTAAGAAGTTAGAGTTTTGCAGCATAAGCTTGGCAAGTGCCAGACGAGCTTTTTCGCCGCCGCTTAGGGTGGAAACGATTTTTAGGACATCGTCACCTGAAAAGAGGAAATTACCCAGCACGGTGCGAATTTCTTTTTCCGATTTAAGAGGGTATTCATCCCATAGCTCGTTCAAAACCTTTTTATTCGAGCTGAGTTCTGCCTGTTCCTGATCATAATAGCCGATTGAAACATTTGAACCGTATTGAATATTGCCGGTAATCGAAGGCAGTTTTTCTACGATTGTCTTTAATAGAGTAGATTTTCCGACGCCATTTGGTCCGACCAGCGCCGTGCTGTCCCCACGAGATAGATTAAATGTGATATCCCTTGAAACGACTTCGTTTTGATAGCCTACCGCAAGCGTGTCCACTTTTAACACATCATTCCCGCTCTGGCGTTCAATCTGGAAGCTGAACGATGCGGATTTTTCATCACCCATAGGCCTGTCCATCCGGTCTATTTTTTCAAGTTGCTTCCGACGGCTCTGTGCACGTTTGGTTGTTGATGCCCTGGCCAGGTTCCGCTGGATGAAGTCCTGCAGCTTGCTGATCTCATCCTGCTGCTTCTCAAACAGTTTCAGATCGCGTTCGTAATTCGCGGCTTTCTGCTCTAAATACGAGCTGTAATTGCCAGGGAACTTCGTCAGCTGATGGCGGGAGATTTCGTATACCTGGTTCACGACCTTATCCAGGAAGTAACGGTCGTGTGAAACAATCAGGATGGCGCCGTCATAACCCTGTAAATACTGCTCAAGCCAGGATAGGGTATCGATGTCAAGGTGGTTCGTCGGTTCATCGAGAATTAAAATATCCGGGCGAGTCAATAATAGCTTCGCCAATGCGAGTCTAGTTTTCTGTCCCCCGCTTAAAGTGGATATTTTTGTGGAATAATCAAAAGAATGGAAGTTCAGGCCGTGAAGGACAGAACGGATATCGGCTTCATATTGGTAGCCGCCTTTTTCCTTGAACTGAACCTGAAGAAGGTCATACTCTTTCATGACTCTTTCGTATTCAGTCTCATTTGACAGAATGACAGAATCCGACATCTTTTCTTCCAACCGGCGCAAGTCTTTTTCCATGCTGTGCAGATGGTCAAAAACGGCTAGCATTTCATCCCAGATGCTTTTCTCGGATTCAAGCCCGGTATTTTGCGCGAGATACCCGATCATCGTCCCTTTTGGGCGAATGATCTCGCCGCCGTCATGAGATTCGTATCCGGCGATGATTTTCAGCAGGGTCGATTTTCCTGCCCCGTTCCGGCCGACAAGCGCTACTCGGTCATTGGTCTGTATTTCAAACTTTATATTCGATAAAATAAGATCAGCAGCAAAATATTTTGATAGCTGATTAACCTGTAATAAAATCATTATTTTTCACCTCTATTGCCTTAGAGATAGTGTAACCCATTAATATAGACACGGCAATATGTGCGAACCGCAATAGGTGACAAGGTATATCGAAAACCACCAATGTATTTGTGAACATAGAAACAAAGTTCACACACAAGTTTTATAAAATAGTGTATTATTTGGTAGAAAGGAGCTTTAACATGGCAGAATTTACGCATTTTAATGAAGAGGGCAGAGCGAAGATGGTCGATGTCAGTGAAAAGCCGGAGACGGTCCGTACAGCAGTCGCCCATTCAAGCATAACCGTGAACGAAGATATATATAGTAGAATCACTGAAAATAAGATGAAAAAAGGGGATGTACTGGCTGTTGCGCAGGTAGCAGGCATCATGGCAGCAAAAAAGACATCTGAAATCATCCCGATGTGCCACCCAATTCCTTTGACAGGCATTGACCTTTCGTTCGATTGGGAGCAAAATGGTAATGACTATATTTTAAATATCGCCGCAGCTGTAAAAACAAAAGGGAATACAGGTGTGGAAATGGAAGCGTTAACAGCAGCTTCAGCATGTGCGCTGACTGTTTATGATATGTGCAAGGCCGTTGATAAGGGCATGGTGATCGGCAAGACGTATCTGGTCGAAAAAACCGGCGGTAAAAACGGTGATTTCAAGAGAGAAGAAAAGTTGAGATAGAAAAAACGGATAGGGTGGAGGATGGAGAATGACGAATGATGCTATGAAGATTCCGCAGGCAACCGCAAAACGTTTGCCACTGTATTACCGGTTCTTATTGAACTTGCATTCTTCAGGGAAGCAAAGGGTATCATCCGCGGAGCTAAGTGAAGCGGTAAAAGTGGATTCAGCGACAATCCGAAGGGATTTTTCCTACTTTGGAGCTCTAGGTAAAAAGGGATACGGCTATAATGTGAATTATCTGCTGACCTTTTTCCGTAAGACATTGGATCAGGATGAACTGACGAAGGTTGCCTTGATTGGTGTCGGTAACCTGGGAACAGCGTTTTTGAATTATAATTTTTCCAAGAACAATAACACGAAAATCGAGATTGCCTTTGATGTAGACCCGAACAAGGTTAACACGAAGATTGGCGACGTGGCAGTGTACCACATGGATGACCTTGACAAGGTTGTCGTCGAGGAAGGGATCCAGGTGGCTATCCTGACTGTTCCTTCAGCAGTAGCACAGCCGATAACAGACCGATTGGTGCAGGCAAATATTAAGGGAATCCTGAACTTTACGCCAGCGAGGCTGAATGTGCCGCCGTCGATCAGGATCCATCACATTGATTTGGCAGTTGAGCTGCAGTCATTGATTTATTTCTTAAAGCATTATCCAACAGATACTGAAACAACTGAATCAGTCGAATAAAAAATAGCTCCTTCATGAAGGAGCTATTTTTTATTTGCATTCTTCAGTTTGAAATGGAACATAATCATCCTGATGCCAGATCCGAAGTCGAAAGTGGCAAGGGCTACAAGCAAATAGCTGAAGAATCCCCAGCCTGTTTCGTTTACATTCTGGATGGCGAAATAGGTGAATAAGCTGCCTAACAAGATATAGACAATGCCTGAAAATAAAGGCGATTGCTTCATAACTTAAAGTCCCCCAATAAAGCTTTGAATTTTCTCTGCTTCTTTTATCATTCTCTCAATGTCTTCCCTAAATACGGATTGAAGCAGGACAACCATTGTATTCATTGTAACGTGGGCGATGATTGGCACGATGATCCGCTTTGTTTTTACATAAAGGAAGGCAAAGGTGAAGCCCATCGCTGAGTATAGGATCACGTGCTCGGGCTCCATATGCGCAAGTGCAAAAATGACAGAGCTGATCAGTGCGGAAAAGAAGAAATTCATTTTCTTGTGCAGGCTGCCGAAAATGATTTTACGGAAGACGATTTCTTCTAATATAGGGCCGATGATTGAGCTAACCAAAATGATAACTGGGAACATTTCAATCAATTTAATGATTTCCTGTGTATTCTCCGAGCCCATTTCAATACCAATCATGTTTTCGATGCTAGCCGCGATTGATTGTGCGAACAGAGCAAGGAATACACCTGCGAATGCCCAGGCAGCAGAGCTTGCCGGTGATGAAGCATCACGCAGGTCAGTCTCTGTCCTGCGTTCTTTCCTAAGAAGCAGGAGCACGATTACAAGTGTGAGTGAAAAGCTGATCACGAGCCAGTATGGAATCGAGAGGGTCTCCATTTCCTTAAGGCTTTTTCCCATTGCAGCTCCGATAAAGGCAACAATCGGAATGCCGATCAGGCTTGAGAGCTGCATGACAATATAGGCAATAATGACGTACCAGTATTCCTTTTTCAATATGATAATCTCCTTCTATTCGGATCGGTCTATGTGTATGCCATAAAAGCTATTATAAGAATGCTATCTATCCATTTTACTAGTAATCATCAGGAAAGTTCAAATATCAGGGCGTCTCAAGAATGTTTTGGTTAAAATTCCTTTGAACCGGCATACTCTTTAAGGTGTCCTTTTTTAGTCAGTCAGCCTATCAAAACGCGAAATATAGGACTTGCTGTCGAAGGGAAAGCGGTTAGATTTAACTGCTAAATTTTATAAAAAAAGTTAGGCTTCACGCTTGCAAAAAAAATGGAGATTCATTATTATATAAATTGTGTTAGCACTCTATTGAGGCGAGTGCTAATAAAAAATAATCTACATATAATTTGAGGAGGTTGTTTCACTTGATCAAGCCACTAGGAGATCGCATTATTATCGAGCTTGTTGAGTCTGAAGAAAAAACTGCAAGCGGTATCGTTTTACCCGACACAGCGAAAGAAAAACCTCAAGAAGGTAAAGTCGTAGCTGTTGGAACTGGCCGTGTTCTTGAAAACGGTGAGCGTGTTGCTCTTGAAGTTGAAGTCGGAAACCGCATTATCTTCTCAAAATACGCAGGCACAGAAGTGAAGTACCAGGGAACTGAGTACCTGATCCTACGTGAAAACGACATTCTAGCAGTAGTAGAATAGAAAAGCGGAAGCGCCTTGGTCAGGCCCGACAAGCGCTGGAGAGCCTGCCAGTGAAGTCGTTCTTTGACTTCATTGGCAGGATCGAAAACGATATGTATAGCCGACTGTCCAGAAACGCAGAAACTGGAGACTCCGACAAAGAAGCGCTTTCTGCTTCTGCCGACGGAGTTGAAGTTTCGGAGTTTCTAGGAGGCGACACTAAACAAGCGACTCGAGGGACTAGGCGCTGGAGCTAGACACTAAATGTGAAAAATTAACATAATAATTAAAATCCTGAGGAGGTTTTTTTACAATGGCTAAAGAAATTAAGTTCAGTGAAGAAGCACGCCGCGCGATGCTTCGCGGGGTTGATTCTCTTGCAAACGCAGTAAAAGTAACTCTTGGACCAAAGGGACGCAACGTGGTTCTTGAGAAGAAATTCGGTTCACCACTTATCACTAACGATGGTGTTACGATTGCGAAAGAAATCGAACTTGAAGATGCATTTGAAAATATGGGTGCTAAGCTTGTTGCTGAAGTAGCAAGCAAGACGAACGATGTTGCTGGTGACGGTACAACTACTGCAACGGTTCTTGCACAGGCGATGATCCGCGAAGGACTTAAGAACGTTACTGCCGGTGCTAACCCAATGGGAATCCGCAAAGGTATTGAAAAGGCTGTTATTACTGCTGTTGAAGAGTTAAAAGCTATTTCTAAACCAATCGAAAGCAAAGCTTCTATCGCACAGGTTGCGGCTATCTCTGCTGCTGACGAAGAAGTTGGCCAATTGATTGCAGAAGCAATGGAGCGCGTTGGCAATGACGGCGTTATCACAATCGAAGAATCTAAAGGCTTCACTACAGAATTGGATGTTGTTGAGGGTATGCAGTTCGACCGCGGATATGCATCTCCTTACATGGTAACTGATTCTGACAAGATGGAAGCAGTTCTTGAAAACCCATATATCTTGATCACTGACAAGAAAATCGGCAATATCCAGGAAATCCTTCCTGTCCTTGAGCAAGTTGTCCAGCAAGGCAAGCCATTATTGATCGTTGCTGAAGATGTTGAAGGTGAAGCACTTGCTACATTAGTAGTCAACAAGCTTCGCGGAACATTCAACGCAGTAGCTGTTAAGGCTCCTGGCTTCGGTGACCGCCGTAAGGCTATGCTTGAAGACATCGCTGCTTTGACTGGCGGTGAAGTGATCACTGAAGAGCTTGGCCGTGAGCTTAAGTCTGCTACAATCACATCACTTGGACGCGCTTCTAAAGTTGTTGTTACAAAAGAAAACACAACAGTCGTTGAAGGTGCTGGAGACAGCGCTCAAATCGAAAGCCGCGTAAACCAGATCCGCGTTCAAATGGAAGAAACAACTTCTGAATTTGACCGTGAAAAATTACAAGAGCGCCTTGCTAAGTTAGCTGGCGGTGTTGCAGTCATCAAGGTTGGTGCTGCTACTGAAACTGAATTGAAGGAACGCAAGCTTCGCATTGAAGATGCTCTTAACTCAACTCGCGCTGCAGTTGAAGAAGGTATCGTATCAGGCGGTGGCGTAGCGCTTCTTAACGTATACAACAAAGTGGCTGGAATCCAGGCTGAAGGCGACGAAGCAACTGGCATTAACATCGTCCTTCGAGCTATGGAAGAACCAGTTCGCCAAATCGCTCACAACGCAGGCCTTGAAGGTTCTGTAATCGTTGAGCGCCTTAAGCGCGAAGAAGTCGGCACAGGCTTCAACGCTGCAACTGGCGAGTGGGTAAACATGATCGAAGCTGGTATCGTTGACCCAACTAAAGTTACTCGTTATGCACTTCAAAACGCAGCATCCGTTTCTGCAATGTTCTTGACTACTGAAGCAGTAGTTGCCGACATTCCAGAAGAAGGTGGCGCTGGAATGCCTGACATGAGTGGCATGGGCGGAATGGGCGGAATGATGTAATAATCCGTTCCAACCCTAGATATGATTGGGTTTGTTAGTAAGATGAGAGTGAAATGCTAACATTTTTCTAACATAAAATAAAAGAAGCTTCTCATTAGTTGAAAAAACTTTTGGGAAGCTTCTTTTTCATTTCTTACGTTTTATGGAGATAGACATTCTTGGTCATTTGGTCATCTGTATGTGGTTTTCTGCTGAGACAGGGATTATGGCAAGGAAAAAAACATGAGTGTATTAAGCTTTACGGCTGATCAATTCTGATATAAGCCCCTAGCCCAAGTGAGTTCTAAATGAAAGCAGTCTAACCCGCTAAACAAAGAAGAAAGACCAGATTCCCCAATAGCAGAATCTGGTCTTTTATTTTTCCTGTAAAAAATCCATTATAATTTTGCCATTAAACGTTTTTTGATTAATTCATAATCGTCCCTAGTGATACCAGGAGCAAACTCTTCAGGTAGTTCCTCTAAGTCTGGAATTGGCCCGCCTTCAGGAGTACCAATTTTCACTTCAAGCTGTTGCCCATTTTCCGGATT
Source organism: Mesobacillus selenatarsenatis SF-1 (assembly GCF_000813125.1). Taxonomy (GTDB): domain Bacteria; phylum Bacillota; class Bacilli; order Bacillales; family Cytobacillaceae; genus Mesobacillus; species Mesobacillus selenatarsenatis. Next base: position 11,193 of record NZ_BASE01000111.1, read on the forward strand.
TGTTCCTTTCCAAATCATTCCGATATCCCTGTATTCTGTTTCGCTCCATGTATATAGCACATTGCTTAAGCCTTGTTCTATGAATGGTCTGGCATAATCAAATTTTGAGTTATCAAGATTTGGAACTGGAAGCATTTTCGTCAAGTCTACCCCTGTAGCAATTTCGATTGCTTTCGCATAGGCGAGGACATGTGTTCCTCCACGAACAAGCAAATACCCAATCATGGTTCTGGCAACTGGATTATCAGTCATCTCATAAACTCTCATTTTATGTGTACGTGCACCAATCTCGAGGAAAAAATTATGTGTTAAATCCAAAACCAGATTACCGCTGTTAAAAACATTATCACCAGTCCAAGGTCTTCCCATTGAATCACCTGGTATAGCCGTTTGAGCTGTAGAAATAAAATGGTGGGTGTTTCTCGCATCCAGCCCATTCTGAAGTGGAGTGATATCAGGATTCCCTGGAAAAGTATTACCTACCGATAACAGATTAATTGTATTAGAAACAAGTTCTACATGACCAAATTCTTCTGCTGTAATGCTCGCCACTAACTCATAGAATGGCTTAAGCTTTTTTTTATTTCTGAAGTTAAAAGACTGAAACATATAGTTATTTAAAGTAGACATCTCCCCAAACTTCCCACCCAGGAGCTCTTGTACTGCTGCTGCAGCATTCATGTCGCCATGTGCGGGTGTAGGAAGTTCAATTGCCAATTTATTTATTCTTTTAAACATTATCTCCCCTCCACTTCTTTTTTGTTAACCAGGAAAAACCCAAATGATTTGCTGGGTTCGAATAAAAAAGGGAGTTCCGTTAGATTCGACAACAATGTGATCTGGCAATACATTTTTCAAGGAGCCACGAACGCTACCTCTTATGGTTTGAACAGTAACCATATTCCCAACAATGGTTGCTAATGTCTGATAAACATAGGGATCATAGAAGCTTAACAGATCGTTGTTTGTCATTTATATCCTCCTATTTTAAAGTCATTCTTACTGAGTATATGTTTCTCGATATACAAAAAGACTGACAAACAACTGTTCAATTTGGCTCTTTTTGTTAAATACTTTCCTAAAAAATAATAAACGGCAATAGCACTTTTTGGGTAATCCGAAACTAGCCTAGCAATATCCAATTTAGGAATGATGTAATTCCGCTATAAAGGACCCTTTAAAAGGACCTGTCCCTTTGGGGATGGCTCCTTTTTGCATCAATTTTTTAAGTAACAGCCTAAGTCCCCCTTCAATCCTTTTAGATTCTCCTTCTTTACTCAGTAAAGAAATTTCGTATGGCAGATGCCGTCTAAACAATATATAGATAGCGATCTATCTGCTAGAATAGAAATATAGACGATATGACTCTTGCAATTATTGTTGAAACTCGTCATATTGGATGATAGGAGGTGCGATATGCGACACGATATACAACCGAATGAACAGGCATTCTCAACGAAGGAAGTGGCAGAGGAAGTGGGGATTGCTACTCCTACTGTCCGGAAGTATGGCCAGATTCTCGAGCGCAATGGTTACGAGTTTTTGAAGGATGGCGACCGGCGCATCTTTGTTCAATCGGATATTCAAGCGCTTGTAGCGTTACGCGAAACGGACAAGCCCCTGGACGAAACAGCCAAGGATCTCGTGACTCAGCAAAAGGATAAGCTGGAGGGAGCGGGCAGTACGGAAGTCGCTCTTAATGATACATATGAAAATCTGCCGCAGGACCCGAATCAATTAAAAGAGCTCTTGCTTTTTGTCGCTAATGAACTTGCAGCCGCACGTGAAATGAATATACAGTTGAAAAACGATATGGACCAGATAAAGTCAAATGTGGCCCAACTCCAACAGGACCATCATGTGATTAGCTCCAGTATCGGAAATTCAGCACAAAGAACAAATTCGAAGATTGAAAGATTCATCGAACAGCAAAATACCCATTACGAAAGCTTGCTGGAGCAGGAAAGAGAGAGAAGCGAGCTCCTGCAAAAAGAGATTCAGAAAATGCGGGAAGAGCAAAAGAATGAGTGGAACTCCCAAAGTGATTTTAATAAACGTCTGGAAGAGGAAATAAAGAATAGAAAATGGGGATGGCTAACAGCGATATTCAGGAAATAAAGTGTTCGAGAGACTAGGAAATAAAGCGATATTCCTGTTATATCATGCAGCGTATTGCTGGCCGATATACATACGAAGAACTGTCATACGTGATGGTTAAAATGTTTGGCTATGCTTTGCCATATATCGCCTGCCGATACGCTAATTCACCTCATTCATATAGCCTCCAGACAGGAAAGCAGAGTATGTTCCCTGGAACGAACAATCCCACTTTCAAAATTCAACAATTTCCCGAGAAATATCTACAATTATATGGTGTATCGACAAAATCAGCAGTGCGTTTGCCGACAGGAAAGCACCTGCATAATTCTCACTCCATGAATGAAATACATAGAAAAAAACCCCCTATGGAGGAGCAAACTCCATAGGGGGTTTTTTATTTCGCGTATTTTATAATAGTTTCTTCATGCGTCCTGCCAGTGGGATGACAATCAGCCCTGCAATCAATACCTGCATTACATTGCCTGGGATTGATCCGAATGGCTGGATCCAGTTGCCGTAGAGAACCACTTCAGTAAAATAGTAGCCTACAATTTTAATAACAAGGGCAGCAGCAACTGCCAGGGAGTACACAAACACTTTCTTGCCAGGCATTTTCTCCGCCATCAATCCAGCTACATAGCCCATCGCACCGACGATAACGAAAGTGAACGGTGCCCATAAAGCCCAGCCGGAGATAATGTCGAACAAGCCCATGCCGAAGGCTCCTGCTATCGCACCTGTTTTTCTGCCGTAGACGAAAGCGGCAATGAATAGAGGGATATTACCCATATGGATAAGCCCTCCATTACCCATGATTGGGAGCCTGATGTTGATGAACATGGTTGCTACAACGGTCAGGGCAATGAAAAGTGCGTTGATGACTAAAACTTTTGTTTTAGTTGTTTCTTTGGTTGGAGAGTATGCTGCATTCATTTGGAAACCTCTTTCTTTGTTCAGGACTTTTTCGTATGCCTCGAAACTTCCTTTTTACTTACTATCATACTCCTTATTGGTAACTTAATAAATACATAATAATATACACTTGTACAGAATTTTGGGAATTTTGTTCTTCTCCTTGATGTCGTATTCGCGAATCGATGCATTGATTTCGGGAAAGATAACGATAACTTATTTGGAAATCGATTATGGGGAGTTGGCTAAAGTGAGTAAGGTTTCAAATGTATTCTGGATTTCTCTCGTTATTGCAAGTGCATTTGTGATTTGGGGCGTGGTTGCTCCGGTCCAATTAGGTGAAGTAATGGATCAAACTAAGGCATTCTTTTTAGATTCATTTGGCTGGTTCTATCAATTGGCAGCTTCTTTCTTCCTGCTGTTTGCTATATTTTTGATTTTTAGCAAATATGGAAAAATAAAATTAGGAGCAGATGACGACAAACCAGACTTTAAAAGAAAAACGTGGTTTGCCATGCTATTCAGTGCTGGCATGGGGATTGGGTTGCTATTCTTTGGAGTCTCGGAACCTATCTCACATTTTGCCAATCCGCCTATAGGTGAAGGGGGCACACCTGAGGCAGCAAAAATTGCCTTGAGATACACCTATTTGCACTGGGGTTTTCATGCTTGGGCTATTTACGCTGTCATCGCGCTTGTCCTGGCATACTATAAATTCAGGAAAAAGAAACCTGGCCTGATGAGTATAACTCTTAGTCCACTATTAGGGGAACGCTCAAAAGGAGCGATCGGAACCATCGTTGATGTAGTCGCAGTATTTGCAACGATTTTTGGTGTAGCAGCATCTTTAGGGTTGGGAGCGGCACAAATTAACGGGGGTCTCAACTATGTAGCCGGGGTACCGAACAACTTCACGATCCAGCTTATTATTATCGCAATCGTAACGGTCCTCTTTCTGCTTTCTGCCAGCACTGGCCTGCAGAGGGGAATTAAGTATTTAAGCAATGCCAATTTAGTGTTGGCCGTCATTTTGCTTTTTGGATTTTTAATTTTGGGTCCAACAGGATTTGTCCTTGACCTATTTACGACAACACTTGGAAGTTACGTGCAAAACCTGCCAGGCATGGGCTTAAGACTCACTCCATTTAATGAAGAACAAGCGAGCTGGATAAAGGACTGGACGATTTTTTACTGGGCATGGTGGATCGCGTGGGCACCTTTCGTTGGTACATTCATAGCACGTGTATCCAAGGGAAGGACGGTGAGGGAGTTCATGATTGCCGTCCTCATAATTCCTACACTGGTTTGTGCTTTCTGGTTTGCGATATTTGGAGGTACTGCTATTTACTTCGAATACTTTGAAGGAGCTAACATAGCAGGGCAAAACTTAGAAACAGCACTTTTTTACGTATATGACCTTTTACCATTCTCGGGTGCATTGGTCATTATTACTTTACTGCTGATTACTACATTCTTTGTCACTTCAGCAGATTCAGCGACTTTCGTCTTAGGAATGCAAACTGCTAAAGGAGATTTGAACCCTCCTAATGTGGTCAAAATTGTCTGGGGGCTTTTTCTATCAGCTTCTGCTATCGTATTAATACTCTCTGGCGGGCTGAATGCAATGCAAACAGCCATCATAGTCAGTGCCTTTCCATTGACCTTTGTATTGATTGCTATGTCATTCTCGATATTAAAAGACTTTAGATCGGAGGTCATTGAAAAAAAGCCGAAAAAGGAAAAAGGGAAATTGTTAAAAAAAGAAGATAAGCCAGATTCGAGCCCAATTTAAAAACAGTGGCACGTTGGATTTGTATAAGGTTAATTATATTAAGAGCAACTTTCACATTAATTGGCATAAGAAGGACTCTCACTGATGAGGGTCCTTTATTGTTATTTTCAGTTGTTTTCAATAAAGCATTTAAAACTATTGTTTATATAACAATTAAATTAAAAATTTTCTATTGTCCTTAATAATAGTACGTGTTAATATCGGAATATTAAAAATAATATAAAAACGTTTACAAAAGGAGGACCGACTGCTTTTTCATTCACCAAGAGAATACATAACCATTTTCATGAATTTGGGGAGGATAAAGGATGAAGAAGAGTTTGGCAGTTATATTAAGTGGGGCTATGCTCATGCTTGCGGCTTGCGGTGGCGGCAGTAATCAGGCGAGCGGAGATAAGAAAGAGAAGATGGTTAAGATTGGAATTACTCAGATTGTTGAGCACCCATCTCTGGATGCGACAAGAGAGGGCTTTATTGCTGCTCTTAAGGATGCAGGCTATGAAGAAGGCAAGAATCTAAAGCTGGATTACCAGAATGCACAGGGTGACATGAATAACAATGCATCGATTGCCCAAAAGCTGGTTTCGGATAAGAATGATCTTATTTTAGCGATTGCGACACCTAGTGCCCAGGCGGCAGTCCAGGCGACGAAGGATATACCGATTCTGTTCTCTGCAATTACCGATCCAGTCTCTGCGGAGCTTGTACAAAGTCTGGAAAAGCCTGGTGGAAATGTGACTGGAACATCTGATACTCATCCAGATGCCATCAAGAATACAATCGCTGCGATCAAAAAATTCATCCCTGATGCGAAAAAGGTCGGTATCATTTATAACAATGGTGAGCCGAACTCTGTTATAAATGTGAAAAATGCAAAGGAAGCGATTAAGGAAGCAGGATTAGAAGCGGTGGAAACTACCATATCCACGAGCTCTGAAGTGAAGCAGGCGGCTGAATCGATGGTCGGCCGTGTTGACGTACTGTATATACCAAAGGATAACACTGTGGTCGCTGCGCTTGAATCTGTCATCGCGGTAGCAAATGACAAGGACATCCCGGTTTTTTCCGGTGATGGGGATTCTGTAAAACGAGGAACGTTTGCCTCCTATGGTTTTGATTATCACGACTTGGGCTACACGACTGGTAAAATGGCCGTAGAGATTCTTAAGGGTAAAAAGCCGAGCGAAATACCTGTCGGCTTTCCTGAAAATCTGGAACTAATCGTTAATAAGAATGCAGCTAAAGAAGAAGGAATCACACTGACTGAGGATTTGCTCAAGGACGCAAAGATTGTTGGAGAGTAAAATGGGGAGGCCTGTCAGATTTTTGGCAGGCTTTTTTTAAAAAAACAAGTCTCTTACTATATCAAGTGCATTTTCATCCGCTGAAAATACGCTGAGCTCTTTTCAAAGAGGCGTTAAAAAATTCATTATAGGCTATAAATTTGGCCAGAGATAATACCATTTTCCCAATCGAAATAAGTCAAATTACCCTTCTATTCGAACGAGCATTTTAATATTTTTTAATGATGTGTGAAAAAAGGAGGAGGGGTATTGGCTTGAGAAGGAGTAAAAGGATTATGTCATTATTGATGGTTTTATTGTTGATGGTACCTGTTGGAGCAAGAGCAGGCGACTTGGGTGGAGGTACTTCGGGTGTCCCGGGAACATGGTACTTGGGTTCTGACCCGTCATGGGTGGATCCTGCCAAAGCGCCGATTGTGTTCATTCATGGGTATAACAGTTCAGCGTCTGTTTGGTGGGACGGCAATGATATGTATCAAACCGCGCTGGCCAATGGTTATCAAACAGCATTCATCGACCTGTATCCAGAAAGGGATATGTGGGATAACGGTGCGATGCTGGCTGGAAAACTAAAACAAATTTATGAGTATTTCGGTAACAAGAAACTGGTAGTGGTCGGGCACAGCAAAGGCGGAGTCGATACCCAGACAGCGCTCGTCCATTACGGTGCGCACCAGTACGTATCAAATGTCATTACTCTTTCATCGCCACATCATGGCACACAGCTTTCAGATCTTGCGCACAGCAGCTCAGCCTGGTGGCTGGCAGCATTGGTTGGAAACAATAATGATGCGACACGCTCACTTCAGACAGGAAATATGAGTTATTTCCGCAGCATTACAGATAGTCATTCAAACTCTTCAAAGAACCGCTACTATACACTCGGCGGGTATAAATGGGGCTCATTCGGCAGCGCTTTATATTGGGGAGGTCTGTATTTGAGCAGCTATGGCTCCAATGACGGTGTTGTCACAGTCGCCAGCTCCCGTTTGCCAGGCGGAACAATCGTCCGGGAAGGTGCCTGGAACCATACGACCATTCGCGAAGGCTCAAATACTTTTTCAGTATTCAAGCCATATACAATGTCAGAACAGCCAGCAGTTGCGAGTGCATTTTCAGCAGCTGAGAGCATAGTGGCAGAACACGGTACAAACCAGATTGTCAAAGGCCGTAAAGCTGAAAAAGCAATCAAGGAAAGCTTCGTAATTGAAGATGGAGCAGAAGGCTTCCAAATGGCATTCCTTAGTGAAAAGAAGCTGGCTTCACTAAAACTGAAGGGGCCAGATGGACAGGAATATAAGGCAGCTAAAATCGCACAGGATAAGGGTGACTTCTTTAAAGGAGCCTGGGTCCATACGTTTGATATCGCAAAACCAGCGGCTGGAAAATGGAACGTAACAGGACCAGCGGCGGCATATCTGCTAGTGGTCGGCATCGACAGTCCTCTTGATGTTGAATTGAAAAAGGATAAAAATCAAAGTGTGAAAGCTTCCTATAAAACAAAATGGATCAAATATGACCGAGACAGCAAAAAGAAGCTAAAAGAAGCAGGGAAAGGCTCGAAAACAGGCAAGGTGCTTGATGGTGATCTCACCGATCCAGGTGTATACAACCTAACAACAGAAGTAACGGGAGTTGACGCTAAAGGTAAGCCTTTTGAAAGGACCATCATTGAATCCATCTATGTTGATGAGAATGGAAAGACACATAGATAGAGCAGAAGTGAATCTAGATGAAAATACGAAAACTCAGGAGATATAGCAGGAGGCGGCTGGAATCTCAGCCGCCTCCTGAATTGAATAATAGGGATGAACAACACCTTATACCTTGGCTGTTTTCGTAAACGATTGTTGTTAAAATCCTAAAGGCGATTTTAACGTAATATATACTCATTTTGCAGGTCGGTATTAAGTTTGCATGCTCTTTTCTCATAAGGAAACGTCAACTTAAACGAAGGAAAAATAGCTGATTCAATCCAATATTGTATGCAATAGCAACAAAGTTTGAGAAAAGAGCCTATATCTTAGACCATTCTCCTACTATTACCTCGCAGTGTATAAGTCTAATAGCCTAATTTTTACATAAAGTATGGAGTGGCTGGGTGATTGGCCGATATAGAAGATAAGCAGAGTTTGTACACCAGGAGGAGAAAGTAATGCACGTATTGGACTTGATTGCCAGGATCAACAATTGTGTCGAGGAGCTCGATTTTGCTGCTGCAAGAATGTATATGGAAGAGAACATCGAAGTCCTAAACGAGAATCGCAGCCGTTTAAAGTCAAATGCGAGGGAATTGCTTGAGTTTTTGACGAAACGGTTGGAAGCTGGGCACCAGCCGCTTACAAGGAAAGATATGGCGGTCATCAATACAGTGAATAGCTATGCTTCAAAGTTTGACTTGAGAGGCTTGAAGGTAATCGTCAGGGATCACTCGCTGCTGTTTTTACGGAATGATATCGAAGCGTATTTGAATAACGATGCGAAAATCATCCTTGAAGGCATGGGTGCGATTCCGAAGGCTGCGAGTTAAATAGAATTCATATAAAAGTTGATGACGGCTTCTCGAGACGAGGCCGTTTTTTTTATTTCGTGATAAAATTTCACTTCGAGAATTTTCTGGCTCCAGAGCCTAGCCCAGTTTTCATACTTGAGTTTGCTTCTTTGATGATCTTGCGAGAGCCGTAGCCTTGAGCAGCTCGAGTCGCTTGCGTTTTTTATTCTTATCATGAAACATTCCCCCGTAATTTTCCGTCTATCACTAAGTGGTTATATTTTCATGCTTAGTATTACAGGATTTTTACAGAAAATAGCGAATATAGACTTATTAGAGTGAAAAAGTAATAGTTCACGTAGATAAATAGATTTTAAGGGGGAAATTTCGGTGCGGAATCAGATGAATCCAACAGTTGAAAGAATTCTAGGAAATATTGATAAGGTTATGACGGGTAAGCGTAATGTGGCGGAGCTAAGCTTGATTGCATTGCTTGCCGGCGGCCATGTGCTGCTTGAGGACGTGCCCGGGGTCGGTAAGACGATGATGGTTCGTGCACTGGCAAAGTCTGTCAGCGCCAAGTTCAGGAGAATCCAGTTTACACCAGACCTGTTGCCATCTGATGTGACCGGGGTTTCGATCTACAATCCAAAGGAGATGGAGTTTGAATTCAGGCCGGGTCCAATCATGGGCAATATCATTCTTGCAGATGAGATTAACAGAACCTCACCAAAGACCCAGTCTGCACTGCTCGAAGGAATGGAAGAGCATAGTGTGACGGTAGATGGTGTGACCCATTTGCTCGGTAAGCCGTTTTTCGTCATGGCGACACAGAACCCGATTGATTATGAAGGTACGTATCCGCTGCCGGAAGCACAGCTAGACCGTTTTCTGTTAAAAATGAAAATGGGATATCCTGCACCGGAAGAAGAAATGGAAGTTTTGAACCGGGCGCAGCGGAATCTTCCGATAGAAGACTTGCAGCCTGTTGTATCACTTGAAGATCTGCGCGATCTGCAGCAGAGTATCAAAGAAGTGGTAGTAGACGATACACTTAAGCGATATATTGTGGAACTGGCTAACCGGACCCGCGGACATTCAAGTGTATATCTAGGTGTCAGCCCTCGTGGATCGATCGCTTTGATGAAGGCTGCCCAGGCGTATGCGTTCATTTATGGAAGGGATTATGTCATCCCGGATGATATCCAGTACCTGGCTCCATTTGTTTTCGCCCACAGGATCATTTTAAAATCAGAGGCCAGGTTCGAGGGGATTACAACCGAGGATGTCGTCAACAGAGTGTTGGCGAGAGTGTCTGTGCCTGTCCAGAGGCTCGTGAAGTAATATGAAAAAGTATTTCCAAAAGTTCAAAGAAGTTTGGAAGCTCATCGTTTTACTGTTATTGATCTTGATCACCTTTTCCTATGCGATGTTCCAGGGAGGTTTTGTCAGCTGGTTCCTGTTTTATAGCTTTTTGCCATTCGCTCTCTATGCCCTGGGTCTCGGTTTTTATTCCATTAAGGATATCAAGGCGGAAAGGGTGTATACGAAGCACGAATATAACGCTGGTGAGAAGTTCAAGGCTAGCATTGTGCTTGAAAGGAAGGTGGCATTCCCGCTGTTTTATGCGATCGGGGAAGAAGAGGTCGGTGATACACTTTCCGGGAACAGGGATTTGCAAAAGGCGAAAACGATGTTGTTTCCGGGATTCAACCGGGTATTCGGTTTTGACTATTCCATTGAAAACCTTCCTCGAGGTGAGCATACATTAATGGGAATCAAGTTGAAAACGGGGGATCCACTCGGATTAATTGAAAAAGAGAAGGTCTTGCCAGTAGAAAATAAGATTCTCGTTTATCCTGCTTATCAGGATATGGTTTATAGGCCGGTTGCCCATCATTTTGACCAGGGTATGACCGCCTCGAAGGAGCGTGTCCAGCGTGATACGTCAATGGCGATTGGAGTTCGTGAGTACCAGCCGGGTGACCGCTTTTCGTGGATCAACTGGAAGGCGACTGCAAGGCGGAATGACATTATGACGAAGGAATTCGAACAGAGGCAGTCACATGATGTGGTCATTTTAATGGATTGTGCCCCTGAACCGCGTTTTGAAGTCGTCGTTTCGTTCACAGCTTCGGTTATCAGGGCAATTTTACGAAAAGGCGCACAGGTGGGCTTGTTGACATTAAGCGCTGAGCGCAAGGCGTTTCCGGCACGCGGCGGGGAAGCCCACCAGCAACAGCTTCTCCATCACCTAGCTAAAATTCAGGATGGGAGCCCCGTATCTTTTGACCGGGTCCTTGAGGCAGAGAGCTTTTTAGCGCAGCAGAACAATTCAATCATGCTGATTACTGCCCAACTGACGAAAGAGTTGATTGAAAAAGCTGCCTTCTATAATCAAAGAAACGCATCAGTGAGCATTTTCCTGATTAAAAATGGCCAAGAATCCCCGACAATAACGGAGAAGAATTTAAGAGCCTCGGCAAATGCCAGGGGAATCCGGCTTGTCATGGTACATGACGGCCAGTTCGCGGAAGCCTTCTCGGAGGTGAATAGAGGTTGAGGATCGATAAATCCAAAAAAGATGTCACTTTCTTTTTACTGTATATTTTCAGCTTTCTACTGCTATGGGAGTGGCTGCGGCCATTGGAGGAGTTGACAGATACTGGACACTTAGGTGTTTTTCTGGGTTTTGTGTTTGTCTCACTGATGATGTCCTACTTCAATATGCCAATTTTGCCGTCTGCTCTCATAAAGGTCATCATCATCCTTTATTCCATTCACTTTATGTATTATGAAGGAACATTTTTCAGCCTGGAATGGTTTGGGCAGCTCTTCAATGAGGTAATCGTGAATTCAGTGGTTATCATCAATGCAGAATGGACTGAAATTTCGAATGTGTTTCGGACATTGTTGTTCTTCACCTTGCTTTGGCTGATGGCATACTTGATACAATATTGGCTGATCAACAGGAAACAAATTTTCGTGTTTTTCTTCATGACGCTGGTTTATATAACGGTGCTGGATACATTCAGTCCTTATGAAGCGGATGCGGCGATTGTCAGGACAGTCATTGCGGGTTTTGCAGTGATGGGGATGCTGGCTTACTACCGAACCGCTGATAGGGAAGTCGTGAAAAAGAACCTGAAAAGTGCGAAAAAATGGATGATCCCTCTTGTCGCCATGATTGTCTTGAGTGTGGGGATTGGCTATGCAGCTCCAAAGGCTGATCCAATCTGGCCAGACCCTGTCCCGTTCATTACCTCGTACAATGAGGATTCAGGCGAAGGCAGTGGCGGTGTTAAAAAAGTCGGCTACGGAACGGATGATTCTGCTCTGGGAGGGCCGTTCATCGGAGACGACCGGGTCGTTTTTACTGCTGAAGCAGATGGACGTCATTACTGGCGAATTGAGACAAAGGATGTTTATACGGGGAAAGGATGGGTTGCAGACAAAGGCACAGCCGTGCCGGTAGAATTTTCACCTGAGCAAAACATCCCGATGCAGCCTTTTGAAGAGGAAGTTAAAACAGAACAGCGTACGAGCAGGGTCACCCCGAAGATCGGTTATCCGCACCTTGTTTATCCGCTCGGCGTGACAGAAGTGGAAGCATCTTCAGGGAACTCCACTCTCCAGTTCAGTCTTGATCCTACAACAGAGAAAATCACATCGATTGCCGACGGGCAAGCCGGTTCGATTGGGCCATACTCGCTTAACTTTAATCACCCGGTGTATAGTGTAGAGAAGCTTAAGGCAGCCGGGCCTGAAGAGCTGGCTACAGAGTTTGCCTTTCTCTCGAAATACACACAGGTACCAGAAGAGCTTCCAGAGCGGGTAGTTGAGCTTGCTGAGGAAATTACAAAAGACAAAGTGACCTGGCTTGAAAAAGCGCAGGCGATCGAGAAGTACTTCCGCTCAAACGAATTTGTATATGATCAAACGCTTGTTGCTGTCCCGGAAGAGGACCAGGATTATGTCGACCAATTCCTATTTGAAACTCAGCGCGGCTATTGCGACAACTTTTCAACATCCATGGTTGTCATGATGCGATCCGTTGGCATTCCGGCGCGCTGGGTAAAGGGCTACACTGAAGGCGAATATATCGATACACTTGAGAATGGGCGCCGTCTTTATGAGGTCACAAATAACAACGCTCACTCCTGGGTAGAGGGATATTTCCCTGGTGTCGGCTGGGTACCATTTGAGCCGACGCAAGGTTTTTCAAACAACGTTCAATTTGAGTATGACAATAAAGACGACTCGCAAACCCAGACGGGACAAGAGGAAGAGGAAGATACAACACCTACCGCTCCTGAAAAGCCGGAACTGCCAGAAGAGCAGGCACAGGTTGACAAGCCAAAGGTTTCTTTTTCCGAAGGCCTGAAAAGCGCAGGAGCATTCCTGAAGGATAACCTGCAGAAGATTTTCCTGACATTACTTGTACTGGCTGTGTTCACCGCGATCATGTATAGATTGAGAGGAAGGTGGCTTCCTGTCCTGTATATCCTTCTCTACAAGTACAAAAAGGAAAACAAGTACATGGAAAAAGCGTATATTGCCCTATTGCTGCAGCTGGAAAGATACGGGCTGAAGAGAGAGAAGGGACAAACATTGCGCGACTATGCCAATTATGTGGACTCATTCTTCTCGACAAACGAAATGCGCTGGCTCACAGAAAAATATGAAGAGTATCTTTACCGAGGCGATACCGATGAAGAAATGTGGCGGAATGCGAAAAAGTATTGGGAGTTCATGATTCGGAAAGTTAGTGCTTGACCGCTAAAATATTATACTGATACAATGTTTGCAACTATATAGAATCAACCTTCATATATCCTCGATAATATGGTTCGAAAGTATCTACCAAATCACCGGAAATGATTTGACTATGAAGGCAGGTTTCTTTTTGTTCGTAACGGGCTGGAATCCTGCTTTCCTTTTATTTGAGGCGGCAGGATTCTGGCCTTTTTTAATGGGGAAAAAACGCGGTAATATGCCATACTATCTACATAACCTTCTGTTTACGGAAGTTTGCGCGTTTCTAATTTATAATGAGGTGACTTTATGAAAACCGAGTTGCAAGACCAGGAAAAGATTATTGTATTAGACTTTGGCAGCCAGTATAACCAGCTGATCACAAGACGGATCAGGGAATTTGGCGTCTACAGCGAACTGCATCCACACACGATTACGGCAGCTGAAATCAAGGAAATGAATCCTAAGGGAATCATTTTCTCCGGAGGACCGAACTCTGTCTATGATGAGGGAGCCTTCCGCTGTGATGAAGAAATTTTCGAGCTGGGTTTGCCGATTTTAGGAATCTGCTACGGAATGCAGCTGATGACGATGCATTTCGGCGGCAAGGTCGAGAAGGCGAAGAACCGTGAATATGGCAAAGCTTTGCTGACTCTGCATAACCAGAACAGATTATTTGAGGGAACACCGGGAGAGCAGGTTGTCTGGATGAGCCACGGAGACCTTGTAACGATGTCACCCCCGGGATTCACAGTGGACGGCATAAACCCTTCTTGCCCAATCGCGGCAATGAGTGATGAACGCCGCAAACTATATGCTGTTCAATTCCATCCGGAAGTACGCCATTCGGTTTACGGAAATGACCTTTTGAAAAACTTCGTCTTCAAAGTTTGTGAATGCGAAGGCAACTGGTCGATGGAAAATTTCATTGAAATCGAGATGGAGAAGATTCGCCAGCAGGTGGGAGACAAAAAAGTACTTTGCGCGCTCAGTGGCGGTGTAGATTCTTCAGTTGTTGCGGTATTGATTCATAAAGCGATCGGTGACCAACTGACATGTATATTCGTCGACCACGGATTGTTGCGAAAAGACGAAGCCGAAGGTGTCATGAAAACTCTAGCTGATGGCTTCAATATGAATGTGATCAAAGTCGATGCGAAGGACCGTTTCCTCAGCAAGCTTGAGGGAGTATCCGATCCTGAGCAGAAGCGTAAAATCATTGGCAATGAGTTCATCTATGTGTTTGACGATGAAGCTGAAAAGCTGGAAGGCATTGAGTTCCTGGCACAGGGAACATTGTATACCGATATTATCGAGAGCGGTACGGCGACAGCACAGACAATCAAGTCCCACCATAATGTCGGCGGACTGCCTGAGGATATGCAGTTTAAATTGATCGAGCCATTGAATACATTATTCAAGGATGAAGTCCGGGCACTTGGCACTGAGCTTGGCATGCCTGATGAAGTCGTCTGGCGCCAGCCATTCCCGGGCCCTGGACTTGGCATCCGTGTCCTAGGTGCGATATCGGAAGAGAAACTTGAGATTGTTCGGGAATCAGACGCAATCCTCCGTGATGAAATAAAGAAAGCTGGTCTTGATCGTGAAATCTGGCAGTACTTCACAGTCCTTCCCGACATCCGCAGCGTCGGTGTCATGGGCGATGCAAGAACTTATGATTACACAATAGGAATCCGTGCGGTAACGTCAATTGATGGAATGACGTCGGACTGGGCAAGGATTCCGTGGGATGTACTCGAGATCATTTCCACCAGGATCGTCAATGAAGTAGACCACGTAAACCGTGTAGTCTATGACATCACGAGCAAGCCGCCTGCAACAATCGAATGGGAGTAAAATACGAACGATTTAAAAACGAACATTAAAAATGTTCGTTTTTTTTTATTGACTAGGGGTAAAAGTCCTGTTAGAATGATACTGAACTTAATAATTTGTCATAATTCGTCGTATAATCTTGGGGATATGGCCCAAAAGTTTCTACCGAGCTACCGTAAATGGCTTGACTACGAGGTGAAGAATTCATGGCTGGCAATCTATCAATCTATTGCCACCGGACTTTCTTATATGCCTTCAGTCAACGCCCGGTAACCCGAGGTGTTTTCTTTTTGGCCAGATTTCCTGAATACTATTCAGGGGGAAATGAAAAAATGAAGAAGTATTTTGAGTTTGAGAAGCTTGGCACGAACTATCGCCGCGAATTCATTGGAGGGATGACAACGTTTCTGGCAATGGCGTACATCCTTATTGTAAATCCAAATATACTCACATTGTCAGATGTACCGGACCTGCCGGAAGCTTTGAGGATGGATACAGGTGCTGTCTTTGTAGCGACAGCTCTAGCTGCAGCAGTTGGTTCCATCATCATGGGCCTGATTGGTAAGTATCCAATCGCCCTTGCTCCGGGAATGGGCTTGAACGCATTCTTCGCTTACACAGTTGTTCTGAGCCATGGAGCACCGTGGCAACATGCCCTTGCAGCGGTCTTCATCTCAAGTGTGTTCTTCCTGATCCTTACGATTTCTGGCTGGCGTGAAAAATTGATCAATGCCATCCCGGTTGAACTCAAGCATGCAGTCGGAGCGGGGATCGGTTTGTTCATCACGTTCATTGGATTGAAAAATGCAGGGATCATCGTCGATAATCCAGCAACACTTGTAGGGCTAGGAGATTTGACAAACAGCAATACATTGCTTGCGCTGTTTGGTTTATTGATTACAGTCATCATGCTCACAAGAGGCATTCATGGTGCTGTATTCTTCGGAATCATCATTACCGTAATTGTTGGAATGATCTTCAATCTTATTGAAACACCTGAAAGTGTGGTTGGAGCAGTGCCGAGTGTTGCGCCAACCTTCGGAGCGGTTTTCAGCGCTTTTGGTGATCCATCTTTCTATACAGCAACAATGCTCGGAATCATCCTGACATTCCTGTTCGTTGATTTCTTTGATAACGCAGGTACTCTTGTAGCCGTTGCCAACCAGGCAGGATTGATGAAAGACAACAAGCTGCCGCGCGCCGGCCGTGCGCTTTTCGCTGATTCAATTGCATCGCTTGTTGGTTCAATCTTCGGTACGTCAACAACTACTTCCTATATTGAATCATCTGCTGGAGTAGCATCAGGAGCAAGAAGTGGATTCGCTTCACTTGTAACGGCTGGGTTCTTCCTGCTAGCACTGTTCTTTTTCCCGCTGCTCTCAGTCGTTACCTCTGCTGTAACAGCGCCAGCATTGATTATCGTTGGAGTCCTGATGGTTTCTTCTCTTGGTAAGATTGAATGGGGCCGTTTTGAAATCGCCGTTCCATCATTCCTGACAATGATTGCAATGCCGCTTTCATCCAGCATCGCAACAGGGATTGCAGCAGGCTTCATCTTTTACCCAATCACGATGATTGTTAAAGGGAAGTCAAAAGAAGTACATCCGATTATGTATCTGTTCTTTGTGATTTTCTTGCTTTATTTCGTATTTTTAACAGAATAGAAGAAGGGTCCAGCCTGTGCGGCTGGATCTTTTTTTGCCAAAAATTGAGGTGGGTATAAATAACGCTTCGGATTGACTTATAAATCTCCCTTATATACGATATTTCTATAGAACAGGCTGAAACGGGGATACAGGATGGACCAAATTGCAGTGAAAAAAGGGTTGAACAATAATGTCATGATAGCGGACCACCCTGCATTCGGGGAAGTCATCCTGATCGGCAAAGGAATCGGCTTCAATCGGAAAAAGGGAGATTTGATCGAAGAGGGGCAGGCGGAGAAAATGTTTGTCCTCAAGGATGAAAGAGAGCGGGCAAATTACATTAAGTTATTGCCATTCGTCGAAAACGATCTTCACGAGGCCATCATTTCTTCTATTGAGCTGATCAAAAAGAGAGCAGCTAGCCAATTGAATGAACACATCCATGTCGCGTTGACGGATCATCTGATGTTTGCCGCAAACCGAATTGCCAATGGGCTGGATTTTAAAAATCCATTTTTAGTCGAAACGAAGACGCTGTACCCGACTGAATTCCAGATCGCCAAAGAGGTTGTGCAGCTTCTTAAGGATAAATCGGGGATTGAGTTTCCGGATGGTGAAATAGGCTTCATCGCCCTTCACATTCACAGCGCGGTAATGAATCGGAACCTTTCCGATGTGAACAGACACTCACAGCTTGTGACAAAATTGGTACAAATGATTGAAGAAAACCTGGAAGTCGAAATCGACAAAGAGGGGATTGACTACACCAGGCTCGTACGCCACATACGTTTCACAATCGAAAGAGTCAATAATGGTGAAACAGTTGAGGAACCAGAAAAATTTGCAACCCTCTTGAAAGAAGAATATCCAGTGTGCTACAATCTTTCGTGGAAACTCATTAAAGTGATGCAGCAAACCTTGAAAAAACAAGTATGCGATGCTGAAGCCGTCTATCTGACAATGCATTTGCAAAGGCTTCAGAAAAAAGTTAAATAGGTTATTATTTTTTACGTGTTACTGATTCGATCAGGCATGAGTAAAGAATGTAATTGAAATGGAGTTTTATGGGTAATATATCCGTATGCTTCTTTTGATACATCTTTCTCATGCCT
The DNA here is from genome assembly GCF_000813125.1 of Mesobacillus selenatarsenatis SF-1. Classification (GTDB taxonomy): domain Bacteria; phylum Bacillota; class Bacilli; order Bacillales; family Cytobacillaceae; genus Mesobacillus; species Mesobacillus selenatarsenatis. Next base: position 29,141 of record NZ_BASE01000111.1, read on the forward strand.
TTTTTATTTGTTTTTTTGATGTTTGTAACCGCTTTAGGAGAAAAAATTTCAGGAGGTATTCCTATGTTTAAGAAAGCTTTTGGTGTTCTTCAAAAAGTAGGTAAAGCGCTGATGCTTCCGGTTGCCCTGCTTCCGGCTGCAGGTATCCTGCTGGCACTTGGTGCCGCGCTTAGAAACCCTGCGTTATTGGAGCTTGCTCCATTTTTAGATAACAGCGGCGTCAATATGGTGGCTGCTGTTATGCAAAATGCCGGGGACGTTGTCTTCGGAAATCTGCCGCTCTTGTTCGCGGTCGGTGTAGCTGTTGGTTTGGCTGGCGGTGAAGGAGTTGCTGGTTTGGCAGCGATTATCGGGTACCTGATCATGAATGTAACGATGGGTACTGTTCTTCAAATCACTCCAGAGGATGTTAACGGTCTTAACTACCAGAACATACTTGGAATTCCAACCCTGCAAACGGGTGTATTCGGCGGTATCATCGTAGGTATCATTGCCGCAGCTCTTTACAACAAGTTCTATGAAATCGAATTGCCATCTTATCTTGGCTTCTTTGCAGGTAAGCGTTTCGTTCCTATCGTTACCGCAGGAACTGCCATCTTGCTTGGTTTAGCCATGCTGGTCATCTGGCCGCCAATTCAAAATGGGCTTAACGCATTCTCGCAAAACATGGTTCATGCAAACTTGACACTATCCGCATTCGTATTTGGTGTGGTAGAACGTTCTTTGATTCCATTTGGACTTCACCATATCTTCTACTCACCATTCTGGTTTGAGTTTGGTTCTTATACGACAGAAGCAGGAAATGTGGTCCGTGGTGACCAGCGTATCTTCATGGCGGAAATCGCGGATAACGTACAAAACCTGACTGCAGGTACATTCATGACTGGTAAATTCCCATTCATGATGTTCGGTCTTCCAGCTGCAGCATTGGCAATTTATCATGAAGCACGTCCTGAAAGAAAAGTAGTAGTCGGCGGTTTGATGGTATCTGCAGCATTGACTTCATTCTTAACAGGGATCACAGAACCACTTGAGTTCTCATTCTTGTTCGTAGCACCAGTACTATTTGGAGTACACGCAATCTTTGCAGGTCTATCTTTCATGACTATGCACCTTTTAGATGTAAAAATCGGTATGACATTCTCCGGTGGTTTAATTGACTACATCCTGTTCGGTCTGATCAATCCACAGACAAATGCATGGATTGTCATTCCGGTTGGTTTAGTTTTCGCAGTAATTTACTACTTTGGTTTCCGATTTGCAATCCGCAAGTTTAACCTGATGACTCCTGGCCGCGAAGCAGTGGAAGAGGATGAAGAAGAAGGCGGAGCAAAAGGACAAGCTGGAGACCTTCCATATGAAGTTCTTGACGCAATGGGCGGCAAAGAAAACATCGCCCACCTTGATGCATGTATCACACGACTTCGTGTATCTGTAAATGACATTAATAACGTCGATAAAAATCGCCTGAAAAAGCTGGGTGCTGCTGGAGTGCTTGAAGTCGGCAACAACATCCAGGCAATCTTCGGGCCGCGTTCAGAGACAATTAAAGGTCAGATGAGAGATATCATGAACGGTAAAAGGCCTCGTCCGGTGGAAACGAACCAGGCAACAGAGGTTGAACAGCAAATTGAAGAAGTAAATCCAGAAGCATTGCAGACGCACCATGATGCAGATGCTAATGCAGATGTATTCGTTTCTCCTATTAAAGGTGAAATCCTGCCAATCACAGAAGTGCCTGACCAAGTCTTCTCAGGCAAGATGATGGGCGACGGTTTTGCTATCGTACCTTCTGAAGGTACAGTTGTATCACCGGTAGACGGAAAGATCGTTAACCTGTTCCCGACAAAGCATGCGATTGGAATTCTGTCTGACTCTGGAAGGGAAATCCTCATTCATGTGGGTATTGACACAGTTAATTTGAAGGGGCAAGGATTCGAAACGCTTGTTTCTGAAAATGATACAGTGACAAAAGGACAGCCGCTATTGAAGGTGGACCTTGATTACATCAAGAAGAATGCAACATCAATTATCACTCCGATCGTTTTCACTAACCTTTCTGAAGGGGAAAGCATTGTTATTAATAAGAAGGGCAATGTAGATGTGAAAGACGAGAATATCATTACGATTTCTAAATAAGAACTAATTACAGCCGGTCTCCTGTATGGAGGCTGGCTGTTTTATTATATAGAAGAAAAAGAACAGCGAAATTTTTTCCCAACTTTTTCAAGGTTTAAACATGTTGACTCTGGGCATCTCCGGTGATAGTATATAGAAACAGTCGCGAACAGGTTAACAACATTTTGATAATGAAAAAATAAATCAAAAAAAGCTGTTGACATTCAACGCTGTGATGTGATAAATTATTAAAGTCGCTTCTGAGCGGCGCGCATAAC